>NZ_CP118269.1:1314505-1971758 GCF_030062155.1 Pantoea sp. Lij88 | reverse complement strand
TTGTACAATCGGTTACACGCCGATACCAAACACCCACGGACACCGTTCATTGATTTCCCTATAGTCTCTTCACCGGCCCCGCAGTGGGCTACACATGAAAAAATAGTCTCCGAGGGATTTGCAATGAAAAAATTATTTGCACTGGTTGTCGCCGCTGCTATGGGTATGTCTTCTGTTGCTTTCGCTGCTGACACCACAGCTGCTCCAGCTGCTGCGCCAGCCGCAACAACTACTACTACCGCTGCAGCACCGGCTAAAACCGTTCACAAAACTGCGCACAAGAAACACCATAAAGCGGCTCAGAAAGCTCAGGCTGCTAAGAAACACCACAAAAAAGCAGTGAAAAAAGATGCAGCGCAGAAAGCGCAGGCTGCTAAAAAAGTTCACCACAAGAAAGCGGTAAAACCTGCTGCACAGAAAGCGCAGGCCGCTAAAAAAGTTCACCACAAGAAAGCGGTAAAACCTGCTGCACAGAAAGCGCAGGCTGCTAAAAAAGTTCACCACAAAAAAGTCACTAAACCAGCTCAGAAAGCCCAGGCTGCTAAAAAAGTTCACCACAAAAAAGTAACTAAACCAGCTCAGAAAGCTCAGGCTGCTAAAAAAGTTCACCACAAAAAAGTTGTGAAACCAGCAGCTAAAAACTAAGGTCGCCTTCAGCGCACGGCCACATGATGATTTAAAACACCCGGTTCTGCCGGGTGTTTCTTTACTGGAGTGGATGAAATGACGAGAGTGGATGAAATAGTGCGTCGCTATCGCTTCGAAATTATTCTGCTTGTTATGATCCTGTGTGGCATTGTTGCAGCCAGCTTTTTTATTTAGTCGCTGTAGTGTACTGATTAACCAATAAAACTCCCTTTTTCAACGCTCACCGACTATAGTTACCGTACTTACGTAATAACAATAACGTTAACTTTTCTCGCCATTGAGATTTCTATGCGCCTGGCTACCCTGTTAATGGTTGGACTCTTCAGCTTTGCTACCACTGTTCATGCCGATGATGACGATGACTCACCGACTCCTGCTGAAATTAAGATGCTGTTCTTCGGCAAGGATCATCGCCAGGCAATCACCGATATTACCGCTGCCCCCTGGGATGCTATTGGTCAGCTGGAAACCGAAAGCGGCAACCTCTGTACTGCCACGCTCATCTCTCCGCATCTGGCCCTGACGGCCGGACACTGTCTGCTTTCCCCGCCGGGTAATTTCGATAAGCCGGTTGCGCTGCGCTTTATGGCCAGTGATAAAGGCTGGCGCTACGAGCTTCATGACATTGATGCGCGGGTTGAACCCTCGCTGGCGTCAAAATTAAAAGCGGATGGTGAAGGCTGGATCGTGCCGAGCAGTGCAGCACCTTATGATTACGGCATTGTGATTTTACGCAATCCGCCGTCGGCGATTACGCCTATACCGCTGTTCGATGGCTCACGCAGCGATCTCACGGCGGCGCTGAAACTGAACGGACGTAAAGTGACGCAGGCGGGTTATCCGGCCGATCATCTTGATACTCTCTATTCCCACAGCGATTGCCTGATTACCGGCTGGGCGCAACGCGCCGTGCTGTCGCATCAGTGTGACACTCTGCCGGGTGACAGTGGTTCACCGCTGCTGCTGAAAAGCGACAAAGGCTGGCAGTTAATCGCGGTACAAAGCTCAGCACCGGCGGCGAAAGATCGCTACCTGGCTGACAACCGCGCGATTTCCGTCACCTCGTTCAAAGATAAGCTGGAATCCCTCGCGCAGTAACCGTACTGACATCTTCCCCCGGATGCGCGCCTGTTTCGGCGCGCATCCGGGCTTTTAGCCCGCTATCTGTTCCATCGTCTGCAGGATACGCTTTTCTGAAATGGGATACGGCGTACCCAGCTGCTGAGCAAAGTAGCTGATGCGCAGCTCTTCAATCATCCAGCGAACACTCAGCACCTCTTCATCATCCTGACGCTGCGGCGGCAACTTGTTACGCCACGCCTGATACGCCTGTTCCACGGCCTGCACTTTTAACATCCGGGCGCGGTCGCTGTGCGGATCGGCTGGCAGTTTTTCCAGCCGCCGCTCAATGCCCTGCAGATAACGCAGCGTATCGGCCAGTCGCTGCCAGCCGTTACCGGTGACAAAGCCGCGATAGACCAGACCACTGACCTGCGCCTTGATGTCAGACAACGCCAGCGCCATGGTCATATCCACCCGGCCCTTCAGACGCTTATTAATGTTGAAGACGGCTGTGAGGATCTGCTCAACCTGCTGTGCAATCGTGACGACGGTCTCGTTGAGTTCGCCACGCACCTTGTCACGCAACTGCTCAAATGCGCCCTGATCCCAGGCCGGACCGCCCGCTTCCCCTATCAGCTTGTCGATGCCACAGGCGATGCAGTCATCGATCAGCTCCAGCACTTTGCCATAAGGGTTGAAGTAGAGTCCCAGTTTCGCTTTGTTCGGCAGCTTTTCATGCAGATATTTAACCGGTGACGGCACGTTCAGCAGCAGCAGACGACGCTGACCGCGCCACATCATTTTTTGCTGCTCCTGCTCGCTGTCAAACAGACGAATCGCGACGCTCTCTTTCTCATCGACCAGCGCAGGCCAGGCTTTGACCTGATAGCTGCCGCGCTTCTGTTCATAGCTGCGCGGCAGATCGCCGAAGCTCCAGATATGCAGCCCGCTCTGCTCCAGCCCGTCATCCGCCACTTTCGACAGCGTTTCCTGCACTTTATCTTTCAGCTGGGCCTTGAGCGCGGTGAGATCTTTTCCTTCCAGCAGTTTACGGTTGTGCTCGTCCACCACCCGGAATGTCATTTTGAGATGGTCGGGCACCTGTTCCCACTGCCAGTTTTCCCGCTCCAGCGTGACGCCGGTCATGCGGCGGAACTCCCGCGACAGCGCATCGAGCAGCGGCATCTCCATCGCTTTCACCCGTCCCAGGAACGCCTCGGCGTAGTTGGGTGCAGGCACCAGGTTACGGCGCAGCGGCTTGGGCAATGACTTAATCAGCGCGATGATCAGCTCACGGCGTACGCCGGGAATCTGCCATTCAAAGCCGCTATCCTCAATCTGATTCAGCAGCGGCAGCGGAATGTGTACCGTGACGCCATCGGCATCTGCACCCGGCTCGAACTGATAACTCAGCTTCAGTTTAAGGTTGCCCTGATGCCAGAAGTTGGGGTAGTCGAGCTGGCTGACTTTATCCGCGCCCTCTTTGATCAGCATCTGCTTGTCGAAGTTAAGCAGCTCGGCGTTTTCACGGCTGGCCTGTTTCCACCAGCTGTCGAAATGTTTCGCCGACACCACCTCTTTGCCAATGCGCTGGTCATAAAAAGCAAACAGCGTTTCATCATCCACCAGGATGTCGCGGCGACGGGATTTGTGCTCCAGATCTTCCACTTCACTGCGCAGCTTCTGGTTAGCCCGGAAGAAGGCATGACGCGTCTGCCAGTCACCTTCCACCAGCGCGTGGCGGATAAACAACTCACGGCTCAGGATGGGATCGATGCTGCCATAGTTCACCTTGCGGGCGGCCACAATCGGCAGCCCGTAAAGCGTGACTTTTTCGGCAGCCATCACCGCGCCCTGCAATTTCTCCCAGTGCGGTTCGCTGTAGCTGCGCTTCATCAGATGCTGCGCCAGCGGCTCAATCCACTCCGGCTCAATACGCCCCGCCGTGCGGCCCCACAGGCGGCTGGTTTCAACCAGTTCCGCCACCATGGTCCACTTCGGCGGCTTCTTAAACAGCCCGGAGCCAGGGAAGATCGAGAATCGGGTGTTGCGCGCGCCGGTATACTCCTGCTTATCGGTATCTTTCTGGCCGATATGCGACAGCAGCCCGCTTAACAGCGCACAGTGCACGGGCTGCAGTTCAGCCGGTTCGCTGTTCACCGGAATCCCCAGCTCGCGCACCACCTGCCGCAGCTGGGTATAGATATCCTGCCATTCCCGCACGCGCAGATAGTTAAGGAAGTCAGTTTTGCATTGACGACGGAAAATATTGCCGGACAGCGCTTTCTGCTGCTCCGCCAGGTAGTTCCAGAGATTCACATAGGCCAGGAAGTCAGAGTCTTTGTCGGCAAAGCGGCGGTGTTTCTCATCAGACGCCTGCTTTTTATCTGCCGGACGTTCACGCGGATCCTGAATCGACAGGCCGGCGGTAATGATCATCACTTCACGCACACAGCCAAATTTCTGCGCTTCCAGAACCATTCGCGCCAGGCGGGGATCGACCGGCAGCTGCGCCAGCTGACGGCCTGAACCGGTGAGTTTGTAGTGGCCGTTCTCTTCATTCAGCGTGAGCGCGCCCAGCTCTTCCAGCAGGCGAACGCCATCCTGAATATTGCGCTTATCCGGCGCTTCAACAAACGGGAAGGCGGCGATATCGCCGAGCCCCAGTGAGGTCATCTGCAGGATTACGGACGCCAGATTGGTGCGCAGGATTTCAGGATCGGTAAAGGCCGGACGACTCAGGAAGTCATCTTCTGAGTAGAGGCGAATACAGATACCGTCCGAAACACGGCCGCAACGCCCTTTACGCTGGTTAGCTGAGGCCTGGGATATCGGTTCGATCGGCAGGCGCTGCACTTTGGTGCGGAAACTGTAGCGACTGATACGCGCCGTTCCGGGATCGATCACATATTTGATCCCCGGCACCGTCAGCGAGGTTTCCGCGACGTTGGTCGCCAGCACGATGCGGCGGCCACTGTGCGACTGAAACACCCGGTTCTGTTCGGCGTTCGACAGCCGCGCATAGAGCGGCAGCACTTCGGTGTGCGGCAGGTCGCGCTTATTCAGCGCGTCGGCGGTATCGCGGATCTCGCGTTCACCGCTCATAAAGATCAGGATATCGCCACGGCTTTCCCGGCCCAGCTCATCCACTGCATCAAAAATCGCCTGCAGCTGATCACGATCGCCATCATCCGCCTCTTCGACGACAGGCCGGTAGCGCACCTCAACCGGATAAGTCCGGCCCGAGACCTCAATTACCGGCGCATGATTGAAATGACGCGAGAAGCGCTGCGGATCGATGGTCGCGGACGTAATGATGACTTTCAGATCGGGGCGACGCGGCAGCAGCTCACGCAGATAACCCAGCAGGAAGTCGATATTGAGGCTGCGTTCGTGCGCCTCATCAATGATGATGGTGTCATATTGCATCAGCAGGCGATCCTGCTGGATCTCTGCCAGCAGAATCCCGTCGGTCATCAGTTTAATCTGCGTCAGATCGCCGACCTGATCGTTGAACCGCACTTTATAGCCGACACAGCCGCCCAGCGAGGTGCTGAGCTCATCGGCAATACGGTTCGCCACGGTGCGCGCAGCCAGACGGCGCGGCTGCGTATGGCCAATCAGGCCGGTGACACCGCGTCCCAGCGCCAGACAGATTTTCGGCAGCTGGGTGGTTTTACCCGAACCGGTCTCACCGGCAACAATCACCACCTGATGGTCGCGAATCGCCTCAGCAATATCCTGCTGCTTCTGACTGACCGGCAGATTGTCCGGAAAGGTAATCGCAGGCGTCGCGGCGCGGCGCTGGGCCACGCGCTGCTCCGCAGCGATAAATTCCTGCTCCAGCTCGCTGGCGATGCCCTGCTGTGCCTCGGGATTTTTGGCTTTTCTGGCGACCTGTAAACGGCGCTGCAGTCGCTGGCGATCGCGCAGCATTACACCGTCGAGCCGTGACCAGAGCGCTGCCAGTGGGGAAGTATCGGGAGATGACATAATTGTGACGTACCTTACTCAGACGGTGTCGCTGCCTGAAGCAGCGCCCTGCAAGCCGGGATAACCAGCTGATTCAATAAAAATAATTGTGCGCATCATAGCACATTCTGAACCGTTCCGGCGGCTGGCCCCGGTTACGCTTATTCAATAAATTCGAACATAGGTCTCGAAATATTGCGCTTTCACCGCGCCATCGATAACCGTAGAGTGTAACTCATTGAGCGGAAAGTCTTCCGTGTAACAGACAGGAAACCACCATGAGCAAAGTTTTAGTTCTGAAATCAAGCATCCTCGCAGGCTACTCACAGTCAAGCCAGCTCGCTGACTTCTATGTTGAACAGGCAAAGGCACAGGGTAAAGAAGTGACTGTACGTGACCTGGCCGCTAACCCTATTCCGGTTCTGGATGGCGAGTTAGTGGGTGCACTGCGCCCTTCCGAAACGCCACTGTCACCGCGTCAGCAGGAAGCTCTGGACCTGTCCGATGAACTGATTGCAGAACTTCAGGCTCATGATGAAGTGGTGATTGCCGCGCCAATGTACAACTTCAACATTCCTACGCAGCTGAAAAACTATTTCGACCTGATTGCCCGTGCTGGCGTGACGTTCCGTTACACCGAAGCAGGCCCGGAAGGTCTGGTTAAAGGCAAAACCGCAGTGGTGATCTCAAGCCGTGGCGGCATTCACAAAGATACCCCATCCGACCTGCTGACCCCATACGTCAAGCTGTTCCTGGGCTTCATCGGCATCACTGACGTTGAGTTCGTGTTTGCTGAAGGCATCGCGTACGGTCCGGAAGTGGCCAGCAAAGCGACCGCTGAAGCGAAAGATGCGATTACACAGATCGTGACTGCATAAGTCTGCGTCATCTCAGGATGACGATATAAAAAACCGGGCCCTGCGCCCGGTTTTTTTTCGCCGGTTACTGACCGCTGTCTGTTTCCTTTCGCAGCCACTGACCGTTTATGCCACGCACATATTCCCCGGCCGCCGCCCGGCTGACCAGCTTCTGACCGGCAATGCTGGCGACATCGGCCGTGGAGAGATTATTCTGCTCTGCCAGCCGCTGATACTCCTGCTGACG
Source organism: Pantoea sp. Lij88 (assembly GCF_030062155.1). Lineage (NCBI taxonomy): Bacteria > Pseudomonadati > Pseudomonadota > Gammaproteobacteria > Enterobacterales > Erwiniaceae > Pantoea > Pantoea sp. Lij88. Next base: position 1,964,972 of record NZ_CP118269.1, on the reverse strand, counting down.
TCCGGCATTAATCCGCTGCACCAGTGCCAGTGTTTCACTGTCCTGTGAACGAGCCGCCAGATAGCCGGAGAGCGTTTCACCTGCCCGGCCCGATTGACGCGCCTCATTGAGCGTCAGTGCCCAGGCAGGCTGTGCCATCGCCAGGGCGAGTAACAGCACTGCGCTTATGCGTTTCATCGTTGCTCTCCTCAGAACAGGCCGCTCTGGTTTTTCAGTAATGCTTCCACGTCTTTATCGACTTTGATGTGGATCTCATGCTCGATTTTCACATTCATGTTGATGGTGATGGGGTCTTTGGGTGCCGTGACTTCAATGCGCGGCACGCAGCCGATGCTCAGCAGTCCGGCTGCCAGAACCAGTAGTGGCCTCAGGCTCATGGTGAAGTGTCCTTGTTCGATGGCAAAGTCGCATGTTGCTCTAACCAGGATTGCAAATTATCGCCAAAGCGCAGGCTGCGCCAGAGCTGAAACAGGTTTTCCTGATGACGATAGTTAAGATTGACCGTCTGACGACGGTTACTGAACTGGCTGACGCCCTGCACCTGTGCTTCCATGGTGAGGTCGCCGAGGTTATTCAGATTGATCGTCGCCCAGCTGCGGGAGACTTCCATATAGCGTAACCAGTCCAGTGCCGCGCCGGTCGCCACGTTGTTGCGGGTTATTGCATCCGCCATATCTTTGTCCAGCCGGAAGGTCAGCGGACCGCTGTTGGCAATCCACCCTTTCTCCACCAGCCAGCGCGGATTATTGAGCCACAGCGGCAGCTCGCCATTGACCTTGCCTGACATGGCGAACTGTTTAGGCTTCAGCGCGGTCACCAGCTCGCTGAGGCTGATATTTCGCAGCGAAACCCGGGCTGGATCATGTTGCGGCATACGCAGGGAGGGCAGCGTGATTTGTCCACCCAGCAGATCCAGACTGACATCCTGTAATGTCAGTGGCGCCTCTTCAGACCACGGCCAGTTACCCTGCAGGTCAGCGCGAATATTCTGCATCGCAAACTGGTTCTTCACCTCGGCAATGCGCAGTGAAACCGGGCCATGCTGACCAAACTGCCATTGCTGCTCATGGAATCTGAACGGCAGTGAGAAGTCGATGCCGTTCACCTGGCTGTCTGGCGTCCAGACGCTGCCCTGTTTGACCGTCCAGTGGCCTCCGGCCTGGAAGCCCTGTTCACTGGCGGCGGAGAAAGCGACCTGTGCCTGCAAAGTGCCGCCCTGAATCTGCATTTTCATGTCAGGGCTGAGGAGCGGCTGAAAGACGACCAGCGACTGCGCTGGCCACCAGGCCTGGCCGCGTAACCGTTCGCCGTCCCAGCGGCCATTCACCCGCAGCGGGCCAACCTTGCCCGCCTTTAACTCGCCCCGCCAGAGAAAATAGCCGGGATCGCGGCCTTTCGCCTCGAAGTCCAGCGTGGAGTCAGCCAGACGGCCGCCGTAGCTGAAGCGAGTCGGGCCCGCCTGGAGTCTGAAATGGCCATTGAAGGAGGGTTGCGCGGCATCACGCTGCCAGTTAACGGGTTCCGTCAGGGTCAGACGCGGTTTTTCGACGTTAACGCTGCCGTAGGCCAGCTGATTAAAACCGGTGGAGAGTGTATCCAGGTGGATCAGGGTATCGTGCCAGCCGCCGGTGCCTTTGACATCCCAGCGAGCCTGCAGCGGCAGCATCTCGCCGCCGCCCCAGTAGCGCCAGTTCCATTCGCCCTTGTCGGGCCAGAAATCCGTCGCGCGGCCATCGAGATGCAGCCGGAAGCGGCCAAAACTGGCATCGTGCGCGTTGAGAATAGCCTGCAGGCGGCCATCAATGCCCTGCGAGGAGAGTCGCACGCCCGCCAGCGGCCAGCGCGCCTCATCGACTTCAAGTGTTGACAGTAATCGGCCACGCAGGCGCAGCAGCGATTTGGGTTGCAGCACTAACTGTGGATCGAGCAGTGATCCGCTGAGCACACCAGGAATGGAGCCATAGAGCTGCAGATCCGCCAGCTTGCTTTCGCCGGTCAGCTGAAACGGCAGATGGCTGTCGGTCAGACTGAGGTTACCTGGACCGATGCCCAGCACAACGTTGCCTTTGCCGCCGCGTCCCTGCGTCAGCAGGTTGACCCGACCGGTGATCTGGCTGCTTTCCAGGCCCGACTGCCAGTTATCCAGCGTCAGGTTAACAAACCCTGACAGCGGCTGGGCCGCCAGTGGCCAGAAGTATTCGCCCTTTTCAATCTGAATCTGATCGCGGCTGATCTGCCAGGGCAGTCTGAGAAGCGGCCGGTTCTCATCCGCCATCGCTACGCGCAGCTCGCCCTGCTGCTGCTGCCAGTTGAGCGTCAGCTGCAGCGGATGTGGCAGCGCGTCCAGCGCCAGCTGTCCGGCCACCTCGCCGTTCACCGGCAGATCCGTCGCGAAGGTGGGTAACTCCAGATGACCACTCAGCGTGACAGGTTCCGGCAGTGCAGGATGGGTGAGTGTCAGGCGACTGATCGCGAGCTGTTGCCCCTTCAGCGTGGCGGCTAACTGCAGATTATCACCCTGATAGTTGAGTTGCTGGCGATCTTTTTCCAGCGTCAGATCCAGCGCGCCCGCATAGGTCTGCCACGGAGCAACGATCAGTTTGCCCAGATGAACGTCAGCGCCAGGCAACATTGCCTGCCATTCGGCCAGCGTTCTTGGGGCGGCGGTGCTCTGTTCACCGGCAGGTAATTTTTGCAGGCAGGTACTCTCCAGCGTCAGCTCTGCCGCATTCAGCTTCCAGCGCGACTGATGCCAGCCCAGTGACACCGCTTTTACGGTTGCCAGCGAGCAATCGCCCGCAAGATAACGAATCTGAGGCAACCACAGGCCACCCTCGCGCCAGCGCGGCGCGCCCGAGAACTCAATGCGGGTTTCATCAGGCAGCCAGATGCCGACCAGCCGTGGCAGCCATTGCGTCACAGTCAACATCAGGCCGAGCAATAGCAGAATCAGCGCCAGAATAGCCGCCAGCCGTCGCCGGAAAATCCGTGGCATAAAAGCCATAATCCTTTTCCTTACAGTATCCTGACAACGATGATGGCATGTAATCTGCCAGAGGTGAAGGTCTGCACCGGGTGCAGGTCAGCTGTTTCAGCAAAGTCAGTCAGAAAACGTTATCCTTGATCTATCACTCTGCAGGAGCATAACGATGAAGATCGCGGTTTACAGCACCAAACATTACGATCAGAAATACCTTGAGCAGGTTAATCAGCAGTTCGGCTTTGAACTGGTGTTTTTTGACTTTTTACTCTCTGAGAGCACGGCCAAAACCGCTGTAGGTTGCGATGCCGTCTGTATCTTTGTAAACGATGACGGCAGCCGTCCGGTACTGGAAGAACTGGCCGGGCTGGGTGTGAAATACATCGCGCTGCGCTGTGCAGGATTTAATAATGTCGATCTGGCAGCGGCGAAAGAGCTGGGTCTGGAAGTCGTCAGGGTTCCGGCTTATTCACCGGAAGCCGTGGCTGAACACACGATCGGCCTGATGATGACTCTGAACCGCCGCATTCATCGTGCTTATCAGCGTACCCGTGACGCGAACTTTTCGCTCGATGGGCTGACCGGCTTCAACATGCATAACAAAACGGCGGGCGTTATCGGCACCGGTAAAATCGGGATCGCGACGATGCGCATTCTGAAAGGTTTTGGTATGCGCCTGCTGGCGTTTGATCCCTACCCGAGTGAGCAGGCGCTGGAACTGGGCGCGGAGTATGTCGATCTGAAGACGCTGTTTGCTGAATCCCACGTCATTACGCTGCACTGTCCGCTGACGCCGGAGAATCATCATCTGCTCAACGCCGATGCGTTTAAACAGATGCGCGATGGGGTGATGGTGATCAATACCAGTCGTGGGGGTCTGATCGATTCACAGGCTGCGATTGACGCGCTGAAACAGCAGAAGATCGGCGCACTCGGCATGGATGTTTATGAGAATGAACGCGACCTGTTCTTTGAAGATAAGTCGAATGATGTGATTCAGGACGATGTGTTCCGCCGTCTGTCGGCGTGTCATAACGTGTTGTTCACCGGGCATCAGGCGTTTTTAACCGCCGAAGCGCTGACCGCCATTTCAGAAACGACACTCAGTAATCTCAGCCAGCTCGACCGGGGTGAAAACTGCCCGAACCGACTCTCTGCCTGACCATTTTCTGTGACTCTGCAGGCCGGAGCAATCCGGCCTGTCTGTCAGCGCGCGCAATTCCCGCCAATCAACGCCTGCTCATCACAGCGACGACCATTCACTAACTGACACATCCCCACGCGCGAACCATCCAGCTGATGTGAAAACGCCAGCGTTCCACCCGCATTTGAACAGGTGCTTTCTGCCAGGGAAGACATCACCACCCGTGGCTGGATATGGGCGGCGGTAGCCTGTTGCGGTGGCTCGTTATCATCACTGTTGCTGCTGCAGGCAGAAAGTAATAACGCGGCACCGGCCAGCAAAAAGGTGGCTGCTTTCATCAATCGAACTCCGGGAATGGGGGTAATAGGCTGGCCCAGCATATGTCAGGCAGGACAAGGGGTCGAGAGGTGAAACAGCTTTTTACAAAATTCCCGGTCGTCATTTGCAAGCAGAATTATCTTGTTTACCTGTTATCGCTGAACTGGCACCCTTTTTCGGCCCTTATTATTTCGGAGTAAAGCCATGTTAATGGATATGTTAATTCGCATCGCCCTGGCCGGTATTCTCGGCGGCCTGATTGGCCTGGAGCGCCAGATGCGGGCTAAAGAAGCGGGACTGCGTACCCATATTCTGGTCGGTATCGGCAGTGCCATGTTCATGCTGGTATCAAAATATGGCTTCGCCGATATGCTCACCAGCGAACATGTGGCCCTTGATCCCAGCCGTATTGCCGCTCAGGTCGTCAGCGGCATGGGCTTCCTCGGCGCGGGCACCATTATGATTCAGAAGCAGGTGGTGAAAGGCTTAACCACGGCGGCAGGATTATGGGTGACGGCGGCTATTGGTCTGGTGATCGGCAGCGGCATGTATGAGATCGGTATTTATGGCACGGTGCTGGCGCTGGTGGTGCTGGAAGTGTTCCGCCGCCTGAGCCATCTTTTAATCGGCAAACATCATACGCTGCTGGTTTTCCTTAAACCCAAAAGCGTCCCGCTGGTGTTGCTGGTGATGCAACGCGAAGGCATTCGCTACGGCAATGTGACGGTGATTAATCGTGATGAGGAGAGCGGCCTGTGTGAACTCAGCGTTCAGGTCACGCTGTCCCGCAAATCCAGTGATGCGCACCTCTACGATAAGGTGATGGAGATAAAAGGTGTGCAGTCACTGGAGATGATGTAACGGTTAAAGCGTTCGGATCCGGCCAGAGGGAACAGCGCAAAGCCAGGCGCTCTCTTCCCTCTTACCTGCCCCCTGGAATTTCAGGCCGTTTTCGTACCAGAACTGGATGAAGCCTGACCTGAGACATAAAGCGTGTCAGAAATTCATGTCATAATGCGTTATTGTTTACTGGTGTGATAATTATTCCCGGATACTAATGCGTTATAACTCTGACAATAGCGAAGTGACTCTGCTGGCTGATGCCCGTAATACTCATCGCTCTGCACTGAGCCTGCTGCTCTTTACGCTGTTTGCGGGTGCTGTGGCCATCATGCTGTTCCTGGGGCATCGTGATTCCTTCAATGATGCGCTGGAAACAGGCCAATGCCTGGCGGAAGAAGGCGTTGAAGATTTCCTGAAAGCACTCAGACATTTTTTACATTTTGCCTATCGCTGGATTTTTAAAACCTGCGACTGACGTTAACTTCTTCAGTGCAGCAGAAAATGAAGGAAACCGTGCCGGTTTACCAGCAGCAAAACCCCGCAGTACATGACTGCAACATAGCAGAGTAAAAAGAGTATCAGCGTCATAATAAATCTGATGCCATACTTTTTTACTTTCTGCGTTTTATCCGGATGTCTCATAGAGGTTAAATGTTGATTCATTTTTTATTCACATATATAGCCGGACATTAAACGGTTTCATCTCTGTTTTGTATTGCCTTAATGTGCGAAAAGAATAGCCTGTCGCAGGATTGTTCATAATAATGCCTTTAACCTCAAATAGGATTCTCCGCATTTTACATTTTCCTGATTATTATTGATTAAATGACACAAGTACTCATTGAGCCACAACGGCTTTGGCCGGGTCATTGCGTACAGGCCAGGATGATATAAAGTCAATGAGACGAAGTATTTTGCATTCAAAGGGAGTGTTATTATAGGCGCGCAGGGTCAACGCATATTCAACAGAATGCGCCTTTAAGATTGTGTCGATTAAAAATCAACTATTGCTCACAAAATAACGCCTGCCGAATTTATGAAAAACTTTTTATTTGATTCGTGTCAAATTACGCGTTCGTAAAAAGAATTCCGTTTATACAGGATTGATAAATTACGACGCATGCTGTTTTTTTCTCATCCGGTAGTAATGATGAAAACGCTGTTATTTCTCTCTGTGATATTGATGACCGCCGGTTGTGCGGCAAAAAAAGATCATCTGCGGGCTGATGCTTACCAGGCCTCTCCCCCTTCCTGCTCAACGCACAGTGATGAGATCGACTGTCAGTGGAATGATGTGCCAGCCAGCTGACATCGTGAAACTGACGACCTGCCGTGTCGCCTCTGGCGGCGATTATCCGCTGATTACTTCACTCCAGTGCTGGCATTCGTGGCAACAATCCGTACCATACGCTGCATATTCGTGACACTGCAGTGAAGTGCCTGGCTGAACGCGCACGGCAATTTGCCCTTCGGCTACGCTTTCTGGTTTTTGAGATAGGTAAAAATGCAAGATAATCAAACGGTTGGCAAGAAAGAACAGTACAACCTTAATAAACTGCAGAAAAGACTGCGTCGTAACGTCGGCGAAGCCATTGCAGATTTTAATATGATTGAAGAAGGCGACCGCATCATGGTCTGCCTGTCAGGCGGTAAAGACAGCTACACCATGCTGGAAATTTTGCGCAGTCTGCAAAAAAGCGCGCCGGTTAACTTCAGCCTGATTGCCGTCAACCTCGACCAGAAACAGCCTGGCTTCCCTGAGCACATCCTGCCGCAATATCTTGAAGCGCAGGGCGTGGAGTACCGGATTATCGAAGAAGATACCTACTCCATCGTCAAAGATAAGGTGCCGGAAGGTAAAACCACCTGCTCACTCTGCTCGCGCCTGCGCCGTGGCATTCTTTATCGCGTCGCGACCGAGCTGGGTTGTACTAAAATCGCGCTGGGTCACCATCGTGATGACATCCTTCAGACACTGTTCCTGAATATGTTCTACGGTGGAAAGCTGAAAGGCATGCCGCCAAAGCTGATGAGCGACGATGGCAAGCAGATTGTGATTCGTCCGCTGGCGTACTGCCGCGAGAAAGATATCATCCGCTTCTCAGAAGCGCGTCAGTTCCCGATTATCCCGTGCAACCTCTGCGGTTCTCAGCCGAACCTGCAGCGTCAGGTCGTGGCCGATATGCTGCGTGACTGGGATAAGCGTTATCCTGGCCGTATCGAAACCATGTTCAGCGCGATGCAGAATGTCGTGCCGTCGCACCTGGCAGATATCAATCTGTTCGATTTTAAGGGCATTAAGCATGGCGATGCGGTCGTTGATGGCGGCGATCTCGCTTTTGACCGTGAAACGTTGCCGTTACAGCCTGTTGGCTGGCGGGCGGATGAAGAGGATGCGCCGGATCTGAGCGCGCGTCTGGATGTGCTTCAGATTAAATAACTGCCTTGCAGGATAGAGGGCGTGCTGCTGACAGCACGCCCTTTTTTTATATGTTGCGGTGTGGCGGTGGATCCATTATCGGCGGATATTCCGGATCGCCCGGCTGATCAGGCTGGGGTGGCGGATGGGGAATCGGTTCAGGAATCGGGACTGGATCCGTAGGGATCGGCTCGCTGTTAACAATCGCGCTCATGCCGTACTCCTTTTCTTGCGAATGGACTTTAAGCTTAGGAAAGGATTGGCGTTCCAGCCAGGCGGGCAAAAAAAAGCCGGCACACTGGCCGGCATGTTACGAATTAAATGTGCTATGCATTAATTCTAAATATGGAAGTAAGACAATATGGAGCGCAACGCCCATCGCTTGACGTTGCATTCACCTGCGGGAGAGAGTTTGCGTCAGCAGCGACATTGGGTTCTTGATGTCGATCAGCTTTTGCTTGCTTAATGAGATATTGATTCCACCAGGCAGGACTGTCTTCACCCAATGTGGCTCCCGCTGATTTCACCTCACCCGCGTTACAGCCAGCGTCGTTTGCGCAGGTAGCCCGCGACCCCTACCGCCAGTACCACCAGCAGCAGACAGAAGATAGTGAAGCCATATTCCCATCCGCCGCCCGGAATGCCGCCCAGATTGACGCCAAACAGGCCAGTCAGGAACGTGGCGGGCAGGAAGATCATCGCCATCAGCGACATGGTATAGGTGCGGCGGTTCATCGATTCCGCCATCGCAGAGGCAACCTCGTCAGCCAGAATCGCCGTGCGCGCCACGCCCGCATCCAGATCATCCAGTCCGCGTCCCAGTCGATCGGCGATTTCCTGCATCCTGCGCCGTTCGGTGTCATCCATCCAGGCGAGTTTTTCACTGGCCAGCCGGGCATAAACATCACGCTGCGGGGCCATGTAACGTCGCATCACAATCAGCTGTTTGCGCAGCAGGCCCAGCTCGCCCCGGGCTGGCATCCGCTGATCAAGCAGCGCATCTTCCAGCTCGATGATTTTGTCATGCAGCTCTTCGATAAACTCACTGGTGTGATCGGTCAGCGTATCACAGACATCCACCAGCCAGCTGCCGCAGTCAATCGGGCCGTTACCGTTTTGCAAATCGGTAAGCACTTCATCGACTGCCGAGACTTTGCGCCGCCGGGTCGACACGATGAGCTTATCGTTGATGAACACCCGCATCACCACCAGCTGGTCGCGACGTGCATCAGTGTTGTGGTTAACGCTGCGCAGCACGATCATAAATCCGTCGCCCAGCCTGCTCACGCGGGGACGCATGCTGTCGCCCGCTAACGCGTCACGCACGGCATCGGGGATCTGTGGCGTTGACTGCAGCCATTCGGCGCTCTTACTGTGGGTATAGTTCAGATGCAGCCAGCAGGGCTGTTCACACTCGATAACTTCATCTTCAGCAATCGGGATCATCCCGCCCTTGCCATCCAGCTGGCAGGAAATGATCGCATCTGAAACCTGTAATGCTTTTCCTTCAATGACGTCCACAACGTTGCCTCACCACTAAAATCAATACGATACAGTCTAACGTGAGTGCGCTGAGTTGCAATCTCCGGGCTGTGTAGAAAGATGTCAGCAGGTGGCCGGGTAACCGGCCACCAGAGGTTTAATGTTTCTCAATCCACAGTTCACGACTGTAGGCGACATCTTCAGGGTTGGTGATTGGATAGCCTTTGACCCAGGGTTTAATCAGGCGGCCATTGGTGTACTGATAGATGGGGGCAATCGGAGCCTGCTCAGCCAGGATCTGCTCGGCGCGGTTGTAATCGCTGTTACGCGCCTGATCGCTGGTTTCGCGGCTGGCCTTGGCGATAACCGCATCATAATCCGTGTTGCTGAAGCGCGCGATGTTGCTGCTGTTACCCGAGGTCAGCAGATTCAGGAAGGTCGAGGGTTCGTTGTAGTCACCGACCCACGAGGCGCGGATCACATCGAAGTTCCCGCTGTTACGGCTGTCGATGTAGGTTTTCCACTCCTGATTTTCCAGCGTGACATCCACACCGAGGTTCTTTTTCCACATTGAGGCCACGGCAATCGCTATCTTCTGATGGCTCTCTGAGGTGTTGTAGAGCAGTTTGAGTTTCAGCGGCTTGCCGGGGCCGTAACCGGCAGCAGCGAGCAGCGATTTCGCCTGCGCATTCAGGGTATCCTGATCGTGCTGCTGCATGAACACAGGCAGTGGCTTAAAGCCCGCTGTCACATCGGGCGTAAAGTGCCACGCCGGTTTCTCACCCGTGCCCAGCACTTTTTCAGCAATCACTTTACGGTCGATAGACCATGACAGCGCTTTGCGAACCCGTACATCGGCCGTCGGCCCTTTCTGCGTGTTAAACGCGTAGTAATAGGTGCCTAACTGGTCAGGTGTGTAGACCTCTCCCGGCAGCGTTTTCTTCAGGAGCGCATACATGTTTTTAGGGAAGGATTCGGTGATATCGATATCGTTGGAACGATAACGCTTAGTGGCGCTCGACTCTTCATTAATCGGAACAAAGGTCACTTTCGTCAGCACCGAGTGCGCATCATCCCAGTAGTGAGGATTACGGGTCAGGACGATCTTTTCGTTCACCACCCGTTCGCTGAGCTGATAGGCCCCGTTGCCCACCAGTTTGCCGGGTGCCGTCCAGCTGTCACCCGCCTGCGCAATAATTTTCTGCGGTACCGGGAAGAGCGCCACGTTAGCCACCAGCGCCGGGAACCACGGCACCGGACGATCCAGCGTCACCTTCAGCTGGTATTTACCCTGGGCGACCACACCCAGCTTATCGGGCGTCATTTCACCTTTAGTAATCGCCGCTGCATTTTCAATGCCGCTCAGGCCCGCGAACCAGGCAAAGGCTGAACTGTTTTTAGGATCGACCAGGCGCTGCCAGCTGTAGACAAAATCCTGAGCGGTGACCGGATCGCCATTCGACCAGCGCGCGTTGTTGCGCAGGGTGAAGACCCAGGTTTTGTTATCACTGCTGCTCCAGCTCTGCGCCACGCCCGGCACGATTTTGCCCTGCGCATCCTGATTCGTCAGGCCTTCGAACAGATCGCGAATCACCTGAATTTCTGGCAGTCCAACCGCTTTAAGCGGATCGAGGGAAGCGGGTTCATCTTTAATATGGCGGACGATTTGCTGCTGTTCAGCCAGCTGCGCGCCTGCGGGTGGATTCGCCGCGATGGCGGGTGTGAGGATGCTGCTCAGACAGAGTGCTGCCAGCGTCATGCGAAAGGTCTTAACCATTATCACTCCTTTACCCAAAGAAGTGCTGCATCAGTCTGTTGCCGATGCAGCTTGTGCAGGGCACTTTATCGCAAATGGCTGACAGATAAATAGCTATTTTCCGCGCACGGCTTTTCCGCTACTTTTAGTAAAACCCTCTGAGGAAATGAGTATGTCGCCACTACATCCGCGTACCCTGCGCGGCAAACTGGACGTTCCGTATCAGCAGTATGGCCGCTCGGTGCTGGGCGCACCGCTGCTGTGGTTTCCGGCCCCGCTGGGCGATCCTGACAGCGGTCTGATCCTGGCCGGCACCCATGGCGATGAGAATGCGGCCATCGCCACCCTCTCCGCCGCATTACGGACGTTGCCCGATGGCATGCGTCGGCACCACGTCGTGCTGGCGGTCAATCCTGATGGCTGTCAGCTTGGGCTGCGTGCTAACGCAAACGGCGTCGATCTCAACCGCAACTTTCCGGCGGCAAACTGGCAGTCGGGCGAGACAGTTTATCGCTGGAACAGCGCGGCCGATGCGCGCGATGTGGCGCTCTCGACCGGCTCGCATCCGGGATCCGAACCCGAAACCCAGGCGCTCTGTGCCCTGATTCATCAGCTGAAACCGCGCTGGATCGTCTCCTGGCATGAACCGCTGGGCTGTATTGACGACCCGCATCAGGTGGAAATTGGCGGCTGGCTGGCCAGCCACACCGGCCTTCCCCGCGTCAGCAGCGTCGGTTATGACACGCCCGGCTCATTTGGCAGTTGGTGTAATGATCTCAGCCTGCCCTGCGTGACCGCTGAAATGCCGGTGATCTCGGTGGATGAAGCCACCGAGACCTATCTTGAAATGATGGTTAACCTGCTGCGCTGGCAGCAATGATCAGCTGACCGTTGCGCACGGTGATCGCCGGTTCTGCATCCACCGCCAGCCAGGTTGGCCCGTCGAGATCGGCGAAGCGGGTCTGCGGCACCAGCGGCAGCGCAGCACGTATCGCCCGCGAGGTGCAAAGCATGCAGCCCAGCATCACCGCAAAGCCCTGCTGCTGGGCGGCATCCGCCAGCGCCAGCGCTTCGGTCAGCCCGCCCGCTTTATCCAGCTTGATATTGACCATCTCATAACGCCCTCTCAGTGACGGAAGGCTTTCACGGGTATGACAGCTCTCATCGGCACAGATCGGCAAAGGATGGATAAAGTTTTCCAGCGCCGCATCTTCACCCGCTGGCAGAGGCTGTTCAAGCATCGCCACATTGATGTCTGCCAGCAGCTGACAGCGTGCCGCCAGGCCTTCAGCGTGCCAGGACTCATTGGCATCCACGATCAGCGTCGCGTCCGGCACGGCGGCACGGATCGCCATCAGCCGTTCGGTAATGAAATTATCATCCAGCTTCACTTTCAGCAGCGTTGCGCCATGCTGCCACAGCGCCAGTGCGCTGCTGGCCATCGCCTCGGGGGTATCGATGCCGACGGTCTGCGCGGTCACCACATCTTCAGGTGCGCTGACGCCGCTGAGTTGCCAGAGGCTACTCTTCTGCTGGTGTGCGGCAAGATCCCACAGTGCGCTGTCGATGGCGTTGCGGGCGGCCCCGGCAGGCAGCGCCTGTTGCAGCGCTTCACGCGTCATCCCCTGTTGCAGCGCAGGCAGCAGCGTGGCGATTTGTGCCAGCACCGAGGCTTCGCTTTCACCATAGCGCGCATAGGGCGTGGCTTCACCGACGCCTTTGACGCCATCCTCCTCAATTTCAACGACCACCACTTTAACTTCTGTCCGGGTTCCACGGGCAATGACAAACGGCGTATGTAACGGCCAGGCTTCGGGATAACTTTTTACCGTTCTCATTTCCACTCCACAATGTGTGACGCAGTGGCAGACCGCCACGTTAAATTCCACAATTGAACTCGTAAACCCTTAACATTTATGTCATAAACAACGGCTATCTTTAGCCGTTTTGTGTCAGATCTTTTTTACCATCAAAAGGAATCACTATGTCTCAGACTGTTCATTTTCAGGGTAACGCCGTACCGGTTGCAGGTCAGTTTCCTCAGGCTGGCGATAAAGCCAAAGCTTTCACGCTGGTCGCTAAAAACCTGGTTAACGTCGCGCTCTCTGAGTATGCAGGAAAACGTAAAATTCTGAACATTTTCCCAAGCGTTGATACCGGCGTTTGTGCATCATCAGTGCGCAAGTTTAATCAGGCTGCAAGCGAGCTGAATAACGCCGTAGTGTTATGCATCTCTGCTGACCTGCCGTTTGCCCAGTCACGCTTCTGTGGCGCAGAAAACCTGAGCAACGTGGTGACCCTGTCGACGCTGCGCGGTTCAGAGTTTAAGTATGATTATGGCGTGGAAATTGCCGATGGTGCGCTGGAAGGTCTGACCGCTCGTGCCGTGATCGTGCTGGATGAGAACGATAAGGTGATCTACAGCCAGCTGGTTGATGAAATCACCACTGAACCTGATTACGATGCTGCGCTGGCCGCGCTGAAGTAATAAAAAAAGCGGATAACCCGGTTATCCGCTTCTCACCTCTCCTGCCGCTTATTCGCTTTCGTTACGCTTCTGCCCCAGACCATATTCCCGCAGTTTGTTAGCAATCGCGGTGTGTGACACGCCCAGCCGTTTTGCCAGCTTTCGGGTGCTGGGATAAGAGAGATAGAGCCGCGTCAGAATCGACCTTTCGAAACGGCTGGTGATCTGATCCAGCGTGCCTTCCAGTGCCTCATCGCCCAGTGACACATCCAGCGCCTGCTCGGGCAACACGATATCCTGCGGACGCAGTTCGTAACCTTCCAGCTGAGTCAGTGCGCGATAAAGGGAATTTTTTAGCTGACGCACATTGCCGGGCCAGGCATAGCGGGTCAGAAACGCATTGAGCTGTGGCGACAGACGCGGACGCGCCATGCCCTGCTCATCTGCAAATCTGGCAACAAACATTTCGGTCAGCGGCAGAATGTCCTGTGGACGATCGCGCAAAGGCGGCAGCTGCAGCGTCAGCACATTAAGCCTGTAGAAAAGATCCTCGCGGAACTCCCCGCGCTGCACCAGCTCAATCAGGTTCTTCTGCGTCGCGCAGATCACCCGCACATTGACATGCACTTCATGCTCTTCGCCGACGCGACGGAAGGTGCCATCGTTGAGAAAACGCAGCAGCTTGGTCTGCATTCTCGGCGACATCTCGCCAATCTCATCCAGCAGAACCGAGCCACCATTCGCCTGCTCGAAAAAGCCTTTCTTGCCTTCAAGCGCATTCGGATAGGCACCGGCAGCATGACCAAACAGCTCGCTTTCCGCGACGTCGTCGGGCAGTGAGGCACAGTTCAGCGCCAGGAATGGATTTTTCCCGCGAGCGCTGCGCAGATGACAGGCGCGTGCCAGCATATCTTTCCCGGTGCCGGTGTCGCCGACAATCAGCAATGGCGCATCAAGCATCGCCAGCTTGCGCGCCTGATCGACCACCTGACGCATCTTCGGCGTGACGGCAATGATGTGGTCGAACTCCGATTCGTCGGTCACCACCAGATTCTGCAACTGGCGGCCCATGCGGGCGGTTGATTTCAGCATCACCATCGCGCCCACCGGCCTGTCGTTCTGGCCCTCTTCGCCCGGCAGGTAGATAGGACGCGCTTCCATCAGGAAATCGCGCCCTTCAATGACCACATGCTGCGCCTGCGCTTCAACCCGATCGCTTTCCAGCCAGCGCATAAAGTTAAAGCCGTTGATCAGGTTACCCGCGCTGAAATTGCGCATCTTCTCTTCATCGAGATTAAACAGGTTCTGAGCGGCCGGATTAGCCAGTTCAACCTTGCTTTTCAGATCGATGGAGAAAACCGGATCCGGCATCGCCACCAGCAGCGCACTGAGCGCACGATGTTCACGTTCAGAAGGCATGTACGTTACCGTGCGCACATCTGTTACGCCTGGTGTACGCCGGATTTCCGCCATCAGATTACTGAAGGCGTCAAATTCCAGTGCAGAAAAGTTCAGGTAAATGCGGCCAAGCGCCGTGATTTCGATACCGCGTAAATCAATGTTGCGTGCCACCAGCAGGTCGAGCAGTTCACGCGTCAGACCGATACGGTCCTGACAGAACACTTCCAGACGCATTGCGTTCGCCTTAATCAGGTTCAGATTCGTTAATAATACGCTATGTGAAGCACCTGCAGAAAGGGATCTGTCAGGAAAAGTTGACAGCCCTGGCGCGTATGGTGGCGTTTTGTACTGTCCTGCGGAATTAGCCGGTTCGCCACTGTTTGTCAGCCTTTGTCAGCCCCGGACTGTTGCTGGCTGGCTGATTGCTGTATATTTTTCCCAACTGATTAGAATTGATTATAATATGCTGACTTTCTTCGCAAAATATCTGACGGTGGGTCTGGTGAATACCCTGATCCATTGGGTGACCTTTTTTATCTGCCTCAGTCTGGGTCTGTTCCAGTCGACCGCAAACCTGATTGCCTTTTGCCTGGCCGTCACTTTCTCTTTCTTTGTAAATGCACGCTGGACCTTTAAACAGCAGGCCACCGCCTTGCGTTATAGTCTTTATGTCGTTTTTATGGGCGCGATGGCATTCAGCGTAGGTTATCTGGCCGATCGTTTCGGCCTCTATCCGCTTATTACGCTCGTCGCCTCATCGGCTATCAGTCTGGCGTGTGGCTTTCTCTTTTCCCGCTTTATCGTATTCAAAGGAGAATAATGAAAATCTCTCTGGTGGTACCGGTATTTAATGAAGAGGATGTCATCCCTCTTTTTTATAACGCGGTCAGAAAAGAGGACGCGCTGGCCGCCTGGCAGGTGGAGATCGTTTTTATCGATGATGGCAGCACAGACGCAACACATGCGCTGATTAGCCAGCTCAGCCAGAGCGATCCACTGGTGCGCAGCCTGTCGTTTATTCGTAATTTCGGCAAAGAACCGGCACTGTTTGCCGGACTGGAAGCCGCAACTGGTGATGCCGTAATCCCGATTGATGTGGATTTACAGGATCCGATCGCGATTATTCCCGAGATGATCCGCAAGTGGCAGGCAGGCGCTGATATCGTGTTAGCCAAGCGGATTGACCGCAGTGCCGATGGTCATCTTAAACGCAAAACCGCCCACTGGTTTTATAAACTGCACAACAGCATCAGTCATCCGCAGATAGAGGAGAACGTTGGTGATTTCCGGCTGATGTCGCGTGAAGTGGTTGAGAACATCAAGCTCCTGCCTGAGAAGAGTCTCTTTATGAAGGGCATCCTGAGCTGGGTCGGCGGACAGACCGATATCGTCGAGTACGTGCGAACTGAACGGATCGCGGGCCGTAGCAAATTTGGCGGCTGGAAACTGTGGAATCTTGCACTGGAGGGACTCACCTCCTTCTCTACCGTTCCGCTGCGCATCTGGTCTTATCTGGGCTTCTTAGTCGCCTCGCTGGCCTTCCTGTATGGACTCTGGATGATCGTGGACAAACTGCTGTTCGGTAACCCGGTGCCAGGCTATCCCTCTATTCTGGTTTCCGTACTGTTTCTCGGTGGCGTTCAGCTCATTGGTATTGGCGTGCTGGGTGAATATATTGGCCGCATTTATATGGAAACCAAAAACCGGCCTCGCTATATTTTGCGAAAATCCGCGCCAGCAAAAACTCACTCACCGCAGAACACCGATTAAACTGCCCATTCAGGCGCAGAGAACAGGGTCAGATTAAAAAGGATGAAAGATGCTCGCCACTGATACCGGATTGACACGCCGTAAGGTTTTTTTGCTTATTGCGATCGTTTTTCTGATTGCTTACAGCCCCGCTTATTTAACCCATTACGCTTATACTGATGACTGGACGAATCTCTACTGGGCCAACTTTGATAAGCTCAGTATTTTAAACTGGGACACGTTATCCGGCAGGCCGGTGTATGGCATTATTCAGTACAGCGCCTCGTTTCTGGTGGAGAGCGTAGAAAGGCTGGCGCTGCTGCGTTCTGTTGCGATTGTTCTGCTTATTTTTACCGGATATTACATCTACAGCCTGTGTCAGAAAGATGCACTGCTGGAGAATCAGGCTCAGCGGATCACCTTTGCGTTACTGCTGTGTCTGCTGCCTTCATTCCAGGTGTACGTCGCATGGGCATCCTGCTTTCCCTATGTCGCTGCCATTTTACTCGCGGGTGCCAGCTACCGTCTTTCGATTAAGCCCGGAATGGCCTGCCGCCTGTTAGCGTTCTGCCTGCTGACCATCGCTTTCTGTCTCTATCAACCGGCCGCAATGACTTTTACTTTTTTTGCCGCGCTGGATCTTTGCTTTTCAGAAAGAAAAATCGACAGGAAGCGGGCGCTGATCTCTCTGATAGTCCTTGGCGCAGGCATGTTCGCCGCGCTGATCGCCTCGAAGGTTCTGCCGGTCCAGCTCTATGGTCATACGCTGCCCCGCTCAGCATTCAGCTACGACATCCCGGTTAAGCTGAAATGGTTTTTCACGGAATACCTGAAGAACGTTATCTGCAACTTTGACCTCGGCGCAAAAACGGTGTCGGTGATCATCTCTTCGATCGTTATTGGTTTCGGGCTTAAAAAAATTAAAGCCGCAGGCAACGACAAATTTTATCTGATGTTCGTCTTACTGCTGATCGCCGCATTGCCCAATCTGATTGTCAGTGAAAGCATGGCGGCTTACCGCACGCTGATTGCCGGTGCGCTGATCACTTCCAGCGCGTTCATCCTCGGCCTGTTTGAAATCAGCAAAAAGTTAAAATGGAAAAATGCTTTCTATGCACTGCTGGTCATCGCGGCGGCCTCGCTGGCAATCAGTCACCTGATTAACGGTTACTCTGTTCCGGCTCGGAAGGAATTTGCCCTGCTCGATCAGGCAATCACGCAGCAGGTACCGAAAGAGTTCAGGGGCGCGCTCTATTATCGCCTGACCGGTGAATATTTACCGAAGGTCGCGACGTTACGAAAATATGATGATTTCGGTGGGCTGGGCCTGAGCATGTCATGGACATTTGCCGGGATGGCGCATTTTATCCGGGAGAAACATGGGATGGCCTTTACGCTGCCCGCGGATCCGGTGATCACTGATGAATCTACCTGTCCGGGTGAGTGCCTGACGATCGATTCGCGGCAGGTACTGCGTCAACCGCAGTAAATAACAAAGGCGGCAATGCCGCCTTTGTTTTGTCACGAGAGCGTCAGGCTGACTTATTGCCGCCCTTCTGTAACGCCTCTTTCAGCTGGCCCAGCAGCTCACCACGGAAATCGCCGAGACGAGGCTTATCCTGCTCCAGCCACGGCAGTGGACGACAAAGCTCCATCGCTTTAATGCCGAGTCTGGCTGTCAGCAAACCTGCGCCTATACCCTGCGCGGCTCGCGTGGAAAGCCGGGCGGCAATATCCTGCGACATCCAGTCCATCCCCACTTCCCGCACCAGCTCCGATGCGCCAGCAAAGGCCATATTGAGCAGCACCAGCCGGAACAGCCGGATGCGGCTGAAGTAGCCCAGCTCGATGCCATATATCGCTGCAATGCGATTCACCAGCCGCAGATTACGCCAGGCGATAAACGCCATATCCACCAGTGCCAGCGGGCTGACCGCAATCATCAATGTCGCTTCCGCAGCATGACGGCTGATTTCGCGCCGCGCCTGCCGATCCAGTACCGGCTGCACCAGCTGTGCATATAAGCGAACGATTTCACTGTCATTGTGGGTCTCATGGAGCGAGGCGTGCCAGCGCTGCAGAGCCGGATGCGCCTGATCCAGCTCCGCCTGCTGCGCCAGTTTTTCGCAGAATGCCCGGCCTTTGCCAATGCCATGACTGTGCAGCAACTCCCGGCCCACATCCCGCTCCTCAGCACGCTGACGCAGCTGATAGAGACGACGCCACTCGGTGGTCAGCGCGCCCACACCTGCCAGCACGATCAGGACGCCCGCTACGCCGCTGCCCAGCGAAAACCAGTCGCGGGCCAGCCAGGCGTCATGTGTCCACTGCACACCCTGCGCAATCACGCTGACGCCAAACAGCAGCGCACCTGCAGTCACCATTTTGCGCCACAGGCTGCGCTTAGGTTTCAGCGCGGCTTCCACCGCCCGCTCACCGGCGCCCTCCTCTTCGACAGCAACCTCTTCATCCTGCACCGCCAGAAACGCAGCCTGCGCGTCGGCTTCAAAGGTCTGCGCCGGACGCAGCGGCGTGCTGCTGCTCTCATCCAGCGGGCGGGCAAAATCGATACGCGGCTTCAGCGGATCACTCATCGCAATTTATCTCCCAATAAAAATTCCAGCGCGGCATCCATGCGGATATGCGGCAGCGGGCGATCGACGTCGAGCTGCTGCGGCCGGAACTGTTCAAACTGAAAACCCTGCTGCTGCCAGAAAGCATTGCCGGGCAGACGCGGCGGGACTTCGCCCGGATAGACGGTGAGCGGCTCGCCATCATCCAGCCGATGGCCGCGCAGGGCCGGGATCTTCTCGCCACGGTGATCGACCAGCCCGCTCTGCGTCGCCTGCACCGACGCCAGCCCGATGCAGTCCATGCTGATTCCCTCAAACGCCGCGTTCTGCCAGGCATCCTGCACCAGTTGCTGCAACAGCGACACCATGTTGCCGTGCTGATCGCTGGTGATGTGATCCGCCTTGGTCGCGGCAAACAGCAATTTATCGATCACCGGCGAAAAGAGCCGACGAAACAAGGTGCGCTGACCGTAATGAAAGCTTTGCATCAGTTGGGTCAGCGCCAGACGCATATCATTAAACGCCTGCGGGCCGCTGTTCAGTGGCTGCAGGCAGTCGACCAGCACAATCTGGCGGTCAAAACGCAGGAAGTGATTTTTATAAAAGCCTTTCACCACATGCTGGCAGTAATAGTTGAACCGCTGTTGCAGCATGCTGAAGTTACTGCCTTTATCCGCCTGCGCCAGTTTAGTGAGTTGCGCCTCATCAGCCGTCGGCCAGGGGAAGAACTGCAGCGCGGGCGCGCCGGCCATGTCGCCAGGCAGCACGAAACGACCGGGCTGAATAAAGTGTAAACCTTCAGATTTACAGCGATGAAGGTAGTCGGTCCAGGCAGCCGCAATTTCTGCCAGCTGGGTTTCATCGGCGGGGGCAAGTGGATCAAGTTTTTCACAGAGTGCGCGCCAGGGCTTTGCCCACTCCGCACGATCGCCCTGCAGCAGTCCGTTCATCTGCCGCGACCAGGCGAGGTAGTCCTGCGCCAGCATCGGCAGATCCAGCAGCCATTCACCAGGATAGTCGACAATCTCCAGATAGAGTGTCGCTGTCTCTTTCAGGTGGCGCAGCAGCGAATCATTGGGACGGTAACGCAGCGCAAGGCGCATTTCGCTGACGCCACGGGTTGGCGTCGGCCAGGCGGGCGGCGTGCTGTAGAGCTGAGCCAGACCTTCGTCGTAGGTAAAACGCGCCGTGCCCATATCACGCTGTGGCACCCGTTTTACACCTAACAGCCGCTCATCCCGCACAACGGAAAACAGCGGCAATCGGGCGCCACTGTGAACTGTTAAAAGCTGATTAACCAGTGAAGTAATAAAGGCGGTTTTACCGCTGCGGCTTAATCCGGTAACCGCCAGCCGCAGGTGGCGATCAACGCCACGGTTCATCAACGCCATTATTTCAGTTTGCAGTCTTTTCATCTTTCTCCCTGATGAAGCGCGATGCCACCCGGTTCATCACGCGTTTCAGCAATGGCTCAAGCGCCACAGCCAGCAGCAGACGTAACGGGCGTCGCGCTACCGATTTCACCGCCCAGCCAGTGACACCGGCGGGACCATAGGTAACTGCATTGATAATGATGAATTTAGCCGCCGACTTCAATGCAGGTGCCGCGCGGTGACGAAAAGCAGTGGATCGCGAAAAAGACATTAACACCTCCATTGAGAGAGCGGACGGGCCTGAACAGGCCCGGCATCAGAAATCAAATCTGGCGGAAGCGGCTGCGTACGCTGAACGTTTCAGACGTGACATAGCGTTCCACGTCGCGCACGCTGCGCTCGTCCTGCTGCAGGGCGCGTTCCAGCTGGTCCAGCAACTCGCTGGTGCTGGGCTGGCGTTCGCCTTCATAAGCATTCGCGGGCTTCACATCCAGCACAAAACCCAGCACGAAATAGGCGATCACCGTGAAGACAAACAGACCAAAGAACAGCGATAACACCACGATAACCCGAAGCAGACGAACCGGAATGTCGAGATACTCTGCCAGGCCCGCGCAGACGCCCATCAACTTTCCTTCGTCAGGCTTACGCCACAACTTGCGGCCTTTCATCATGGCTGCCTCCAGTTTGGATGTTCGGCGTCCAGAATCGCTTCCAGCGCGTCAATACGTTCGCGCATCCGCTGCGCATCCTGCGTGACGCGCTGCAGGCGCTGGATTTCGCTTTGCGACAGTTCCGAACCGCCGTTGCGTTTGTTGTTGTAATGCAGCCATAACCAGATCGGTGCGACAAATAGCACGAAGATCGTTAAGGGTATGGCGAGAAAAAGTGCGCTCATTGACTCTCCTTAATCACTTATTGCAACGTCGGTAATTACTCACCGCGGTTCATTTTTGCCTTCAGCGCGTTGAGCTGCTGGCTGATCTCATCATCCGCTTTCAGGTCAGTAAACTGCTGGTCCAGCGTTTTTGGCTTACCAAAACCGTGGCTTTCTGCTTCCGCTTCCATGTGGTCGATGCGACGTTCAAAAGATTCGAACCGCGCCATCGCTTCATCGATTTTACCGCTGTCCAGCTGACGACGAACATCGCGTGATGAAGAAGCCGCCTGATGACGCAGAGTTAACGCCTGCTGACGGGCACGTGTTTCGGTCAGTTTTTTCTCCAGCTCGCTGATTTCACCTTTCATGCGTTCCAGCGTCTCTTCAACCTGGCCCACTTCCTGTTTCAGGGAGGCAATCAGATCGGTGAGTTTCTGTTTCTCAATCAGCGCTGAACGCGCCAGATCATCTTTATCTTTGCGCAGGGCCAGCTCGGCTTTTTCCTGCCATTCTGCCTGCTGAATTTCCGCCTGCTCAATGCGGCGTGACAGCTGTTTCTTTTCAGCCAGTGACCGCGCAGAGGTAGAACGTACTTCCACTAAGGTGTCTTCCATTTCCTGAATCATCAGGCGGACCAGTTTCTGTGGATCTTCTGCACGTTCAAGCAGGGAATTAATGTTGGCATTTACGATGTCAGCGAAGCGAGAAAAAATACCCATAATAATGTTCCTCTTTTAATGTTTTAAAACATGATGTCCTGCTTAGCTAATACAAGATGCGTGCCAATTTTTCATACCATTGTTTTTAAAGGGATTTGATATTTTACAGCCCCGCCCGCATGTTTTAAGATAGTGAAAATGATTAAGGGGTGGCGAAATTCATCATGATAGGCACTAACGATAATCTTCTGGGTGAGTCGAACAATTTTCTTGAGGTGCTTGAGCAGGTTTCCAAACTGGCGCCGCTGGAAAAACCGGTATTAGTGATTGGCGAGCGCGGGACGGGTAAAGAGCTGATTGCCAGCCGTCTGCACTATCTCTCTGACCGCTGGCAGGGACCGTTTATTTCGCTGAACTGCGCCGCGCTGAATGAGAATCTCCTCGACTCTGAACTGTTTGGTCATGAGGCGGGCGCCTTTACCGGCGCGCAGAAACGCCATCTCGGGCGGTTTGAACGTGCCGACGGCGGCACGCTGTTTCTGGATGAGCTGGCAACAGCACCGATGCTGGTTCAGGAAAAACTGCTCAGGGTAATTGAATATGGGCAGCTGGAGCGCGTCGGCGGCAATCACTCTCTGCAGGTGAATGTGCGACTGGTCTGCGCCACCAACGAAGACCTGCCCGCATTGGCAGCCGAGGGGAAATTCCGCGCGGACCTGCTGGATCGTCTGGCCTTCGATGTGGTGCAGTTACCGCCCCTGCGCGAACGCCGCAGCGATATTCTGGTGATGGCCGAGCATTTTGCTATCCAGATGTGCCGCGAACTTGGCCTGTTACTGTTTCCCGGCTTTACCCCACGGGCGCAGCAGGCTCTGCTTGATTACCACTGGCCCGGCAACGTCCGTGAGCTGAAGAACGTGGTGGAGCGCTCGGTCTATCGTCATAACAGCAGCGAACAGCAGCTGGATAACGTCATCATTAACCCGTTTGCTTCACGCCCTGAGCCGGTTGCTGTTATCCGTGCCAGTCAGAACGCGGATACTGTCGGCCTGCCTGCTCTGCCGCTGGATCTGCGTCAATGGCAGAACCAGCAGGAGCGGGATCTGGTGGAAGCCAGCCTGCAACAGGCTCGCTATAACCAGCGTCGCGCCGCCGGATTATTAGGCGTTACTTATCATCAGTTGCGCGCGATGATGAAGAAGCACGATATAAAAGCGGAAATTTAATTCGCCCCCGCCGAGGAATGCTTACCCTGCCTCATGAAGAATTATCTCAACGAGGCAGGCGATTGTTGGCAAGGTTTCTTACCTTCCGGAGAAATGAAAAGCTGATTCCCGGCTGCTTTGTCATAAAGGAAAATTGCTATCACGTGTTGTACGGCTTAGTTCCCATTCGTTCAGGTTGCCTGAGGGCCGGAACCCATCCGACGGCAGCGGTAACAATGACAACGGCCAGTGCTGACATCAGTAAGACACGCTCTATGCCATATTGTGCCGCCAGCGGCCCCGCAACCAGTTGTCCAAAGGGAATGGCAATAAAAGAACCCATCGCATCATAAGCGTACACGCGTGCCAGTTTATCCGCCGGAATGTGAGTCTGTAATGAATGCGCCCAGGTGACGCCGAACAGGCCTAATGAAACGCCAGCAATAAAGAAACCCACTATCAGCCCTGCTGCTGGTATATTCTGGCTCAGCATAAATATCGGGAGTGCGCACAGACCCGCCATCATCGCGCCAATCAGGAGATCGCGACGAGGATGCCATTTCATAGCCAGAAATGAACCCGCAATTAAACCCACGCTATGGGCAGCCACAATAATTCCCCACTGCGCCCGCCCGAAAGAGGCGTCGGCAATCATCGGGCCATAGACCTCCACAATTCCATTGAACGCGACGTTGATAATGGCGAACTGAAGGACTATCGACCAAATCCAGCTTCGTCCGGCAAATTCTGCCCAGCCTTCTTTGATATCGCGCAGGATATTCCCTTGCGTGGTCCCGGCATTATTCGGGCTGACGCGCATAAGGAAATAAAGCGGCGCGGAAGCCGCAAAGCCCAGCGCATCAATCGCCAGTCCCCAGCCTGGTCCGACAGCGCTGGTAATCACGCCTCCCATCGACGCCCCCATCACCGTGCCACCATAAACACCGAGCTGAATTAATGCATTAGCCTGTCGCAGGTGCTTTGCAGGCACGACCTGCGGAACCAGCGCAGACGAAGCAGGCAAAGCAATCCCCGCTGCCGCGCCATTCAGAGCACCCAGCAAGGTGAGGCTGATTACCGTGGCTGAACCATCAAGCACAGACCACGCAACGATAGCCTGAGAAACAGCGGCAACCAGCGCCGATACAACTAACACCCGACTGCGTGAATAGCGGTCAGCAACGACACCCCCCACCAGCAGAAACAGCACGTTGAACAGGGAGCGGGAAGCCACTACCACGCCTAAATCAGAGGCGGATCCCCCTATATCGAGTACCGCAAAAGCCAGCGCAATGGGTGCGATTCCATTGCCCAGTACGGTGAACAGACGCCCCATAAAGAGATAACGAAAGGAGGCATAATGGAAAACCTGAACGTTTTTCTGGATTTTATTCATTGTCAGGCGCTGGGTGAGCTGAAGTTGTGCATATAGTAACTGCGTTTCTGTAATAGTTAAGTCCGGTTTTGTGCAGGTCTCCCGCACGTTATTGCGAGGCTTTACAGATAGCACCGGCTTTGACTCTCTTTTTCAGCAACGTGTTTTTCACGCAAAATCGCAATTAATTCGCCAACCCATTCAAAGGCGATCCTGCCCTTCAGGCCGCCGCAAAAGCCAAAAAAAAGCCCGCCATGAGGCGGGCAACAATACTGGAAGCAATGTGAGCAATGTCGTGCTCTTCACCGGCAGAGCCGCCGTCGAAGTGCAGATGAATAATAATCATTCTTATTATCATCTGTAAACACCTTATTGAGAATATTTCTCATTACCCCACCTTCTGTGCGTTCTTTCCAGGGTCACAAGGATGAAAAACCGGCTGGCAGCGGTTGCAGGTTTTGGGTCAATGCCCGCTTTGCGATACACTCTGTTTAATGCCTCAAAATCGTTGAGTTCTATGTCAAAACTACTATGTTCGCTGTTGCTCAGCCTCAGCGTGTTGAGTGTCCCTGCGTGGTCAGCGCCTGCTGGTGATATCCGCCAGACCGGCTTTGTGTATTGCGTCAGCGGTACGCTGAACACCTTTAATCCGCAGATGGCCAGCAGCGGGCTGACTGTCGATACGCTGTCGGCACAACTTTATGACCGCCTGCTGGATGTCGATCCCTACACCTACCGTCTTAAGCCCGATCTGGCGTCGAGCTGGGAAGTGCGCGATAACGGCGCGACGTATCGCTTCCATCTGCGCAGCGGCGTGCAGTTTCAGCAGACCAATCAGTTCCGCCCTACCCGTGCGCTGAATGCCGACGACGTGGTATTCAGCTTCGCCCGGATGTTCGACCGTAATCACCCCTGGCACAACGTCAACGGCGGCAACTATCCCTACTTTGATAGCCTGCAGTTTGCCGATTCAGTGCAGAGCGTGAAGAAGATCGACAACAGAACGGTTGAGTTCAGGCTGAACAGCCCGGATGCGTCGTTCCTGTGGCACATGGCGACCCACTATGCGCCGGTGCTGTCGAAAGAGTATGCCGACCAGCTTACTGCTCAGGGCCGCCAGGAAGAGATGGACCGACAGCCGGTGGGTACCGGTCCTTATCAGCTCAGCGAATATCGCACCGGCCAGTACATCCGTCTGGCGCGCAATCCTCACTACTGGAAAGGTGTGCCGCGTCTGCAGCAGGCGGTGATCGATCTGGGTTCTGGCGGCACCGGGCGGCTTTCCAAATTGCTGACCGGAGAGTGCGACGTACTGGCCTATCCCGCAGCCAGCCAGCTCAGCATCCTGCGTGATGACCCACGCCTGCGGATGACGCTGCGTCCCGGTATGAACATCGCCTATCTGGCCTTTAATACCCGCAAACCACCGCTCGACCGTCCTGAAGTACGTCACGCCCTGGCGCTGGCAATCAACAATGAGCGGTTGATGGAGTCAATCTATTACGGCACGGCCGAAACCGCCGCCTCGATATTGCCGCGCGCTTCCTGGGCTTATGACAATGATGCGCGCATCACCAGCTATGACCCGGCGAAGTCCCGCGCAGCACTGGCGGCTCTGGGCATTACCGATCTGCATCTGCGGCTGGTGGTGCCTGCCGCGTCGCAGTCCTGGAATCCCAGCCCGCTGAAAACCGCCGAGCTGTTACAGGCCGATCTGGCACAGGTTGGCGTACGGCTGACGATTGTCCCGGTTGAGGGCCGTTTTCAGGAGGCGCAGCTGATGGCGATGAATCATGACCTGACATTGTCCGGCTGGGCGACCGACAGTAACGATCCGGACAGCTTCTTCCGGCCGCTGCTCAGCTGCGCGGCGATTCGATCGCAGACCAATTACGCACACTGGTGTTCTCCCGCCTTTGACGAAACGCTGCAGAATGCCCTGTTATCGCAGCAGCTTGCCGGGCGCATCGACAGCTATGACAAAGCGCAGCTGATTCTTGCGCAGGAGTTGCCGGTGCTGCCGCTGGCATCCTCTTTACGACTTCAGGCGTTTCGACATGATATTAAAGGGCTGGTGCTGAGTCCGTTTGGCAACGCCTCGTTTGCCGGGGTTTATCGTGATGCTGATGAGGGTAAATAAGTGATTATCTATATTCTGCGCCGTCTGCTGCTGCTGCTCATTACCCTGTTTCTGCTGTCGCTGGTCAGCTTCAGCCTGAGCTACTTTACCCCTAACGCGCCGCTGGAAGGCGCGGCCCTTTTTGACGCCTGGTGGTTCTGGTTTAAAGGGATGCTGCAGTTTGATTTCGGCGTCTCCAGCACCAACGGTCAGGAGATTGGCCTGCAGCTGCGCGAGGTGTTCCCGGCCACCATGGAGCTGTGTATCCTGGCGTTTCTGTTCGCGCTAATGGTGGGGATCCCGCTGGGCATTTGTGCCGGCGTGATGCGCAATAAATGGCAGGATAAAACCATCAGTGCGCTGGCACTGATTGGCTTCTCGGCGCCCATCTTCTGGCTGGCGCTGATTCTGACGCTGTTCTTCTCTCTGACCCTGGGCTGGCTGCCGGTGTCGGGACGCCACGACCTGCTCTATCCGGTGCAGAATATCTCTGGCTTTGCGCTGATTGACGCCTGGCTGAGTCGGTCGCCGTGGCGACATGAGATGATTATCAGCGCCCTGACCCACCTGATTTTACCGGTGCTGGTACTGGCGATGGCGCCGACGACGGAAGTGATCCGTCTGCTGCGCAACAGTACCAGCGACGTGATGGACAAAAACTATGTCAAAGCGGCTGCCACGCGCGGTCTGTCGCGCTTTACGGTGATCCGCCGTCACGTGCTGCATAATGCGTTGCCGCCGGTAATCCCGCGCCTGGGCCTGCAGTTTTCCACCATGATAACGCTGGCGATGATCACCGAGATGGTCTTCAACTGGCCGGGGCTGGGACGCTGGCTGATCAACGCGATTCGGCAGCAGGATTATGCGGCGATTTCAGCCGGTGTGATGGTGATTGGCGGCCTGGTGATTCTGGTGAATGTCATTTCTGACGTGATTGGTGCGGCAATGAATCCGCTGAAACATAAAGAGTGGTATGCCCTGCGCTAGGACTTTTCATATCCAAATAAAGTGGTTTAAAAACAGGCAGGTACTGTTTTAATGGGCTGTCATTGCCCTCCTGGCCCGCCTTCATGTACACAAAAGTTTTCTCTGTGGTGAACGATTTGTGTTTAAATCGTTAAAATTTGATGAGGTTCTGAATATTTATGGATGACGTTGATCTGGCACAGGAGCGCGAAGAAGCGCATCTCGCCGCCTCCCTGGCCGCCCGAAAGAGTAAGCTCCAAAGCCCTAACGGCTTATGTATCTGGTGCAAAGATGAAGCTGTCGTGGCCGATACGGCTTTCTGTTCAAGCGAGTGTGATGAGGATTATCACAAACATCAGCGCGAGATGAAGCAGCGCATCAGCTAATCGGAACGTGTATCCGGACTCGTCCGGTTAAACCCGCCAGATTATTCATACAAGGAAGGATTATGAGTCTCAGCAGAGTGTTACTGGTACTGGTATTTGCTGCCTGTATGGCACTGTTAGTGAAGGCGGGGTCGGGTCAGTTCACCCATTTTCTTGATGACAAAATTGATCATCAGATTACGAAATGGGCTGATGGTAAATAGGCAATCAGATTCGTTTTGGTGAGCCCGCCCCTGAGCGGGCTTTTTAATGCCCGTCCTGCATATCGTGCTCACCCTTCGCTATTTACTCCCTCATCACTATCTATCGCACCCGAACACTGTATGGTGTGCGAGTCAGCCTTAGCTGATGCTACGATTTTCCTTTCTTGATGCAATTTATGCCTGCGTAACGCGGGCTTTTTTGTGCCAAAAAACTGCCGGTCATCGGCATCAGCAGCATGCCGTTATGCCTTAAGTTTTTGCCACTACGGTCGATAAATGAAGTGCACATGAGTTGTGCACGAGAAAGCTTCTCTATTGAATGCACTGTAACGATTTGCCCGCCTATGGCGGGTTTTTTTTGGTTATTCATTTGTTCATCTGTTGTCGATCACCAGATTGCTTCTCATCTCATCTCCCCGCGTTTCCTTTTGACAGGAAAACGGCTTGTGATATTGCAAGTGCACATATCATATGCTCACTTATGTTAACTGCAGGTGATGAACATGACTCAGGCTGAACACTGGTATAAATCGTATGAACATCCTATCCCTGCCACACCGGATAAGATCTGGCAGGCGTTTACAGACACCTCCTCGTGGAAACACTGGAATCCGGGCGTTAAATCGATAGCGCTTGAGGGGGCATTTCAGGCGGGAACGTGGTTTTCGATGGCGTTGCCGGATGGGGAAATGATCCGTAGCAGGCTCATTGATGTCGCGGCCGAACAACATTTCACTGATGAGACACTGATTGGTGAGACGCGGGTCAGAGTGGAGCATCGCATTGAAGCATCAGGTCAGTGTCAGCTTGTCTATGCAATACGCACACAGGGACCGGATGCTCAGGCGCTCGGAGAAGGTATCAGCGCTGACTTTCCGGACGTGATGGCCGGACTGGCACACTATCTCGCAGAACAAAAGGCTTAGTCTATGACGTCTGAAAGCCGTAAACCTCTTCCCAGCAGTTTTGAAGGGCCGGACGAAAGCCCGGGTTTTCTCCTCTGGAGAATCTCTAATCGCTGGCAGCGTGAGCAGCGAACTGCCCTGCAGCCTCTGGGACTGACACATACGCAATTCGTTGTTCTGGCAGTGGCCAGCTGGTTTCAGGGAAAAGAAGCCCTTACTCAGGCACGGCTGTCACAACTGACGGGCAGCGATACCATGACGATTTCGCAGGTGGTCCGGGCACTCGAAAAATCGGGATATATTCAGCGCGTCCCCCATCCGGAAGATATCCGTTCAAACGTCATTGTGGTGTCTGAAGCAGGCAGAACGCTTGCGGGACAGGCCGTAAAGGTTGTTGAAAAAACAGATGAAGCGTTTTTCATGCCCCTTGGGGACGATGGACAGTTATTGCTCACACTTTTTAAAAAACTTCTCAGCTGAGCCTGATAAAACTTTCTAAGCTTCATGCTGGCTAAAGGTTTCGGGTCAAAAAATCATTCTGGTCTGTCGCAATTACCCGTCAGTCACGGGGTGCTGAAAATCACATCCCCTTAACTTATCTGAAGAAACGGCATCAGCCACATTGCGATGCCGTTTCATTACAACGCGATAAATCAGGTGCGCACCCGCAGCGCCGCCTCAATTTTGTCGGCAATCTTAGTGACGACATAGGCAATCACCATGTAGAACACCACCGCAATCAGGAAGGCTTCGAGGTAATAGAAATTCAATGCCGCCGTTAATTGTGCCTGGGCAAAGATATCCACCACTTCGATGGCAAATGCCAGCGACAGGGCTTTCATGATCACCATAAAGGCATTCGCAAGATCGGGGATCGCCGCCACGATAATCTGCGGGAACATGACACGACGAAACAGCTGTCCACCGCTGTAGCCGAGCGACAGGGCAGCATCCGATTGTCCGCTGTCGAATGAGTTCAGCGCCCCTTTCCACACTTCCGCCTGGAATGCCGCGACGCAGGCACTCAGCGCCACAATGATGATCACCCAGTTCGGCAGTGAATGGGCATTGACCTCGACGCCAAATAACGTGGCCACAAAGTGCAGCGCCGGTGGCAGGCCGTAATAGGCGAGGAAAATCACCACCACCATCGGCACGCCTTTGAAGGCGATTTTGTAGGTGATCACCAGCTGGCGCAGCACCGGAATGCGACGATGCTCAATAAATGCAAACAGCCCGCCTAACAGTGTCGAACAGATAAATACCGTCACCGCCATCAGCAGCGTTACCGGCACGGCATCCAGAATGCTCCAGAAGTCTGGCAGCAAAACCTCAGCATCAAACATGGTTTTTCTTCCTCACTCAGACGCTGGTGGTGAACTTCACGCGCGGCGCAGACTTCGAGCTGTACTTCGCATGACGTTGTTCAAAGAAGCGGATAACCAGCCACGCCACACCGCACAGCAGTGAATAGAGCACGGCCAGCACCAGATAGGTGCCGAACTGATACTGGTTGTAATCGCGTTCCATGATCAGGTGCGCGGTCGCCATCACATCTGCGGCTCCGATGTACATCACCAGCGCAACGTTATGAATCAGATAGATAATGGCATTGCCGTAACCCGGCAGCGCAAAGTGCACCGCCTGTGGGCCGATGACACGCAGCATTTTCTGGCGGAAGCTGTAGCCCAGGCTGTCGGTGGCATCGTGCTGACCCCGCTCAACCGCCAGGTACGCCGGCCGCATCACTTCCGACAGATAACCGCCGTGATACAGGCTCAGACCGATCATCGCCGCCACGTTGGCCGTGAAGAAGTCGCTGAAGCCAAAGTTATCGGTAATGAGTGGCATACCATAGAAGGCGACAAACAGCTGCAGCACCACGGGCACGCTGCGCGCATAGGAAACATAGAGATCGGCCATCTGGCTAATCACGGGGATACGGCGCACGCGGAAAAACGTCGCGATGAGCGCCAGAAAGAACCCGACAATCATCGCCACAAACATGATGCCGAGCGTCAAAGGCAGCGCCGACAGCAGTTCTGGAATCATGGAGGATAGATTCACGGTGAAACACTCCTGCTAAAAAGGACAGCCTGCGCCCGGCTCAGCGCCGGACGCAGTGAATCTGTTACTTCATGTACTTCGTAACGTCTTCGCCAAACCACTTCTGCGCCAGCTTATCCAGCGTGCCGTCCGCCTTCAGCTCTTTCAGTGTTTTGGTGATGTCATCATTCAGTGCCTGATTCTCTGCAGAACGGTGAATCAGCACATAGGTGTTGTTGATCACCACCGGCTCACTGGCTTTGATCGCCAGCTTCTGGTTGTCGATCACCGTCTGCTCACCCAGGTTAGAAGGCAGGATCAGCGCATCATATTTCCCGTTCTGCACTTCTTTCAGGCGATCCGGGTAAGGCACGCCGGCGCTGGACGCCTTGATGGTGATTTTGTCGTTCGGGTTATCCTGCTGCCACTGGGTAACGAACTTATACACGCCACCGCCTGCGGTCACCGGCACGATCTTCTTGCCGACCAAATCTTTCATGCCGTTGATATTGCTGTCGCTGCGGCTGTAGATCTTCATCAGGCTGGCACCAATCGGTGCATCCGGGATCAGGAACTGTTTGCTGCGCGCGGGTGCTTTGTAGTATCCGCCCGTCGCCATGTCATATTTGCCGGTCACCAGGCCGGTTTCCTGCGCGATATCCGCCGCGCCTTCCATCACAAATTTGTACTGTGGCAGTTTCGCGTTGATGGCTTTCAGCACGTCCGGCTCGTAGCCCTCAGGCTCATGACCGATCGCCCCCCACGACAGCGGTTTGGACTCCGCGGCGGTAGCGATTTTGATGGTGCGTACGGCGTCAGCAAAGCTGTTTCCGCTGATCAGGGCCAGTGCGATGATGCCAGGCGCGGCCAGGCGACGTAATGTGGTTTTGATTGCAGGCATGTCTCTGATTCCTTTGATTATTAGAATACTTTTTCTGAGTTGAGGAACTGGGCAAGGCGCGGCAGCGTTGGGTTATCAAACATCTCGACAGGCGTTCCCTCCGCAGCCACCACACCCTGATCCATAAACACGATGCGATTCGAAATGCTTTTCGCGAACTGCATTTCGTGCGTCACCAGCAGCGAGGTAATGCCGGATGACGCCACATCTTTAATCACTTTCAGCACTTCACCCACCAGCTCGGGATCGAGCGATGAGGTCGGTTCATCAAACAGCATCACATCCGGACGCACCGCCAGGGCACGCGCGATTCCGGTACGCTGTAACTGGCCGCCGGACAACTGCGACGGATAGTGATCGCGTTTCGCTCCCAGGCCGACGCGCTCCAGCTCCTGCACGGCGATGTCGCGCGCCTGCTGTTTCGTTTTACGCTGGATGACGATCAGCGGATCCATCACATTCTCCAGCACCGTCATGTTTTTAAAGACGTTAAACTGCTGAAACACCATGGCTGTGCGCAGACGAATCGCCTGAATCGCCGCTTTATCCGGTGACTGATAATCCATGCGGATCTGATCGAGTTGAATCGTCCCCGCTGACGGCTTCGCCAGATAGTTGATGCAGCGCAGCAGCGTAGTTTTCCCGGTGCCGCTTGGCCCGATGATTGACACCACATCGCCGCGTTTTACCGACAGATCGACGCCTTTCAGAATCGGATTGCTGCCGTAAGCGAGCGTAATATTGTTGAGTTCTAACATCCGGTGCAGCCCTTATTTGTTCAGGTCAGCATGGCCGAGCACATGCATCAGACGGTTGGCCCAGCCAAAGATGGCGACAGCGTGGATCAGGTCGAGAATCTCCTGATCGTTCATGCCGACGGCGCGCAGAGCGGCGACATCGTCCGGCGTAGCTTCAGATGGCGTGACCGATAAACGACGGGCAAAGTGATAGATCGCCGCGTCGCGTTCGCCCAGCACATCCGCCCGGTCAAAATAGATGGCGCTGACCACGTCGTCACTCTCAGCCAGCTGTGCATGACGGCGCGCATGCACCACCGCACAATAACGGCAACCGTTAACGATTGAAGCACCCAGCGCGCCCAGCTCACGATCCGCGCGATCCAGACCGCCTTCAACGTACATAATGGCGTTGAATAATCCGGTTCGTGCGGTGTAGCTCTCAGGATCGTGGACCAGCGTGCGCACGTACTCGGAGATTTTCTTGTTGGACGGCGTCACTTTCATGGCATCGAGCTGCGCCGGTGTCGCCTGTTCAACATCCACTGGTGCGATATACGGATGCCAGTGCAGCGGCTTGAGATTAACCGACGGAATCATGCGGACCTCATCAGACGTAATCCAGCCGCGACGCGCGTCTGGAAGTTAACAAAGGCGATCAGTTCAGAGAGGGCGACAATCTGCGGATTGCTTAAACCGGCCTGTTCCAGCAGGCGAATGTGCTGTTCGGTCGCCTCAATCGGCTGCTGTGTCACCCTGTCAGCATGGCGTGCAATCGTTGCCAGCGGCTCCTCACTCACCTTTTCGCCCGCTGCAAGCGCCAGCAGTGCCTCAGACGGGTTTAACGCCGCCAGCTGTGCCTGATAATCACGTTGCAGCGGCGCATCGCCGTTCAGTACCGCCATGCGCTGGGCCAGCGCAATGCGCAGATCCGCAGATAAACCCTGATCATCTTCCGGCGTCAGCACTGACACTCGACACGCTTCTGCGCCCTCAACAAATTCGGGACGCAGGCGGCGTGTCTGATACAACGCCTCATCGGGGGTTAATCCGGCTGCCTGATCAATTACGTCGCTCACAACGCGCTCTCCTGTTTTAGTCGTGGAGTTGAATCCACCCATTCATCGCCCTGCAGTTCAGGGGTGTCAAAAGCCTGTAAGCTGGTGAAGTGCTGCTCCACGTCATCGGCAAACAGCGAGGCAGCAATGCCGCGCACCAGACGATCGGCACCCGCGCTCACTGCCGGAATATCGCCGGAGACTTTGCCGTGCGTCAGCATCGCGGCATCATTAAAGCAGTGGATATGTGCCAGCATCGGGCAGGCACCGGGCGTCAGTTCGCGGAACTCAAATGAAGGCCCGAGATCAGGCGCTTCCAGCAGGCTGCGACGCGCCTGCCCCATCTCAGGCTGATACCGGCCGTCTCCCCAGCTTCGGATGTGCGGCGCGATAGCAGCAAACTCCGGGCGGCCGTGGAAATCGTTGGTGAAACCGGTGGCGGCGATCAGGAAGTCATAGCGCAGTGCGCCCTGGGTGGTGTCAATCAGCAGGCCATCGGCCTCCTGTTTAACCGCATTAATGCCGCAGTCGAGGAAGAAGCGCGCATTCTCATGACGGGAGACGCGCAGGGTTGAAGAACGCGGCGGCGGGGTTTGTATCGCAGCGGTGTAATCGACAAACTTCCACTTCCACGCGTCCGGCAACTGATGCATGCCGTGCACCACGCCCTGGCTGCCAATGCCGGTCATCTTGTTAATACGCGGCATCTCTTTACGACGAATCAGCAGGTCCACTGCGCTCGCGCCCTGCTCCAGGGCGGTGGCCGCGTTATCCATTGACGACGCGCCTGCACCAATCACGGCAACGCGTTTGCCCTGTAACGCGGCAAAATCGATGTTATCGGCGGAGTGTGCCCAGAACCGGCGGTCGATGCCTTGCAGGAAATCGGGTACGGCAAAACCGCCGAGTCCTGAACGCCCGGTGGCCAGCACCAGACGGCGTGTGTAGACACGGCCGGTTTCGGCACCGTCCAGATCGAGCGCAATGACATCCCCGGCCTGCGCGATATTGCTGACGCGCACGTTATTCTGCACCGGCAGATTCAGCACCCTGCGATACCAGATCAGGTAATCCATCCACTGCGCTTTAGGGATCTTGTCCAGTTCCTGCCATGCTTCGTTGCCCCACTGCGCCGTGAACCACGCGCGGAAGGTCAGCTGCGCGAGACCGAGTGCCGGGCCATGCAGCGTTTTCGGCGAGCGCAGGGTTTCCATGCGAGCAAAAGTGATCCACGGCCCTTCCAGCCCTGCGGGGGCAGCGTCATAGGCCACCACATTGGTGATGCCGGTGAACTGTAATTTCGCGAGCGCTGCCAGACCGCACATGCCCGCACCGATCACCACCACATCCCGTACCGGGGCATGCTGATAAGTGCGCTCAGGTACCCAGGGTCTGGCGGGCAGTTCCAGAAATTCCAGATCCTGCTGTAGCTGAGCTTCCAGCGCGGCAAGCCCTTTGGCGGCATACGTCATAGAGAGTTTCCTGGTGTCAGCGATCGCCTGAAGGCGAGCGAAAACGGTTAAAACGCGCTGATAACGCTGCCTTTCCATTATCCGACAAATGCATAATAGGAGGCCAACAATCATCAATACACATAATAAGAGCTAAGTTTTCGCATAATCCTCTTGCCCCAAATCGGAGTCAAGAATTGCGCTCAGCATCTGACCAATGGATTTCTTATATCTTATGCAGGAAAAGTTATAAGCGTTGAAAACAAGGGGGTTTTCAATAGCGGTGTGCCGGGGTGTCTTTCAACGCGCATCCCGTCACCTGATTGTAAGACGTGAGGGCCACCCCTGGGGTGACCGTGACAGGCCAGCCGGAATCAATCCTGATTGATAATCTTCATAATGCGCGGATGTTCACTGGCGGGCAGACGTTCAAAACCCGGCAACAGCTGCGCGGCCGCATCCGCCAGTGCGTCCACCAGCGCCTGCGTCGCGCTGGAAATCTGACGGCCTTGTGGCGTAATCACGCCAAAGAAGTAGGGAATCTCTTCCTGAATCGGCCGGATCGCCACACCCGCCAGCGGCATACCCCAGCCCGTAACCGGTTCGAGGATCGCCACGCCTAATCCCGCCCGCACGCAGCCCAGAATATTCGCTGACGAGTTGGTTTCGATGGTTTCCAGCAGCGGCGCTTTGACTTTCTTCAGCGCTTTTTCATAGCGCCCGCGTAAGCGCTGCGGGCTCCAGGGGGCAATTAAACGACGGCCTGCCAGCTGGCTCAGCGACAGCTCACTGTTCGCCGCCAGCTCATCGTCTTCCGGCAGCGCAATCACGCACTGCGACTGCCCAATCCAGTGCAGTTCGACCGCGTGATGCTCCAGCGGCAGACTGCATAAACCGATGTCAGCTTCGGCGGTGATCACCGCATGCGCCGTCTGTTCGGCAGATTCACTGATGATCTGCACTTTGTTTTGCAGGTTCAGTGCGGCCAGCGCCTGCGGCAGCAGTCCGGCCGCCAGCGCGGGCGTCGCAGCAATACTGAGTGGGCGATGCTGCTGATGCGCGATCTCCTGAGCGCGTAAGCGGATCTGCTGCAATGACAGCAGCGCTTTCTGCACATACTGATGCAGCTGTAACGCCTCTTCAGAGGGATGAATGCGCGGGCCATTGCGAATAAAGAGTGGGTAACCCAGCGACTGCTCTAACTCCTGAATCAGGCGGGTAACAGCGGGCTGCGAGCGGTTCAGCGCCCTGGCTGCTGCGGTGACACTGCCCGCAGAAATTACCGCCGAGAAGGCTTCCAGCTGACGCAGATCGAGGTCATTTAACAAGGTCATCGCGAGGAAAATTCCCTAAGCCATTGATCGTTCCCGATAAACATCCGGGGAAAAAATCATCATAGAGAGAGTCTGGTGAATTAGCCAGAACGGGAAAGCCGCGAGGCAGTCCTCACCCAGAGCGTAATGATGCTCACTCAGGCAAATAACGTTGCTTTAACCGGATACAATCGCGGCTGGGGTTCGACAAGGTGTGCAGCGTGCCTGGCGCCTTTTCTCTCAGGTTTTGCTGAGTGAAGATAAACTTTTTTTGAATTACCCCTCCGGCAACGAAAGCGCCTATTGCCTCCTGAGACGCACAGGAAAAGGCAATAAACTTTCAGGGGCCTGACCGCTTGTTCAGGAGAAAAGTTAAGCCATCAGGATTTACGGCTTGAGACTATTCAGTTGCTGAAAAGGTTTTTTGAATTTCAGTCATCCCTGTAAGGAAAGTATTTCTGTCATCCTGCTTCGCTTAATTCAGCCAATGATAATGATTATATGCAATATAGATAAAGAGACACTGGAAATAAAATCCTGCCGACATTAATAGAGGCAACGCGCCAGCAGTCTCCAGGCATGCATGCTTAAATATCTTCCTTCATTTATAACCGTGGAGTTTATTGTAACGGATGAAATTCAAGGCCCCGGCAAAAATGCCAGGGCCTGCGGCTTAATCAGAAAATATTTTTCTGATTATTCAGATTTACGTCCGCCGCTGTGGCTATTCTGACCACCTTTTTTGCCTGCTTCTGACGCTTTTTCACGGTCATTAGCGAAGTTACCTCCGCTGTTATGCCCGCCTTTCTTACCTGCTTCAGAGGCTTTCTCAGGGTTTTCTGCAAAATTACCTGAACCACCACGATGTTCGGCCATAATATCCTCCTGGATATATTTCTATTCAGAGATGGCAACCGGCATAAATCAGTTATGCCGGCCATATTCGTGTTGCAATATTTACTTTAGAAGACAGGGTAAGGCTTGCAAGCGTACCCGGTAAAATCCGGCATCAATATTAAATAAGCCAGGCGCATCACATCAAAATAAAGCCAGACGGCGAGCAGGAAAATCCAGCATGAAAACATACTTTTGCAGGAATAATAGTAAAGTCACGAGAAATGAGCGGCTAATAAAATGTTACGCTTGCTTAAAATTTATAAAACTCTTAACGCTGAGTTGAGCCACGATGTTGCTGAATGGAAATTTCATACACCCCGCCAGGGTTTCTATCTCGCCATGATCGAAGATGATGCCGGTGTCAGACAGCACAGGCTGAAGAGATCAGCAACGTTAATGCCCAGCCGGCCTGAATCCGGAGACATTGCCGGAATAAAACATCCACTAATCACAGGCGTATTTTCAGACCAGGCTAAAATTCTTCATGTCAGCCTCAGCAAAAAACACCGAGGTAACGACGCGGCCCATCACAAAGAGGACAGAAAATGAAATACGCTGTGATTTTTGAAGATACTGGCGCTGAAGAGGAACATGAGTTTGACACCAAACCTGTTGCCGGTGATTTAGTGACGTTAACCCGCGACGGAACAGGTAAAGATTATATCGTGATCATTGAGCCTAATCCGGACCACACCCATGACGATGGCCCTGATGGACATCCAACCAAAGCCAGGGTCAGGCCAGCGTAGTATGCGTTGATCTGCCGACGCGGATCGTAACCCTCTGTAATCCAGCATCGAAATTGCTGACGCCCTTCCCTTGCCTGCGACAGGGATATCGACGGATAATCCCCTGAAACAGGCTGAACGGGCTTACCCTCCCGGCGAAAACGCCGGGAAAATTGTGCACAAAACCGTTAAATTAAAGCGATTCAGAGTCATCGATGACAAAGCAACATCAAGCATACGCGCGGGGCAAGCACCTGATATGAATGATTTTTATAGAGCAATGTTGCCCGACGTTAAGCAGAGTAAAGTGAACACGTATGCCCTCCGATAATATCTACGCCGAAAAACGCCTGCCCAGTGCGTTTCGTCAGAGCTGGCACCATTTCTATGGCAATCCGATCTCGATGGTCGGCCTGTATGGCTTTGGTGCGCTGCTGCTGCTCTGCCTTTTTGGCGGCCTGATCGCGCCTTACGGTATCGACCAGCAGTTCCTGGGTTATCAGCTGCTGCCGCCCTCCTGGTCGCGCTACGGCGACGTTTCGTTCTTTCTCGGCACCGACGATCTGGGTCGCGATGTTCTGAGCCGCCTGTTGAGCGGCGCAGGCCCGACGGTGGGGTCCGCGATTCTGGTGACGCTGTTTGCTACGCTCGGTGCGCTGGTGCTGGGCGTGCTGGCGGGCATGACGCACGGCATCCGCTCGGCGGTGATGAACCACGTGCTCGATACTCTTCTCTCTATTCCGTCGCTGTTACTGGCGATTATCGTGGTGGCGTTTCTCGGGCCGCGACTGGAACATGCGCTGCTGGCGGTCTGGCTGGCGCTGATGCCACGTCTGGTGCGCGAGATCTACAGCGCCGTGCATGATGAACTGGAAAAAGAGTATGTGGTAGCGGCACGCCTTGATGGTGCGCGCGGCCGCAATATTCTGCGCTACGCCATCCTGCCCAATATTCTGCCGCTGCTGATCACCGAAATTACCCGCGCGCTGTCGATGGCGATTCTGGATATTGCCGCACTCGGCTTCCTCGACCTGGGCGCGCAGCTGCCTTCCCCGGAATGGGGAGCGATGCTGGGCGATTCGCTGGAACTGATTTACGTCGCACCCTGGACCGTTATGCTGCCCGGCGTGGCGCTGATGGTCAGCGTATTAATTGTTAACCTGCTCGGTGACGGCATCCGTCGCGCCGTCGAAGCGGGAGTGGAATAAATGCCGTTACTCGATATTCGTAATCTGACCATTGAATTTATGACCGCAGACGGGCCGGTCAAAGCGGTCGATCGCGTCAACCTGACGCTGGGTGAAGGCGAAATCCGCGGCCTGGTCGGTGAGTCCGGCTCCGGTAAAAGTCTGGTCGCCAGGGCGATCTGCGGCGTGACCAACGATAACTGGCGCGTGACCGCCGACCGCATGGTATTTGATGATGTGGACCTGCTGCGCCTGTCGACGCGCGAGCGCCGCCGCATTATCGGGCATAACGTCTCGATGATTTTTCAGGAGCCGCAATCCTGTCTGGATCCTTCTGAAAGCATCGGTCGTCAGCTGATGCAGGTGATCCCGCGCTGGACGTATAAAGGTCCGTGGCTGAAACGCTTCTGGTTCTGGCGCAAAACCCGCGCCATCGAACTGCTGCATCGCGTCGGCATCAAAGATCATAAAGACATCATGCGCAGCTTCCCCTATGAGCTGACTGAAGGCGAATGTCAGAAAGTGATGATCGCCATTGCGCTGGCTAATCAGCCGCGTCTGCTGATTGCCGATGAGCCGACGAATGCCATGGAACCGACCACCCAGGCGCAGATTTTCCGCCTGCTGAGCCGCCTGAACCAGAACAATAACACCACGATTCTGCTGATCAGCCATGACCTGCGCAATATGAGCCAGTGGGCGGACCGTATTAACGTGATGTACTGCGGTCAGACGGTGGAAACGGCTCAGAGCGAAGATTTAATGAGTACACCGCATCATCCTTATACCCAGGCGCTGATTCGGGCGATGCCGGATTTTGGTCGCGCTCTGCCGCACAAAAGCCGCCTCAATACCCTTTCAGGCGCGATTCCGTCGCTGGAAAGCCTGCCGATCGGCTGCCGTCTGGGGCCACGCTGTCCTTATGCCCAGCGCAAGTGTATTGAAACGCCTC
Organism: Pantoea sp. Lij88; assembly: GCF_030062155.1. Classification (NCBI taxonomy): domain Bacteria; kingdom Pseudomonadati; phylum Pseudomonadota; class Gammaproteobacteria; order Enterobacterales; family Erwiniaceae; genus Pantoea; species Pantoea sp. Lij88. Next base: position 1,924,499 of record NZ_CP118269.1, on the reverse strand, counting down.
GCCTCACCGGCAGCAAAACACATCTCTTCGCCTGTCATTTCCCGCTGAACATGGAGGGCCAGTAGCATGGAGACCCTGCTGGAAGTGCGCAATCTCAGTAAAACTTTCCGCTATCGCACGGGCCTGTTCCGCCGCCAGCACGTTGAGGCGGTGAAGTCGGTCAGCTTTACCCTGCGTGAGAAACAGACACTGGCGATTATCGGTGAAAACGGCTCCGGCAAGTCCACGCTGGCGAAGATGCTCAGCGGCATGGTGGCGCCCACTGAAGGTGAGATTCTGATTGACGATCATCCACTGACGTTCGGTGATTATGGTTACCGCAGTCAGCGCATCCGCATGATTTTTCAGGATCCCTCTACTTCACTGAATCCGCGTCAGCGTATCAGTCAGATCCTGGAGTTCCCGCTGCGCCTCAACACCGGGCTGAATGCGGAAGAGCGCGAGAAACGCATTATCGCTACCCTGCGTCAGGTGGGCTTACTGCGCGATCACGCCGGTTATTATCCGCACATGCTGGCTCCCGGTCAGAAACAGCGTCTGGGCCTGGCGCGCGCGTTGATCCTGCAACCCAAAGTGATTGTGGCCGATGAAGCGCTGGCTTCGCTGGATATGACGATGCGGTCCCAGCTGGTGAACCTGATGCTGGAACTGCAGGAGAAGCACGGGATTGCCTACATCTATGTCACCCAGCATCTGGGCATGATGAAGCACATCAGCGATAAAGTGCTGGTGATGCATCAGGGCGAAGTGGTCGAGCGCGGCGGCACGGCTGACGTGCTGGCCTCCCCGCTGCACGATCTGACCCGACGGCTGATCAGCAGCCATTTTGGCGAAGCACTGAGTGCCGAAGCCTGGCGGCGCGAGCGCTGATTTTTGCTGCATATCGCGGAAATTGCGGGCCGATTTACCTGATTTATGAGAGACGTGCTAGAATCCGCACGTCGATTAACGTCGGTCGCTTACTTATTAATCATGCGACCGCCAACTACAATGACCATAAGGATTACAGCTATGGGTTTTCTTTCCGGTAAGCGCATTCTGATTACTGGCGTTGCCAGTAAACTTTCCATCGCCTACGGTATTGCACAGGCGATGCACAAACAGGGCGCAGAACTGGCTTTCACCTACCAGAACGACAAGTTAAAAGGTCGTGTGGAAGAGTTTGCCAAAGATTTGGGTTCAGACATCGTGCTGCCATGTGACGTAGCCGAAGATGAGAGCATCAAATCGCTGTTCACTGAACTGGCAAAAACCTGGCCGAAATTTGACGGTTTCGTTCACTCTATCGGTTTCGCCCCAGGCGATCAGCTGGTTGGCGACTACGTGAACGCCGTTACCCGCGAAGGCTTCAAAATCGCGCATGACATCAGTGCTTACAGCTTCGTCGCGATGGCCAAAGAGTGCCGCGAGATGCTGAATCCAAATTCTGCGCTGCTGACCCTCTCTTACCTGGGTGCTGAGCGCGCAATTCCGAACTACAACGTGATGGGTCTGGCGAAAGCGTCGCTGGAAGCTAACGTGCGTTACATGGCAAACGCCATGGGCCCGGAAGGCGTGCGTGTTAACGCCGTTTCTGCAGGTCCAATCCGCACCCTGGCAGCATCAGGCATCAAAGATTTCCGTAAGATGCTGCAACATTGCGAAGCGGTTACCCCGATTCGCCGTACCGTTACCATCGAAGATGTCGGCAACTCAGCAGCATTCCTGTGCTCTGACCTGGCTGGCGGCATCACCGGTGAAGTGGTACACGTTGATGGCGGCTTCAGCATCGCCGCAATGAACGAACTGGAACTGAAATAAGTTCTGTAAGGGCGAGCCTGGCTCGCCCTTTTCTCTGCTCCCGCCTCGCTCTTCCTGCCTGATTTCGCTCCCGTTATACCGTAACGCTATTAATTATCACCGATCATTCTTTTGCCCCGGACTGCCCATCAGCGACGATAAGCCTGCCCTTCGGTTTATGCACATTTTCAGAATCTGCCGCCTGCATGCCGAACCCGAATTTGCAAAAGGATTGATCATGGAACAACGCCGCTATCCGGGCCATAACCACTGGTTTTACGAGAGCCAGACCAGTCCACGTACCTCTCAGGCCGCACCGCTGGTGCCCGAGGCCGCCCATATTGATGACCGTTTCCTGCTGGGATGCTACGCCGATAACGCCGTGGTTCAGGCCCTGCTGCGCACGAATCAGCCGGCCCTGCTGGCAGCGCGCGATCTGGCACAATTACTGTTCCCGGATCGCGTGGTGACGTCACTCACCCATACCCTGACGCTCTACGATCGCCTCAGCACCGCGCTGACCGTGGCGCAGGTGGCGGGTGTACAGCGGCTTTGTAATCACTACTCTGCCCGCCTGAATCCGCTGCCCGGACCTGACTCTTCGCGCGAGAGTAATAATCGCCTGACTCAGATTACGCAGTATGCGCGCCAGCTGGCGATGCAGCCTGAGCTGATTAACGCCAGCGCAATCACCGCCCTGGATGCGGTTGGCCTGACCGAACCCGATGTTGTGACGCTGAATCAGGTGATCGGCTTTGTCAGTTATCAGGCGCGTGTTGTTGCCGGATTACAGGCGCTGCAGGCCCAGCCGGTTCGCTGGCTGCCCGGCAGTACCGCACCACCCGACGCCGACGCTACCGGTTTTGACCAGCCTGCCCGCTGGCAGCCGGTGCTGAAGCCGCTGGAGTTGCGTTATGCCTGTGCAGAGCAACTGGCTGCCGTTACCCGTTGTCAGTCACTGCCTGGCATGCAGGAGGCGGTATGGCTGCTGGCCCATGACCCCGCCGCGCTTTATGGCTGGGCGCAGCTTCGTCAGCACCTTTCGCATGACAATACGCTGGCTGAAGCAACCGTCGCCCGTATTCTGGGCAGCCGCTGGGCGTTCCGGCTGCTGACCGGAAATGAAGGTTTGATTGATGGTGTAGAAGAAGCGGGTCTGAAAGGTGAAGATCAACAGATCGTTGCGCTGGCGGCGCAGCTGACCCGCTCGCCCGAGCGATTCAGCGCGGCCCATCTGCAACCGCTAATGGAGGCAGGCTGGGAAGCTGAGGCGCTGTTCGCACTGATTCAGAGCGTGGCGATAGGCAACTGGAACAGCCGCCTGTTTTACGCGCTGGGTGAAGCGAAGTAACGGCGCTAAACCGGCAGCAGTCCGCGTGCTTCGTCGAAAAAGTGTTGTGCCAGCGGTGTCGCACGGCCCGGTTCGGCTATCACCAGCGCGGCCTGCCGCGCCATCGGCGGCAGCGTAATCGCACGCTGCTGCAGCCCCTGAATTGACGCGGGCAGCAGATGCCCCACTGGCGACACCAGCAGCCCCAGGCCGACCTGCGCGCACTGCATCAGCTGCATGATAGAGGCGCTCTCCACAATCACCCGGGGCACCAGCCCTGCCTCGCGGAAAGCCATATCGAGGTAGCGGCGGAAATAGCGCGTCGGCTCCGCCAGACAGAGCGGCTGTTGAGCCAGTTCATCCAGCGTCAGCGGGGTTTCGCCCACCAGCGCCGGGAAATGCTCAGGATGGAATACCGCCTCAACGCCCCGGTCTGCCAGCATCTCGGTCTGAAAATGGAGTTCCCGCAGCGTCGCCATCTCAAAAAAGCCGATCCCGACATCCACGGTGTGGCTGTTGAGGGCTTCCAGCAGCTGGTCAGCACTCAGCACCGCAATGCGATAGTCGAGCTGAGGATAACGCGCCTGCACCGCTTTCAGCAGCAGCGGCAACGCCATACTGCACTGCGGCACCACGCCAACCCGCAGCGTGCCGTTCACCCCATGTTTCAGTGATTCGACTTCCAGCTTCAGCCCCTGATAAACCGACACGATCTCCCGAGCCCACGCGAGCACGCGATCGCCCTCCGGCGTAAATCCGGCAAAGTTATTGCTGCGGTTAATCAGCGGCAGGCCCAGCTCGCGCTCCAGATTTTTCAGGCGCATCGAGAGGGTTGGCTGTGTAACAAAACTGGCTTCTGCGGCCCGCCCGAAATGGCGCTCCCGTTCCAGGTTACATAAATAAATAAGTTGTTTAATGTCGATGTTAATTATCCATCAGCAGGTTGAAGGCTGTTCGTGTCACTGTCTCACCGGCAGGATCAACCAGAGTATAAGGCTGAATGTTACTCTGCGCAGGCCCGGATGGTTTAACCGCACGGTTCATTTGCCTCGCGAAACGATGAAATCAGGGCTAAGCACCGCCCTGATTCCGGCAGCAGAGGATACCGGGCCATTACACCATCGCGTTACCGGGGTTCGCGGGCTTAGTAAAGATGGCATTCAGCGCCAGGCAGATTAACCCGAACCCAACGGGCAGCAGAAAATCATAACTGAGCAGTCGGTAAAGTCCGATTCCGGCCACCCCACCCGCCAGAAAAGCCAGCAGAGTCAGGCAGTGCAGCCGCAACCGGCCCAGATAGAGAGGCGCATCTTTCGGTGACGCTTTACGTCGCAGCACCTCAAACAGCATCGCCAGCTCGATCCCGATATCGGTCGCCGTGCCGGAAATATGGGTGGTGCGAACGCGGGCATTGGAGATCCGCGTGACGACCGCATTCTGCAAGCCCATCAGAAAACTCAGGCTCATAATCAACACCACGCCAGGCGACAGCGGCGGAAAGTGATTCTCAATCACGCCGAGTGCAATCAGGGCGGTGCCCTCAATCAGAATGACAAAGGCATAGATGGTGCGAATGTTTCTGCGGTGCCCGGCATTGATAATCAGCGTTGAAAACAGGGAGCCGGCGATAAACAGCAGGACAACAGAGAGGAAGAACAGACCCGGCCCCAGGTTCGCTTTTGCCAGATGATCGGACAAAAGCGAGACGTTCCCGGTCATGTTGGCTGAAAAGAACCCGACAATCTCAAAGGCTGCGGTATTCAGCGCGCCTGCGGCAGCGGCCAGCGTGCAGGCCAGTCGGGTATCGGCGCTGTCGCTGCGGGTATGGGTGCTAATTAGCATGACAACCCTGTCTTCAATGGAAAGCCCTATAATCCGCCGATTACCCATCCGCCGCAAGGCGCGGAAATAAACTCACCTTTCTCTGCCGCGTGCTGTTCTCAACCGGGGCTAATCACTCCGCGCTGCATACGCTCAGCGCGGAGTGATCGGGTTACTGTGTTGCCAGACGGAAGGTGGAGATCGACTGCGTCAGATACTGCACCTGCTCTTCCAGCGAGGCAGACGCCGCCGCAGACTCCTGCACCAGCGCCGAGTTCTGCTGCGTGACGCTGTCCATCTCGGTAACTGCCTGCTCAATCTGACCAATGCCGCGACTCTGTTCATCAGACGCGGTAGAGATATGCTCCATCAGCACATTCACGCGGCTGACCGAAGAGATAATCGCGTTCATTGCCTCACCGGTCCGGCTGACCTGATCGGAACCGGCGTGAATGATTGAGACTGACTCTGCAATCAGCCCCTCAATCTCTTTGGCTGCGGTGGCGCTGCGCTGGGCCAGGTTACGCACTTCCCCGGCCACGACCGCAAAACCGCGCCCCTGCTCACCCGCACGGGCCGCTTCGACCGCCGCGTTCAGCGCCAGAATGTTGGTCTGGAAGGCGATGCTGTCGATCACCGTGGTGATCTCCTCAATCTTTTTCGAGCTGGCGTTAATCAGCGCCATCGATGTCACCACTTCCTGCGAGACTTTCTCACCGCTTTCCGCGTTTTTCACCGCTTCGCTGGTCAGACGGCAGGCTTCAAAGACGTTTTCGGTGTTCTGTTTCACCGTTGCGCCCAGCTGCTCCATGCTGGCCGCTGTTTCGGTCAGCGCGGCGGCCTGCTGTTCGGTACGGGAGGCGAGATCGATGTTGCCTGCCGCAATTTCCTGCGAGGCCGTTGAGACTGAGCGGGTTGAGTCACGCACCTGAAGAATGATGGCGGTCAGCGCGCTACGCATCTGTTCCAGCGAGCCCATCAGCAGCTGAATTTCACTGCGTGAACCCGGTTTCACCGGCACCGTGGCATCCAGCACGCCCGCCGCAATCAGCTTGCAGTGTTCCTGCGCTTCATTGATTGGCGACAGAACGTAGCGTTTCATGAAGATGTAAATGGCGACGATGATGGCGAAAAACAGCACGCCAAACAGCCCCAGCAGCGTGATGCCCGAGGTGAAGTGACTCTGTGCGTCGCTGTTCAGTTTTTTGGCATAGGTTTCATGCTGTGCCAGTACACGGTCCAGAATGATTTCATACTGACGATCCAGGCGAACTACGTTAGGGATCTGACTTTTAAAGCGCACCTGATCGTGGGCCTCTGCCGCATCAATCAGCGGCTGCAGACCCTGCTGGCGATAGGCCAGATAAGCCTGACTGTAGGCGTCAGCGTCCGCTTCTTCGCCCGGCAGACGCGGCGCATTCATATAGGCCTGAAACGCGGCATCGGCTTTGCCAGCCACGGTCCGCACGCTGTCCAGCGTCGCGGGATTGTTGGCATCGCTGCCCTCAATCTCCTTCATGTACTCCATCAGACGCACACGCAGCGTACGGCTGTGGTTGATCGGATCGATGACCGAGAGCACCACACGGATCTCTTTGTTAACCGCATTCAGAGAGTGATTGCTCTGAATCAGCAGCCAGGTACTAATCGCCACGCTGGTAAGAAACAACGCCAGCAGGAAGGAGAAAATAATCAGGGAGGATTTTTTTAACGACATGACTCAGTTCCAGTAATCGGGAGGATTAGTCGCTATATCGGCAGAAAGGCGCGGCCCATTAGGGTCTGGCTTTTTTTAGTTACAATAAGCGGGACGGCAGCGGTCAGTCTGTGTACAACCAGAGGGGCTAACCGCCCGCGAGCGCCAGACGGTTAGCGAAGTCATCAAGTCTGAAAAGGAGTGTCGTTACGCCACGCCCAGCGCTGTTTTCACGTCGTTAGCGATCTTCTCAACCTGCGGGCCATAAATCACCTGAACATCGTGCTCGCTGACGCGATTAACGCCGTTGGCCCCGGTGCTCATCAGCGTCTGATCGACCACCTGATTCATCTCTTTAACCCGCACCCGCAGCCGGGTAAAGCAGCAATCGACATCCTCGATATTGGTCTGCCCGCCCAGTCCGCTGATGATCACCTGCGTCCGCTCATCCGCAGCGACCTGTTGCGGTTTCTCCTCTTCCGATTCACGGCCCGGGGTTTCGACATTCATCCGGGTGATGACCAGCCGGAACGCATAGTAGTAAATCGGCGCATAGATCACGCCCAGCGCCAGCGTCCACCACCAGTGGGTTTTCGCGCCGCCCAGCATGCCGAACACCACCAGGTCGATGACGCCGCCCTGCACGTTGCCAATCATCAGATGCAGCATCGACATCAGCATAAACGACAGGCCGGTTAAGAAAGCGTGCAACAGGTAGAGCACCGGTGAGACAAAGATAAAGCAGAACTCCAGCGGTTCCGTAATGCCGGTGGTGAACGAGGTCAGCGCGCCCGCCATCACCAGCGCTTTGACCCGCTGTTTATGTTCTGGCCGTGCGGTGTGGTAGATCGCCAGCGCCGCCGCGGGCAGGCCAAACATCATGACCGGAATCTTGCCCTGCGCCAGAAACTGCGTGGCGGTACGCAAAGTCTCATCGGGGATCGACCCCGGATGGGTCAGCGAAGCGTTGAAGATGTTCAGCGCACCGACAACCGTCTGGCCATCGACCACCGCCATGCCGCCTATCGGCGTGAAGCGCACGGTTTCGTTAAGGATGTGATGCAGGCCGGTGGGAATTAAAATGCGCTCAAAGGCGCCCAGCAGAAACGCGCCATACTGCCCGCTTTTGCCAATCATCTGGCCTATCCAGGCGATGCCGTCGCCAATGGTCGGCCAGATCAGCGCCAGCAGCACCCCAACCAGCGGCAGACAGACCACGGTGACAATGGGCACAAAACGCCGTCCGCCAAAGAAGCTGATCGCCGTGGGCAGCTGCTGGGTATAGAAGCGATTATGCAGCACCACCGTGATCAGCCCGGCGATCACCCCGCCCAGCACGCTCATGTTGTAGGTAAAGACGCCGAGCATGTTGATGTACTCCGCCGAGGTCATCATGGCGGTGGTCTGATCCATGCCCGCCTGCTGCAGGGCTGCCGGTGTGGTGGTGGCCGCCGTCATCCCTTTGGCCGCCAGGGTGGCGCTGATGCCGACGTTCATCACGATATAGCCGATCACCGCAGCAAAGGCGGCGGTAGGCTTTTCCGCTTTCGCCAGTCCGATGGCACTCGCCACCGCAAAGAAGACCGGCAGGTTCGCGAAAAGCGCCCCTGCCACCTTGCGAATAAAGCCAATGATTAACTGTGGCACCTGCATCTGCGCAAAGGCATCGCCGGTCACCGCCGGGTTCTGCATCGCCGCCGCCAGCCCGAGAAAAATACCGGCGGCCGCGATGACCGAGATTGGCATCATCAACGCTTTGCCAAACGCATGGATCTGGCTGGTCAGCTGTTTCATGGAGTCGCGCCCTCTCTGATAGTGAACAGCAAGTATTAGCCTGTTGTGGAGAGAACTCCCGTTATCAGCCCGTTAAAGGCGGGTAAAATCTGACCACCATCACATTTCTGGCCGATGCACGATAAACGCCAGCTATCGCACCATTATGTCAATCAATTAGACAAGGTATGAGGATATCTGCAGACTTCCTTTCACCATCAGGATATAACCTGATAACAAACACCAAACAATAATTCCTACTATAAAAGCCTGCACTCAATATGAAATTTAAACGCCAAATCAAACCCTATCGCGCGGCTGCGGGCGGCTGGGGTTCACTGGAAGCCACAACGCGTTTCGTTCTTGACAGCAAAGCGGCCCTGAAAAATATGCGCAACCTGATGCGCATGAATAAAGCACGCGGTTTTGACTGTCCGGGCTGCGCCTGGGGTGATGACAATAAAAGTACCTTCAGCTTCTGCGAAAACGGGGCCAAAGCGGTGACGTGGGAAGCGACACGCCGTATGGTCGATACTGACTTTTTCGCTAAACACAGCGTGACCACGCTCTATACCCAGAGTGATTACTTCCTGGAGTATCAGGGACGTCTGACCCATCCGCTGCGCTACAACGCGGAAACTGACCACTATGAACCTATCAGCTGGGATGATGCCTTTGCGCTGATCGCACAGCACATCAAGGCGATGGATCATCCGAACCAGATGGAGCTTTACACCTCCGGTCGCGCCAGCAATGAAGCCTCCTGGCTCTATCAGCTGTTTGGTCGCCTGATGGGCACCAATAACTTCCCTGACTGCTCCAACATGTGCCACGAAGCCAGCGGCACCGGTCTGAAGCGCAGTATTGGCGTCGGGAAAGGCACCATTCGTCTGGATGATTTCGACCACGCCGATGCCATTTTCGTCTTCGGTCAGAATCCCGGCACCAACCATCCGCGTATGCTGCACAGCCTGCGTCATGCTGCCGATCACGGTGCGAAAATCGTCACCTTCAATACCCTGCGCGAACGCGGTCTGGAACGTTTTGCCGATCCGCAGAAACCGCTGGAAGTCGTGACCTCGAAAGCGGGCAACATCAGCTCCTCCTATTATCAGCCGAACCTGGGTGGTGATATGGCAGCGGTGCGCGGCATGGTGAAATCCCTGCTGGAAACCCATCGCGCCCGTCTGGAAGCCGGTGAAAGCGGCCTGTTCGATCAGACCTTTATCAATGCCAAAACCAACGGCATTGAGGCCTATCTCGACGCGGTCGATAACACCAGCTGGATGCAGATTGTGGCGCAGTCGGGCCTGACGCAGGCGCAGATTCAGGAAGCGGCGGCGATTTACCAGAGCGCGGACCGGGTGATCTGTACCTGGGCGATGGGCATCACTCAGCACAAACACTCTGTCGACACGGTTCGTGAGATCACCAACCTGCAGTTGCTGTTTGGTCAGCTGGGCAAAAAAGGCGCAGGCCTCTGCCCGGTTCGCGGTCACAGTAATGTTCAGGGCAACCGCACGATGGGCATCGATGAGAAACCGGCTAAAGCCTTCCTGGATGCGCTGGGTGATCATTTCAACTTCGAGCCACCGCGTGCAGCGGGCCACAACACCGTTGAAGCCCTGAACGCGATGCTGCGTGATGAAGTGAAAGTGCTGATCGCGCTGGGTGGCAACCTGGCCGCGGCCGCGCCGGATTCACCGCGTACCGAAGAGGCGATGTCACGCTGTGGTTTGACCGTGCACATCAGCACCAAACTGAACCGCAGCCATCTGGTGCCGGGTCACGAAGGGCTGATTCTGCCGACGCTGGGCCGCACCGAGCGCGATCTGCAGGCGACCGGCAATCAGTTTATTACCGTGGAAGACTCCTTCAGCATGGTGCACGCCTCTGAAGGGATTGGTATTCCGCTGGCGGAAACACAGCGTTCTGAAACCTGGATTGTTGCCGGTATCGCGCAGGCGGTGCTGGGTGATGAGAAAGTGAAATGGCGCGAGCTGGCCGGTGATTACAACCTGATCCGTGAGCACATTGCTGCGACGATTCCGGGCTTTGCCGACTTCAATGCAAAATGCGATATCCCGGGCGGTTTCTATCTGGGCAATGCGGCTGCGGAGTTGCGCTTTAATACGCCGAGCCAGAAAGCGGAGTTCAACGCCTCGGCGCTGCCGACCTCGCTGTTCCCGAATCTGGATCAGGACGTGCCATTTACTCTGCAGACGCTGCGTTCTCACGACCAGTACAACACCACGATTTACGGCCTTGATGACCGTTACCGTGGTGTGTTTGGTCAGCGTGAAGTGGTGTTCATCAACCCGGACGATATGGCAGACCTGGGCTTCACTGAAGGCCAGAACGTCGATATCGAGACGCTGTGGAATGATGGCATTACCCGTCGCGTCAGCGGCTTCAAACTGGTTCCCTACAATATTCCGCGCGGTAACCTCGCGGCCTATTACCCGGAAACCAACCCGCTGGTGCCGCTGAACAGCTTCGGTGATGACAGCGGAACGCCGACCTCTAAATCGGTGCCGGTTAAGCTGGAACTGTCTTCAGCACTGGCCGATCAGCGTATCGCCTGATAGCCCTTTCACCACCCCCTGAAAAGCCGGTTCGTCCGGCTTTTTGCCTTGCCGCGCGGCGTCGATTCGCGTAAAACTGTCAGCCGCAATCAGGCCACGAAACGTAAAAATTATGTTCCAGGATAACCCGCTGCTCGCGCAGCTGAAACAAAAGCTCCATTCGCAAACGCCTCGTGCTGAAGGCGTCGTTAAAGGCACCGAGAAAGGCTTCGGCTTTCTTGAAGTCGATGCGCAGAAAAGTTACTTCATTCCGCCTCCGCAGATGAAGAAAGTGATGCATGGCGACCGTATTACCGCCGTCATCCACAGCGACAAAGATCGCGAAAGCGCTGAGCCGGAAACCCTGGTTGAGCCGTTCCTGACCCGCTTTGTTGGCCGGGTCCAGAAGAAAGACGATCGTCTGTCGATTGTGCCGGATCATCCCCTGCTGAAGGATGCGATCCCGTGTCGCCCTGCACGCGATGTCAGCCATGAGTTTGAGAATGGCGACTGGGCCGTGGCAGAAATGCGTCGCCATCCCCTGAAAGGCGATCGCGGCTTTTATGCCGAACTCACTGATTTTATTGTTAAAGCTGATGACCATCTGGCGCCGTGGTGGGTGACGCTGTCGCGTCATAACCTTGAGCGTGAAGCGCCCGATGTCAGCTTTGGCGAGATGATGGATGAAAATCTGACGCGTGAAGATCTGACCGCGCTGGATTTCGTCACCATCGACAGCGCCAGCACCCAGGATATGGATGATGCGCTCTATGTGGAAGCGCAGGATGATGGCACGCTGCGTCTGACAATCGCTATCGCCGATCCGACCGCCTATGTGGCGGAAGGCAGTCAGCTCGATAAGCTGGCGGCACAGCGTGCGTTCACCAACTACCTGCCGGGCTTTAACATCCCGATGCTGCCGCGCGAACTCTCTGATGATGTCTGCTCGCTGCGTCCGAATGTGCGCCGTCCGGCGCTGGCCTGCCGCGTTACCGTAGCTGCCGATGGCACGTTAGGGGATGACGTTGAGTTCTTTGCCGCCTGGATTGAGTCCAAAGCCAAGCTGGCTTATGACGACGTCTCTGACTGGCTGGAAAACAACGGCACCTGGCAGCCGGACAGTGAGGCGATTGCTGAACAGATTCGTCTGCTGCACCGCCTCTGTCTGGCGCGCAGCGAGTGGCGTCAGACCCACGCGCTGGTGTTTAAAGACCGCCCGGATTACCGCTTCCTGCTGGGTGAAAAAGGCGAAGTGCTGGAGATCGTGGCGGAACCTCGCCGCATCGCCAACCGCATCGTTGAAGAGTCGATGATTCTGGCGAACGTCTGCGCGGCGAAAGTGCTACGCGATCGTCTCGGCTTTGGTATCTACAACGTCCATGCCGGTTTCGATGCCACCAATGCTGAACAGGCCGCTGCCGTGCTGGCTAATCACGGTATTACCGTGGATGCGCAGGCAATCACCACGCTGGAAGGGTTCCGCGTGCTGCGTCGTGAGCTGGACGCCCTGCCGACCCAGTTCCTCGACAGCCGCATCCGTCGTTTCCAGACCTTCGCTGAGATCAGCACTGAGCCTGGCCCGCATTTCGGCCTGGGTCTTGAGGCTTACGCCACCTGGACTTCACCGATTCGTAAGTTCGGCGACATGATCAACCATCGTCTGCTGAAAGCGATTATTCGCGGTGAGCAGATCGCACGTCCGGATGATGCGCTGACGGTGACGATGAGTGAACGTCGCCGCCTGAATCGCATGGCGGAACGTGATGTGGGTGACTGGCTCTACGCCCGTTATCTGGCGCCGTTCGCAGCTACCGACCGCCGCTTCAGTGCCGAGATTATCGATGTGTCACGCGGCGGTATGCGCGTTCGCCTGGTGGAGTTTGGCGCGGTCGCCTTTATCCCGGCCCCGTTCATTCACGCGGTGCGTGATGAGATGGTCCTGAGCCAGGAAAATGGCAGCGTACAGATCAAAGGTGAAGTGGTGTACCGCGTCACTGACGTGATTGATGTCACCATCGCCGAAGTTCGCATGGAAACCCGCAGCGTTGTGGCCCGTCCCGCGGTCTGAATAGTCTTTGATTAAGCCGTCAATCTGGCGGGATAACCTGGTTATCCCGCCTTTTCCCGCCCCACTCGCGTTGCAGAAACGTTAAATTTGTACCCCGCTTCACACTTCTCCACTGATTAACTTTCACTTACATTCCATTACATTAAGTTTGACTCGTTGTTTTCGATCGCTTCCCTCTCGGTCCTCACAAGGAGTTAGTCATGAAAAACGTCAAAACCAGTGTGATCTGGTTAGTGGTGGCGTTAATCGGCGCGGGCGCTTTCGCCATGCTGGCCCTCAGCCGCGGCGAACACGTCAATGCAGTCTGGCTGGTGATAGCCGCTGTCGCCTGTTACAGCATCGCTTATCGCTTCTACAGCCTGTTTATCGCCCGCAATATTTTTGAACTGGACGACCGCCGGATGACACCTGCCGAGCGGCTGAGCGACGGGCTGGATTATGTCCCGACCAATAAATGGGTGCTGTTTGGTCACCACTTCGCGGCCATTGCCGGTGCCGGTCCGCTGGTCGGTCCGATTCTGGCGGCGCAGATGGGCTTTCTGCCCGGCACCATCTGGATCCTCGTCGGGGTCATGCTGGCAGGCGCAGTTCAGGACTTCCTGATCCTGTTTATCTCCACCCGCCGTGATGGCCGTTCGCTGGGCGAGATGGCGCGGCAGGAGCTGGGCGCATTTGCCGGTGTGGTGACGATGCTCGGGGCGCTGGGCGTGATGATCATTATCCTGTCGGCGCTGGCGCTGGTGGTGGTGAAGGCGCTGGCGAACAGCCCGTGGGGCCTGTTTACCATCGCGGCCACCATTCCGATTGCGCTGTTTATGGGCGTTTACATGCGCTTTATCCGCCCAGGTAAAATTGCCGAAGTGTCCCTGATTGGCTTTGTGCTGATGATGGCGGCGATTATCTATGGCGGCGACGTAGCCCGGCATCCTTACTGGGGCCCCTTCTTTACCCTGAAAGGCACTTCGCTGACCTGGGTGCTGGTGATTTACGGCTTTATCGCCTCCGTGCTGCCGGTCTGGCTGCTGCTGGCACCGCGTGACTACCTTTCGACCTTCCTTAAAATCGGCGTGATTGTCGGTCTGGCTGTGGGTATCGTCTTTGCCATGCCGGAGATGAAAATGCCGGCGGTGACCAAATTTATCGACGGCACCGGCCCGGTATTCTCCGGCGCAATGTTCCCGTTCCTGTTTATTACTATTGCCTGCGGCGCGATCTCTGGCTTCCACGCGCTGGTTTCCAGCGGTACCACACCAAAACTAATCGAGCGGGAAAGCCATATCCGCTTTATTGGCTATGGCGCGATGCTGATGGAGTCCTTTGTGGCGATCATGGCGCTGATTTGTGCCTCGGTGCTGGATCCGGGCGTCTACTTTGCCATGAACTCACCGGCCGCGCTGATTGGCACCACGGTTGAAAGCGCCTCTCAGGTGATCAACGGCTGGGGCTTTGTCGTCACGCCAGAAATGCTGAGCGGTATTGCCCGCGATGTGGGTGAAGGCTCGATTCTCTCCCGCGCAGGCGGTGCGCCGACCTTCGCCGTGGGCATGGCTCACATCATTACCGAGATCTTTAACAGCCGGGCGATGATGGCCTTCTGGTATCACTTCGCCATCCTGTTTGAGGCGCTGTTCATCCTGACCGCCGTGGATGCCGGTACCCGCGCCTGCCGTTTCATGGTGCAGGATCTGGTCGGCACGGTGGTGCCGTCTATGGCGAACAACCGCTCCTGGCTCGGCAATATGGCAGGCACGACCGTCGCGGTCGCGGGCTGGGGCTTCTTTGTCTATCAGGGCGTGGTCGATCCGCTGGGCGGCATTAACACCCTGTGGCCACTGTTTGGTATCGGCAACCAGATGCTGGCGTCGATGGCATTGATTCTTGGCACCGTGGTGCTGTTCAAAATGAAAAAGCAGCGTTATGCCTGGGTGACGATTTTGCCGACCGTCTGGTTGTTTATTACCTCGATGACCGCAGGCTGGCAGAAGATCTTCCATGAGAAACCGTCTATCGGCTTCCTGGCGCAGGCTAATAAGTTCCGCAAAGGGCTGGATGAAGGCGTGATCATTGCGCCGGCAAAAAGCGTGGCGGATATGCAGACCATCGTATTCAGCAATCAGATTAACGCCGCGCTGTGTGCCTTCTTTATGCTGGTGGCGGTAACCATGCTGGTCTCGGCGTTCTTTGTGATTCGGCGCGCGCTGAACAGTTCGGTACCGACCACCAGCGAGACGCCGGTGGCACTGCGCAACAAGGAGGTGCGTCATGTCTGATGCTATCTGTCAGGCCCACCGGCCTAAGGGGAAGTGGCAGATCATCCGCTGCCACCCGGCATTTTCCGTACCGCCTGAAACCTTTAGCTGGCGTGGATTCTGGCGCGGCTTGCAGCAGTGCTTTCGCTTAATGGTCGGCGTGCAGGATTATCAAAAATATCTGCAGCATATGCGTCTGCATCATCCCGATCAGCCGCCGATGAATGAGCGTGATTTCCACCGTTACTGTCTGGACGCCCGCTTCCCCAGCCAGGCGGGTAAACTGGGCAAATGTCCCTGCTGAATGCCCTTAACAGCCCCGCACAGGCGGGGCTTTTTTGTGCCATTCTTATCTGGATGGGAAAATATATTCAGTTTGCATCTTGTGCTTGCATCAGATGATGAATACTGTTGCTAAAATAATGAGATAACGCCTGCAGAGCACTTCCCGGAGGAAGTTTCCATGACCGATGAACACGGGCAAACGTTGTTGTACACGCTGTTTGGTACAACCAGCCCTCATTGGCGTCTGACGGCGGACAGCGATGCGTTGCATTTTGCCGAAGATGAGTCGTCACAAACCAATATCGCCCTGCCGTTAACACCTGGCCAGGCCGCAATGATCCGCGCGATGCCGGTCATCACCTCAAGTATCAATCTGACCATGACTCTGCAGGGCATTGATGTGCCTATGCATTTTGTCGGGCGCAAAGTGAATCAGGCCTCCTGGGCAGGAACGGCTTCAGCCTGGGGCGATACGTCTGCGGTCGCCCGCGATTTAACCCTGGGTCTTTCATTCGCCGAACAGGTGGTGTCTGAAGCCAACTCCGTGATTGTGATCCTCGATCAGCGCGGCAATATTCAGCGTTTTAACCGCCTGAGTGAAGAATATACCGGCCTGAATGAGCATGAGGTTATTGGCCGCAACGTCTTTCAGCTGTTTATGACCAAACAGGAAGCCTCACAGTCGCGACGCAACATTGCGGGCTTCTTCCGCGACGGCAACTCCTATGAAGTCGAGCGCTGGGTTAAAACCAAAAAGGGCCAGCGACTGTTCTTGTTTCGTAATAAGTTCGTTCACAGCGGCAGTGGCAAAAATGAAATTTTCCTCATCTGTTCTGGCACAGACATCACAGAGGAGCGACGGGCTCAGGAACGCCTTCGGGTGCTGGCAAACACCGATACCGTGACCGGTTTGCCTAATCGCAACGCAATTCATCAACAGATTAGCCTGGCGCTGGAGCGAGCGGAGAGCGATGAGACCGGTGTGGTCTATCTCGATCTCGATAATTTCAAAAAAGTGAATGACGCCTACGGTCATATGTTCGGCGATCAGTTACTGCAGGCCGTCTCGCTGGCAATTCTCAGCTGTCTGGGTAAAGACCAGACGCTGGGTCGTCTGGGTGGTGATGAGTTTGTGGTGCTGGCTGAGCACACCAGCCAGGCGGCACTGGAAGCGATGTCCTCGCGCATTCTTGAGCGCCTGCGTCAGCCTTTCCGTATCGGACTCATCGAAGTATACAGCGGCTGCTCTATCGGCATCGCCTTCGCGCCGCTGCACGGCGAAGATCGTGAGAGCCTGATTCGTAACGCGGATACCGCGATGTATCACGCCAAAGAGAACGGTCGCGGCAAGTTCTGCGTCTTTGCGGCCGAGATGAACCAGCGGGTCTTTGAATATCTGTGGCTGGACACCAACCTGCGCAAGGCGCTGGAGCTGGATCACCTGCTGGTCCATTACCAGCCGAAGATCGACAGCGATGGCCAGGTCCGCAGCGCCGAAGCGCTGGTGCGCTGGAACTCCCCTGAGCGGGGTCTGGTTTCTCCCGCTGATTTCATTCCCTACGCCGAAGAGTCGGGACTGATTGTGCCGCTGGGACGCTGGGTGATGCTCAACGTGCTGAAGCAGATTATCCTCTGGCGCCAGCAGGGCATTTTCCTGCGCGTCGCCGTCAACGTGTCGGCACGTCAGCTGATCGATCAAAGTATCTACACCGACCTGAAACAGGCGCTGCACGAGGCGAATATCACCGACTGTCCGATTGATATTGAGCTGACTGAAAGCTGTCTGATTGAGAATGAGACCGAAGCGCTGAAGCTGATGAAGCAGTTCCAGGAGCTGGGCGCGCAGGTGCATCTGGATGACTTTGGCACCGGTTACTCTTCGCTTTCTCAGCTGGCCCGTGTGCCGATCAATGCGATTAAACTCGACCAGAGCTTTATCCGCGATATTAACAAGCAGCCGGTTTCACAATCGCTGGTGCGTGCTATCGTCGCCGTCGCCAAGGCGCTCGATTTGCAGGTGATTGCTGAAGGTATTGAGACCCCGGATGAAGAGAAGTTTGTCCTCAAAAGTGGTGTCGATGGGCGTCAGGGTTACTATTACGCAAAACCAATGCCCGCGGAACAATTTGGGCATTGGCTGGCTAAGCATCCTGCCCGCGTTTAACGCTGGTTCAGATTAACCCGCTTTACGCAGTGATGCGCTGTGGCGGTTCTGTAACTGGACCAGGCGTTCCATGTAAGCAATGTCTTTGGGTTCGATGGTAAACGCATAATCGACCCAGTCTTCGGTGATATCCATCAGCTCGGCGCGTGACAATTGCAGCACGCGCTGACGCGCTTTCAGCATCGCCCGCACGCCATTGAGTTTTGGCCGTAACGTATCGATAAAGGTGCGTGTGGCACGGTAGCTGTCGCCCGGCTGGAAGACTTTATCCACCAGTCCACGCGTCTCATACCACTCCGCGCTGTGGGACTCTCCTTCACAGATCAACTCCTCTGCCAGTTTCATGCCGGAACGACGCGCCACCAGTGAGTAGCCGCCCATGCCGGGAAACAGGTTGAAAGCGATTTCCGGGAAGCCCATCCGCGCGTTGTTCTGCGCCAGAATGAAGTGGTGCGCCAGCGCCGCTTCGAATCCACCGCCTAACGCACTGCCCTCAATCATCGCCAGCGTCACCGCGCCGGTATCGAACCCACGTGCTGCCGAATGGATGCAGTCAACGCAGGCACGGGCATAGGCCCGCAGCGCCTCACGGCGGTTGTTGCGAATGCACTCGACGAAGAAGCGCAGATCGCCACCGGCGTTGAACATCTGCGGCACCAGTGAACCGGTGACCCAGAAGTCGATTGGCAGACCGGAACGCTGCGCGGCATAGCTCAGGTTCATGATCTCCTCAATCAGTTCATGGTTGAAGCTCGGACGGGGCTGTGCACGCAGCATCATCCACATGGTACGACGCCCTTCTTCGTAATAGGCGACTAACTGCGTGGTGTTGCCGACTTCGGTAAATAATCTGCACGTTGCTTGGTTAATAACTGTCATTGTCTCATCCTCTGTTTATATTTTGATGCGTTAAATACGCCACATCAGCGTAATGCAGAGTGAGGCCAGACCAAATGAGAGATTGATTTACAACACAAAATCCAGAGTGATCCCCGACTCGCGCGCCGGGGATTGATTAGGTGGGTTACTTAATAGCGGCACGCTGCCCGACGGCAACATGAAGACGCTTAAGACGTTTTGAATAGATGGCAGTAATGATGGGTACCAGAACAGAGGTCACAATCACGGAAGTGGCAACCAGCGCCGTCGCCGCAGGCGCCACCAGTTTAAACTGCGGCAGCATCTCGGCAATCAGCACCGGTGTCGCCACCGCCGCACCTGCCGTACTGGATGCCGCGATGCCAGCCGTGCCATCCCCGCCGCCAATCAGCCGATCGGCCAGAATGAGCGGGATACCGGTAATGATGATCACGGCTATACCGAGCATGATGCCCAGCAGCCCGGTTTCCGCAATCACCCCCAGGTTAATGGTGTTACCCAGGGCAAAGGCGAAGAACGGGATCAGCGTATGTACAGCTTTACCGAAGAAGTCGCGCAGCTCGGGATCAAGATTCCCTAATGCAAATCCCACCACAAACGGCAGGACCGCGCCGACGAAGATGTGTGGCTCAAACGAGGCGATTCCGGCCGTGCCCAGAATAACCATGGTCATCAGTGGCCCGGACTCCAGCGACATCAGCACAAAGGCACCCGCTTCCTCTTTAGAACCATACTGCTGCATGATGGAGGCATAGAGTCCGCCATTGGTCATATCCATCGCGGCCACCAGCGCCAGCGTCGATAACCCGGCGAACATCCCCACTTCCACCCCATTTTCCGGCATCACCCGCGAGGCGATGGCGGCCACGACCCAGGCCACGGCAATTTTAGTCAGCACCAGCGTGCCCGATTTACGCAGCACCGTTCCGGTGGCGCTGAGCTTAATCGATGCGCCCATACAGAAGAACCAGACGGCCAGAATCGGCACGGTGCCGGTCATCAGACCATTGGTGAATGAACCGAAGTATTTCCCGGCTCCGGGAGAGAAGGTATGACAGAGTGCGCCAATAAACAGCGGAATGAGCATCATGCCGCCCGGAATTTTATCTATAGCCCGTTTGATATGCATAGCGGTGTCACCTTTGCTTTGCCAGTGTGGGTGCAGGAAGTGCCCGAAGGCGATGCAGGCAAAGTAGTGACTTAAGGTGACCAAAACAGTGATCGCCTCGATGAAATGAAACGCTGTTTTACTTTTGTTGATAGGTTGTTTTGATAACTATGATGGGGATCGCCATACCAGTCTCAAAAGAGACCAAAAAAAACGGGACGCCATGGCGTCCCGCGCGTTATTTTTGCCCGTACCAGGCATTCTCGCCATGCTTTCGCAGGTAGTGCAGGTCAAGCAGCGTCTGGTTGATTGGCGGCAGGTCAGGGGTTAGCTGCTGGCTGAACAGGCCCATATAGGCCACCTCCTCCAGCACCACCGCGCTGTGCACGGCGGCGTGGGCGTCTTTCCCCCACGCGAAAGGGCCGTGCGAGTTGACCAGCACCCCAGGGATTGCCGAAGGTGACAATCCGCGCTGCGCGAAGGTTTCGATAATCACTTCACCGGTGTTCCACTCGTACTCGTGCTGAATCTCTTCGTTGCGCATTGCACGGGTACAGGGAATCTCACCATAGAAATCGTCGGCGTGGGTGGTTCCCCAGGCTGGAATCGGTCGTCCAGCCTGCGCCCAGATGGTTGCATGACGCGAATGAGTATGGACAATGCCACCGACTTCCGGCCAGGCGAGATAGAGCGCGCGGTGCGTCGCGGTGTCCGATGATGGGCGTTTGTCCCCTTCCACGACCCTGCCACTCGCCAGATCGACGACGACCATGTCGTCACGCTTCATCACCTCATAGCGCACGCCGGAAGGTTTGATCACCAGCAAACCCTGCTCGCGATCAATCGCGCTGACATTGCCCCAGGTGAAGGTCACCAGGTTGTATTTCGGTAGATCCAGATTCGCGTCCAGAACCTGTTGTTTAAGATGTTCCAGCATGCCTTTTCTCCTGCTGACAATCGTCCCTGAATTTTGCGGAGTCGGACGCCAAAGGGTTATGGAGCAAATGGCTATAAACGCAGAAGGAATGGCTGTGAATGCAAAAATGTGCCGTGATTTCAGAATTATCTATCTTCGGAATTTTTGCAGAACGCATAGAATCTTCTCAGGCAATGCGTGGACCTGTTCAGTCGGGCTGGCATTGTGACTCACCCGCTACAAACGGTTTGTCCATGGTGATCACATTTCTATGCCGTCAGGGATGCGGCAATGATGCGACACAAGCGGGCTGAGGAAATATCGGAGCTATACTAAGAGTGTTGCCTCTGTGAGCACATCAAAGGAGAAGGGTATGACAACAACAATGAAACGAATCACTGCCGTTGTACTGGCGACCACGTTAGCTGTTGCACTGAGCGGCTGTTCTAACTGGTCTAAGCGTGACCGCAACACCGCCATTGGCGCGGGCGCGGGTGCGATTGGGGGTTCAGTCTTGACCAATGGTAGCGCACTCGGCACAGTCGGTGGCGCCGCTGTCGGTGGTATTATCGGTCATCAGGTCCACTAAGGACCTTATTAAAAGAATAGTCGGCTACGCTAAGCATCTATATGACAATCGGGCTACTCTGGTAGCCCGATTTTTTATTCAGCCGCCCGCCAGTTTGACCTTCATGCCTTTGGCTTCCAGCAGACTTTTCAGTAAATCGCGTTTATCACCCTGAATTTCGATGACGCCTTCTTTGACTGAACCGCCACAGCCGCACTTCTTTTTCAACTCCGCCGCCAGCAGCGTCAGTGCCGCGTCATCCAGGTCGATGCCGGTGATCAGGCAGACGCCTTTGCCCTTGCGTCCGCTGGTCTGACGCTGGATGCGCACAATGCCGTCCCCTTTTGGCCGCTCCGCTTTGGTCTCCGGCTGAGTAATGCGCCCGCTGTCGGTGGAGTAAACCAGTCGATTATCATCTGCCATTACTGTGTCTCCAGACTGTGCAGGATCGCCTGCAGGGTGGCAGCGGGATCGGCTGACTGGGTGATCGGACGCCCGATGACCATATAGTCCACGCCCGCCTGCTTCGCCTGCTGGGGCGTCATGATGCGACGCTGATCGCCTGCATCACTGCCGGCCGGGCGAATCCCCGGCGTGACCAGCGCAAAGTCCTGCCCCAGGACCTGTTTGAAGCGAACGGCTTCATGCGCGGAACAGACCACACCATCCAGCCCGCATGACTGTGTCAGCTTCGCCAGTCGCTCTGCCTGTTCGGCAGGAGAAAGCGTGATGCCCAGCCCTTTGAGATCGTCGGCATCCATGCTGGTCAGTACGGTCACGGCAATCAGCAGCGGCGCATCCTGGCCAAAAGGAAGCAGCGCCTCACGCGCCGCGTTCATCATCCGCGCCCCGCCGCTGGCATGAACGTTGACCATCCAGACACCCAGATCGGCCGCGGCCGCCACGGCGTGTGCGGTGGTGTTGGGAATATCGTGGAATTTCAGATCGAGGAAGATTTCAAAGCCGCGTTGCTGCAGGGTTTTAACCAGCGCGGGGCCGAACAGCGTAAACATCTCTTTGCCCACCTTCAGGCGGCAACTGCGGGGATCGATCTGGTCGACGAAACGCAGGGCGCTGTCGAGGTCATGATAATCCAGCGCGACCAGAATCGGCGAAGCGGTCACGTTGTGGGGTGAAGGCATGGCATTTCCTCTGCAGTTGGCACCCGCAGGCGCAATAGACAAACGGCAAGCATTCTACCTGCGGTGTCTGACCATCACAATCGCCATTGCCCCTCTGCCCGGCAATTTCTGCACTCTTGCTGAGGGCCGGAAGGAGATAACACAAATAGTATGTTGTAACTATAATGGGTGTTATCCATGAATCTGAAACGGCCTTGTTACTGGCCGTCGAGACCGCGAATGGGTTTAACGGATGACCAGGTGCGGCAGGATGGGCAGTGCCAGTAGAGTGCGTGAGCGGTAAAGCCACACTTCTGGCAGCGATAGCGCGGCTTGGTGCGGATCTGTTCACCAACCATGTCACGCAGCACCATCAGGCTATCTTTAGCGCGCCCTTCTTCCGCTTCATGCAGGTTTAAATCCATCAGGCGATGGAACACGCGCATCGTAGGATGACGCTGCAGCTGACGACTGATGTAGTTCTGAGCCGCTTCAGGTCCCTGCTGCTGCTCAAGAATGTCAGAGAGATAGAGTTCCGCTGCCGCACCGGTGTTCTCTTCCACACAGCGCTGCAGGAAGTCAGCCCAGGCGTCTGGCTGATTAAGCCGCTGGAAACAGGTTTCCAGCATACCCAGCGTTTCACTGACCAGCTCTTTATCCTGATCCAGCACGCGCTGCAGATGACCCACCGCTTTGGCGAAGTCCTCTTTCTCCATCAGAATACGGCCCATCATGATAGAGATGCGTGCGCTGTTGCGATCGGCCGCCTCCCCTTTCTTCAGCAGGCTCATTGCGCGATCCAGATCGTCGCTGCTCATCGCCTGCAACGCCAGTTCGCAATAGAAGTGGGCGATTTCGCCTTTCTGCTTCTCTTTGCCGAGCTTAACCAGTCGTTCTGCAACCTCAATCGCCTGTTGCCAGTCGCTGGTTGCCTGATGGATCAGCAGCAGTTGCTGCAGCGCGCCCACCCGGAAGTCAGTTTCGTCGGTGAGCTGCTTAAACATATCTTCAGCGCGGTCATATAAACCGGCCGCCATGTAGTCGCGACCCAGCTGCTGCACGGCGAGCAGACGCTGTTCATAGCTCAGGGAAGCACTTTCCATTAACGCCTGATGGATGCGAATGGCGCGGTCAACCTCCCCGCGCGATCGGAACAGATTACCCAGCGTCAGGTGCGCTTCAACCGTGCCGCTGTCCTCTTTCAGCATATCGAGGAACAGATCGACCGCTTTGTCCTGCTGATTTGAGAGCAGGAAGTTTACGCCAGCGACATATTCACGAGAGAGTCGGTTGGCTTCCTGTTGCTTGTCCTGATGTGCGCTGCGACGGCCCATATACCAGCCATACGCAGCCGCCACCGGCAGTAACAGAAACAGCAATTCATGCATCGGGGATTATTCCCGGCCAGCCGGAGAAGATGGCGTGGTCGCCAGAGCGGTACTCTGCTCGATTTGGGTCTGCATACGCTTGATTTTCCGGTTGGCATTCGCCAGAGAGACGCGGGTCCGTAACCAGAACAGACCGCAGATGATCCAGCCAAGCACGAAACCTGCGCCAAACAGTGATGCCAGTAAGGTCGAGATGCTGAACTCACCCTGCGCCAGCAGATAGTTAAAAGTAATGACCTGATCGTTGTGCGCACCCAGGGTGACGGAAATAATGAAAATGACCAGTACTACTAAAAAAATCAGCAAATATTTCACAGTGCATCCCGTTGTGAGGTTGTCAGGTAGAATTATGCCAAAACTCCAGCAAAAATGCTGCTCCCAGCAGCATCGGGCGAGTCGCTTTTGCGCAGGCCTGCCTAATAATATGGGGTCTTGAGGGAGAATTACAATCAGGGCTCCCGCTGCGCCACCTCTTTTTGCTCTTCCGGCGGCAGCGTCAGCGGGCCACAGAAACGCTGTGCCAGCCACGTTGCAACGGTAACCAGTATCCAGGAAAGGACCGTTGCCATTGCCAGATCGCGCGGCCAGTGCATGCCCAGCAGCAGACGGCTCGCCATCACGCCAGTGGCCCACAGGAAGATCACCACCACGCTTTTATAGTGCCGACGCGGCCAGAGCAGACCCAATGCCAGCAGCGCCCAGCTGGCAGCAAACATGGTATGACCCGACGGAAAGGCAAAACCGGTTTCAAACGCCCAGTGCCGTTTCAGCCAGCCTGGAATCTGCGTCTCATCGGCAATCAGTGAGGTCACCATCTCGCCGCGCTGTTTGCGCTTCAGCTCGTAGAACGTTTTCTCATCCAGGCCGTGATGCTGTTCCAGCCAGATCACATAGGGACGCGGCTCCTGAATCTGCTCTTTGATAAAGGATTTGGTGTACTGCCCGGCCAGAATCGTCGCGTTCATGATCAGCAGCAGCAAAATGGCGGGCTTCAGGCGAAAGCGCAGGCACCAGAGCATCCAGGCACTCAGCAGCACGCTGGTAATAATCCCCCACGGATTGGTGACGGTTTCAGTCATCCAGAAGAGACCTTTCAGCACCGCATTGCTTTCGCCCGGCTGCCAGCGCCAGCCGGTAAGCCAGACGGTAACCGGTATGATCAGCAGCACCAGCATTCCGAAGGTGGTACGACGCGAAATCTTAAACATCCTCTTCCCTTATCCCGGTGTCAAAAGACAACAATTGCATAACTTTCTCTTCCCTTATCCCGGTGTCAAAAGACAACAATTGCATAACTTTAGCTTAAAAAAGAATAACATAACCGTTGCCGATTGGATAATTGTGCTTTATCACTGCAATTGGTATCAGAGATTACCAGCCCGCTTGCGGGTTGTGGCACAATATTGCACGTTTGTCGGGCCACACCGGCCTGTGCACTATCATGATGATAGTGCATCCTCTGAAGGTTCTGGAGAGTCACATGCAGCTTAAACGGGTGGCAGAAGCCAAACTGCCCACGCCATGGGGAGATTTCCTGATGGTTGGTTTTGAAGAACTGGCAACCGGACATGACCACGTTGCACTGGTCTTTGGTGATATTAACGATAACGAGCCGGTACTGGCGCGCGTTCATTCCGAATGCCTGACCGGCGATGCTCTCTTCAGCCTGCGTTGCGACTGTGGTTTTCAGCTGGAAGCCGCCCTCAATGCCATCGCAGAAGAGGGTCGCGGCGCGCTGCTTTATCATCGTCAGGAAGGCCGTAACATTGGCCTGCTGAATAAGATTCGCGCCTATGCGTTGCAGGATAAAGGTTACGACACCGTAGAAGCGAACCATCAGCTGGGCTTTGCCGCCGATGAGCGCGACTTCACCCTGTGCGCCGATATGTTCAAACTGCTGGGCGTTAATGAAGTGCGTCTGCTGACCAATAACCCACGCAAAGTGGAGATCCTGAGCGAAGCCGGGATCAACATCGTTGAGCGTGTGCCGCTGGTCGTGGGGCGTAACCCGAAGAATGCGCACTATCTGGATACGAAAGCGGAAAAGATGGGGCATCTGCTGCCGAAGTCATAAATGAAAAAGCCGGGTCTCCCCGGCTTTTTTGTCAGTCCAGCATGTTACGGATAACGTAGTGCAGGATGCCGTCATTGCGGTAATAGGTCAGCTCATTACCGGTGTCGATGCGACAGCGGGTGTCGAGTTCTTCCTTACTTCCATCAGCACGGGTCAGCGTTACTTTCACGCTGCAGCCTGGCGTCAGCGCCTGAAGATTCTCCACGTCGATACGCTCCTCACCGGTCAGCCCCAGAGTTTTGCGTGTCACGCCCTGCGGGAACTCCAGCGGCAGAATGCCCATCCCAATCAGGTTGGAGCGGTGAATACGCTCGAAGGATTCCGCGATCACGACCCTGACGCCCTGCAGGCGTGGCCCTTTGGCCGCCCAGTCGCGGCTGGAACCGGAGCCATACTCCAGACCGGCAATCACCGCCAGCGGCACACCCTCCGCCTGATACTTCATCGCCGCATCATAGATGGCCAGCTGTTCGCCACTCGGATAGTGACGGGTGTAACCGCCCTCCACGCCCGGCACCATCTCATTGCGGATACGGATATTGGCGAACGTACCCCGCATCATCACTTCATGGTTACCGCGACGCGAACCATAGGAGTTGAAGTCGTTGCGCTCAACACCATGTGACAGCAGATAACGCCCGGCCGGACTTTCCGCCTTAATGCTGCCCGCTGGCGAGATATGGTCTGTGGTGACGGAGTCGCCCAGCAAGGCGAGCACCCGTGCGCCTCGGATATCCTGCACCGGCTTAGGCTTTTTCTCCATGTCATCAAAGAACGGCGACAGACGGATGTAAGTCGAGCCTTCATCCCAGTCGTAGGTTGCCGCTTCACTGACCTTAATCTCCTGCCACTCGGGTGTGCCATCGAAGACTTCGGCGTACTCTTTGTGGAACATGTCGCTGGTGACCTGCTGCACGGCGGTGGCGATCTCTTCCGGTGACGGCCAGATATCTTTCAGGTACACCGGCTGGCCCTGACGATCGTGGCCCAGCGGCTCGGTCTGCAGGTTGATCTTCATGTTACCCGCCAGCGCATAGGCCACCACCAGCGGTGGCGACGCCAGCCAGTTGGTTTTAATCAGCGGATGAATACGGCCTTCAAAGTTACGGTTACCGGACAGCACGGCTCCCACCGTAAGATCGCCCGCTTTGATCGCAGACTCAATCTCATCTTTCAACGGTCCGGAGTTACCGATACAGGTGGTACAGCCATAACCGACCAGGTTAAAGCCCAGTTCGTCGAGATAGGAGGTCAGCTGCGCGACGGCCAGATAGTCGGAAACCACTTTAGACCCTGGCGCCAGCGAAGCTTTCACCCACGGCTGGCGTTTCAGACCCCGCTCGACCGCTTTTTTCGCCAGCAGGCCGGCCGCCATCAGCACGCTGGGATTCGACGTGTTGGTACAGGAGGTAATCGCACTGATCACCACCGCGCCATCGGTCAGCGTATGCGTCAGGCCGGTATCGCTGTCGGTATATTCGACGTTTTTATGGGGTTTCTGCGCCTGATTCACTTCCAGCTCGTTGCTGGCATCAAACGCAGCGGGCACATCGCCCAGTGAGACCCGATCCTGCGGACGTTTTGGTCCGGCAAGACTCGACTCCACTTCGTTCATATCCAGCGCCAGGGTACTGGTAAAGCGCGGCTCATCGCCCGGATTACGCCACAGGCCCTGCGCTTTGGCATAGGCTTCCACTAAGGCGACCTGATCGGCATCGCGGCCGGTCAGTGTCATATAGCTCAGCGTGACGTCATCGACCGGGAAGAATCCGCAGGTCGCGCCATATTCCGGGGCCATGTTAGCGATGGTCGCGCGGTCTGCCAGCGGCAGATCGGCCAGGCCATCACCGTAGAACTCAACAAATTTGCCCACAACGCCATGCTTACGCAGCATCTGAGTGACGGTCAGCACCAGGTCGGTTGCGGTGATACCCGCCCTGAGTTTGCCAGTCAGTTTGAAACCCACCACATCCGGGATCAGCATGGAGACAGGCTGACCGAGCATGGCCGCTTCGGCCTCGATTCCCCCGACTCCCCATCCCAGCACGCCCAGCGCGTTGATCATGGTGGTGTGGGAATCCGTGCCGACCAGCGTATCGGGCCAGGCGTACTCTTCACCGTTAACCGTTTCGTGCCAGATCGCCTTGCCGAGATATTCCAGGTTCACCTGATGGCAGATCCCGGTCCCCGGCGGCACGACGCGGAATTTATCAAACGCTTTCTGCCCCCAGCGCAGGAAGACGTAGCGCTCATGGTTGCGCTCCATCTCCAGCCGGACGTTCTCTTCAAAGGCGTCATCGTCGCCAAAATGATCGACCGTGACTGAGTGGTCGATCACCAGATCGACCGGCGATAACGGATTCACTTTGGCCACATCGCCGCCTAAACGGTTTACCGCTTCGCGCATCGCCGCCAGGTCAACCACGGCGGGAACGCCGGTAAAGTCCTGCATTAATACGCGGGCGGGACGATAGGCGATTTCACGATCGGCATGGGCATCTTTTTGCCAGTCAACCAGCGCCTGGATGTCCTCTGCCGTAACGGAGTCACCATCCTGCCAGCGCAGTAAATTTTCCAGCAAAACTTTGAGTGATTTGGGCAGGCTATCGATATTGCCGAAATGTTGAGCCGCGCGGGGAAGACTGAAGATGTGATATTTTTTGGTGTCGACCTGCAGTATTTCCTGACTCTGCTCGCGTAGGGTAGACGACATAGCTCCTCCTTTTTCGTTCATGGCCTTAAACCTTAGAGAGACAAAGGTTTATGTTAAAGATAGACCACAAATTCGTTAACGTTTTGATAACAACACAAATTGCTACAATCGCGCATAAACGAAAATGCCCCGTGAAGTCACGAGGCATCATAAAAAGGTGATTTTAATTCAAATTACAGCGTTATCCACACCGCCGCAGACCAGAACGCAAAGGAGAAAGCATACGCGCTGAGCCAGGACATTTTTATCATATTCATTTGGTTCACTCCTTCGCCGGAATCGGGCGTAAAAGTTTTTGCGGTCACCTGATTTAAGAGGTGACACCCTTTGGTCGTACAGGATGTGGAAAGGGGCATTTAAAAAGCCCGCCGGAAATTCCGGTAATAAAAGAACAGTTGGTAACAGGTGGTATGAAAACGTTATTTGTTTTTAGGGTCCAGAAACGACTCAATAAAAAGTCTCTGGTTATCACTCAAATCCCATGACTCGGGGATAGACACTTTCTCGTCCTTTGCAAGCGCTTCTTTTGCCTTACAGGCAACAGGCTTGTGCTGACGCGAGCTCAGGGAACGTTTATGGCTGAGTGTATTTGCCCACATGGCTTTAGCCCCAGATACGCCAGATCATTAACGCTACAACTACCCAGAACAGCGCAGAGGCAGCGAATACGGTTAACCAGGCGTTGCGACGGGTGTTGCCGGTACGCTCAACCTTGGTGCTTTTTGCCGGGAAACCCGGTTGTACAGTCAGTCGTGTATTCATAGTTTTTGATAATCACTCTCAACAAAATGATTGATAACATCGATTAAGATTTAGGAGGAATCCTAAACGCGTTAAGGCCAAAAATCCAGTTATTTTTATTGAGTAAAACGATTAACGGTATTAATCAATAGGCTTCAGGAACGTTAGAAATCATTAACTCCGGAACAAATATTTATTTAAACAGACAGCTAATAAATTTGAGTTAATTTAAAAACAGATCCATTTAAAACTTTAGAGACCACTTAAGAACCTTATGTTTACTGGCTTCCCACATCGGCTCTTAACTGGAGTATGGGAATAATCCTGGCGAGTCGCAAAGTCACATAGTTAAAAATGTGTTGTAATTCGCATTTAAGAAAGCCCGATGGGGAAACATGTGATCAATGTTTTATTTACAAAAAAATCATAAAAACTTTTGAGTCTCGTCTGGAGCTAAACCCTGGACACAAAAAAGGCTGCTCCAGGCAGCCTTAAGTTTAAGCGTGGCGCGTAAACTCTATTTAAACGGCAGTTTGATATCTTTAAACATCGCCTCAATGTCTTCGTTTGAGCGCAGCGCCACGGCAGTATCCACCACGTCGCGCGTCAGATGAGGCGCAAAACGTTGGATGAAATCATACATATAGCTGCGCAGGAAGGTACTGCGGCGGAAGCCAATCTTGGTGGTGCTGTTGGTAAAGATGTCGGCGGCTTCGATGCGAATCAGGTCAGGATCGGCGACCGGGTCCACCGCCATACTGGCAATCACACCCACACCCAGACCTAACCGGACATACGTTTTGATCACGTCGGCGTCGGTAGCGGTGAAAACGATGCGTGGGGTTAATCCTGCACGATTGAAGGCCGTATCCAGTTCTGAACGCCCGGTGAAGCCAAAGGTGTAGGTCACCAGCGGATATTCAGCCAGCTCTTCGATAGTCACCTGCCCTTTCCCCGCCAGCGGATGGTCAGCCGTCACGACAATCGCCCGGTTCCAGTGGTAGCACGGCAGCATGATTAAATCGTCATAGAGATGCAGCGCTTCGGTGGCAATCGCAAAATCGGCATTGCCTTTAGAGACCGCTTCGGCGATTTGAGTTGGAGACCCCTGATGCATGTGCAAGGAGACGCGCGGATAGCGCTCGATAAAGCCTTTGATCACCCCTGGCAGCGCATAGCGCGCCTGCGTGTGCGTGGTCGCGACATAGAGCGAGCCTTTATCCGGCCAGGTATGCTCACCGGCCACCGACTTGATCGCATCCACTTTAGAGAGCACTTCACGCGCTATACGGATGATCTCTTCCCCTGCCGGCGTTACCTGGGTGAGATGCTTACCGCTGCGGGCAAAGATCTGCACGCCCAGCTCATCTTCCAGCATACGCACCTGTTTACTGATGCCGGGTTGAGAGGTGTAGAGACCTTCCGCTGTCGAAGAGACATTGAGATTATGGTTCACCACTTCGACGATATAGCGCAACTGCTGTAATTTCATATCTATTCCATCCGGTAAGTTACAGAGTCGCATCCCCGGTTGACGTATAGTCGCGAGGGTAAAGAAAGGCTATGCATCAGGAAAGGTCGGAAATGCTATAACAACTATATCAGTTTAAGTGAGAGAGTAGAACGGATTGATATAAGGCTCAGAAAAAGGCCAGCGAGCGCTGGCCTGTGTGGATTACTTCTTCGCGACCTGCCATTTGCCATCTATATAGAAGGCGGACCAGCCCGTTGCCTTGCCCTCTTTTTCAGAGGAGACATACTGCTGTTTAGTCTTGCGGCTGAAGCGCACCATCGCTTTGTTGCCGTCCGGATCCGCCGCTGGCGCGTCGGCCAGGTATTTCAGCTTCTCAGGCAGACGATCTTTAAAGCGCTGCAGCTCTTCCACCAGCGGCGCACGCGTTTCGCGTGATTTCGGGAAGGTGTTGGCGGCGAGGAAAACGCCCGCTGCGCCGTCACGCAACACGAAGTAAGCATCGGACTTCTCACACGCCAGCTCTGGCAGTGGAACCGGATCTTCTTTCGGCGGTGCGACTTCACCACTACGCAGAATCTTGCGGGTGTTTTTGCACTCATCGTTGGTACACGCCATGTACTTACCAAAGCGTCCCATCTTCAGGTGCATCTCCGAACCACACTTCTCGCACTCCACTATCGGGCCGTCATAGCCTTTGATGCGGAATTCGCCCTTCTCGATTTCGTAACCGTCACACTCCGGGTTATTACCACAGACATGCAGTTTACGTTCGTTGTCGATCAGGTAACTGTCCATGGCCGTGCCACACTTCTGGCAGCGACGACGGGCACGCAGGGCGTTGGTCTCAGCATCATCCCCTTCCAGAATATTAAGAACTTCATTTTCCGGAATCAGGTTAATGGTCTGTTTGCAGCGCTCTTTAGGCGGCAGCGCATAGCCGGAACAGCCCAGGAAAACGCCGGTACTGGCGGTACGAATCCCCATCTGGCGGCTACAGGTCGGACACTCAATCGAGGTCAGCACCATCTGGTTCGGCTGCATGCCACCCTCTTCAGGATCTTTCTCAGCCAGTTCAAGCTGCTGAGTAAAGTCGGTGAAGAAGTGGTCGAGCACCGCTTTCCATTGCGCTTCGTTGTTGGCCACCTGGTCGAGGTTGCTCTCCATACGGGCGGTGAAATCGTAATTCATCAGCTCGCGGAAGTTCTCTTCCAGGCGATCGGTGACGATCTCACCCATTTTTTCCGCATAGAAACGACGGTTTTCCACCCGCACGTAGCCACGATCCTGAATGGTCGAGGTGATGGCAGCGTAGGTTGATGGACGGCCAATGCCGCGCTTTTCCAGCTCACGCACCAGTGACGCTTCGCTGAAGCGCGCTGGTGGTTTGGTAAAGTGCTGGCCGGGCAGCAGTTGTTGCAGGTCCAGAACATCACCCACCGTCACGGCAGGCAGCGTTCGATCTTCATCATTCTTACGCAGCGCTGGCATCACTTTGGTCCAGCCGTCGAAACGCAGAATGCGGCCTTTCGCCTTGAGTTTAAAATCACCTGCCGCTGCCGTAATGGTGCTGGAGTCATATTTGGCCGGTGTCATCTGACAGGCAACAAACTGACGCCAGATCAGCTGATAGAGTTTCTGCGCATCCGCTTCCATATCTTTCAGCTGTTCCGCCACCACTTCCACATCAGAAGGACGAATCGCTTCGTGCGCTTCCTGGGAGTTCTCTTTGCTGGCGTAAGTAATGGCCGTTTCTGGCAGGTACTTTTTACCGAAATGGCTTTCGATATAACCACGTGCCATCGCGACCGCATCCTGACTCAGGTTGGTCGAATCGGTACGCATGTAGGTAATGTGACCCGCTTCGTACAGGCGCTGGGCCATCATCATGGTCTTCTTGACGCCAAAGCCAAGACGGGTACTGGCAGCCTGCTGCAGCGTCGAGGTGATATAAGGTGCGCCCGGCTTGCTGCTGGTCGGCTTATCTTCACGATCGACGATCTCATAGCGCGCTTTTTCCAGCAGCGCGACGGCGGCATAGGTCTCGTCGCGGTTGACCGGACGGAAGGCTTTATCGCCTTTATGCGTCACGTCCATCGACAGCTCATCGCCTTTCGGCGTGGTCAGCGCGGCATTAACTTCCCAGTACTCTTCGGGAACAAAGGCTTTGATCTCACGTTCACGTTCCACCACCAGGCGAACCGCAACGGATTGCACACGGCCGGCAGAGAGACCACGGGCGATTTTTTTCCACAGCAGTGGCGAGACCATATAGCCCACCACGCGGTCCATGAAACGACGCGCCTGCTGAGCATTCACCCGGTCAATATTCAGTTCGCCCGGTTTTTCAAACGCCTGACGAATCGCATTCTTGGTAATTTCGTTAAAGACCACGCGGCTGAAGCGCGAGTCATCGCCCCCAATCACTTCCCGCAGGTGCCAGGCAATGGCTTCCCCTTCGCGGTCAAGGTCGGTTGCGAGATAGATGTGGTCAGCATTGGCGGCTAACGCCTTCAGTTCGGCAACGACTTTCTCTTTGCCGGGCAGAATCTGATAATCCGCTTCCCAGCCGTGATAAGGGTCAACACCCATGCGGCTGACGAGTGCGGCCTTCTCATCTTTTTTAACTTTTTTGACTTTCTTGTCAGTCGAAGCGTCTTTGGCTTTCTTTTCAGTCGAGGCGTCAGCACTCTTCTTCGCGGTTGAACCACTGGTCGGCAGATCCCGGATATGACCGACGCTGGATTTAACCACGTAGTCATTGCCCAGGTATTTATTGATTGTTTTAGCCTTTGCCGGGGACTCAACAATAACGAGTGCTTTACCCATATTTACCTTTACCTAATGAAAACATCCTGCTTAACGGGAGAGGATTGGATGCCCAAAAACCCATTGGGTTCAATATTGCTGCGCCTGTTTAACATTTCAAGGCGGAGGGGTCAATCTCAGATCAGACGATGTGGCGTTATGCAACTGCATGATAAAGCGTGCTTTTTCAATCTGAACTCTTCGCACATCCTGGTGCAAAATCCCTGAAATCGGAATCGCCCACACTCTACCTGATAAAATCTGTTACGCAACTTAATTAGCACTCAGCCCGAACTTACGCCAGGTTTTCATCGTTCAGACCGATTTGTCACACCGCGTGACTCGCCAGTAATATAGAAAGGATTTGGGTGCTGTCAAAAAGGAGCGAATAAATGGAGAGAACGACTCAGCCTATTTCCCGCCAGGCGTTGCTGGAAAAGGCCAATGCGCTGATCAGGGAGCATGACGATTATTTAGCGGGTATGCAGGCGGATGAGGTGACTCAACAGGCCGGTGTGCTGGTCTTTCGCGGACCGTTTTTTCTGGACGCGGAGGGACTGCCAACGACAAAAACCACCGCGGTATTTAACGTCTTTAAACACCTTGCCGTGGTGCTGTCGCCGCTCTACCACCTGGAATAAAAAACCCGGCACAGGCCGGGTTTCGTATCAGAGCATTGGCTTCTCGCCGCGCTGCCAGAGTTTCAGCAGCAGGCCCTCTGCCACCGATCCGGCGCTCTGGGTAAAGCGGTCCATCATTTTGCGGCGGCGGGCGTAATGGACGCCGAGCACGTTGAACTGATCCATCTGACGGATAATCAGATCATCGCTGGTGCCGATTTCGTCAATCAGGCCCAGATCCAGCGCCTGACGGCCATACCAGTGTTCACCGGTGGCTACCTTATC
The DNA here is from genome assembly GCF_030062155.1 of Pantoea sp. Lij88. NCBI lineage: Bacteria > Pseudomonadati > Pseudomonadota > Gammaproteobacteria > Enterobacterales > Erwiniaceae > Pantoea > Pantoea sp. Lij88. The sequence continues at coordinate 1,890,078 of NZ_CP118269.1, read as the reverse complement.
GATATCAAGTGACGGGCGCATCTGGTGGACAAACTGTTTGAACAGCAGGTGCGTTTCGTCGAGATCTTCCTGGAATTTCTCACGTCCCTCTTCGGTGTTCTCACCAAACAGCGTCAGCGTGCGCTTGTACTGTCCTGCGGTGTGCAGCTCAACATCAATATCGTTTCGTTTCAGCAGGCGGTTGAAGTTCGGGATCTGCGCAACCACGCCGATGGAGCCAATGATTGAGAACGGTGCAGCTACAATGCGATCGGCCACGCAGGCCATCATGTATCCGCCGCTGGCTGCAACTTTATCCACCGCTGCCGTAATGCGCAGACCCTGATCGCGCAGGCGCTGCAGCTGAGAGGCCGCCAGGCCATAGCCATGCACTACGCCACCCGGGCTTTCAAGCCGCAGCAGCACTTCATCACCCGGCTGCTTCACAGCCAGCACAGCTGAAATCTCTTCACGCAGCGACGCCACTTCACCGGCATCCATGCTGCCTTTAAAATCGAGCACGTAGAGCGTGGGTTTAACACTGTCAGTCCGGCCCTGCTTCGCCGCCTGTTTTTCTGCTTTGGCTTTCAGCTTTTCACTTTTTTTATGATTTTTCAGCCAGACTTTCTGCGCCTGCGGCTGCATTTTTGCCAGCTGTAAATCCTCTTTCATCTGCTGATAGTCATCACCCAGATGTGTCAGGCGAAGCTGACCGCTTTGTGCCCGCTTACGTAACGCGGCATTCATGATAATCATGACAATCGCAGCGACGGCAACCACCAGAGTCACCGCTTTCGCTAAAAACAGTCCATACGTTGAAATAAAATCCATCAGGTCGCCTTAGTAACAGAGAATCAAAAACAGTTCGCCAGTTTAGCCGTTTTGCTTTGCTCCGTCGCCTGAAATGCCAGCAGCTGGCACAGAATGCGTGGGTTGGCGATTGCGCCCATTCGTAAATTCAGGCATAAAGCGGAATCATGCTGTTTTCGCTGGAGGAACCCGCTGTGCATTATCAACCGAAAAGCGACCTGCTCAATCACCGTATTATCCTGGTGACTGGCGCTTCAGATGGCATTGGCCGCGAAGCGGCGCTAACTTACGCGCGTTATGGCGCTGAAGTGATCCTGATGGGCCGTAACCCTGAGAAACTTCAGCAGGTCGAACAGGCCATCCGTCAACTTAATCAATGCCCTGCTCACACCGTAGTGTTCGATCTGGCCGAAGCGACACCGGAACGTTGCCAGCAGGTGGCAGAACAACTGTCACAGCAGTTCCCGCGTCTTGACGGCGTGCTGCATAACGCCGGTATCCTCGGTGAAATTGTGCCGCTGGCAGAACTCGACCCTCAGGTCTGGCAGCAGGTGATGAACATCAACCTGGACGCCACCTTCTTCCTGACGCAGGCGCTGTTGCCGCTGTTATTGAAGTCAGATGCCGGTTCACTGGTGTTTACCACCTCCAGCGTAGGCCGCACCGGTCGCGCAGGCTGGGGCGCCTATGCTGTCTCTAAATTTGCCACCGAAGGCATGATGCAGGTGCTGGCCGATGAGTATAAGACGCAGGCATTGCGGGTAAACTGTATCAATCCGGGCGGGACCCGCACCAAAATGCGCGCCAGTGCCTTCCCGCAGGAAGATGCAAATAAGCTGAAAACCCCTGCCGATCTGATGCCGCTCTACCTTTATCTGATGGGTGATGACAGCCGACGCAAAACCGGTATCAGCTTTGATGCACAACCGGGCAGAAAACCGGGAGCCGCGGAATAATGGCGGACGACCGTCATCAACAGCGTCAGCAGCGGTTAAAAGAGCAGGTTGATGCGCGCATTGCGGCGGCCACCGAGGTTCGCGGCATCCTGATGGTGTTTACCGGCAATGGTAAAGGCAAAACCACCGCAGCCTTTGGCACGGCACTGCGCGCCACCGGTCATGGCAAGCGAGCGGCGGCCATTCAGTTCATTAAAGGTGACTGGCCGAATGGCGAGCGTAACCTGCTGGAACAGCACGGTGTGGAGTTTCAGGTGATGGCAACCGGGTTTACCTGGGACACGCAGAACCGCGAAACGGATACCGCCGCCTGTCTGGCCGTGTGGCAGCATGCAAAACGGATGCTGGCCGATGAGCAGCTCGACCTGGTCGTGCTCGATGAAATCACTTATATGGTCAGCATGGATTATCTGCCTCTGGACGACCTGATTACCGCCCTGCAACAGCGCCCGGCGCATCAGAGCGTAATCATTACCGGGCGCGGCTGTCATCGCAGCCTGACTGAGATGGCGGATACGGTAACGGAGATGCGGCCAGTTAAGCATGCGTTTGATGCCGGTATCCAAGCTCAGCAGGGAATTGACTGGTAGCAGAAAAAGAAAACGCAGCCCTGAGGCTGCGTTTTTCGCGATCGGACAACGGGATTAACCGGAGTTACGTTTGCTGCCCGGATTGCGACGTGGAGTTCGGGGACTGCTGCTCACTTTACTGTGACGTTTCACCGCACGACGAATCTGGTTCGCCTTGGTACGACGACGATCTTTCTCGACCACCAGCTTAGTGACGGTTTCATCATCCAGCTCCACCAGGTTACGCAGGTAGTTCACCGCAGGCAGATCCAGTTCGGTCCAGCCACCGCGCGGCAGGCCTTTTGGTAAGGTGATGTCGCCATAGCGGACACGCATCAGACGACTGACCTGCACGCCGACCGCTTCCCATAAACGACGCACTTCACGGTTACGTCCTTCAGTCAGGGTCACGTTGTACCACTGGTTGATGCCTTCGCCGCCGCCAAACTTCAGGGTTTTGAACGCAGCCGGGCCATCTTCCAGCTGAACGCCTTTGCTCAGCTGACGAATTTTATCATCGTCAACCTGACCAAACACGCGCACCGCATATTCACGTTCCACTTCACGGCTCGGATGCATCAGGCGGTTCGCCAGTTCACCGTCGGTGGTGAAGAGCATCAGACCACAGGTGTTCACATCCAGACGGCCAACGGCAATCCAGCGTGAACCGCGCAGACGCGGCAGACGGTCAAACACCGTCGGGCGGCCTTCAGGATCGCTGCGGGTACAGAGTTCACCTTCCGGTTTGTAGTAAGCCAGCACGCGGCAGACTTCGGTTGCTGATTCAGCAATCGATACCAGATGGCCATCAATACGGATTTTAAGGGATTTGCTGCTTTCGACGCGGTCGCCCAGGGTGGCGATCTTGCCGTCAACGCTGACACGGCCAGCAGCAATCATTGATTCGATTTCACGACGCGAGCCATGACCGGCACGCGCTAAGACTTTCTGTAACTTTTCGCTCATTGAGCTTCCTCTTTGTCGCCTTCCCAGGCGTCATAATTAGGTGATAATCCTTTCTAAATCAACAGGTTAACTTAGCAGGTTTGCCCCATTATACAGGCATTTAACGCTGATGTAACGCGCTTTATAAATCCGTTAATAGCCAATAAAGAAGGGTCGGCCTCTGATAGTTTGAGATCTGATAATTGTTAATGCTGATTTAAATAAAGCCCGGCCAACTGATAAGAAAATATGTTTAATAAAATGAATGTCTCAAAAACTTTATAGCTAATGACAATTAAATTTTCTAACCACTCTTTTTTCATCAAAGTGATGTTCTGAGGATGAAAACCTTAACACTATCTTACACTTCCTCCGTTTAGCTCTTGCTTTTAATCGCCTGCAAAAAACATTAAAGTCAGCATAAAAAACCATCTGATTGATTTTAGCCATGATAAGTGAGCGGTGAATATGAAAAAGGCAGATTATTCTTAAGGCAGATGTATTTAAAACCCTATTTTTCATGACATTTAGTTTTTATAAGATTTAATAAATTGTACGACACTATTAAGCTGATACACTGAATCCCGTTAGCACAATAAAAAAGCAAAGTCCGCGATAAAGCGGTCCTGCGACATTACAGTCTGGCTTTTGTCATTCGTTAATAAAAATAGTGTTTTTACATTAATCCAATAAACCGGCGCATCCGGAGTTGTTGCGTTAATACGGTTCAGTGATGAACCTTGCTTGCATGTCAAAAATCTTCACCAGGGATTTCCCGACATGCCTGAATAAAGAAAACCATCATGAGAAACCTGTTTCTGTGCCCGGTGCTTGCTGCACTGGTCCTGAGCGGGTGCTCTGTGGGCCACACTGAGTACAGTCGTACGGCGATGCAGCACGTAGATATGAGCGTGACTGGCATTCCGACGATCCTCGGTCTTGGCACACTGGGCACCAGCATACCTCTGACGCCTGAATATAGCCTCACGGCTGCGCACGTTGCTAAAACCGCCGTGCAGCGCGTGAAGTCTTATCACCCTTATTGCGACCTTGCGATTATTTATCACAAGAATGATGCCAGAACGCTGGCTAAATTCCGCAGCGGTGACATTGGCGATCCCGTTAAAATGTATGGCTACAGCTTTATTTCCGCGATGCCGGTGGAGTCGACCGGGGTTAATTTAGCCCGCACGGCAATCCGGAATGACTGGAATAAAAGCCCCTGTATCGCAATGGCGTCTAACGCAGGCGTGGTTCAGGGAATGTCGGGCGGCGGTGTTTATAACCGTGATGATACGCTGAGCGGCGTTATTGTTGGCTATTCTGACTCGATTAAGAACGGTCGTAATAATAAAGTGATCCTGAAAGATGTGTCACTTTATATTCCTTACGGTCAGTTTAAGAACTGGTTAGAGGCGAATCTGGCTCAGACACCGACCCGCGGTGTCTGAAACCTGACTTAATTACAGGAACGGGCGGGTATCGCCCACGCCTTCACGCACGATTTCCGGCGAATCGGTGGTCAGGTCGACCACCGTGGTCGGCTGTTGCCCCAGCGTACCGCCGTCGATGATCAGATCAACCAGCTTACCAATGCTGTGCTGGATCTCTTCCGGGTCGGACTCAGTAAAATCGTTGCCCGGCAGGATTAATGAGGTCGACATCATCGGCTGATTCAGCGCTTCCAGCAGCGCCAGCGCCACCGGATTGGAGGGTACGCGCAGACCAATGGTCTTACGTTTATCATTCATCAGGCGACGCGGCACTTCTTTGGTCGCCTTGAGAATAAAGGTGTAGTTGCCCGGCGTGTTGTTTTTCAGCAGGCGAAAGGCGGAGTTGCCCACCTGCGAATAGACCGACAGCTCCGAAAGATCCCGGCACATCAGGGTGAAGTTGTGGTGTCCGTCGAGCTGACGGATACGGCAAATTCGCTCCATCGCGCCCTTCTCTTCCAGCCGACAGCCCAGCGCATAACCGGAATCGGTAGGATAGACGATGACGCTGCCTTTATTCAGGTAGTCGACCGCCTGACTGATGAGGCGCGGCTGTGGGTTATCCGGATGAATGTGAAACAATTGACTCATAAAAACCTCGTGTCACCTTTCCGTGATTGCCAGGCGGGGCGCGAGATCCGGGAAGCGTTCCCAGACCGGCTCAACCGCCGCGGGCAGCCAGAGTTTGCGGCCCAGCTCAATCCACGGGCAGGGTTGATGAAAATCAGAACCTTGTGATGCGGCCAGTTCGTTATCTCTGGCGTATTGCGCCAGTGTCGTGCGCTCATTAGGTGGCTGCTGGCACTGCGCGACTTCCATCGCATCGCCGCCCGCTTCGCGGAAATGGGCGACCAGCCTTTTGAGCCACTTAGCCGATAATCCGTAACGGCCAGGATGCGCCAGCACGGCGCAACCACCAGAATGATGAATCGCATCAATAGCTTGTTTAATTGTACACCATTGTGGCGGCACGTAGCCGGTTTTGCCACGCGCCAGATAATTTTTGAATACCTGCACCATATTTTCCGCTTTGCCCTGCTCAATCAGGAAACGGGCAAAGTGACCACGGGTGATGATACCGCCATCCGCCAGTCGCATCGCACCGGCCAGCGCATCCGGGATACGTGCCTTCGCGAGTCGCTCACCCATCTCTTCCGCCCGCGTCTGTCGGCAGGCGTGTTGTCCTGCCAGAAACGTCACCATCGCCGGATGGTGGATATCAATATTCAGGCCCACGATGTGAATCTCATGGTTCTCCCACAGCGTGGAGATCTCTGCGCCTGCCAGCACTTTTATTGGTAGATCGTGGTCGAGTGCCGTTTGCTGCGCTTCCTCTACCCCTGCAACGCTGTCGTGATCGGTGATCGCCAGTACGCCGACGCGCATCTCTACGGCTCGCTGCACCAGCGCGGCTGGCGTCAGAAAACCATCGGAGGCACGCGTGTGGCTGTGTAAATCATAAACCGGGAAACGGGCGATATCGCTCAAGAGAACTCCTGCTGAAACTAAACCGGCCAGCATGATAACGATTTTAACGCTCAGTGAAAAAGGCTATTGACATTTCCGCCCTGAACCCGTTAACTAGTACACAAGTTCACACGTAACGGGTATTCAATCATGGCTAGTGTAATCACGCATTTAAACGGTTGGCGCGATGTTCCCGAAAACGGGCGACTGGGTCGTGCACACTTTGCGTAAATGCTGTGCGAATACCTGAGCCCGCCACCGAGCGGGCTTTTTTTTGAGCGAAATTCAGAGAAATCATCATGCCAAATGCGAAACCTACAGTGAAGTTGATTACCGGCAACGCGCCCTATCGCGAAGATCCGGCCGCAGTGTTTCATCAGCTGTGCGGCGCACGTCCGGCAACCCTGCTGCTCGAATCTGCTGACATCGACAGCAAGCGCAATTTAAAAAGTCTGCTGATTGTCGACAGTGCGCTGCGCATCAGCGCCATGGGTAATACGGTTACCGTGCAGGCACTGTCAGAAAATGGCCGTGCCGTGCTGCCGCTGCTGGATGAAGCTCTGCCCGCCTCCGTCAGCAATCAGGTCCGTCCCGATGGCCGCGAACTGACGTTCCCACAGAGCACCGATCATCAGCAGGACGAAGATTCCCGCCTTAAGGCGCTGTCGGTGTTTGATGCACTGCGTCTGATTCCACAGCTGGTTAACTCCCCGGCCGACGAGCGCGAAGCCGTGCTGCTGGGTGGCCTGTTTGCTTATGATCTGGTGGCCGGTTTTGAAACCCTGCCGGAGCTGGATAACCAGCAGCGCTGCCCCGACTACTGTTTCTATCTGGCAGAGACCTTACTGGTGATCGATCACCAGACCCGCAGTGCGCGTCTGCAGGCCAGCCTGTTCTGCCCGTCCACCAGCGAGTTCCAGCGTCTGCAGCGCCGCATTGAGCAGCTGCATGGCCAGATGCTGCAGCCAGCACCTGCTCTGCCGGTACAAAAGGTTGAACAGATGACGCTGACCACCAGCCAGAGCGATGAAGAGTATTGCGACGTGGTTCGCACCATGCAGCAGGCGATTCGCATCGGCGAAATTTTCCAGGTCGTGCCGTCACGCCGCTTCTCGCTGCCGTGCCCGTCACCGCTGGCCGCCTACGACACACTGAAAAACAGCAATCCAAGCCCGTATATGTTCTTTATGCAGGATCAGGATTTCGCGCTGTTTGGCGCATCGCCGGAAAGCTCGCTGAAGTATGACGCCACCTCACGTCAGATTGAGATCTACCCGATTGCCGGTACCCGCCCGCGTGGCCGCCATGCGGATGGCTCACTGGACCGCGATCTCGACAGCCGCATTGAGCTGGAGATGCGCACCGACCATAAAGAGCTGGCTGAGCATCTGATGCTGGTGGATCTGGCGCGTAACGATCTGGCGCGTATCTGCGTGCCCGGCAGCCGTTATGTCGCTGACCTGACCAAAGTCGACCGCTACTCATTTGTAATGCATCTGGTTTCCCGCGTCGTGGGCACGCTGCGCGCCGACCTCGACGTGCTGCACGCCTATCGCGCCTGTATGAACATGGGCACGCTGAGCGGCGCGCCAAAAGTACGCGCCATGCAGCTGATTGCCGGTGCTGAACGCACCCGTCGCGGCAGCTACGGCGGCGCGGTGGGCTACTTCACCGCTCAGGGCGATCTTGATACCTGTATCGTTATTCGTTCGGCCTATGTCGAAGATGGCGTCGCCACCGTTCAGGCGGGCGCCGGTGTGGTGCTGGATTCCAATCCGCAGGCTGAAGCTGATGAAAGCCGCAATAAAGCCCGCGCCGTTCTGCGCGCTATCGCGACTGCCCATCACTGCAAGGAGATCTTCTGATGGCCGATATTCTGCTGCTCGATAACATCGACTCTTTTACCTACAACCTGGTTGATCAGCTGCGGACCTTTGGTCACAACGTGGTGATCTACCGTAACAACCTGCCTGCAGAACTGTTAATTGAACAGCTGCAGCGGATGGAAAACCCGGTGCTGATGCTCTCCCCCGGCCCCGGCGCGCCAAAAGATGCGGGCTGTATGCCGGAGCTGCTGCGGGTACTGCGCGGCCGTCTGCCGATTATCGGCATCTGTCTGGGACATCAGGCGATTGTGGAGGCCTATGGCGGCCAGGTGGGTCAGGCAGGCGAGATCCTGCACGGTAAAGCCTCATCTATTGTTCATGACGGCGAGGCGATGTTTGAGGGTTTGAGCAATCCGCTGCCCGTGGCGCGCTACCACTCGCTGGTGGGCAGCAACACGCCGGATGAGCTGACGGTTAACGCCAGTTACAACGGGATGGTAATGGCCGTTCGCCATGAAACCGATCGCGTCTGCGGGTTTCAGTTCCATCCTGAATCGATTTTGACTTCTCAGGGCGCGCGCCTGCTTGAGCAGACGCTGGCCTGGGCGCTGGCGAAGTAACAGGGAGAATAACGATGCAACAGACACTGGAAAAACTTTACCAGGCGCAGACGCTGAATCAGGCTGAGAGTCATCAGCTGTTCAGCGCCATTATTACCGGACAGCTGGAGCCAACCCAGCTCGCTGCCGCGCTGGTCGCCATGAAAGTGCGCGGTGAAACGCCGGAAGAGATCGCCGGTGCCGCTACGGCGCTGCTGGAAGATGCCAAACCGTTTCCCCGCCCTGACTACGCGTTTGCCGACATCGTGGGCACCGGCGGCGATGGCAGTAACAGCATTAATATCTCGACGGCCAGCGCCTTTGTGGCCGCGACCTGCGGTCTGAAAGTGGCGAAGCACGGCAACCGCAGCGTCTCCAGCAAATCGGGCTCGTCCGATCTGCTGGCCGCCTTTGGCATCAATCTCGATATGCCCGCTGACCGGGCGCGCCAGGCGCTGGACGATCTGAACGTCTGCTTCCTGTTTGCGCCGCAGTATCACACGGGCTTTCGCCACGCGATGCCGGTTCGCCAGCAGCTTAAGACCCGCACGCTGTTTAATGTGTTAGGTCCGCTGATCAACCCGGCGCGTCCTCCGCTGGCGGTGATTGGCGTCTACAGCCCGGAACTGGTAATGCCGATTGCACAGACTCTGAAAGTGCTGGGTTATCAGCGTGCGGCGGTGGTTCACGGTGGCGGCATGGATGAAGTGGCGCTGCACGATGTGACCCATGTGGCTGAACTGCGTGAAGGGGAAATTACCCGCTATCAGCTCTCGCCAGAAGACTTCGGTTTTGGCTTCCATCCCAAAGAGGCGCTGGCGGGCGGCACGCCGGAAGAAAATCGTGACATTCTGACGGCTTTACTCCAGGGTAATGGCCAGCAGGCCCATGAGGAGGCGGTCGCCGTTAACGTGGCGATGTTGCTTAAAGTATTCGGTCAGGAAGATCTGCGTGAAAACGCACAGCAGGCGCTTAACGCCATCCGCAGCGGACAGGCTTATGAGCGTGTAGTCGCACTGGCAGCAAGAGGATAATCATGAAAGGCACCGTGTTAGAAAAAATTGTTCAGGACAAAGCGATTTGGGTGGAAGCCCGTCAGCAGCAGCAGCCTCTCTCCACCTTTCAGAACAGCATTGAACCTGCCAGCCGTCATTTCTACGACGCGCTGCAGGGTGCAAGAACCGCATTTATCCTGGAGTGTAAAAAGGCGTCGCCCTCAAAAGGCGTGATTCGTGAGGATTTCGATCCGGCCGCCATTGCCGGGGTTTATCGCCACTACGCTTCCGCGGTGTCCGTGCTGACCGATGAGAAATATTTTCAGGGCGACTTCGCCTTTCTGCCGATTGTCAGCGCCGCCATCACCCAGCCGGTGCTGTGCAAAGATTTTATCATCGACCCTTACCAGATTTATCTGGCCCGCTACTACCAGGCGGATGCGATCCTGCTGATGCTGTCGGTGCTGGATGATGAGCAGTATCGTCAGCTGGCCGCCGTGGCGCACAGCCTGAAGATGGGCATTCTCACTGAAGTGAGTAATGAAGAGGAGCTGGAGCGGGCTATCGCGCTGCAGGCCAGAGTCGTGGGGATTAACAACCGCGATCTGCGCGACCTCTCTATCGATCTCAACCGCACCCGTCAGCTGGCGCCACGTCTGTCGCACGGCGTGACGGTGATCAGTGAATCGGGCATTAACAGCTATGCCGATATCCGCGAGCTGAGCCACTTTGCAAATGGCTTCCTGATTGGCTCTGCTCTGATGGAAGAAGCGGACCTGACCGGCGCGGTGCGTCGCGTCACACTGGGCAGCAATAAAGTCTGCGGCTTAACCCGTGCTGAAGATGCGCGTGCCACCTATGAAGCCGGCGCCATTTACGGCGGGCTGATCTTCGCTGAAGGTTCACCGCGTCAGATTGACACCGCCACCGCGCAAACCGTGATCGCCGCCGCGCCGCTGCGCTACGTGGGCGTGTTCCGCAACCACTCAGTTAGTGACGTTGTCACGCAAGCCACGGCACTTTCACTGTCAGCCGTTCAGCTGCATGGCAACGAGACCCCGGCGTTTGTGGCCGAACTGCGCGAGGCTCTGCCAGCAGAGATTCAAATCTGGAAGGCGCTGCGTATTGAAGGTGCTTTACCGGCGCGCGACTGGCCGCACGTTGACCGTTATGTATTTGATAATGGCGATGGCGGCACCGGACAGCGTTTCGACTGGTCGCTGTTACAGGGTCAGAACCTGAACAATGTGCTGCTGGCCGGTGGCCTGAGCGCAGATAACTGTGTTGAAGCCGCGCAGCTGGGCTGTGCCGGGCTGGACTTCAACTCTGGCGTGGAAAGCGCGCCTGGCATTAAAGATGCCCGTAAAATTGCCGCGGTGTTTCAGACGCTGCGTGCCTACTGATTTGCCTGGCCTGCTCAACGGCGGGCCCGAGAAAGGAAGATAAAAGATGACGTTACTGAATCCCTACTTTGGCGAATTTGGCGGAATGTATGTTCCGCAGATCCTGATGCCAGCCCTGCGCCAGCTGGAACAGGCGTTTGTCGACGCCCAGAAAGATCCTGAGTTTCAGGCCGAATTTACCGACCTGCTGAAGAACTATGCGGGTCGTCCTACTGCCCTGACGCTGTGCAAAAACCTGACCAAAGGCACGAAAACCCGCCTCTATCTGAAGCGTGAAGATCTGCTGCACGGTGGCGCGCACAAAACGAACCAGGTGCTGGGTCAGGCGCTGTTAGCTAAGCGTATGGGCAAAAACGAAATCATTGCCGAGACCGGTGCCGGTCAGCACGGCGTGGCTTCAGCGCTGGCCTGTGCGCTGCTGGGCATGAAATGCCGCATTTATATGGGTGCGAAAGATGTCGAGCGTCAGTCCCCTAACGTGTTCCGTATGCGTCTGATGGGTGCAGAAGTGATCCCGGTTCACAGCGGCTCCGCCACGCTGAAAGACGCCTGTAACGAAGCGCTGCGCGACTGGTCTGGCAGCTACGAGACTTCACACTACATGCTCGGCACCGCGGCGGGTCCGCATCCCTTCCCGACGATCGTGCGTGAGTTCCAGCGCATGATTGGCGAAGAGACTAAAAAGCAGATTCTGGAAAGAGAGGGCCGTCTGCCCGACGCCATCCTCGCCTGTGTGGGCGGTGGCTCAAACGCCATCGGGATGTTTGCCGACTTTATCGACGAGCCGGGCGTGAAGCTGATCGGCGTAGAGCCTGCAGGCCACGGTATTGAAACCGGTGAGCATGGCGCACCGCTTAAGCATGGCCGCGTCGGCATCTACTTTGGTATGAAATCACCGATGATGCAGACCCATGATGGCCAGATTGAGGAGTCTTACTCGATCTCTGCCGGTCTCGACTTCCCTTCAGTCGGCCCGCAGCATGCGCACCTGAACAGCATCGGTCGTGCGGAATATGTCTCGATTACCGATAACGAAGCGATGGACGCCTTCAAACTGCTCTGTCGTGCGGAAGGGATTATTCCGGCACTGGAGTCTTCCCACGCCCTGGCGCACGCCATGAAGATGATACACGCTGAGCCGGAAAAAGAGCAGTTGATTGTGGTTAACCTCTCTGGCCGTGGCGACAAAGATATTTTCACCGTTCATGACATTTTGACAGCGCAGGGAGAAATCTGATGGAACGTTATAATCAACTTTTTACCCGTCTGTCAGCGAATAACGAAGGCGCTTTCGTTCCTTTTGTTACGCTGGGCGATCCTTCCCCTGAGCTTTCACTGCGTGTGATTGATGCGCTGGTTGAAGGCGGTGCGGATGCGCTGGAGCTGGGCATTCCCTTCTCCGATCCTCTGGCGGATGGCCCGACCATTCAGAACGCGACGTTGCGTGCCTTTGCGGCGGGCACCAATACCAGCCAGTGTTTTGAGATGCTGGCGACTATTCGCCGTAAATACCCGGAGCTGCCGATTGGTTTGCTGATGTACGCCAACCTGGTCTTCACTAACGGCGTGGATGAGTTCTATGCCCGCTGTGCAGAAGCCGGGGTGGATTCAGTGCTGGTGGCCGATGTGCCGGTTGAAGAGTCAGCGCCTTTCCGCCAGGCGGCTCTGCGCCATGGCGTCGCGCCAATCTTTATCTGTCCGCCTAACGCCAGCGATGAACTGCTGCGTGAGATCGCGTCGCATGGACGGGGATACACCTACCTGCTGTCACGCGCGGGCGTAACCGGTGCAGAAAACCGCGCCAGCCTGCCGCTGAAGCATCTGATCGACAAGCTGCGTGAATACAATGCCGCGCCGCCACTGCAGGGCTTTGGGATCTCCGAACCTGAGCAGGTTAAAGAAGCGATCGCTTCCGGTGCCGCAGGCGCTATCTCCGGTTCTGCCATTGTCAGAATCATTGAAAAACACCATGCAGAACCCGAAGTGATGCTGAGCGAACTGAAGAATTTCGTCAGCCGCCTTAAAGCCGCCAGCCGTTAATCCTGCCATCATGCCTTATCACGCGATAAGGCATGATTTGTTTCCTTTTTTTTCATTCCGCTATTTGCCCTTTTTGCAAAATCTGCACCACAATGACAATGCGCCGTTACGGTAACGTCGCATCCAATTTGTGACAGGGAGAGAAAGCAATGAAATTCGTTAAACTGCTGACAGGTGCTGTACTGGCGGGCGTTGTTGCGCTGACACTGAGCGCCTGTGCGCCAACCGCAACCAAAGAGGGAACCGGTGGCTATATTGATGACACCGTGGTGACCACAAAAGTTAAAGGTGAGCTGCTGAAAGATGAGTCGCTGAAATCGACTGAAATCAACGTAGAAACCTTCAAAGGTAAAGTTCAGCTGAGCGGCTTTGTTTCATCACCACAGATGGCGAATCGTGCCGTTCAGGTTACGCGCAGCGTGCCAGGCGTGAAGTCGGTCGTCAACAATATGCAGATCAAATAACGTCTTAACTGACATAAAAAGGCCGCTGATTCAGCGGCCTTTTTCTCATCAGAAGCGGTAACCCGCACCAAAGAAGAAGACCCACGGATCGACCCGCATATTGATGTTCTGCTGCTCGCCAGCGGCTTTGAACTTCACTTCTGTATCAATATCCATGTACCACACCGACGCATTCAGCATCCAGTCGCGGTTAATCTGGTAATCCAGACCGACCTGACCCGCCATACCCCAGGAATCCTTAACGCTGAGATCGGTCAGGCCCGCGTCGCGACCCGTCTGGTTGAAATCGGCATCGTAAAAGGTGGTGTAGTTAATACCCACGCCAATGTAAGGACGCGCTTTGCTTTTACTGTCAAAGAAGTAGTACTGCGCCATCAGCGTGGGCGGTAACTGGCGCACGGTGGCCAGCGTGCCGGTCGGGCCGAGACCCACTTTATGACGGAATGGCGTGGCCGCCAGTAACTCGACACCAATATTATCCGTTGCCATATAGGTGAAGGTCAGACCCAGCTGCGTGTCGTTGGAGGCGCTGAACTCACCCATCCCCAGCACATTATCGGAACCTTCCGTGGGACGGACGGTGGCGCTGCCAGCCCGCATAAAGAAGTCGCCCGCTTCGTGGGCCATCGCCAGCTGGGGCAGAGCCAGAGCCAGCAGCATCGCGCATTTTGCCAGTTTCATCTTCACTCCTTTGCTTAATGTTAAAATAGCGAACGTCGCCGCTTTTTTGCTGGCAATTATTTAACGTGATTTACATAAAATTGCACTCATAAGCGTTCCGATAAAGTGCTTATAAAACAATGGATTGATTTAGATCAATTTTGCCATTAACAGGCGGTGCAAAATTCCGCTTGCTGAAAAATATCGCCCGCCCTATTTTGCTTATCTTCATTGTTGATTTTGGTTCGATGCCCTGGGAGGGGCGGGTGATCAAATGAGTGAACTTTCTAACCCTTGTGTCAGCTGTGGCGCCTGCTGCGCCCATTTCCGCGTCTCATTTTACTGGGCTGAAGCCGATGATGCGGGTGGCCTGGTGCCGACTGAACTCACCGAGCCGCTTAACCTGTTTATGCGCAATATGCGTGGCACTAACAGCGCTGCACCCCGTTGCGTTGCGCTGCAGGGCGACATTGGCGGCTGCGTCTCCTGTGGAATTTATGAACAGCGTCCGACGCCCTGTCGGGAGTTTACCCTGTCGGGTGAAGCGGGTATCCATAACGAAGCCTGCGATCGCGCCCGCGCGCGCTATGGTCTTCCTGCACTTTTTGCGCCCTCTTTACCTCATATTACAGAAAGTTATGCCCTGCCGGGTGCCCCGGAGCTGCCAGAACATGTACAATCGCCGGGTTAATTAACCCGGTTCCTCCAAGGAGAGTACATGTCTATCACGGCAAGCTCGTTATACCGTGACACAGGAAATTTTGCGCGCCATCAACTCTCTACAGTCCTGTTGATGTCGCTGTTGGCCGCGTTCGTCACCGTCATGCTGGTGCATGTGCTGACACCCGGCGCCGATCAGATGGCAATCCTGCAGCAGGGCGATGACAGTGCCAGTTCGTTGTTTGAGATGGTGCAGAATATGTCACCGGAACAGCAGCAGGTGCTGTTGCGCGCTTCGGCGGCCAGCACCTTTGCGGCGCTGATGGGAAATACGCTGCTGCTTGGCGGCATGCTCTATCTGATCCCGATGGTCTCTTCCGGCCAGCGCGTCAGTGCGCTGCGTGCGATTGGTGCATCCGCCCCGCTGCTGCCCAAACTGCTGCTGCTCACCTTCCTGATGACGCTGGTGGCGCAACTGGGCTTTATGGTGCTGGTGGTGCCAGGCATTCTGCTGACGATGCTGCTGTCGCTGGCACCGGTCATGGTCGCCAGTGAGAAGATGGGTGTCTTTGCCGCGATGCGCGCCAGCATGCGGATGGCGTGGAAGAATATAAGGCTGATTGCCCCCGCTATTCTGCTCTGGCTGCTGGCTAAAGTAATTGTCATGCTGTTCTTCTCGTCGCTGACGGTATTACCGCTGAATGTTTCTTCGGTGATTTTCACCGCAGCTGGCAATGTGGTTTCAGCGATGTTGATTATCTATCTCTATCGGCTCTATATGCTGTTACGTTGATTGACGGTGTGCCTTCGGGCACATTTGCAGGCAACTCTGAATGGAAAAACTATGAAGCAGCTACTCGACTTTCTCCCCCTGGTGGTTTTTCTCATCTTCTACAAGCTGTATGACATTTTTGTCGCCTCGGGCGCACTGATTGTGGCCACCGGCCTGGCGCTGGTTGTCAGCTGGGTGCTTTATCGCAAGCTGGAAAAGATGACGATTTTCACCTTTGTGCTGGTGGCCGTTTTTGGCACCCTGACGCTGGTGTTCCACAACGATGAATTCATTAAGTGGAAAGTCACGGTGATCTACAGCCTGTTTGCCGCTGCCCTGCTCTACAGCCAGTGGTTTATGCAGCAGACGCTGATTCAGCGCATGCTGGGCAAGGAGCTGCAGCTGCCCGATGCGGTCTGGCGTCGTCTCAACGTCGCCTGGGCGCTGTTCTTCCTGATCTGCGGCCTGGTGAACATCTATGTTGCATTTTGGTTATCTCAGGCGTTTTGGGTTAACTTTAAAGTGTTCGGTCTCTCCGGTCTGACCTTACTGTTTACTCTGCTGAGCGGGCTTTATATCTGGCGACAGATGCCGCAGCAGGAACAAAAATAATCATCTGCCCGGTTCGCCGGGCATTTTTTTAGCATTCACCTGCATAAAAAGTGGAAGCAATGGGCGAAAAACATAAATTGCCGCAAGGCGAAATGGTGCTGCGTACGCTCGCCATGCCAGCCGATACCAACGCCAACGGCGATATTTTTGGTGGCTGGCTGATGTCACAGATGGATATGGGCGGCGCGATTCTGGCGAAAGAGATCGCTGAAGGACGCGTGGTCACGGTGCGCGTTGACGGCATGTCATTCATGAAGCCCGTCGCGGTGGGCGATGTGGTGAGCTGTCATGCGAGCTGTCTTCGTACCGGCAACAGTTCCATGACGATTAACGTGGAAGTGTGGATTAAAAAAGTGTCGTCTGAGCCGATTGGACAGACCTACTGCGCTACTGAAGCGGTCTTTATCTACGTGGCGGTCGATAATGAGGGCAATTCACGTCCTCTGCCAGCCGGTCGCGCTAATCAGCAGCCTGCCGGTTAAGTGTTCGGGTCAGGCGGTTTCTGCCTGACCCGGTGCTTTACTCCAGGCTGGCACCGCCATTAATCTTAAACACGATGTTCATCGTCAGCCCCTGTCCCGGCTTTCCTTCTTCATAGCGCCACTTTTTCATCGCCTGCTTCACTTCCCGCTCAAACATATTGCTCGGCTGGGCAGAAAGGATCTGAATGTTGTCTACCCGTCCGTCGCTTTCCACATCAAACTTCACCCGTACCCGTCCTTCTACCCGCAATGCAAAAGCGCGCTGCGGATAGCCAGGCTTACTCACGCTCAGGGCTTTCGGGCCGGTTGATGCCGACGCGGTGGGTGACGGCGTGGCTTTTGGCGCCGTCGTCGGTTTGCGCTGCGTCGCTGGCGCGTCCTGCTTAAACGGGTCGGCCTGCGGTTTGCTCTCCTGACGCGGCTTCACTTCGCGTTTTGGCTGCTCCCGCTTGTGCTCAGGTCTGGGTTTCGGTTTTGGCTTCGGTTCAGGTTTGGGAATCGGCACCGGCTCCGCTTTCGGGGGTTCCGGCACGGGCTGGGGTTCTGGTTCAGGCTGCGGTTCGGGCTGGGGTGCTGGCGGCTGCACGACGGCCGGTGCAGGCTCGGGCTGTACGTCAGGCGCGACCATGGTTACGCTGATAGGCTGCGACGCCTCAGGAACCTCACTCACCTGCTGGAATGATGCATACAGAATTCCGGCAATCACGGCCCCATGCAGAGCAACAGACAACAACATGGAGACAGGCGTGCGTTTAGGTAGTGGCATAGTCAGCGTGGTCATAACAGTCGCAGTGATTGAATAGAGCAGCGATTTTAAATGCAAATAGCAATCAGTTTCAATAACTCCCGCCATCCCGCCTGAAGAAAAGCGCTTTTTAGCCCTTTATGCTGAGCCATTAACCGCCCTCAGGTTTCGTTTGCACTCTAATCGTCAATCCCTTAACGTGTTGCAAAATTCTGATAACCAGGAGTTCCTTAGTGCTTTACGTCATTTATGCAGAAGATACTGCAGAGTCACTGGAAAAACGTAACGCCGTGCGCCCTGCTCATCTGGCGCGTCTCAAACTGCTGCAGGAAGAGGGACGCCTGATCATCGCAGGCCCGATGCCTGCTGTAGACAGCAACGATCCCGGCGTGGCGGGCTTTACCGGCTCCACCGTGATCGCTGAGTTTCCGTCACTGGAAGCCGCGCAATCCTGGGCGCAGGATGACCCTTACTTTGCCGCGGGCGTCTACAAACAGGTTTCAGTGAAGCCGTTTAAACGCGTCTTCTGACAGAAAAAATGCAGTCAAAATGGCTTCTGTGTCTGGCACAGAAGCCATTTTTGTTGTGATCGTTAAGAGAGTAAAGATGCAGATAATCATTCCGGGACTGCTGGCCATTATTACCGGTCTTATTGGCGGCGCGGTTTATCTCTGGCGCAGCCAGGGGTGGCGTAATAAAAAGCACTGGATTGTGATGCTGATCGTGCTGGCCGCAGCACTGCAGCTGGTGAACGTCACGCTGATGATGTCAGCACAGCGTCTCGCGGGTTAATCCTCTGTTAATCGAGAATCAGGCTAATCAGCGCATGATAATGCTGCTCTTCTTCCGGGCTGGTGACATGCTGTAAACGGCCGATCAGTTTCGAGCAGATCGCTTTACGATTTAGGGTACGGCCAGAACTGATAATTTCTGACACTACAGAACCCAGAATAGCCTGCTGGGAAGGCTGTGCGGCGCTGTGCAGATAAGCCGAAAGGTCAGAGATGGAAGCGGGAATATGAACGCTGGTCTGCATGGTTACCCTCATTAAATTGTTTAAGGTGGCTAATCAGGTGACTAACCGATACGGCAAAGTTATACAACAATGCCACCCATGTACAGGTATTTAGTTCAGAATGTCGCCCTTCCTGCCATTATTGTTAATAAAACCTTAATTAATAGTGACTTATGATAATGTAAAGTTGTACAACTTTCTGTTCTGCTGCTGTACATCCCCGTTAAAAAAGCCCCTCAAGGTGACTTTTTGCATTAAAAAACGATCGCCCCGTCATTTTTTTAGCCGCGAAGAGGAATTATCTGCCAGAGCTGTCTACATTTAGCGTTTGTGAGTTGAACCTCTGAATGGATGCACAGCACAGTCGCGGGCAAATTATGCATAAAACTTATCCTGGCCAGGCCCTTACTCTGCTCAATCCGCTTTTATCCCGGATTGCGGCGATTGGCGATCCCAGAATAGAAGTCATGAGTGGTTACCCTGCTAATTGCTCAGCGTGGCTCACGATCTTTTATCAGCGCAAATCGGGTCGCTGGTCTTACGAATGGTACGATCGGGTGGGTTACCGCAGGCCGACGGCGCTGGGCGATACGATGGAGTGCCTGATGCGTGAAGTCAGCGATCGGGGCGCGTCGCGTCAGGAGCACTCCATGGCGCGACGGGTGATGGCAGAATCGGGCTTTTTTGAAGCCTGAATCGGCGATTCATCAATCAGATGATCTGCGTAATAAACAGGATTGAGCGACGCTGCTGCTGTGCCAGCTGGTGGCGGATGCTGTGGATACGCTTATAACGCCGCGACTGCCCTTCCAGCCAGCGGGAGCGGCGGCGATGTGCCTGACGTAACATTCTCCAGCGCGCCACTTCATTTCTGCTTCGTTTCATCACTTCCTCTTTGACGTCCTACACGCGAGTCATACGCGAGAGCATTATAGAGATCTCTCTGGTAATGCCAAATCGGATCTCGTATCAGGATGTCCGGGATAAAGGGTTTCGTTAGCCGCCATCTGCACGTAAACTTGCCAGACGAAAGCGCGAACGGGACGTCCACTTTATGACCACTTTTTATACCCTGCTCAGCTGGTTGCTGGTATTTGGCTACTGGCTGCTGATCGCCGGGGTTACGCTACGCGTGCTGATGAAGCGACGGGCCGTCACATCGGCCATGGCCTGGCTGCTGGTGATCTATATTCTGCCGCTGGTGGGCATTATCGCTTATCTCTCGTTTGGTGAACTGCATCTGGGTAAACGTCGCGCAGAGCGCGCCCGCACCATGTGGCCGTCGACTGCCCGCTGGCTCAACGATCTTAAGCAGTGCCATGAAATTTTTGCCACCGAGCACAGCGACGTTGCCCGTTCGCTGTTTGAGCTTTGCTACCATCGCCAGGGCATCGCGGGCGTCAAAGGCAATCAGCTCCAGCTGCTCACCAGTTCCGACGATGTCATGCAGGCGCTGATTCGTGATATTCAGCTGGCCCGCCATAACATTGAGATGGTGTTTTATATCTGGCATCCCGGCGGTCTGGCAGATGAAGTCGCAGAATCGCTGATGGCGGCCTCACGCCGTGGCGTTCATTGCCGGCTGCTGCTCGACTCCGCCGGCAGCGTCGACTTTTTCCGCAGCCCCTGGGTCGGCATGATGCGCAATGCCGGTATCGACGTGGTAGAGGCGTTGCAGGTCAGCCTGCTGCGCGTCTTCCTGCGACGGATGGATTTGCGTCAGCATCGTAAAATCGTCCTGATCGATAATTACATCGCCTATACCGGCAGCATGAACCTGGTCGATCCGCGCTTCTTTAAACAGAGCGCCGGTGTAGGCCAGTGGATTGATCTGATGGCGCGTATGGAAGGCCCGGTGGCGACCGCGATGGGGATTGTTTTCAGCTGCGACTGGGAGATTGAGACCGGCAAACGCATTCTGCCGCCGCCGCCCGATCGCAACATCATGCCGTTTGAACAGGAGAGCGGCCACACGGTACAGGTGATCGCCTCCGGTCCCGGCTTCCCGGAAGATATGATCCATCAGGCGCTACTGACCGCGGTCTATTCAGCGCGTGAACAGCTGATCATGACCACGCCCTACTTAGTGCCCAGCGACGACCTGCTGCATGCTATCTGCACCGCCGCGCAGCGTGGCGTAAACGTGAGCGTGATAGTGCCGCGTCACAATGACTCGCTGCTGGTCGGCTGGGCCAGCCGCTCGTTCTTCAGTGAGATGCTGGAAGCGGGTGTAAAAATCTATCAGTTTGAAGATGGACTGCTGCACACCAAAAGCGTGCTGGTTGATGGACAGCTGAGCCTGGTGGGCACCGTGAACCTCGATATGCGCAGTTTATGGCTGAATTTTGAAGTGACGCTGGTCGTGGATGATGCCGGTTTTGGCAGCGATCTCGCCTGTGTGCAGGATGACTATATCGCCCGTTCACGCCTGCTGGATGGCAAGCGCTGGGCAAAACGTGCGTGGTGGCAGCGCATCGTCGAACGACTGTTTTACTTCTTCAGCCCTTTACTGTAAAACGAGCCAGATTGTGTAAATGGCCGCAGGCCGACAGGACAGACTATGGATTTAAATAATCGCCTTACCGAAGATGAAACGCTGGAACAAGCCTACGATATCTTTCTCGAACTGGCCGTCGACAACCTTGATCCGGCAGACGTCATCCTCTTCAATCTGCAGTTCGAAGAGCGCGGTGGCGCGGAGCTGTTTGATCCGTCTGAAGACTGGAAAGATCATGTCGATTTCGATCTGAATCCGGACTTTTTCGCCGAAGTGGTGATTGGGCTGGGTGAAGCGGACGGTGAACCGATTACCGACGTCTTTGCACGCGTGCTGCTGTGCCGCGAAAAAGACCACAAGCTCTGTCATATCCTGTGGCGTGAGTAAGCGTCAAATCAGATAAGAAAACGCCGGGCAGTTGCCCGGCGTTTTGCATTACAGCGGATCGACCTTCAGACAGGAGACCGCGTGGTGGAAGCTGCCTTCCAGCAGCGGACGGGTTTTCGCACACTCCGGACCGGCAATCGGACAACGGGTGCGGAACACGCAGCCTGATGGCGGATTGATCGGCGACGGCAGCTCCCCTTCCAGCAGCTGAATCTGCTTGTTCTTCTCCTTGTCCGGATCGGGAATCGGCACGGCAGACATCAGCGCACGGGTGTAAGGATGCTGTGGATTGGTATAGACCTCTTTGTAGGTCCCCAGCTCCACCGCATGCCCCAGATACATCACCAGAACACGGTCAGAGATGTGTTTCACCACCGCCAGATCGTGCGCGATGAAGATCAGTGACAAGCCCATTTCGCGCTGCAACTGCTGCAGCAGGTTCACCACCTGCGCCTGAATCGACACGTCCAGCGCAGACACCGGCTCATCACAGATAATCAGCTTCGGCTCCAGAATCAGCGCGCGGGCAATACCGATACGCTGACACTGACCACCCGAGAACTCATGCGGATAGCGGTTAATCAGGTTTGGCAGCAGCCCGACTTTCATCATCATATTTTTGACGCGGTCTTTGACTTCCTGACGCGCCATTTTCGGATGATAGGTGCGCAGCGGCTCCGCAATGATGTCGCCGATAG
The DNA here is from genome assembly GCF_030062155.1 of Pantoea sp. Lij88. Taxonomy (NCBI): domain Bacteria; kingdom Pseudomonadati; phylum Pseudomonadota; class Gammaproteobacteria; order Enterobacterales; family Erwiniaceae; genus Pantoea; species Pantoea sp. Lij88. The sequence continues at coordinate 1,868,004 of NZ_CP118269.1, read as the reverse complement.
TCATACGCGGGTTCAGCGACGCCAGCGGATCCTGGAATATCATCTGAATATCGCTGCGCGCCTTGCGCCACTCTTCTTCACTCTGCCCCAGCAGATCGCGGCCTAACCAGGCGACACGGCCTTCCGTGGCTTTAACCAGACCGATAATGGCACGCGCCAGGGTCGATTTACCGCAGCCCGACTCGCCCACCACGCCCAGGGTTTCCCCTTCATACAGACGCAGGCTGACACCATCCACCGCTTTCAGGGTTTTTGATGGCTGCCAGAACCACTGCTTGCCATCTTTGATGTCGAAATGCACCTTGAGATCGGCGATTTCCAGTAACACTCTTTTTTCAGCTACGGTGCTCATACTAACTCCTCCACCGGCTTAAAGCAGGCACGCAGACGGCCATTGCCAAACGGTTCCAGCGGCGGTGCCTGGGTGCAGATATCCATTGCGTGCGGACAACGTGGCTGGAACGGGCAGCCCTGCGGCAGACGCAACAGGTTCGGTGGATTGCCCGGAATCGTGGTCAGGGTTTCACCTTCGATCGCATCCAGACGCGGCACCGCATTAAGCAGGCCAATCGAGTATGGATGGGCTGGCTGATAGAAGACATCACGGGCGCTGCCATACTCCATGGTGCGTCCGGCGTACATCACCAGCACTTTGTCGCAGATCCCAGCCACTACACCGAGATCGTGCGTGATCATGATAATGGCGGTGTTGAACTCGCGCTTCAGGTCGTTGAGCAGCGTCATAATCTGCGCCTGCACGGTGACATCCAGCGCGGTGGTTGGCTCATCGGCAATCAGCAGTTTTGGACGGCACAGCAGCGCCATGGCGATCATCACGCGCTGACGCATCCCGCCGGAGAACTCATGCGGATACATCTTCATGCGCTTACGCGCTTCCGGCATCTTCACCGCGTCCAGCATTCTCACGGACTCTTCAAACGCCTGCGCGCTGTTCATGCCTTTGTGCAGCTTAAGCACTTCCATCAGCTGCTCGCCCACCCGCATATAGGGGTTCAGCGAGGTCATCGGGTCCTGGAAGATCATTGCGATCTGTTCGGCACGCAGCTTATTGAGCTTACTCTCCGGCAGATTCAGGATCTCTTTGCCGTTGAACATCGCCGAACCGCCAATGCGGCCATTTTTGGCCAGCAGCCCCATCAGGGCAAAAGCGGTTTGTGACTTACCGGAACCGGACTCGCCAACAATGCCCAGCGTCTCACCGGCGCGCAGCGAGAAGTTCAGGTCGTTGACGGCAGTGACATCCCCATCGTGCGTGCCAAAGGTCACGCGTAAATCTTTGACCGTAAGTAGCTGTTCGCTTCCCGCGCGGGCCGCCATTGCTGGCTGGAATTCATGAATAGTCATCGGGAAACTCCTTAACGATCTTTCGGGTCGAGGGCATCACGCAGGCCATCGCCGATAAAGTTGAAACAGAACAGCGTGACCACCAGGAACCCCGCCGGCCAGAGCAACAGCCACGGCGACACTTCCATTGAGTTGGCCCCGTCGCTCAGCAGTGCACCCCAGCTACTCAGCGGCTCCTGTGTACCCAGACCCAGGAAGCTCAGGAAGGATTCAAACAGGATCATGCTCGGCACCAGCAGCGAGGCGTAAACCACCACCACACCCAGCACGTTTGGTACGATGTGACGCACCACGATTTTCCAGGTTGATACCCCACCAACATGCGCCGCTTCGATGAACTCTTTGCGCTTCAGGCTCAGCGTCTGGCCGCGCACAATACGCGCCATATCGAGCCATGAGACCATGCCGATGGCGGCAAAAATCAGCAGGATGTTGCGGCCAAAGAAGGTCACCAGCAGGATCACGAAGAACATAAACGGGAAGGAGTTAAGGATTTCCAGAATACGCATCATCACCGAGTCGATTTTGCCGCCCAGATAGCCGGCAATCGAACCGTAGAGCGTGCCCACGATCACCGCGATCAGCGCAGACGCCACGCCCACCATCAGTGAGATACGGCCACCGATCGCCACACGCACCAGCAGGTCACGTCCCGATGAATCGGTGCCGAACCAGTGACCGGAGGTGGTATCAGGCGGTGAGGACATCATCGCCCAGTCGGTATCGTCGTAGGTGAAATGCGCCAGCATCGGCGCAAAAATCACAAACAGCGTGATCACTAACAGCACCAGCAGGCTGATTAAGGCGGCACGGTTATGGATAAAACGACGACGCGCGTCCTGCCAGAGACTACGCCCTTCTACTTCCAGCTTCTCACTGAACACATCAAGAGCTTCGCTGTTTTTCTTACTTAACATCATGGCGAACTCCGCAATCAGTAACGAATTTTTGGATCGATAACGGCATAGAGCACGTCAACAATCGCGTTAAACAGAATGGTCAGTAAACCGACCAGGATGGTCAGGCTCATCACCAGTGAGTAGTCGCGGTTCAGCGCGCCGTTCACAAACAGCTGACCGATGCCCGGCAGACCGTAGATCGACTCAATCACCATCGAACCGGTGATGATGCCGACAAACGCCGGTCCCATGTAAGAGATCACCGGCAGCAGCGCGGGCTTCAGCGCATGACGCAGCACAATGCGGCGCAGCGGTAAGCCTTTGGCGCGCGCAGTGCGGATAAAGTTGGAGTGCATCACTTCAATCATCGATCCCCGGGTGATACGCGCGATACTGGCGATATAAGCCAGCGACAGCGCCACCATCGGCAGCAGCATGTAGTTCCACTGCCCGCCATTCCAGCCGCCGCCCGGCAGCCATTTCAGGGTGATGGCGAACAGCAGAACCAGCAGCGGCGCCACCACGAAACTGGGTATCACCACGCCGGTCATTGCCACCCCCATGACCGCGAAGTCCCACAAACTGTTCTGTTTAAGCGCGGCGATCACACCCGCCGTGACGCCCAGCACCACCGCCAGCAGGAACGCGGCCAGGCCGAGTTTGGCAGAGACCGGGAACGCATGCGCAACCAGATAGTTGACCGAATAGTCTTTGTATTTAAACGAAGGGCCGAAATCGCCGTGCGCCAGCTGCACCAGGTAATCGACATATTGCTTACCGATGGGATCGTTGAGGTGATATTTCGCCTCAATGTTGGCCATCACTTCCGGGGCCAGGGTGCGCTCGCCGGTAAACGGGCTGCCGGGTGCCAGGCGCATCATAAAGAAGGAGATGGTGATCAGGACGAACAGCGTCGGAAGCGCTTCAAGCAAGCGACGCAGGATGAATTTTAACATTGCCGTACCTACCAGGCTGTTGCATCACAACATATAAAAAGTAAAAAAGGCGGCGCGAGGCGCGCCGCCACTGCTGATAGCCTGAATGCTATTAGTGTTTAATGATGTAGAAGTCTTTAGACAGCGTTTTATCCAGTGGATCTTTACCGGTATAACCACCGACATACGGTTTCACCAGACGCGTATTCACGTAGTAGTAAACCGGTACGATGGTGCTGTCTTTATCCAGGATCTGCTCGGCCTGCTGATAATCCGCCGCACGGGCTTTAGCATCCGGGGCCTTAATCGCGTCGCGAATCACTTTGTCAAACGCATCGCTCTTATAGTGCGAGGTGTTACTGCTGCTGTTTGACAGCATGGTGTTCAGGAAGGAAGTCGGTTCGTTGTAGTCCGCACACCAGGCCGCACGGGAAACATCGAAGTTACCCTGATGACGGGTATCCAGGAAGGTTTTCCACTCCTGGTTTTCCAGCTTGATGTTCACGCCGATGTTTTTCTTCCAGATCGACGAGGCAGCAATCGCCAGCTTCTTGTGCAGATCGGAGGTGTTATACAGCAGGTTAAAGGTCAGCGGTTTGTCGGCGGTGTAGCCGGCTTCAGCCAGCAGCTTTTTCGCTTCGGCGTTACGCTTGTCCTGTGACCACTTGAACCAGTCTGGCGGCAGAATTTCCATGCCGTCGGTTGATGGCGGCGTGTAGCTGTAGGCCGGCTTCTGGCCCTGCGCCAGCACTTTGTTGACCATGATGTCACGATCCAGACCCAGCTTCAGGGCCGCGCGGACGCGAGGATCGGTGAATGGCGCTTTCTGGTTGTTGATTTCGTAGTAGTAGGTGCACAGATAAGGATCGATGTGCAGCTCTTTACCGTTGTCACGCTGCAGCTTTTTAAACAGCTCAATTGGCAGATTGTTATAGGTCATGTCGCTGCCGTTCTCGGAGAAGTAACGGTTAACGTCACTGACTTCAGAACTGATTGGCAGATAGGTGACTTTGTTCAGCACGGTGTGCTCGTTGTCCCAGTAATTCGGGTTACGCACCAGGGTGATACGCTCGTTGATTACGTGCGCGTCCAGTTTAAAGGCGCCGTTGCCGACCCAGTTCTGTGGCTGCGTCCACTGATCGCCAAACTTCTCAATCGCCGGTTTGTAAACCGGTGACATCACGGAGTTGATCAGCAGCTTATCAAAATAGGGAACCGGCTCACTCAGCGTGACTTCCAGCGTGTGGTCGTCCAGTGCTTTGACGCCCAGATCGGTAATCGGTTTTTTACCGGCGATGATGTCATCGACGTTCAGGATATGACCATACTGTGGATAGCTGGCGTATGGAGAGGCGGTTTTCGGATCGACCAGACGCTCCCAGCTGTAGACGAAGTCCTGCGCGGTCACCGGCTCGCCGTTGGACCACTTAGCATTTTTACGCAGGTGGAAAGTCCACACTTTAAAATCTTTGTTTTCGTAACTTTCCGCTACGGCCGGGATGGGTTTACCGTTGCTGTCGTTGACCAGCAGACCTTCGTAAAGATCGCGCGCCACGTTGTCTTCCGGCACGCCTTCAATTTTGTGCGGATCGAGCGACTGGACTTCATCGCCATTGCCGCGAACCAGCTCCTGTTTAGCGGCCAGCTCAACGCCCGCAGGCACGGTGGCCGCGAGAGCCGCATTCCCTGCCAGAGCACTCACTGCGGCGAAAACACCCGCTGCTATCAGGCTTTTTTTCGTGATGTTGTTCATTATTACACTCCAGTTTTATTATCGTCACCGTGGCGATGCTCTGCCCCGGCGTCCCCCGTCTCCGGGCTCCCTGGCCTGTTACCAGGGAGATTGACCCCAAAATGGTCTGTACGCTGATGCGTTCCCGACTGTCTCGCCGAACAGGCGATCAGATCAGTGTTGTTTGATGAAATAGTACTTCAGGTCTGTCATGTCCTGCGGGTCTTTGCCCGTAAAGCCGCCAACCCAGGGCTTTACCAGGCGCACACTTACGCGGTAGTAAACTGGCACAATTGGTGAGTCTTTGTCGAGTTGTGTTTCAGCCTGCTGATACAGGTCGGCGCGCTGCGCCTCACTGCCCGCCGTCAGCGTCTCCGCCATCAGACGATCAAAGGTCGCGCTGCTGTAAAACGCGGTGTTAATCGAGGCGTTGCTGATCAGCATATTCAGGAAGGTAGAAGGTTCGTTGTAATCGGCACACCAGGTCGCACGGACCACGTCATACTGGGCCTGATGACGGGTCTCCAGCATGGTTTTCCACTCCTGATTCTGCAGGGTCACCTTCGCACCCAGGTTTTTCTGCCACATTGACGCGGCTGCAATCGCCTGCCGTTTGTTCTGATCAGAGGTGTTATAGAGCAACGTAAAGCTCAGCGGATGGGCGGCATCAAAGCCGGCTTCGGCGAGCAACTTCTTCGCGGCTTCATTACGCTGCGCCTGCGTCCAGGTGAACCAGGCGGGCGGCGTGAGTTTTATGCCTGCAGTGAAAGGCGGTGTCAGGCTGTAGGCCGGAATCTGACCCTGAGCCATGATCTTATTAGCTATCACCTCACGGTCGAGAGTCATTTTCAGCGCGGCACGCACACGTGCATCGGTGAACGGCGCCTTTTTGTTGTTAATTTCGTAGTAGAAGGTGCAGAGCAGCGGGCTGACCTTTACTTCATCGCCCAGCTCTTTGCGCAGTTTGCCAAACATCTCCGGTGGCACCGCACTGTTGGTGATGTCCGTGCCGCCGCTGCGGTAGCGATTGATATCACTGTTTTCAGAGGCGATAGGCAGGAAAGTCCCCTGCTCAATCACCGTATGCGCATTATCCCAGTAGTGAGGATTGCGCTTCACGACGATTTTTTCATTCACCACCCAGTCGCCCAGCGTGTAAGCGCCATTGCCGATGTAGTGACCCGGCCGGGTCCAGGCATCGCCCCACTGCTTAATGGCGGGCGCATAAACCGGCTTCATCGCCGTATGCGCTAACATCGCCACCAGGTAAGGCACCGGTTCACTCAGGGTAATCTGCAGGCGATGGGCATCCAGCGCTTTGACACCCAGCTGATCGGGTGACGCTTTACCGGCAAGGATGGCATCGATATTGGTAAAATGGGCTGCCTGCGGATAGCTGGAATAAGGCGACGCGGTTTTCGGGTCCACCAGCCGACGCCAGCTATAAACGAAATCACTGGCGGTCACCGGCTCACCATTGCTCCACTTCGCATCATCACGCAGAGTAAAAATCCACACGGTGGGTTGCGGGTTTTCCCAGCTTTTGGCGACGCCAGGCACGACCTTCCCGCTGTTGTCGGTGTTCACCAGACCATCCAGCAGGTTTTGAATAATATTAGATTCCGGCACGCCTTCGGTTTTATGTGGATCCAGCGAGGAGACTTCACTGCCGTTATTGATCACGATCTGCTGTTGCGCGGCCAGTGTCGTTCCTGGCGGAACCGTGGCGGCATAGGCCGGCGAAAAGGCCAATAACAGAACACCTGCGAGTGTTGACCGCTGTTGCTGCAAATTCTTCATCCCAATCATCCGAAACGCCAACCTTTAATTAAGTATCCCGATAGGCTTAAGCAAAAAGCGTTCTCACTTTGGGCTTTCGGAGAAAAAAATTCACGCTGGGCCAAAAATTATCAGAAGCCGTGAGGGGGCGCCAAAGCAAAATAACGAAAATGTTAACTAATTCTCTTTTATCATGAGATGTCAGGCAGCGGAAGTGTTAATTTTCGTTCTGAAAATATCATATCAATATGAAAAATAGACGATTTAGCTGTAAACCCCTGCGCGGGGCGGAATACGGCGACAAATTGCGCCTGTTCTGGCATTTATATTGAAAAATCTGGCTTCAGCGTGATGAAATTCAGGAGAGCGGCTTTAACGTGGCGGATTATGAGGCAGACGGGAAATGAGAGAGGAGAATATTGTGTGAAAATAGTGACATTATTTCGCAAAAAAAAGTCTGTGACCCGACACGCAGTAATGAAATTTATAATCGTCTGATTCTGTTAAGCATCACGAATAATTGCATCGTAATGGTGCATTAAATGGCTCTATTGCACCATTACGGATCATTAATTCACTTCGCTGCCTGAAATAAGTGAGTGTTTAGTTGAGAAGGCCAGGGAAAATAGACTTCATCCCTGTCACAACAAATTCAATGCCCAGCGCCATCAGTAACAGACCCATGATACGGGTAATCACGTTGATACCGGTCTGCCCAAGAATACGCACCATTAACGGTGCCGCGCGGAACAGTAACCAGCAGCAGAAGGCAAAGATCGCTATCGCCAGGGTGAACCCCAGCAGATTCAGCCAGCTATGGTAGCGGGTGCTCCAGACGATGGTCGAACTGATGGCACCCGGCCCCGCCATCAATGGCAGCGCCAGCGGAACAACCCCGACGCTTTCACGAATCGCCGTTTCTGATTTCTCCTGCTTGTTTTGCTTATCCTCGCCCAGCTTGCCGCTGATCATCGACATCGCAATGGTGACGACCAGAATGCCTCCCGCAATGCGGAAAGAGTCAATCGAGATGCCAAACACATGCAGAATCGCATCACCGAGGAAAAGTGAGGTCCAGAGAATAATGGCGACGGCCAGATTGGCGGTGAGGTTGGTTTTATTACGCTCAGCCACGCCTTGATAACGGGTCATGCTGATAAACACCGGAATAATTCCCACCGGATTGACCAGCGCAAACAGCCCGACAAAAAATTTGATATAGCCTGATAAATCTAACAGCGCAGGGTTCACGACTTTACTCCGTACCACAGGGGGAAAACGCGCCTAATGTATGTGAAAACGGCCCCGGACGCCATACGCTGACCCAGCTATTTATACTGATGAATCAATGCACCTTTAGCGCTTTACGCCAGAGATCAAAAAGTCGCTGGATTTAGTCGCTGCCAGGGGGGCGGCAGTGAAGTGAGAAGCTATTTGACTCAACAGCACAATAAAGGTGTGCTGAAAGGTGTCAGCTTACGGTTAAATTGATCTGCATCAAAATTGACCTACCCCAAACCAGGTAATCTTTTCATCACGGAAGTATTAGCGGCAGCGAAGAAAACATTGTTGCCGGCAACAGAAGACTTGTTCAGTAAACAGTTGAAAATCCTAGTGTTCCTGCCCACTCAGTCGCAGAATCTTAGCGTGACTATACTCAGGACGCAGGATTGTTTACTAAAAAAGTTTAACTTCCTTCAGGAGAACACCATGGCCGTAACCAATGTCGCTGAACTTAATGCACTGGTTGAACGTGTTAAAAAAGCCCAGCGTGAATATGCCAACTTTTCTCAGGAACAGGTCGACGCCATTTTCCGTGCCGCCGCCCTCGCCGCCGCAGATGCCCGAATCCCGCTAGCCAAGATGGCCGTTGCCGAATCCGGTATGGGCATCGTCGAAGACAAAGTGATCAAAAACCATTTTGCTTCAGAATATATCTACAACGCTTATAAAGATGAAAAGACCTGTGGTGTGTTAGCCACTGATGATACCTTCGGCACCATCACCATCGCTGAGCCCATTGGTCTGATTTGCGGCATCGTCCCGACCACTAACCCGACTTCAACCGCCATCTTCAAAGCGTTAATCAGCCTTAAAACCCGTAACGGCATCATCTTCTCCCCACATCCACGCGCCAAAGACGCGACAAACAAGGCTGCTGACATCGTCCTGCAGGCCGCGATTGCCGCCGGTGCGCCCAAAGACATCATCGGCTGGATCGACGCCCCTTCTGTTGAGCTGTCAAACCAGCTGATGCATCACCCTGACATCAACCTGATTCTTGCCACTGGCGGACCAGGTATGGTGAAAGCGGCTTACAGCTCCGGTAAACCAGCGATTGGTGTCGGTGCCGGTAACACGCCGGTAGTCATCGATGAAACCGCCGATCTGAAACGTGCCGTCGCTTCCATTCTGATGTCGAAAACCTTTGATAACGGCGTGATCTGCGCGTCTGAACAATCAGTGATTGTGGTTGATTCGGTCTATGACGCCGTGCGTGAACGTTTCGCCAGCCATGGTGGCTACATGCTGCAGGGTGCCGAACTGAGTGCCGTGCAGAATATCATCCTGAAAAACGGCGGCCTGAATGCGGCTATCGTGGGTCAGCCTGCTTACAAAATTGCGGAAATGGCCGGACTCAGCGTGCCACCGAGCACCAAAATCCTGATTGGCGAAGTGAAACTTGTGGATGAGTCTGAGCCGTTCGCTCACGAAAAACTCTCTCCGACGCTGGCGATGTATCGGGCAAAAGATTTCCAGGATGCGGTCAGTAAAGCGGAGAAACTGGTCGCCATGGGCGGTATCGGTCACACCTCCTGTCTTTATACCGACCAGGATAACCAGACTGAGCGCGTGCACTACTTCGGCGACAAAATGAAAACCGCACGTATTCTGATCAACACCCCTGCTTCACAGGGCGGTATCGGTGACCTCTACAACTTTAAACTGGCGCCGTCTCTGACGCTGGGTTGTGGTTCATGGGGCGGCAACTCAATTTCAGAGAACGTCGGTCCAAAACACCTGATCAATACCAAAACTGTCGCCAAGCGAGCTGAGAATATGTTGTGGCATAAACTTCCTAAATCCATCTACTTCCGTCGGGGTTCACTGCCAATTGCACTGGAAGAGGTGGCAACCGACGGCGCGAAGCGTGCCTTTATCGTCACTGACCGCTTCCTGTTCAACAATGGTTATGCCGACCAGGTGACCCGCGTGCTGAAATCACACGGCATCGAGACTGAAGTGTTCTTCGAAGTAGAAGCCGACCCGACGCTGAGCATCGTGCGTAAAGGTGCAGAGCAGATGAACAGCTTCAAGCCTGATGTCATCATCGCGCTGGGCGGCGGTTCCCCAATGGATGCTGCGAAAATCATGTGGGTGATGTATGAACATCCGGAAACCCACTTCGAAGAGCTGGCATTACGTTTCATGGATATCCGTAAACGTATCTACAAGTTCCCGAAAATGGGCGTCAAAGCGCGCATGGTTGCCATCACCACCACGTCCGGTACCGGTTCAGAAGTCACCCCATTTGCCGTGGTCACCGATGATGCGACAGGCCAGAAATATCCACTCGCTGACTATGCGTTGACCCCGGACATGGCGATTGTCGATGCCAACCTGGTGATGGATATGCCACGTTCACTCTGCGCCTTCGGTGGTCTGGATGCCGTCACCCACGCACTGGAAGCCTATGTTTCCGTGCTGGCGAATGAGTACTCTGATGGACAGGCGCTGCAGGCACTGAAACTGCTGAAAGAGAACCTGCCAGCCAGCTATGCCGAAGGCGCGAAAAATCCGGTGGCGCGTGAACGCGTTCATAATGCCGCCACTATCGCCGGTATTGCGTTTGCCAACGCCTTCCTTGGGGTCTGTCACTCCATGGCGCACAAACTGGGTTCAGAGTTCCATATCCCACACGGTCTTGCCAACGCCCTGTTAATCTCGAACGTCATTCGTTACAACGCGAATGACAACCCGACTAAACAGACCGCTTTCAGCCAGTACGATCGTCCGCAGGCACGTCGTCGCTACGCCGAGATTGCTGACCACTTAGGTCTGAGCGCACCAGGCGACCGCACCGCGCAGAAAATTGAGAAGCTGCTGGCCTGGCTGGATGAAATCAAAACAGAACTCGGTATCCCGACCTCTATCCGTGAAGCCGGTGTGCAGGAAGCGGACTTCCTGGCGAAAGTCGATAAACTGGCCGATGATGCATTTGATGACCAGTGTACCGGCGCTAACCCACGTTATCCGCTGATTGCTGAGCTGAAACAGATTATGCTGGATACTTTCTACGGTCGTGAATTTACTGAACCGTTCTCAAGCGTCGCTCAGGCAGTTGCTGAGCAGCCGGTAAAAGGCATCAAGGCTGATAAGAAAGCTAAAAAAGTCTGATAGTGCCATTCTGACTCTCAGATAAAAAAACCCGCCTCGGCGGGTTTTTTATTGCCTGAGCAATGCGGCTAATTCAGTGGTGTCTGTGCGCCATGAATCGCCTGCAATGAGCCCTGCTCTATCGCCTGCTTATAATGTTTACGGCAGACGGAGATGTAGCTTTCGTTGCCGCCAATCACGACCTGCTCACCCTCACTGAAAGGTTTTCCCTCGCTATCCAGTCGCAACACCATGCTGGCCTTCCGGCCACAGTGACAGATGGTTTTGAGTTCAACCAGCTTGTCCGCCCATGCCAGTAAATACTGACTGCCTGTGAACAGCTCACCGCGAAAATCGGTGCGCAGGCCGTAGCAGAGCACCGGAATATCCAGATCGTCTACGACATCAGAGAGCGCTTTAACCTGCTCCCGCGTCAGGAACTGACTTTCATCCACCAGTACACAGTGAATCGGCTGCGCGGCATGTTCAGCGGCAATGTCGCTGTAGAGCGAGGTCTCCGCGTTATAGAGCATGGCTGGCGAAGAAAGTCCGATGCGGGAACTCACCTGTCCGGCACCAAAGCGATTATCGATTTCAGCGGTGTAAACCAGCGAACGCATGCCGCGCTCCTGATAGTTATAGGAGGATTGCAGCAGTGCGGTCGATTTCCCTGCATTCATCGCAGAGTAATAGAAATAGAGTTGGGCCATAGGATCGTATCTTCATCGGGACTGAACGGAATGGCGCGCATATTAACACAAAGCGCCCGCAATACGCTGCGGTTGATGGGTGAATAAAGCGTAACGGCTATCCCTAAATACCTTAAAGGCCGATTCCGGTGCCTGTTATGTGCGCGACTTCAGAGAATAAGTTTTGCTTATTTTACCCGCACTAAAATGAATGACATTTTTGTTACTGCCGTAAATACATTAAATTTATTTGATATCGAACTAAACGAAAATATTTTTTTATTCAGCATAACCGTGAATTTTTTAGCCACCCTTATTTTTAGTCACCAAAGTAATTAGCTGTCAGAACTTTTTTATGATTGAAGTTATTTAATGTCACCACTACTATTAGCGGGCAACACAACTTTTTCCCTTATTCAGAGACCAGGACAATGAGCGAAGCACTAAAAGTTCTTAATAATATCCGTACGCTGCGCGCCCAGGCCAGAGAGTATTCCGTAGAAACACTGGAAGAGATGCTGGAAAAACTGGACGTGGTGGTAAAAGAACGCCGCGAAGAAGAGTCGCATTTTCAGGCAGAAAATGAAGAACGCACGCGTAAGCTTAATCAGTATCGTGAAATGCTTCTGGCCGATGGAATCGACCCGAATGAACTGATTAGCACGCTGACCGTCACCCCCCGAGCTGCGGCAAAAGGTAAACGCTCAGTGCGCCCGGCTAAATATGGTTATACCGATGAAAAAGGCGAGTCCAGAACCTGGACCGGTCAGGGTCGCACCCCGGCTGTGATTAAAAAAGCGCTGGAAGAACAGGGTAAAAAGCTGGACGATTTTTTACTGTAACCGTACGCCACTTTGCTGCTTTAGCGGCAGTGTGATGCGCAACAAAAAAGGAAGCCGAAGCTTCCTTTTTCTTTTAATCAGACGCGGTAAAAATCGCGGTACCAGTCAACGAAATTTTTCACGCCCTCTTCCACGCCGGTCTGCGGTTTAAAACCAATGGCCTTAAACAACGCCTCGGTATCCGCACTGGTTTCCAGTACATCACCAGGTTGCATTGGCATCAGGTTTTTCTTCGCTGTAATCCCCAGTGCTTTCTCAATCGCTTCGATATAGTTCATCAACGTAACAGGCTGACTGTTACCAATATTATAAACACGATAAGGCGCGGAACTGGTTGCGGGTGAACCGGTTTCAACCGTCCAGTTATCATCCTGCTGCGGAATAACATCCTGCAGACGAACAATCGCTTCGGCAATATCATCAATATAGGTAAAGTCGCGTTTCATCTGGCCCTGGTTATAAACATCAATCGCTTCACCGGCAATCATTGCGCGGGTGAATTTGAATAATGCCATATCAGGACGGCCCCACGGACCATAGACGGTAAAGAAGCGCAATCCGGTAGTCGGCAGCTGATAGAGATGCGAGTAAGTGTGAGACATTAACTCGTTCGCTTTTTTAGTCGCCGCATATAAAGAAACCGGATGATCAACGCTGTCTTCCGTTGAGAACGGCATCTTACGATTCAGGCCATAAACGGAACTGGATGACGCGTAGAGCAGATGTTCAATTTTATGATGACGGCAGCCTTCAAGGATATTGAGGTGACCGATCAGATTGGAATCTGCGTAGGCATGAGGGTTTTCAATGGAGTACCGGACGCCAGCCTGAGCGCCAAGATGGATAACGCGCTGGAATGTGTTCTGGTCGAACAGTGACGCCATTGCGTCACGGTCCGCCAGATCCATCTCAATAAAGGTAAAACCTGGATCGGCCTTAATTAAATTGAGACGGGCATGCTTGAGATTTACGTCGTAATAATCATTCAGGTTGTCGATACCGACAACCTGGTGACCGGCGGCCAGCAGACGCTGACTGACATGAAAACCAATAAAGCCTGCGGCGCCGGTGACCAGAAAGTTCATAAATCCCTCGTTAATTATGCAGTTTGAATAGACGCTCCGCGGCCGATTGCATAATAAACGAAACCGCGTTTGCTGATACGCTCTGGATCATACAGGTTACGACCATCAAAAATCACGGCTTCTTTCAGCGCATTTTTGATGATGTCGAAGTCAGGAGCACGGAAGTTCTGCCACTCCGTACAGATGACCAGACCGTCGGCGCCCTGCAGTGCCGCTTCTTTGGTACCCATCAGCTTAAGATCGCTGCGGTGACCATAGATGCGCTGCGCTTCATCCATTGCTTCAGGGTCAAACGCCTGAACAGATGCGCCAGCTTCCCACAGCGTTTCCATCAGCACACGGCTGGAGGCTTCACGCATATCGTCTGTGTTCGGCTTGAATGACAGGCCCCAGAGTGCAAACGTTTTACCTTTCAGATCGTCACCGAAATGACGCTTGATGAAGGTAGGCAGTTTGTTTTTCTGGTTGTCATTCACATCTTCCACGGCCTGTAACAGACGTGGCTGATAGCCAATGGACTCAGCGGTACGGATTAACGCCTGCACGTCTTTCGGGAAGCAGGAGCCGCCGTAGCCACAGCCAGGATAGATAAAGTGGTAGCCAATGCGGGGATCAGAACCGATACCCTGACGGACTTTCTCAATATCCGCACCTAAACGTTCAGCCAGGTTAGACATCTCGTTCATAAAGCTGATTTTGGTCGCCAGCATGCAGTTTGCTGCATACTTGGTCAGCTCTGCGCTACGGATATCCATCATGATCATGCGATCGTGGTTACGGTTAAACGGCTCATAGAGCTCGCGTAACAGTTCTACCACGTCGTCGTTATCGGTACCGACAACGATACGCTCCGGACGCATACAGTCATTAACTGCAGCACCCTCTTTCAGGAATTCCGGGTTTGAAACCACATCGAAAGTGATGTTGGCGTCACGCGCTTTCAGCGCTTCCGTCATTACTGCACGAACTTTGTCTGCTGTGCCAACCGGAACGGTTGATTTGTCGATAACCACTTTGTGATCGTTCATATACTGCGCAATGGTGCGCGCTACGGCGGTCACATATTTCAGATCGGCTGAGCCGTCTTCATCAGGTGGTGTACCCACTGCAATAAACTGCATAACACCATGGTTTACGCCCAGCTCAGCATCAGTGCTGAACTTCAGACGACCCGCTTCGTAATTGGACATTACCAGCGGCGTTAAACCTGGTTCGAAAATAGGAATGATGCCTTTTTTCAGATTTTCGACTTTATTAGCGTCGACATCAATGCAGAGAACGTCATGTCCGACTTCGGCTAACACCGCAGCCTGAACCAGACCGACATAGCCGATACCAAATACAGTGACTTTCATCGAGTTATCCTGTGTTTATGAATTACTTTTTGTTGCCAACTGCGCCATCGAGCCATTCAGAAAAATCTTTGCCCAATACCGGATGACGAACACCGTACTCAACGAAAGCCTGCATGTAGCCCAGCTTGTTACCACAGTCATGGCTCACGCCTTTCAGGTGATACGCTTCAACCGTCTCTTTTTCCATCAGCATAGCGATGGAGTCAGTCAGCTGAACTTCGCCGCCTGCACCTGGAGGGGTTTTAGCCAGCAGTGGCCAGATGTCTGAAGAAAGAACATAACGACCCACTACAGCCAGGTTTGAAGGCGCTTCTGTCGCTTTAGGCTTCTCAACCACACCGACCATTGGTGCGCTGTCGCCTGGGTTCAGTTCTGCGCCCTGGCAATCGACAACACCGTAAGCAGTCACATCGGCAACTGGCTCAACCATGATCTGGCTGCGGCCAGACTCTTCATAACGGCTCAGCATTTCTGCCAGGTTATCTTTGGTTGGGTTAGATTCGTATTCGTCGATGATGACGTCTGGCAGGATAACCGCAAATGGCTCATCACCGATCAGTGGGTGTGCACACATAACAGCGTGACCCAGACCTTTTGCGATGCCCTGACGGACCTGCATGATGGTAACGTGTGGCGGGCAGATAGACTGGATTTCGTCCAGCAGCTGACGCTTAACGCGTTTTTCCAGCATTGATTCCAGTTCGAAGCTGGTATCAAAGTGGTTTTCGATGGCATTTTTTGATGAATGCGTTACCAGCACAATTTCGTTGATGCCAGCAGCGATACACTCGTTAACGACATACTGGATTAACGGCTTATCAACCAGCGGTAACATCTCTTTTGGAATCGCTTTGGTAGCCGGGAGCATACGCGTGCCCAAACCCGCTACCGGGATTACCGCTTTTTTTACTTTGGTATTATTGGCAGACATTAAGATACCTCTCTCATAGGCCGTTCAAGTTAATACTTGATATGTCGGTTTAAAATCGGAAATGAGTATATCAGTTAGTATCGAACGGATTTATCCTGGAAGGGACCAAACCGTCGAAATTAAGACTATTACCCAACTGTAAAGCTAAACTCTGGCCCTGTCTTCAGCGCCAGAATTCCTGTGTTATTGCGGTTTATTCTTCCGTCGAGAGCATCAGCCGGATGCGTCCGCCTGCGCCCCAGACGTGGCATTGCCAGTTATCTGCGCGCTGACTGATCTGGTTAAGATGGGTGCTGCCCATAGTGCCAAGGGGGACGCCATTACTGAGCTGAATCTGATGGGCGTGAACATGAAGGGTGGCGTTTAATCCGGCCGAAACCAGGATTAAGTTTTTTAAACCGCGGTGATAATACCCCACCAGCAACGGGAACTGGCCGCTCAGGTTCGCCTGACGCAGCAGCAGATTGACCTGTCTGAGCAGCCCATTAAGCTCCGGCAAGCGCTGTTTTTGCCCGGTAAGCTGCTCCTGCAGCAGGCCATTGAACAGCGCACGCAGCAACAGAGCCGCCAGCACGCCGTTGTCACCGGCACGGGTCACATCCAGGCAGTAAAACGCCAGATCTTTGTCAGAGAGCGCCGCAATATCCAGCACCAGGCCAGGCTGTTCCGCCATCGTCAGCTGACGGTAATTGACCCGACAGTTAGCAATCGTCTGTTGCACCGGAGGCTGGAGTTGCTTAAGCAGCTTGGCGGCGGCTTTCGGATCGCGAACCAGCGCATCCCAGTCCTGGAACAGCTGCTCATCCTCTTCCACTTTCGAGGTGAACATAGAGGGATAGAGGCACTCATAGACCGCTTCACGGAAGCGTTCGAAATTCTTCAGTGGCTTGAGCAGCACATCCTGCACCCCGAGACGCAGCACATGGGCGATGTCAGACATGTTTTCGGTGGCCGAGATGATCAAAATCGGCACGACGTTGCCACGGGTACGAATGTGCTCAACGAACTGGATGCCACTCATACGGGGCATTTCCAGATCGCAGATAATCAGGTCGACAGTATGCTGTTGTAGTTGTGCAATTGCTTCCAGACCATCTTCCGCTTGTAACGTCACAGCACCCATCGATAACAAAAATTGGTCCAGCAACGAACGGAAAACAGCCTCATCTTCGACAATGAGTATCTTTTTGCCGAGTAGTGGTTTTTCCATTCTTTCCCCCTGCGTACCAGATATTTCAATAGTGGTTCATAAAACGCAGTTGCGCCTTTCAGAATTGCCCGAAGTCACCGCTTTGAATGAACAACTTCATTATCTGCCACGGACCAGTGGTAATAGTTCATCCATTTTCTTCTCTACGGCGGCCCTGCCTGCCTCGATAGCCTCTTCAGCACGATGAAAGTCCAGCGTCGAAATTTGCGGACAGACCGGCTGGATCAAAACATCAGGCGGATCGCCTGCCATGCGGTTTCGCTTAAGGCGATTCTCCAGCACCTGAATAGAGGTGGACATAATCTCCATCGCGCCAGGCGACTGAGAAGCACGGCGCTGGGTGAAGTTCACCAGGCGCTGTCGCAACTTCCCACCCCAACTCAATGCCGCTGCTGCGGCTTCTTCTTCACTGTTCTGAGGTGTAACGGAAAAGAGATCCTGCTGCATTAAATGCGCGTCATGCTGTAAATCAACGGCGATCACAATGTCTGCCCCCAGGGCGCGGGTCAGTGAGATCGGCACCGGATTGACCACGGCACCATC
This sequence comes from Pantoea sp. Lij88, assembly GCF_030062155.1. Classification (NCBI taxonomy): domain Bacteria; kingdom Pseudomonadati; phylum Pseudomonadota; class Gammaproteobacteria; order Enterobacterales; family Erwiniaceae; genus Pantoea; species Pantoea sp. Lij88. Next base: position 1,850,262 of record NZ_CP118269.1, on the reverse strand, counting down.
CACCAGCCAATACCCATTGTAGCCCACCGGCGGCAATAAACCTGGCATACTGCACGATGCGCGAACGGCCTGATGCAGATCGCCCTCGGTCAGCCAGAGTTCGCGACCGGTACTGAGGTTAGTCGCCACCACACCAAAGGGTTTATTACAGTGCTCAATCGCCTCGTTGGGGATCAGCTGACGGACATGGCTGAACACCCGCTCGCCGCGTAACAGTCCGCCACGCTGCCAGGAGACATCCATCAGGCGAATCACATCCCAGTAGCGAAATGCACTGACCCATTTCTGCATCAGCGGCAGGCGGTTATTGACATAGGCAGACCCGACTAATGCCCCGACAGAGCAGCCCGCAACGACGTCGATCTCAATACCTGCACGCTCCAGCGCGTTGATCACGCCGATGTGCGCCCATCCCTTGGCCGCTCCAGACCCCAGAGCCAATCCAATTTTTACCTTTCTCATTTGTATCTGGTCCTGCCGTCAATACGTAGCGTCACAACGTGGGGTCAGCTAACATAGCGCGCCTGTTGAATCGACTCATCAATCCCTGGAGATCATGTGTCAGAAACCTGCCCATGTTGTAGCGGAGAGCAGTATAGCGTATGTTGCGAGCCCTTTCTGCAGGGCAACCAGATTCCTGTTACAGCTGAACAACTTATGCGATCCCGTTATTGCGCTTATGTCCAGCAGAACGCGGACTATCTGGTTGCGACCTGGCATCCTGAAAAACGTCATCCGGCGTTGTCAGGGCTTTTATCTGAAAGTTTTCCGGGAACCGATTGGCTTAGCCTGAATGTAACCCGTTGTAATCATGGAAGCCATGAGAACGAAGCTTTCGTCACCTTTTTTGCGCGATACCGTGAGAAAACTGACATTCACACCATTCATGAGTGTTCACGCTTTCTTCGCGAGGATCAACGCTGGTACTATGTTGACGGTACAAAACCGCCCGTGGGGCGTAACGATCCCTGCCCGTGCGGCAGTGGCAAAAAATACAAAAAATGTTGTGGTTAAGCTGACGGCTGCCCAGCGGTTTACCCCTAATGCTTTGACAGGACTCGATTGAGATGCAAGCGCAAACCATGCAAAGAAAAGTTTTACGAACCATTTGTCCCGATGCAAAAGGTCTGATCGCCAAAATCACCAATATTTGTTACAAGCACGAACTCAATATCGTGCAGAACAATGAGTTTGTTGATCATCGCACCGGGCGTTTTTTCATGCGCACCGAGCTGGAAGGGATTTTCAACGACAATACCCTGCTCGCCGATCTCGACAGTGCCCTGCCAAAGGGTTCTGTGCGTGAGCTGCACTGCGCGGGGCGTCGTCGTGTGGTGATTCTGGTCACCAAAGAGGCGCACTGCCTGGGCGACCTGTTAATGAAGAGCGCATTTGGCGGTCTGGATATGGAAATCGCGGCGGTCATCGGTAACCATGACACGCTGCGTTCGCTGGTTGAGCGTTTCGATATTCCGTTTGTGCTGGTGAGCCACGAAGGCCTGACGCGGGAAGAGCATGATAACCGCATGGTGGAAGAGATTGACCGCTACCAGCCCGATTATGTGGTGCTGGCGAAATATATGCGCGTTCTGACCCCGGCTTTCGTGCAGCGTTATCCGAACCAGATCATCAATATTCACCACTCATTCCTGCCCGCCTTTATCGGTGCCCGCCCCTACCATCAGGCTTATGAACGCGGCGTGAAGATCATCGGTGCCACCGCGCACTATGTGAATGACAATCTCGATGAAGGCCCGATCATCATGCAGGATGTGATTAACGTCGATCACAGTTACACCGCTGATGAGATGATGCGCGCCGGTCGCGACGTAGAAAAGAACGTCCTGAGCAACGCACTTTATAAAGTGCTGGGGCAGCGCGTGTTCGTTTACGGCAACCGTACGATTATTCTTTAATCAGCCAGCGCGCTGAATTGTCTGCAGATTCAGCGCTACGCGTAAAAAGTGGGCAAACAGTTGTGGTTTTGCCAGTGGGCGCTTTACACCCTTATCGCATTTGGTATGATGCGCCCCGCTTTAAGAGAGAAAGATTCAGGCCATGGTGGGATTCCCGAGCGGCCAAAGGGAGCAGACTGTAAATCTGCCGTCACAGACTTCGAAGGTTCGAATCCTTCTCCCACCACCATCTGAATCTGAATCCTCTTAAGCCTCTTCAAATATCTCTGGTGGGATTCCCGAGCGGCCAAAGGGAGCAGACTGTAAATCTGCCGTCACAGACTTCGAAGGTTCGAATCCTTCTCCCACCACCATCTTGCATGTCGCACTCCATCCCAAACGAATTCTGAAGCTCCCTGTTCTGCCAGCTAATCCCCATACCCAATTCGCACAATCTTCCCCTGTTCTGCCATGACTTTATGCTTAAAAATCGCTACCATCTGCGGCTATCACTTGCTGAACAATGGTCGATCATATGAAATTTGTTTCATTTAACATCAATGGGTTGCGTGCCCGCCCGCATCAGCTTCAGGCGCTTGTCGAACAGCATCAGCCCGATGTTATCGGTCTGCAGGAAACCAAGGTTCATGACGAGATGTTCCCGCTGGAAGAGGTGTCAAAGCTCGGCTATCACGTCTTCTATCATGGACAGAAAGGCCATTATGGCGTGGCGCTATTAACCAAAGCTCAGCCAGTGTCAGTCAGCCGGGGCTTTCCTGGTGATGACGAAGAATCCCAGCGCCGCCTGATCATCGCGGAAATCCCCAGCCCGATCGGCGACATCACCGTGATTAATGGCTACTTCCCGCAGGGCGAAAGTCGCGACCATCCCACCAAGTTTCCGGCTAAAGAGAAATTCTACCGCGATCTGCAGCGTCTGCTGACGGACGATCTGCCTGCTGATAAACCGGTTCTGATTATGGGCGACATGAATATCAGCAGCACCGATTTGGATATCGGTATTGGCGAAGATAGCCGCAAGCGCTGGCTCCGCACCGGCAAATGCTCTTTCCTGCCGGAAGAGCGCGAGTGGATGGATCGCCTGCTGAGCTGGGGACTGGTTGATACCTGGCGTGAGCAGAATCCAGAAGTGGCGGATCGTTTCTCGTGGTTCGATTACCGTTCGAAAGGGTTTGATGATAATCGCGGGTTACGTATCGATCTGGTGCTGGCAAGTAAAAACCTGGCGTCGCACTGCATTGAGACCGGCATTGATTACGACATCCGGAGCATGGAAAAACCTTCTGACCATGCACCCATCTGGTCAACCTTCCGCTTTTAACTGACGGTCGCGTGGCAGAGCGCCACGCGACGACTATTTCACTATCTTCCAGATCAGGTTGTTGGTGCCAATGGAGTGTTCATCCCGGGTGCATTGCAGTAATACGCCCTCTGATTTCACCACCGCGCCTTCCGTGTAGTTACGGTTCTCGAAGATACAGCAGCGGAGACAATCTGGCTGACGTCTCTCTGCCTGCGACCAGGCTTCTGGCGGAATATCCACCACCACATCGGTGTTCCCACCGTTGCTACCCTGTTGTGGCATCGACTGATAACGACTGTTCGCCTGTGCCGCGCTGGTCGCCAGCGCCAAAACTGCGACCAGTAATACTGAATAACGCCTCATTCCGTCTCCTTCACTTTACGCCTGGTTTTGCGCACCGGACGTTTCTGTCCGGTGGACGGTAATCCCCGAAAGGCATGCGCCGCAGGCTGCTGTCGCGCCTGCTGGATAATTCCGGTTAAGGTCTGCACTAGCGGCTGCATGAACTCATCATAGCGGCAGGCCTTTTCGCTGATACGCGTCAGTGTTGACTCCCACTGCGCGGTCATATCCGGGCGCGCTGCCAGATCGGGTAACGAGTGAATCAGAGCACGTCCTGCATCCGTCGAATTGATGTAGCGACCCTTCTTCACCAGGAAGCCACGACGAAACAGTAATTCGATAATACCGGCGCGTGTGGCTTCCGTTCCTAAACCATCGGTCGCACGCAGCACTTTCTTTAATTCTTTATCCTGAACGAAACGGGCAATCCCGGTCATCGCGGAGAGAATGGTGGCGTCGGTAAACGGCCGTGGCGGCTGGGTCTGCTTCGCCAGCACTTCGCCCCGCTCGCACAGCAGTTCATCCCCTTTCGCCACCACCGGCAGCGGCATGCCGTCGTTCTCTTCATCCCGCTCTTTGCTGCCCAGCAGCGCACGCCAGCCCGCCTCTGCGAGGAAGCGCGCTTTCGCCACGAATTTGCCGCCCGCAATATCAAGGTCGATGACACATTTGCGGAACACCGAATCCGGACAGAACTGCATCAGATACTGGCGCGCCACCAGCTCATAGATATTCTGTTCGTTCTCACTGAGCTTTACCGCGCTGGAGCGAGCTGTGGGAATAATGGCGTGGTGGGCATCGACTTTTTTATCATCCCAGCAGCGGTTTCTGCGATCGACATCGAAATCGGCCGGAGGAGTCAGCTGTGACTGATGCGCCTGTATCGCCTTTAACACCGCATGACGACCGGCAAAATGCTCTTCAGGCAGATAGCGGCTGTCCGAACGGGGATAGGTAATCAACTTGTGGGTTTCATAGAGCCGCTGGCAGGTATCCAGCACCGTCTGTGCACTGAGTCCGTAACGTTTAGCGGCCTCAATCTGCAGGCTGGACAGAGAAAACGGCAGCGGAGCCACTTCATTTTCGCGCTTATCGCTATAGGCGCTGACGATTGCGGGCTGGCCGGTAATGCGCGCCACCACGTGATCGGCCAGCGCGCGTTTAAGCAGACGGCCCTCTTCATCCTGCCAGGGCTCACAGGCTTCGCTGGGGATCCAGCTGGCGATAAACTGAGTGCCATCAGGCGTGATAATATGCGCCTTCACTTCGAAGTAATCTTTCGGCACGAAGTTTTCGATCTCTTCATCGCGGCGGACCACCAGCCCCAGCACCGGCGTCTGCACCCGGCCAACCGACAGGACACCGTCGTAGCCCGCATTGCGGCCCAGCAGCGTCCAGGCGCGGGTCATGTTGATGCCGTAGAGCCAGTCTGCACGGGCGCGCGCCAGCGCAGAGACGCACAGCGGGATAAACTCGCGATTCTCACGAAGCCGGTTTATGGCCCGATCCACCGCCTGAGGATTGAGATCGTTGATCAGACAGCGCTGCACTTTTTTGCGTTTCTCAGCCGGCAGGTTCAGGTAATCGAGCACCTCATCCACCAGCAACTGCCCTTCCCGATCCGGGTCACCGGCATGCACCACTTCGCTCGCCTGCGCCAGCAAACCTTCAACCACTTTCAGCTGCTTCGCGACCGACGGACGGGGTTTTAACTGCCACTTTTCCGGAATGATTGGCAGATCGGCCAGCGACCAGCGCGCATAACGGCTGTCATAGCTGTCGGGTTGCGCCTGCTCCAGAAGATGGCCGACGCACCACGTGACGATCTGATCGTTGCCGCAGGCAATGAATCCATCACCGCGTCGATGCGGTTTCGGCAGCACATCTGCGATAGCACGCCCAAGGCTCGGTTTTTCCGCAATAAACAAACGCATTGAATCAGGACATCCTTAACATCAGGGGAACACAGTGATAACCGGTTGTTCGCTGTCGGTTGGCATCTCGCGGGCTATGTTAGCCTGGCTGCTCTGCTGGCGTAAGCGTGACGCGCGGTGTTAGCGATCGTTCGCACAGGAACCGTGCAACAGGCAGGGCTGAAAAGCACCCTGCCTGAACCGGACAGGCAGATCAGAAGTAGCGGACGAAAGGCGCAGTGTCAGGCGGGAGCACCGTGGTGCTGGATTTCAGTTGCGGGGTGCCCAGATAGAGGAAACCGACGATGGCATCCTGTTCACGGCAGCCAAAGGCCTGACGTACCTGCTCGTCATCGGTCCAGGCACCGCTTCGCCAGATACCGTTGTAACCCTGAGCCAGCGCCGCCATCTGCATCGCCATCACGGCACAGCTGGCCGAGGCGATCTGTTCCCAGCGCGGCACTTTGTGGTGCTCTTCACAATGGGCCACCACCGTGATAATCATCGGCGCGCGAAACGGCGCCTGGCTCGCTTTGTTAATCGCTTTTTCATCCAGCTGATTATCGCGTGCTGCCTTTTCAAGCAGCTGACTCATCCGATCGCGGCCTTCATTTTCCACAATGATAAAGCGCCACGGTTGCAGCGTGCCGTGATCCGGGGCGCGCATGCCTGCCCGCAGGATGTTTTCCAGTGCATCACCCGCGGGTGCTGGCTCAGTCAGGCGTGAGGCCGAACGTCGGTTGACCAGTAACTCCAGTGCGTCCATGTTTCTCTCCCGATCTCTGTAATGTTGCCGTTATCCTGGCACAGGCAGATTTTTTGTAACAGTGCGCAGTGATTTCCTGCTGACTTTTAACACGCCGCTCTTTAGGATGAGCTCGTCGGGGAAGTCTGGTCCGCGCGGCGGCCACTTTCTGCTACATATTTATGGAGAGTCTGATGCGCACATTGTGGCGAATAATTGCAGGTCTGTTCCGCTGGAGCTGGCGGGTACTGAATTTTATCAGGGAATTTATTCTGAATATTTTCCTGATTTTATTGATTGTGGTGGGTGTTGGGATCTGGTTGCAGGTCAGCGGTTCGGGCGGCAGTTCAGCGCCAATCCAGCAAGGCGCACTGAAAGTCGATCTCAGCGGCGTGCTGGTGGATAAACCATCAGTGAGCAACCGTCTGAGTAAAATCGGCCGCCAGCTGCTGGGTGCCAGCAGTGACCGTTTACAGGAAAATTCGCTGTTTGATGTGGTCGACGCAATTCGCCAGGCAAAAGGCGACAGCAACATCAAAGGCATAGTGCTCGACTTACGTGAATTTGCCGGTGGCGATCAGCCTTCGCTGCAATACGTAGGCAAAGCGCTGCGTGAATTCCGTGACAGTGGCAAGCCGATTTATGCCCTGGGCGACAGCTACAGCCAGGCGCAGTATTACCTTGCCAGCTTCGCCACCAAAATCTATCTGTCGCCACAGGGCACTGTGGATCTGCATGGTTTCGCCACCAACGGGCTCTATTACAAAACGCTGCTCGATAAGCTGAAAGTGACCTCGCACGTCTTCCGTGTCGGGACCTATAAATCAGCGGTTGAGCCCTTCCTGCGTGATGATATGTCCCCGGCTGCACGGGATGCTGACAGCCGCTGGGTCGGTCAGCTGTGGCAGAACTACCTGAACACCGTGGCAGCCAATCGCCAGATAACCCCGGAACAACTTTTCCCTGGCGCAGCGGCGATTATTGCCGGATTAAACGCGGTGAAAGGCGATACCGCGCAATATGCACTGGATAACAAGCTGGTCGATGCGCTGGGTTCCCGTGCGGCGGCCGATGAAGAGCTGGTGAAAACCTTTGGTCTGGATAAGCAGAGCAACGATTACCGCAGCGTCAGCATCTATGACTACAGCGTGAAACAGGCCTCCTCGCAGCAGGATGGCAACATCGCCGTGGTCATGGCCAGCGGAGCGATCATGGATGGCGAAGAGACGCCGGGCAACGTCGGTGGCGACACCACGGCCGCTGAGATTCGTGATGCGCGTCTCGATCCGAAAATCAAAGCGATCATTCTGCGGGTGAACAGTCCGGGTGGCAGCGTAACGGCTTCGGAAGCGATTCGTGAAGAGCTGGCGGCGGCTCAGGCAGCCGGCAAGCCGATTGTGGTGTCTATGGGCGGTATGGCGGCATCCGGCGGTTACTGGATCTCAACGCCTGCCAGCTACATTGTGGCGAACCCGAGCACGCTGACCGGTTCGATTGGTATCTTCGGCGTGATCAATACGCTGGAGAACAGTCTGGACAGCATTGGCGTGCACACGGATGGTGTTGCGACCTCCCCGCTGGCGGATATCTCCACCACCAAAGCGTTGCCGACGGAAGTGCAGCAGATGATGCAGCTGACCATCGAAAATGGCTACCGCAACTTTGTGGGTCTGGTAGCGAAGTCACGTCATAAAACGCCTGAGCAGATTGATGCGATTGCCCAGGGCCACGTCTGGACCGGCAGCGATGCCAAAGCCAATGGCCTGGTTGATGCGCTGGGTGACTTCGATGATGCCGTGAAGAAAGCGGGCGAGCTGGCGAAAGTCAGTAAACCTGTGCTGAGCTGGTATCAGGATGACCCGAGCTTCCTGGATATGATGCTGAGCCAGATGAACGCCTCTGTGCAGGCGGTATTGCCGGATACGCTGAAAGCCTGGCTGCCCGCACCGATGCTGGATGTCATGAGTGCCATGAAAGCCCAGCCGGGTCTGTTCGACAAGCAGAACGATCCTCAGAACCGTTACGCCTTCTGCCTGAACTGCGGCGAAGTGCGATAAACCTCTCAGCCCGGCCGCTGGTCGGGCTGCATTTCCCCGCTATTCCCCTTATACTGCGCGTTTTATGGCGAGTCTGAGTTCTCTAATGCAAAAGAAAAACATCTACGTAGCCTACACTGGCGGGACAATCGGTATGCAGCGCTCGGCGCAGGGCTATATTCCGGTCTCCGGACACCTGCAAGAGCAGCTGGCCAACATGCCCGAGTTCCACCGCCCCGAAATGCCTGATTTCACCATCCATGAATATCAGCCACTGATCGACTCTTCCGACATGACCCCGGAAGACTGGCAGTCTATTGCCGAAGATATCCGTCAAAACTACGATCGCTACGATGGTTTTGTGATTCTGCATGGCACTGACACCATGGCGTTTACCGCCTCCGCGCTCTCCTTTATGCTGGAAAATCTGGCCAAACCGGTGATCGTGACCGGGTCGCAGATCCCCCTGGCAGAGCTGCGTTCAGATGGTCAGCAGAATCTGTTAAATTCACTCTATGTCGCGGCCAACTATCCGATCAGCGAAGTGTCACTGTTTTTCAATAACACCCTTTATCGCGGCAACCGTACCACCAAAGCCCATGCCGACGGCTTCAACGCCTTTGCTTCGCCAAACCTTTCTGCGCTGCTGGAAGCGGGCATTCATATTCGCCGCCTCAATACGCCGCCTGCCCCATCCGGTCAGGGCGAACTGAAGGTTCACACCATAACGCCTCAGCCTATTGGCGTGGTGACCATCTATCCTGGGATTTCTGCAGACGTGGTGCGTAACTTCCTGCGTCAGCCGGTGAAAGCCCTGATCCTGCGTTCTTATGGTGTGGGTAACGCGCCACAGAACAAGGAATTCCTGGCCGAACTCCAGCAGGCCAGTGAGCGCGGCATCGTCGTGGTGAACCTCACCCAGTGTATTTCTGGCAAGGTCAATATGGGCGGATATGCCACCGGCAATGCGCTGGAAGAGGCTGGCGTGATCAGCGGATTTGACCTGACGGTGGAAGCCGCGTTAACCAAGCTACACTTTTTACTCAGCCAGGATCTTTCGGCCGATCAAATCCGCGCGAAGATGCAGCAGAATTTACGCGGCGAACTGACCGAAGACTGAAACGGAGCAACATGTAATGAAGCGGGCACTCATCATTATTGATATTCAGAACGATTTTTGCCCCGGCGGCCCGATGGCAGTCCATGAGGGCGACCACACGGTCGAGGTGGCAAATCGTTACGCGCGTATGTTCCGTGAAAACGGGGAATGCGTACTGGCCCTGCAGGACTGGCACCCGGCCGATCACGGCAGCTTTGCCTCGGTTTCCGGCGAGCCAGTCTACACGCTGGGTGAGTTAAATGGTCTGGCGCAGATCTGGTGGCCCGATCATGGCATTCAGGGCTCGACGGGCGCGGACTTTCATCCGGGTCTGGATCGTTCCCTGTTTGATGCGACGTTCCATAAAGGTGAAGATCAGGATGTTGATAGCTACAGCGCCTTTTTTGACAATGGTCATCGCCGTAAAACCGAGCTGGACAGCTGGCTGCGTGAGCGTGGCATTACCCATCTGGTGATGCTGGGTCTGGCGACGGATTACTGCGTGAAATATAGCGTGCTGGATGCGCTGGAGCTGGGATATCACGTTGAGGTGGTGAAAGAGGGCTGCCGCGGTGTGAACCTGAATCCGGAAGACAGTGAGATCGCCTTTGCGCAGATGACCGCTCAGGGCGCGATTCTGGTTTAAAAAGGGAGCTGGCATGACGCCAGCTTTTTTTATGCAATCAGTGCAGATGGATGCGGGTCACATCCGGGTCGATGCCGAACTCTTCTTTCAGCTCTTTTTTCGACTTCATCACCATCTCGCCACCTTTGGCAATGGTCATGTGCTGCGGTGCGTCGTTGTGCCTCGCCTGCCACATCATCACCAGCTGCAGGCAATTGTCGCGCTGCTCCTGAGTCAGTGCCACGCCATCCGGCCACTTGCCAATCTCAACTGCCGTTGCCAGTCGCTGATAGACTTCAGGCGTCATCGACGCAAGCATTGCTTCAAGTTGTTCCTTCATCGCCGTTACCCTTTGGTCTGTTCGCCCTGCTCGTCGGTAAAATTCAGCGAGGCGGAGTTAACACAGTAGCGTTCGCCGGTCGGTTGCGGGCCATCCGGGAAGACATGACCCAGATGTGCATCGCAACTGCCACAGCGGATCTCAATACGCTGCATGCCGTGTGAATCATCTTCAATGTAGCGAATCGCATCGTCACTGACTGGCTGGTAGAAACTCGGCCAGCCGCAGCCTGAATCATATTTGGTTTCTGAGAGGAAAAGTGGCGCCTCACAGACCAGGCAGTGATAAATCCCTTCCTGCTTGTTGTGCAGGAGTGCGCCGCTGTAAGGCGGTTCCGTTCCGCGCTGCTGTGTCACATAACGCTGCATTTCTGTCAGCTCGGCGATTTTTGCGTCGGTTGCGGTGTCTTTAGCCATTTTTAGGATTCCGGGGAAGTGCCATTCTGAAAAATTCGACTATTATTCTAACAAATGATCAACATAACCCGGGTCTTTTTTTGTGCTCACCCTTTCATGCCGTCCATCGCTAAGCGTATTTGTGACTTCGATCACCTTTTATCCCGGGCATCCCTATATATTCGGCGATTGATTCGACGAAACGCGATATCATTGGCGGCGCGCAAGCGGTTGCGCATCGAATTATTCCTATCAGGCGAATTGACCTGTCGCAACAATTGACACGATTCCGCTTGACGCCTGGTAAGGTTTTTGTAATTTTACAGGCAACCTTTTATTCACTAACCAATAGCTGGTGGAATATATGACTATCAAAGTAGGTATCAATGGTTTCGGCCGTATCGGTCGCATCGTTTTCCGTGCTGCTCAAAAGCGTTCTGACATCGAAATCGTTGCTATCAACGACCTGCTGGACGCGGATTACATGGCGTACATGCTGAAGTATGACTCTACTCATGGTCGTTTCGACGGCACCGTAGAAGTTCAGGATGGCGCACTGGTTGTTAACGGTAAGAAAATCCGTGTTACTGCCGAACGTGATCCAGCGAACCTGAAGTGGGATGAAGTGGGCGTTGACGTTGTTGCTGAAGCAACCGGTATCTTCCTGACCGACGAAACCGCGCGTAAACACATCACCGCAGGTGCTAAGAAAGTCGTTCTGACCGGTCCATCTAAAGATGACACCCCAATGTTTGTTCGTGGTGCAAACTTCGACAAATATGATGGCCAGGATATCGTTTCTAACGCCTCCTGTACCACCAACTGCCTGGCACCGCTTGCAAAAGTCATCAACGACAAGTTCGGCATCGTTGAAGGTCTGATGACCACTGTTCACGCGACTACTGCGACCCAGAAAACCGTTGATGGCCCGTCTCACAAAGACTGGCGCGGCGGCCGTGGCGCATCGCAGAACATCATCCCTTCATCAACTGGCGCAGCGAAAGCCGTTGGTAAAGTTCTGCCAGAGCTGAACGGTAAACTGACTGGTATGGCATTCCGCGTACCTACCCCTAACGTTTCCGTTGTTGACCTGACCGTGCGTCTGGAAAAAGCGGCTTCTTATAAAGAAATCTGTGCTGCAATCAAAGCGGCTGCAGAAGGTGAGATGAAAGACGTTCTGGGCTACGTTGAAGATGACGTGGTTTCTACCGACTTCAACGGCGAAATCCTGACTTCAGTGTTTGATGCTAAAGCGGGTATCGCGCTGAACGACAACTTTGTGAAACTGGTTTCCTGGTACGACAACGAAACTGGCTACTCAAACAAAGTTCTCGACCTGATTGCACTGGTTTCTGCTAAATAAGGCAGCCAGACATCATTGAGAATAAGGGCGACTTCGGTCGCCCTTTTTTTATCCGCACAGGAAGGAATCGAACATGCAAGATAAGCTGTTTACTCTGCCGGTGGTGAATCAGATCTCCCCTTACCTCTCTCAGCGTCAGGTGGGTGAACTCCCGGCGATTGTCATCAGTCACCCTAAGGTGCGGGCAGCGATCACACTGCAGGGCGCGCACCTGATTGCCTGGCAGCCGAGCGGCGAAAAGCCGGTACTCTGGCTGAGCGATAAGAGTCTCTTCTCCCCGGGCAAAGCGATTCGTGGCGGCGTACCGATCTGCTGGCCATGGTTTGGCCCGGCAGGCGAGCCCGCGCACGGTTTTGCCCGTGTTCAGCCGTGGAAGCTGACGGCACATGATGAGAATGAAGATGGCGTGATGCTGACGCTGGTGCTGGAGAGCAACGCACAGACGCTGAAGCTCTGGCCGCATGAGTTTACGCTCATTGCCCGCTTCCGTCTGGGCCAGCATTGTGAGATTGAACTGGAAGCCTATGGTGACTATGAAGCGACAGCAGCGCTGCACAGCTACTTCACCGTCAGCGACATCAACGGTGTTGAGGTCTCCGGTCTGGGCACCAGTTATATCGACAAGGTGAATAACGGCGAGGTTGCCAGCAGCGACGGCAGGCAACGTTATCCGGGACGCATCGACCGTATCTTTACCGCCCCGGACGATTGCTCGGTTATCAATGATACAGCGGGTGAACGGCAGATTGAGGTTTATCACCACCACCAGAGTGACGTTGTCACGTGGAACCCGGGTGTGGAGCTCTCCTGCAGCATGTCGGATATGGCGAATGAAGGTTATAAAACCATGGTCTGCGTAGAGACGGCGCGCATCAGCAAACCGTTACGCAGCGCAGGTGAGAAGCCAGCACGCCTGGCCACGACGTTCCGCCTGAAGAAGAAAGCCGTAACCAGCGACAAGATCAGCGGCTAAACGATATCCAGCGGTACCTTATGCTGTGGTGCTGGCCAGGCGCGATCGATGAGCTGCAACTCTTCATCGGTCAGAACGACCGCCAGCGCCGCAGCATTCTCCTGCACGTGAACCACTGAACTGGCTTTGGGAATGGCAATCACTCCAGGCTGACGGATCACCCAGGCCAGCAGGAGTTGCGCGACACTGATGCCCTTCTGCTGTGCAATCTGCGTCAGTACCGGGTCGGTAAAGAGTGAGTCACGCAGCCGTCCTGCCTGTGCCAGTGGACAATAGGCCATCACCGGCATTCCCCGCTGCTGACATGCCGGCAGCAGATCAAATTCAATACCACGAGACGCCAGATGGTAGAGCACCTGATTCGTCGCGCACTGACCTCCTTGCGGTTCATCCCACAGTTCGGCCAAATCGTCTGTGTCAAAATTCGAGACACCCCAGTGACGGATCTTTCCCTGCTGCTGCAGGCGTTCCATGGCACGCAGGGTCTCTTCCAGTGGAACATTACCGCGCCAGTGCAGCAGGTAGAGGTCAAGATAATCGGTCTGCAGACGGCGCAGGCTGCGCTCACAGGCTTCGATGGCATCCACTTCGCCTGCATTCCACGGATAGACCTTCGACACCAGCAGAGCCTCGTCGCGACGCCCCAGCAGGGCCTGCCCGACCACCTCTTCGGCTCCGCCATCCGCATACATTTCGGCGGTATCTATCAGCTGCAAACCACACTCAAGACCCGCCTGCAGTGCTGCGACTTCGGTGTCACGCTGCGCCGGGTTTTCGCCCATATACCAGGTGCCCTGCCCAATGACAGGCAGGTCATTGAAGCCAGCAAAGTTAATCGTTTTGCGCATTCTGCTCTCCCGCCCCTTTTCAGGGCCCTGTAAAAGAACAGAGGGCAGTAAATGCCCTCTTTTGGTGCTAATGAGGCGTAATCAGAAGGTGTAACTGACACCTGTCCAGATTAACGCCTGCCCGCTTTTATCGATCATCGGGCTGTCTTTGATTTCACTGCTGAAGCTGACATAACGTCCTGTCAGACTGGCATTCCACTGTGGCGCAATCTGATAGCTGGCATTCAGCTCTACATAAGGTGACCAGCTGTCATCCGGCTTATAACGGCTGATGCCGGTACGGGCGCTTTCATGCGCTGACACACCGTAGTAATAACGGTTTTGATTGGCGCTGTTCCAGACCGCCCCGATGCCCGGCGTCAGGCTGAAGTCACCCATCTGGAAACGATAAAGGTAAGTCAGGTCCCATATCATTCCATTGCTGTTATTCAGCACATCTCCCAGCAGTGAAGTGCGGACAATCCCCCAGTCAGCAGTGTGACGATAGGTTGCGCCACCCATCAGCGTCATGCGCCGTTTATCCAGCCCTTTCATGTCGCCGAGATCGTTATCACTCGGTTTGTACTCCTGCGGTGAACCCAGCAGCGTTAGCGACAGCTGATTCTGGGGATCTTTCCACAGGTAGTAACCGCCCTGCAGGCTGCGGAACCAGAAGTCTTCACCCTCATAATTGATCACCGGAAGCGGAATGTACCGGTCCTGACCGCCGCGGTAAGGTGACTCCGCGTAGATGACCGACGCGCCCAAAGAAAGCGGTGCGGCATTGACATGCGTGCTGAGTAAATAACAGGGTAAAAGTGCCAAAAGGGTCTTAAATTTGAATTGGTTCACAATTTATTCATTCCATAAATATAACAATCAAACAGGAAGTCTAACGTTTTTTTACGGCTGGATTAACTTATATCGAATTGCTTTAAGTTACGCATCGATGAAAGTGGCATCAAAGGTTAAAAACAAGTTAAGTTAAAGCATCACCCATATGAACTCATCTCACAACAACGCAAATTACTCTTGATCACCCCCTCAATCACCCAAACCCGTGGAGGAAATTTCCTAGAAGCCATCTACAGTTAGAAGTAACAGCATAGAATTTGACCGAGCAGAGTAACCACAAACGTTGTGTATCCCGATAAAAAAGATCAGGTTGGCATAAGGGTTGCTGTACTCAACAGAGAATATCTTCCGGGAGCTGCTACAAGCCTCTAATTACGCTCCTTACCTGTGCTAAAAACGAAAGGACGGGCATCGCTATGAATATATTCGATCACTATCGTCAGCGTTATGAAGCTGCCAAGGACGAAGAGTTCACACTGCAGGAATTTCTTGCTATCTGTAAGCAGGATCGCAGTGCATACGCCAACGCTGCAGAGCGACTGTTAATGGCTATCGGAGAGCCGGTAATGGTCGACACTGCTCAGGAGCCACGCCTTTCCAGAATATTCTCCAACCGTGTGATGGGACGCTATCCGGCGTTCGAGGAGTTTTACGGCATGGAGGAAGCGATTGAACAAATCGTCTCCTACCTGAAACATGCCGCTCAGGGACTGGAAGAGAAGAAACAGATCCTCTATTTGCTGGGTCCGGTCGGTGGCGGTAAATCGTCGCTGGCGGAACGGCTTAAGTCGCTGATGCAGCGGGTGCCTATCTATGTACTGAGCGCCGACGGCGAACGCAGCCCGGTTAATGACCATCCTCTCTGCCTGTTTAACCCGCAGGAAGATGCCCACATTCTTGAAAAAGAGTATGGCGTCCCGCGTCGTTACCTCGGCACGATCATGTCGCCGTGGGCCGCTAAACGCCTGCACGACTTTGGGGGCGATATTTCACGGTTCAAAGTCGTGAAAGTCTGGCCATCGATTCTGGAACAGCTGGCGATCGCTAAAACCGAGCCAGGTGATGAAAACAACCAGGATATCTCCGCGCTGGTGGGTAAAGTGGATATCCGTAAACTGGAAAACCATGCGCAAAACGATCCCGATGCCTACGGCTACTCCGGTGCACTCTGCCGCGCGAACCAGGGCATCATGGAGTTCGTGGAGATGTTTAAAGCGCCCATCAAGGTGCTGCACCCGTTACTGACGGCAACGCAGGAAGGGAACTATAACGGTACCGAGGGGATTTCGGCGCTGCCGTTTAACGGCATTATTCTGGCGCACTCCAACGAATCTGAGTGGGTGACGTTCCGTAACAACAAGAATAATGAGGCGTTCCTTGACCGTGTCTATATCGTCAAGGTGCCCTACTGCCTGCGGGTCTCTGAAGAGATCAAAATCTACGACAAGTTGCTTAACCATAGTGAGCTGGCGACCTCGCCCTGCGCACCCGGCACGCTGGAAACGCTGGCACGCTTCTCTATCCTGTCACGCCTGAAAGATCCTGAGAACTCCAGTATCTATTCCAAAATGCGGGTGTACGATGGTGAAAGCCTGAAAGATACCGACCCTAAAGCGAAGTCCTGGCAGGAATATCACGACTACGCCGGTGTGGATGAGGGGATGAACGGTCTCTCGACCCGCTTTGCCTTTAAAATCCTGTCGCGGGTGTTTAACTTCGACCATGCCGAAGTCGCCGCTAACCCGGTGCATCTGTTCTACGTGCTGGAGCAGCAGATTGAGCGCGAACAGTTCCCGCAGGACCAGGCAGAAAAATACCTTGAGCACCTCAAAGGCTATCTGATCCCGAAATATGCTGAGTTTATCGGCAAAGAGATTCAGACCGCCTATCTGGAATCCTACTCTGAATATGGTCAGAACATTTTTGACCGCTATGTGACCTATGCCGACTTCTGGATTCAGGATCAGGAGTATCGCGATCCCGATACCGGACAGCTGTTTGATCGTGAATCGCTCAACGCAGAACTGGAGAAAATCGAGAAGCCTGCTGGCATCAGTAACCCGAAAGATTTCCGTAACGAGATCGTGAACTTCGTGCTGCGCGCCCGGGCACACAATAATGGTCGCAATCCGAACTGGACCAGTTACGAGAAATTACGCACCGTGATCGAGAAGAAAATGTTCTCGAATACGGAAGAGTTGCTGCCGGTGATCTCGTTTAACACCAAGACCTCTACCGATGAGCAGAAAAAGCATGATGATTTTGTCGATCGCATGATGGAAAAAGGCTATACCCGCAAACAGGTTCGCCTGCTGTGTGAATGGTATCTGCGTGTGCGTAAATCGTCCTGATAAGAGTCTGTAAGCTTGCCGGTAAGTGATACCGGTCTGACAGGGTCGGGTTCGCCCGGCCTGCTTACAATGTAGTTTGGGGGAATACCATGGCCTATTTCATCGATCGCCGGCTTAACGGTAAAAACAAGAGCGCGGTTAACCGCCAGCGCTTTTTACGCCGTTATAAGTCGCAAATTAAGCAGTCGATCTCCGAGGCCATTAACAAACGCTCGGTGACCGACGTGAGCAGCGGTGAGTCTGTCTCGATCCCGATTGACGACATCAATGAGCCGATTTTCCATCAGGGACGCGGCGGGAATCGCCATCGCGTCCATCCGGGCAACGACCATTTTGTGCAGAATGACCGTGTCGAGCGGCCCCAGGGTGGCGGCGGTGGCGGCAGTGGTCAGGGCAATGCCAGTCAGGATGGTGAAGGACAGGATGAGTTCGTCTTTCAGATCTCGAAAGATGAGTATCTTGACCTGCTGTTTGAAGATCTCGCCCTGCCTAACCTGCGCCGGAACCAGCATCGTCAGTTGAATGAGTACAAGACCCATCGTGCCGGTTTCACCTCTAATGGCGTACCGGCCAACATCAGCGTCGTGCGTTCGCTGCAGAACTCGCTGGCGCGTCGTACGGCCATGACGGCGGGTAAACGCCGCATGCTGCACGAACTGGAAGAGACGCTGCAGGAAATTGAGAAAACCGAACCGGCTCAGTTGCTGGAAGAGGAGCGGCTGCGCAAAGAGATCGCCGAGCTGCGGGCGCGCATCGAGCGTGTTCCGTTTATCGATACCTTTGACCTGCGTTATAAAAACTTCGAGAAACGCCCGGAGCCGTCCAGCCAGGCCGTCATGTTCTGTCTGATGGACGTCTCCGGTTCGATGGATCAGGCCACCAAGGATATGGCGAAGCGCTTCTATATCCTGCTCTACCTGTTCCTGAGCCGCACCTACAAGAATGTCGATGTGGTTTATATCCGTCATCACACCCAGGCCAAAGAGGTGGATGAACAGGAGTTCTTCTACTCTCAGGAGACCGGCGGCACCATCGTTTCCAGTGCGCTGAAACTGATGGATGAGGTAGTGAAAGAGCGTTATGACCCGGCGCAGTGGAATATTTACGCGGCGCAGGCGTCGGATGGTGATAACTGGGCCGACGACTCACCGCTCTGTCATGAGATTCTGGCGAAGCATATCCTGCCGGTGGTGCGTTACTACAGTTATATCGAGATCACCCGCCGTGCGCATCAGACGCTGTGGCGCGAGTATGAGCATCTGCAGGCGACGTTTGATAACTTTGCCATTGAGCATATTCGCGAGCCGGAAGATATCTATCCGGTGTTCCGATCGCTGTTCCATAAACAGGCAACGGAAGCCTGATGCACTAAGCCGGTTAATCACCGGCTTTTTTTATCTTCCGAATAACCTGCTAAAACGGTCTGTTTTCTGCCGCTTGCCTGCCAACCCCCTCATTCTTCACATTAATCTGATTCCATACCCTGTTAAGCAATTCGTATAATGATCATTTTCACAATGACAACTCCTTGATAAAACATTATCTTTCAGAGATAGCATGGATATTTGTCAGCAGTTGCTGCACCGCACTGTCATATCTCAGGAGACCGGGTTTGAACCACACTATCGTCTACAGTCTTTTTATCATCGGTTCCGTGCTGGTAGCATCGAGTATTCTGCTCAGCTCTTTCTCGTCCCGGCTGGGCATCCCTATTCTGGTTATCTTCCTCGCACTGGGCATGCTGACCGGTATTGATGGTATCGGCGGCATCGCTTTTGATAACTATCCGGCGGCTTACTTAATTTCCAACCTGGCGCTGGCGATCATCCTGCTGGATGGCGGCATGCGGACTAAAGCCAGCTCGTTTAAAGTCGCGCTGGGTCCCGCGCTGTCGCTGGCGACGGTCGGCGTGATGATCACCGCAGGCTTAACCGGTGTGGTGGCCGCCTGGCTGTTTAACCTCGACATGATGCAGGGCTTCCTGATTGGCGCAATTATCGGCTCGACAGATGCTGCCGCCGTCTTCTCCCTGCTGGGAGACAAAGGCCTGAATGAGCGCGTCAGCTCCACGCTGGAGATCGAATCGGGCAGTAACGATCCGATGGCCGTGTTTCTCACCATTACCCTGATTGAAATGATTGAACAGGGCCGCAGCGGCCTTGACTGGATGTTCCTGGTGCATCTGGTGCAGCAGTTCGGTCTGGGCATCGTGTTAGGCCTGGGCGGCGGCTGGGCGCTGCAGCAGTTGATTAACCGTATCAGTCTGGCCCCGGGGCTTTATCCGCTGCTGGCGTTAAGTGGCGGCATTCTGGTCTTTGCCCTGACCACCGTGTTAGAGGGCAGCGGCATCCTGGCGGTTTATCTGTGCGGCTTTTTACTGGGCAACAGCCCGATTCGTAACCGTCACGGCATTCTGCAGACCTTTGACGGCATGGCGTGGCTGAGTCAGATCGGCATGTTCATTGTGCTGGGGCTGCTGGTCACCCCGTCTGATTTGTGGCATATCGCGGTGCCAGCGATGATCCTCTCGCTGTGGCTGATTCTGGTGGCGCGTCCGCTGTCGGTATTTATTGGCCTGCTGCCGTTCCGCAACTTCACTACCCGCGAGCGGGTCTTTATCAGCTGGGTAGGCTTACGCGGCGCGGTACCGATTATCCTGGCGGTCTTCCCGATGATGGCCGGCTTAGAAAACGCCTCGCTCTATTTTAATATCGCCTTCTTCGTGGTGTTGGTCTCCCTGATGCTGCAGGGTACCTCGCTGGGCTTTGCCGCGAAAAAAGCCAAAGTGGTGGTGCCGCCTACCGCCTCGCCGATCAGCCGTATTGGCCTGGACATTCACCCGGAAAATCCGTGGGAGCAGTTTGTCTATCAGCTCAGCGCTGACAAATGGTGTGTCGGTGCCGCGTTGCGTGACCTGCAGATGCCGCGCGAGACGCGCATCGCTGCCCTGTTCCGTGACAATGTGCTGATGCACCCCAACGGCGGGACGCGGCTGAAAGAGAACGACGTTATCTGTGTGATCGGCCGCGAACGCGATCTTCCGGCGCTGGGCAAAATGTTCAGCCAGTCGCCGCCAGTCTCGCTCGACCAGCGTTTCTTCGGTGACTTTATTCTGGATGCAGAGGCCCGCCTGCGCGACGTGGCGCAGATTTACGGGCTGGAGCTGGATGAGAGCACCAACGATCAGCAGTCGCTGGGACAACTGGTGCTGGCAATGCTGGGCGGCTCGCCGGTGGTTGGCGATCAGATCGAGTGGAATCAGCTGACCTGGACCGTCGCAGAGAAAGAAGATAACCGCATCGTGAAAATTGGTGTCCGTCCGGCGGAAGAGAAGGAATAATCCTAATCATTCAGCCACGTTATTTTCTCTCAGTACGCTAAGCTTAAATGTCTATGCCAGTAAAAACGGGAGAAATGAATGGGACACGTGGTTAAAATTGGTCGTTATGAGATTGTAGATGCCGATCTTGACAGTGAGCACGCCGACACCGTCAGTATCCCCTGTCACACCAATCCCGGCTTAATTACCCAACTGGATGGCTGGGATCGCGATACCAGCGTGCCGGCCTGGATTGACGGGGAACCGGTGAATCTGCAGATCGGTCATTACGATAAACAGCAGGACCGCTGGATTTTAAAGAAACCAGCCTGAGCCTTTATCACTACCGCCAGTCGTAAGATTCGGCGGTAATTCCTAAAAAGCGTCTTAAACAGTTTGGTTATAAACGACCCCTTCCTTATTTTATCCAAAATAAACATCAACTTAGCTTTTTAAAACTTTAATCACTTTTGATGTTTTCAGATTTTTTCCGTATTAACTCTGTCAAATAACTCCTGCATACTCAATCTCAATGCTGCAACATTCCGTGAGTACCGTCACGCTTTAATCGTTATCTTTTTTGCAGCTGCACTGGCTTTACTGACTGCAACAGACTGAAAATTATTTTTTAATTTTTCAGAGCCCACTCCTGAGCGCGTACCTGATTCTGGTCAGGCCATCTTTTACTTGAGAAAGAGAGCAGGTTTTATGGCAAGTACATTGATAATGAATAGCCCGAGCCGCTCATGGAGCGGCACGCGTAAAAATATCATCGTGAAATTCGCCCTGAGCTTTTCCGATCTGATTGCACTTAACCTTGCACTGTTTTTATCTGCCGCCACGATACAAGGTATTTGGGGTGAGCTGGATACGTTTATTCCACCGCATCAGATTGAATATCGTTTTGTGGCACAGTTTATTATGTCAGTGATGTGTACCGGCTGGTTCTGGGTACGCCTGCGTCATTATACTTATCGCAAACCTTTCTGGTTTGAGCTGAAAGAGATCGTTAAAACATTATTTGTTTTCTCGTTACTCGACCTTGCACTGATCGCCTTCTCTAAATGGGATTTCTCCCGCATGGTGTGGGTCTTCAGCTGGACATACGCCCTGCTGCTGCTGCCACTGATGCGTGCCCTGGTTAAACGCGCGATTAACAAGGCGGGCCAGTGGCAGAAAGAGACCATCATTATTGGTTCCGGCAAAAACGCTACTGAAGCCTATGCCGCGCTGCAGAGCGAAGAGATCCTGGGCTATAACGTTCAGGCCTTTATCTCTGTCGATGATGTTCCGGCTCAGCAGAGCGTGAATGGTGTGCCCGTCATTACCTGGAAAGACATTAACTGGCAGACCATTGACCGTGACAACGTGCAGTTTATTGTCGCCATGGAGTATGAGCAGCAGCCGATGCGCGACCGCTGGCTGAAATTCCTGTCGAAGATGAACTGTCGTTCGGTTTCTGTGATCCCGACGCTGCGCGGTGTGCCGCTTTACGGCACGGACATGTCGTTTATCTTCAGCCATGAAGTGATGATCCTGCGCGTCAGCAATAACCTGGCGAAACACTCTTCCCGTTTCATGAAGCGTGCCTTTGATATCGTGGTAGCGTCGATGCTGCTGCTGTTCCTCGGCCCGATCTTCGCCCTGCTCTGCTACATGGTGAAACGTGACGGCGGTAATGCGATTTATGGTCACGAACGTGTGGGCCAGAATGGCAAAAAATTCAAATGTCTGAAATTCCGTTCCATGGTGACCAATTCCAAAGAGGTGCTGGAGAAGTTACTGGCGACCAGCGAAGCGGCCCGGATGGAGTGGGACAAAGATTTCAAACTGAAGAATGACCCGCGCGTGACCCGTATTGGTAGTTTCCTGCGTAAGACCAGCCTGGATGAGTTACCGCAGCTGTGGAACGTGATTCGTGGCGAGATGAGTCTGGTTGGCCCGCGTCCGGTTATCGAAGCTGAGCTGGAGCGTTACGCCGGTGATGTTGACTACTACCTGATGGCGAAGCCCGGCATGACCGGTCTGTGGCAGGTCAGCGGACGCAACGATATCGACTATGACACCCGCGTCTACTTTGACTCCTGGTATGTCAAAAACTGGGCGCTCTGGACCGATATCGCAATCCTGTTCAAAACGGCAGGCGTGGTGTTACGCCGCGACGGCGCCTACTAAGCCCCCCGATGCGATGCCTGTTTACAGCAGGCATCGCACTTTCCGCACGACTTCCTCTATCTTTTTTGCCTCTGAATCATTACCCTCTGCGATCGTTTTTTAACAGAACGCTTACCCTCTGGTTGTTATGCAAAAATTTACTCTGCTGTTATTAAGCCTGGTGCTGCTGGCACCCTTAGGCATCGATCTCTATTTGCCCACGCTGCCACAAATCGCAGAAGGGCTGGATACGCCGGTTAACCTGGTGCAGACCACCATTCCTCTGTTTCTGCTGGTGATGGGGCTGGGACAGCTGGTGACCGGCCCGCTGGTGGACAATTATGGCCGTAAGCCGATTGCCCTGCTGGGCCTGGCGCTCTACATCACCGGCAGCGCCATCGCCGCCACCGCCACCTCATTCCCGCTGTTCGTGCTGGCTCGCCTGGTGCAGGGCTGTGGCGTCTGCTGTAGCGCCGTTGTCGCCTTTAGCGGCGTGCGTGATCGCCTGAGTGGCGACGATGCCGCCCGTGCCTATGGCTTCCTGAACGGTGCACTGAACATTGTTCCGGCGCTGGCTCCGCTGCTGGGCGGCCTGCTGGCCAGCGCTTTTGACTGGCGCGCACCCTTCTGGTTCCTCTGCGCCTATGGCCTGCTGATAACGCTGCTGGTAATTATCTGGCTGCCGGAAACGCGCCCGGCGGATACGCTGCGGGTGAAAGGATTACCGATTAAGCAGTACGCTGAAATCCTGCGTCAGCCGCGCTTTCTGGCGTTCGCCTTTGCCAACGCCGGTGCGTTGGGCATGGTGCTGACCTATGTGTCGCTGGCTCCACAGGTTTTAATGACCGAAGGCGGGCTGACGCCGATCCAGTTCTCATTTGCTTTCGGGGCCAATGGTTTCTGGATTATGTTCGTCAGCATGTTCGTGAATAAAGCGATTCGCAAAGCGGGTCGGCCTTTCTGTCTGGCGATGGGATTCTTCACCATGCTGCTGGGCGCGGTGCTGCTGGTGGCGGGGATGCAGATCTTCCCGGCAGAGATGCAGACGCACTGGGCGCTCTACATGTTCCCGGTGGCGGTCTCGGTTGCCGGACTGGCCTTTACGGTGGGACCGGCCACCAGCTATGCGCTGGAGCCGTATCAGCAACAGGCGGGTGTGGCGTCAGCACTGCAGGGGTTCATTCAGATGGCAGGCGGTGCGGCAGGCAGTCTGGTCATCGTCGCGCTGCCGGTAGCGGAAAAGCTGTCGCTGAGTCTGATGATGCTGCTGGGTGCAGCGCTGGCCTTTATCGCCTGGCGCTGCAGCAGAAAGATGCGCGGCAGCCTGACCGCGCTTAAATAACGGTAACCGGAACGCGGGGTGCCAGCGCGCACATCAGCTCGTACCCTACCGTTCCGGCCGCTTTTGCCACCTGATCGATTTTCACCTGCTCACCCCATAGCTCAACGGCGGAGCCAATGCCGGCCTGAGGACAGGGGGTTAAATCCACGGTAATCATATCCATGGAAACCGCGCCCACCACCTGCGTCATCACGCCATCGACACAGACCGGCGTGCCGGTGGGGGCATGACGCGGATAGCCATCGGCATAACCGCAGGCCACCACGCCAATCCGCTGCGCCGTGCTGGCGTGATAACGGTAGCCGTAACCGACACCATCGCCTGCCTGTAACTGCTGAACCGCGATAATCTCACTGCTTAAGGTCATCACCGGCTTCAGGCCACTGCCGGCAATGTCCTGCCAGTCACCGCTGGGCGACGCGCCATAGAGAATGATGCCAGGGCGAACCCAGTCATAGTGCGCTTCAGGATGCCATAAGGTGCAGGCGGAGTTAGAGAGCGATCGCGGGCAGTTCAGTCCCTCCGCCGCCTGCTCTACGCGCTGCAGCGGGGCAACCAGACCCTGCGGATTTTCAGCATCGGCAAAATGGGCCATCAGCGTCATCTCACCGACATTGCTCAGCGCCCGCAGCTTCTGCCAGGCGCCGTTGACCTGCTCCGGACGAAAGCCCAGACGGTTCATGCCGCTGTTCATTTTGAGATAGATATCAACGGGCGCAGAAAGTGTGGCGCTGGCCAGCGCGTTGATTTGCCAGTTACTGTGCACGCTGGTGGTCAGGCGATAGCGGTCGATCAGCTGCAGATCCTCAGGCTTGAAGAAGCCCTCCAGCAGCAGAATCGGCTTCTTCCAGCCCTGCTCACGCAGCAGAATCGCCTCTTCCATATTCAGCA
Source organism: Pantoea sp. Lij88 (assembly GCF_030062155.1). NCBI lineage: Bacteria > Pseudomonadati > Pseudomonadota > Gammaproteobacteria > Enterobacterales > Erwiniaceae > Pantoea > Pantoea sp. Lij88. Next base: position 1,825,473 of record NZ_CP118269.1, on the reverse strand, counting down.
GCGCAAAGCCGTCGGTGGCAGATAACGCCTCGCGGACGCGATCAATACCATGGCCGTAAGCATTAGCTTTGACCACTGACCAGACGCGCGATGCGGGCGCCGCCTGGCGAACGACCGTCAGATTATGACGTAACGCCTGCTGATTGATGGTCGCGATAATCGGACGTGACATCCTCTCTCTCCCTGAATACTTAACGAGTTGCGTTGGCGTTACGCAGCGGCGATGAGGTCGCCGCGAAACCGGGTAAGTAGCGGAACACCGCTAAGTCATCCGCCGCAATGGCAGGCTTTTTACCGGAAATGAGATCGGCCAGCAGCTGACCCGAACCACATGCCATCGTCCAGCCCAGCGTACCGTGACCGGTATTGAGCCAGAGGTTGGAGATCGGTGTGGCCCCCACAATCGGCGTACCGTCTGGCGTCATCGGACGCAGACCGGTCCAGAAACTCGCCTGCGCGACATGACCGCCTTCAGGATAAAGATCACTGACGACCATCTCCAGCGTTTCCCGCCGCGCTTCGGTGAGTCTGGTGTTAAAACCAACAATTTCCGCCATCCCGCCGACGCGAATACGATCGTCGAAGCGGGTCACCGCGACTTTGTAGGTCTCATCCAGGATGGTTGAAACCGGGGCAGCGTCAGGATTTTTAATCGGAATAGTGAGGGAGTAGCCTTTCAGCGGATAGACCGGAATATCGATAACGTTTTTTAACAGCGCGGTGGAGTAGGAACCAAAGGCCACTACATAGCTGTCCGCCTTGATGATCTCCTCGCCGCACTTCACGCCATAAATACGATTGCCATCGCGCAGCAGATGATCGACCGGGGTATTAAAGCGGAAAACCACGCCCGCTTCTTCGGCCATTTTTGCCAGCCGCTGCGTAAACAGCTGACAGTCGCCGGTTTCATCGTTGGGCAGGCGTAATCCGCCGGTGAGTTTATGCTGAGTCGCCGCCAGCGCCGGTTCAACGCGTGACAGCTCATGCGCCTCTAACAGCTCATAGGGCACGCCCGCGTCGCGCAGCACCGCAATATCTTTGCTGGCGCTGTCGAACTGCTGCTGGGTGCGGAACAGCTGCAGCGTTCCGCCCTGACGGCCCTCATAGGCGATGCCGGTCTCAGCGCGCAACGCTTTCAGGCAGTCACGGCTGTATTCGGCAATCCGCACCATGCGGCTTTTATTCTGCTGATAGTGGTTGATGTCGCAGTTGCGCAGCATGTGCCACATCCACTCTAACTGGAAACTGCTGCCATCGAGCCGGATAGCCAGCGGCGCGTGGCGCTGGAACATCCACTTCACCGCTTTCAGCGGCACGCCAGGCGCTGCCCAGGGTGCGGCATAGCCCGGTGAGATCTGACCGGCATTGCCTGCGCTGGTCTCCATCGCCGCGGCGGGCTGACGATCGATGACGGTGACCTGATGGCCGGCACGCGCCAGATACCAGGCGCTTGCGACGCCAACCACACCACTTCCAAGAATGACAACGTGCATAGCTCCCCCACCCGGCATGTAAAAGCATAATTCACTGTTAAGAAGATGATAGTCAGCGGATTTACACAGCGGACACCACCCCATAAATTCAGCATCCATTTCACATCTTTTTCACTTTTCAGGTAACTAAAATCTTGTCGCACGGCCAATTTCAGCGCTTTATGCGCCTTAATCCATAAACACAGAAATAAATGACAACGGAAGCAGTTAAATCTGCGCATGGCAGGAGAATGCTTCAACCCCATACATTCCGCTTATAAACAGGATGATATTCCGCGTTTTGAAATAAGGTTCGAATTTAAGGCTATTAAATTCTCTGCCACACCCGTCTTAATGATTTTGTGCCAAAGAATTCGTTTGAGTTCGCATTTCGGATAAGCGACAGTGGGCTATCATTGTTGTGTTCGCTCAGTTTTTTTCGGGTTCCCTTTTGCAGGATGAAGCCTTAAATAACCAGAACGGGTTGTCTTTCGGGTCAGCCGGTTTGCAAAAAAGAGGTGCGCTATGACGACAATCTTTGACGAAGCCATCAGAGACAGCAAACGACTCAATGACGGACCAGACTGGACATTCGAACTGCTCGATGTCTACTTAGCAGAGATCGATCGGGTCGCTAAACTCTACCGGCTTGATACCTACCCGCACCAAATCGAAGTCATCACCTCTGAACAGATGATGGATGCCTATTCCAGCGTCGGCATGCCGATAAACTATTCGCACTGGTCATTCGGCAAAAAATTTATTGAGACCGAGCAGCGCTATAAGCATGGTCAGCAGGGCCTGGCCTATGAAATTGTCATCAACTCCAACCCCTGCATCGCCTACCTGATGGAAGAGAACACCATGACCATGCAGGCGCTGGTGATGGCGCACGCCTGCTATGGCCATAACTCTTTCTTCAAAAATAACTATCTGTTCCGCAGCTGGACGGATGCCGGATCGATTGTCGATTACCTGCTTTTTGCCAAAAACTATATCAGTGACTGCGAAGAGCGCTATGGCGTTGAAGAGGTTGAACGACTGCTCGACTCCTGCCATGCCTTAATGAATTATGGTGTCGATCGCTATAAACGCCCGCAGAAGATCTCTCTGCAGGAAGAGAAAGCGCGGCAGAAAAGCCGTGAAGAGTATCTGCAGAGTCAGGTGAATACCCTATGGCGCACGCTGCCTCGGCGTGAGACAGAAGCCGTGGCCTTTGAAGCTGCGCGCTACCCTTCTGAGCCGCAGGAAAACCTGCTCTATTTTATGGAGAAGAACGCGCCGCTGCTGGAGTCATGGCAGCGTGAGATCCTGCGCATCGTGCGCAAGGTGAGCCAGTATTTCTATCCGCAGAAACAGACCCAGGTCATGAATGAAGGCTGGGCGACGTTCTGGCACTACACCATCCTGAATCACCTCTATGACGAAGGCAAAGTGTCGGAACGCTTTATGATGGAGTTCCTGCACAGCCATACCAACGTCGTGTTTCAGCCACCCTATAACAGTCAGTGGTATAACGGCATCAACCCTTACGCCTTAGGCTTTGCGATGATGCAGGATATCAAGCGTATCTGTCAGTCGCCGACCGAAGAGGATCGCTACTGGTTCCCGGATATCGCCGGTTCAGACTGGTTAGAAACGCTGCATTTTGCGATGCGTGAGTTCAAGGATGAGAGTTTTATCAGCCAGTTCCTGTCGCCGAAAGTGATGCGTGACTTCCGGCTGTTTACCGTGCTGGATGATGACCGCAACAACTATCTCGAAATCGCCGCGATCCACGATGAGGCGGGCTACCGGGCGATTCGCCAGCAGCTTTCTGCGCAATACAACCTGAGTAATCTCGAACCCAATATTCAGGTCTATAACGTGGATGTGCGCGGTGACCGTTCGCTGACCCTGCGCTATGTGCCGCAGAGTCGCACGCCGCTGGACAAGAGCCGTCGCGAGGTGCTGAAGCATGTGCATCGTCTGTGGGGATTTGATGTGATTCTGGAACAGCAGAATGAGGATGGCAGTGTGGAGCTGCTGGATCGCAATCCACCACGCGGTTCTTCACTCTGACCGACAATGCTGACCAGTCAGAAACAAAAAACCGGACGCGATGTCCGGTTTTTTTAGCGCTTGTTGCCGAGGTCTTCGGGCAGATTCTTCTGCATGCTATGCCAGATTTCCCCGCTGCGGCGGCCGTAGTTGCGCACCACGTCCACAATCTCATCCTGTCCGGGTTCTTTGTCGCACAGCGCCAGCAGTTTGAGATAGAAATCGCGCGCGACCTGACGGGCTTCCGGATTAGAGAAGTAGTGACGGCCAACGCGGGTGTAGAGACCTTTCAGGCCATTCAGTATCAGACCGTAAATCGGGTTACCTGAAGCAAACGCCAGACCACGGAACACCCGGTAGTCGAGTTCGGTATAGGCATCCGCCTGATCGGCTGCGGCACTCACCGTCTCCAGTACTTCACGCGCTTTGTCCGGATGATGGCGCAGCGCACGGCTGATAAAGATCGAGGAAATATTACTGCGGACAGATAGCAGGTTATCAATCAGCACCGGAACGCTGTCGTGATCGAGACGGGCCAGCGTTTCCAGAATATTCAGCCCGGACGTTTCCCAGAAATCATTCACCCGCGTCGGTTTGCCGTGCTGAATCGTCAGCCAGCCGTCGCGCGCCAGGCGCTGCAGCACTTCACGTAAGGTGGTGCGCGTCACCCCTATCAATTCAGAAAGCTCACGCTCAGCAGGAAGAATCGATCCAGGTGGAAAGCGACTGTTCCAGATGCTTTCAATAATATACTCTTCAGCAAATCCCGCTGGACTCTGAGCCTTTATAACCATAGCAATGTGTTCTCGTTGCTTTTCTAATCATGATGAGGACTCATCATACCAGACGCCCTATAGCGGATATAGCCTGCATAACTATTAAAACCGGGCGCGGGCGCATATTTCAGAATGGCTGACAGTTAATTCTGCTGCTTTGAGACGAGTGTCATTTGATACGATTTTCCGTGCTGAAACGATGCGTGTACCCGCGCCGCAAAATGTCGTTCTGGAAGCGCGGGTTATTCGCCGCGTCTGGTCTGCCTCTGCCGTTTCGCTTGCTGCCGATCGCGACGGATACGCTCAGCCTTCCCGATTTTCACCTGTTGGCTGACATGGCATCCGCAGCTCCGGCCTCCAGCAATTCTCATTTAACCTGCTCTGGATCAGAATCAGGTCATGTTTGCACACGATTTTTCCCTGTCCCTGGCTGGTTTGTAAACGCTTTTGGTTTACACTGCGTGGCATTAACGTTTACAGGGAATGCAATATGTTGCGATATCTGAATCAATGTTCACGGGGTCGCGGAGCCTGGTTATTACTGGTACTGACAGCTCTTGCACTGGAATTGACGGCACTCTTTTTTCAGCACGTGATGGGTCTTAAGCCCTGCGTGATGTGTATCTATGAGCGTAATGCGCTGTTTGGTGTGCTGGGCGCGGGCCTGGTGGGCGCAATTGCGCCGAAGTCGCCATTGCGTCTGGCGGCGCTGGCGCTGTGGATCTACAGTGCCTGGGAAGGTCTGCGTCTCTCTTACGAACATACAATGATTCAGCTGCACCCTAACCCGTTCACCACCTGTGATTTTGCTGCCCGCTTCCCAAGCGGATTACCGCTGGATAAGTGGCTGCCGTCGGTGTTTCTGGCCAGCGGTGACTGCGCAGAACGCAGCTGGACGTTCCTGACGCTCAGCATGCCGCAGTGGATGATCGGGGTCTTCGCCGGTTATCTGCTCGTTGCGGCGCTGGTGCTGATCGCCCAGCCCCTGAAACCGAAACGCCGCGATCTTTTTGGTCGCTGAGATCAAAAAAGGCTGCCACTGGCAGCCTTTTTGCTATTCGGGTCGATGCCGCGGCGCTTAGCCGTTGCGATCGGGACGATCAATGATGTGATCTTCCCAGTCCCGCACTTCACTCTCCCGCACTGCTATATAACGCACCGAAATACGCTGCGCATGCATCGCGGTTTTCGAACCGGCCCGCAGCGGATGCCAGGCGGGTAAATCTTTGCCCTCACCCAGCAGCCGGTAAGCACAGGTGCGCGGCAGCCAGTTAAAGGTGGTCAGATTCTCACGCGTTAACTTGATGCAATCCTCTTCAAGTTCAAAGCGGCGCTCATAGTTACGGCACTGGCAGGTTTTAATATTGAGCTGATCGCAGGCGACATTGGTGAAATAGATCTCATCGGTGTCGGCATCCTGCAACTTGTTCAGGCAACACTGCCCACAACCATCACACAAGGATTCCCATTCCTCATCGCTCATTTGTGCCAGGCGTTTTTGTTGCCAGAAAGGGGTGTCAGTCATGATGATTTGTCCGGTTTGTGCCTGAACCGCACCTTATAAAGCCTATGCTGCGGTGATGCAAGTTTTTAGAGTACGCGTGTGCTGATCCCGTGACCCGCCAGGGAGACTTCCAACTGGTCACCCGAACGCATCGGACCAACCCCTTCTGGCGTACCGGTCAGAATCACATCGCCAGCACGCAGGGTAAAGTAGTGGCTCATGTGGGCAATCAGCGGCAGGATTTTATGAATCATGTCTTCGGTATTGCCATGCTGACGCACTTCACCGTTCACCACCAGCTTCAGTTCGACATTCTGCGGGTCGCCACTGAACTCAGACACCGGAATAAAACCGGAGACAGGACAGGCGTTATCAAAGCCCTTGGATTTCTCCCATGGCTGGCCCGCTTTTTTCAGCCCGGACTGCAGGTCACGCAATGTCAGATCCAGCGCCACGCCATAGCCTGCAATCGCCTTAGCCACATGCTCCTCAGTCGCCTGCTTCAGGGTCGCGCCGATCAGCACCGCCAGTTCCACTTCGTGATGGACCTCGCCAAAAGCGTCAGGAATCGAGAGCGGCTGGCGTAAATCACACAGCGACGTCTCCGGCTTGATAAAGATCACCGGTTCAGTTGGTGTTGCACTGCCCATCTCTTTGATGTGTTTTGCATAATTACTGCCGACGCAAACCACTTTGCTGACCGGAAAATCTAACAAGGCGCCTTGCCAGTTACGATGCTGATACATGCTCATCCCCTGTTCAGGTTAGGTGTGATGCCAGCGCTGCTGGCGGGTTGATGTTTGCTTATGCGTTGATCGAGAGCCAACCTCATGGCGTGATAATAAGATCCTTTTAACGGTCCGGTGTGCGGAATTTGTCAAAAAGCGTAAATGGAGGCGCTGGAATGCTGAATAATCGACCAAATCGGGGAAAAAAAATGCGCAGGTAATTTAGTAATGAGTATAACAGATAAGCTGCGCCGTTAATTTTGCGCCGCTTCAGAACAATATTATCCTGCCAGGATCGCACCGACAGGATTTATATTTACAGAAGAATCCGAGTTAAACTTTTTTATCGGCCTCTAAATGAATTTTTAGCAGACTTTCAATCGGCGGAGGCAGCTGTAAATAATAGCCCTGCTCACTCAACCCCTGCTTCACTTTATTGATATCCGCATTAGCCAGCCTGTCGCGGCCCGCCAGCTTCAGCACCATTGCCAGCTGTGGCTTGCCAAATCCTTTCAGCAATTCTGCAGGAACGCGCGAAAAATCGTCCTTTTTTTCAACATAAAGATAAGTCTGGTCACGTAACGGGCTTCTGTAGATCACACAAAACATATTTTTTACTCGAATTAACCGGCGTTGAGGCTTGTCTGAATATAGCGGTAACTATAACATGCTTGCAGAACTTCGAATATTCACCGTTAGCGCTTCAACGATGATTTTATCATCGCCTTGCTAACGGTAGTGAAAACAGGACTGAGTCGGGACAGATGTCGCAAACGCCAATCGAATTCAAAGGTAGCAGTTTCACCCTGTCTGTCGTCCATTTGCATCACCATGACCCTGCGGTGATTCGCAAGGCACTCCAGGACAAGATCGACCAGGCTCCGGATTTCCTGAAAAACGCCCCGGTTGTACTTAACGTCGCCACATTGAGTGCCGATGTTAACTGGAAACAGATGCAGCAGGCGATTCTCGCCACCGGTTTACGCATCGTCGGCGTAAGCGGCTGCAAAAATGACGCACTGAAACGCATGATCTCCCGTGCAGGCCTGCCGGTACTGGCAGAAGGTAAAGAGGCCAGACCGCGCGCTGAAGCGCCACAGCCGGCATCGATACCTGAACCTCAGCCGGTTGTAACCGAGACGGTGGCAACGAAAACCCGCATCGTGAACACCCCGGTGCGCTCAGGCCAGCAGATTTATGCGCGTGACGCTGATTTGATTATCACCAGCAGCGTCAGCGCCGGCGCCGAACTGGTCGCCGATGGCAACATTCATATTTACGGCATGATGCGTGGTCGCGCGCTGGCAGGTGCCAGCGGTGACCAGAACTGCCAGATTTTTTGTACCAACCTGGCGGCCGAGCTGGTCTCGATTGCCGGAGAGTACTGGATCATGGATCAGATCCCGCAAGAATTTTTTGGTAAAGCTGCGCGCCTGTGCCTGCAGGATGGCGCGCTGACTATCCAGACACTTAATTAGGCCCCTTTTCTTTTGTTAAGGAAATCAACATTTATGGCACGCATTATTGTAGTTACATCCGGTAAAGGGGGCGTTGGTAAGACCACGTCAAGCGCGGCCATCGCCACCGGTTTAGCGCAGAAAGGCAAAAAGACGGTTGTCATCGACTTCGATATCGGTCTGCGTAATCTGGATTTGATCATGGGCTGTGAACGCCGTGTGGTCTACGACTTCGTCAACGTCATCCAGGGCGATGCCACACTGAACCAGGCGCTGATTCGCGACAAGCGCACCGAACTGCTCTACATCCTGCCTGCATCGCAGACCCGCGATAAAGATGCACTGACCCGTGAAGGTGTTGAAAAAGTCCTGAACGATTTAGCGGCAATGGAGTTCGACTTCATCGTCTGCGATTCACCCGCAGGGATTGAAACCGGCGCACTGATGGCGCTCTACTTTGCCGATGAAGCCATTATCACCACCAACCCGGAAGTCTCTTCTGTCCGTGACTCCGACCGTATCCTTGGCATCATCTCATCCAAATCCCGTCGCGCTGAAAACAGTCAGGACCCGGTGAAGGAGCATCTGCTGCTGACCCGTTATAACCCTGGCCGGGTGAACCGTGGCGATATGCTGAGCATGGAAGATGTGCTGGAAATCCTGCGCATTCCTCTGGTCGGCGTGATTCCTGAAGATCAATCGGTGTTACGTGCCTCTAACCAGGGCGAGCCGGTGATTCTTGACGGCGAATCTGATGCTGGCAAAGCCTATGCCGATACCGTTGAACGGTTGCTCGGTGAAGTACGCCCCTTCCGCTTTATCGAAGAAGAGAAGAAGGGTTTCCTGAAACGCCTGTTCGGGGGATAAACCATGGCATTACTTGATTTCTTTTTATCCCGGAAGAAGAACACTGCCAATATAGCCAAGGAAAGGCTGCAGATTATCGTGGCAGAACGGAGAAGGGGCGACAGTGAGCCCCACTATCTTCCGCAACTTAAGCGCGACATTCTGGAAGTGATTTGCAGATATGTGAAGATCGATCCAGAAATGGTGACGGTTCAGCTCGATCAGAAAGGTGATGATATCTCAATTCTGGAGCTGAACGTGACGCTACCGGAAACGGATGAAGTGACTAAATGACGCTGACCGTTTCCTGAATTTCCCCTGCGCTCTGGCAGGGGAAATTTAACCGGTTAACACCCCGCCAGAATTTCTTCTATGCCGGGTTTCAGCAGTTCGCCCCGCCATCCGGTGAGTAACTCCGGCTGACGTCCCTGCGGCTTCAGGCCCCAGTGCTGACTTAATACCTGATTAATCTGACGTCGTGACGCCAGTAACTCCTGACTGAACCCACTCTGCTCGCTGACCTGCTGCACCAGCGCTTTCATCGCCTTGAACACCTGCTTGTAGTGCGGATGATCGATCAGATTGGCCAGCGGTGCCGGCAAGTCACTCTCATCCAGCGCCTCCGCTTCGGCTACCAGCGCCACCAGCGTTTTGCCGTGGAAACGGATTTCGTGGCCTGACAGCCCCAGATGATCCAGCTCACCCAGTGAACCCGGCATAAAGCGCGCCACTTTCCACAGATGCTCTTCACGCACCACAAAGTTCACCGCCATATCCTTTTCACGCGCCAGTTTCAGACGCCAGGACGCCAGCCGCTGGAGTGCCGCCAGCTGACGCGGGCGCAGTTGCCAGGCATTGGTGATATCACGCCAGGCTTCCTCCGGTGACAGGCTGTCGAGACGACGCTGACACAGGTTATCGCACTCACTGAGCGCCGCCGCCATGTTGCCGGCCTCTTCCGTGTTGATCATCAGCTGACGGGCAATCGGCAGGAGGTAGTGCACGTCCGCCGCCGCATACTCGCACTGACGCTGGGTCAGAGGACGTGCCAGCCAGTCGGTACGGGATTCACTTTTATCGAGTTCCACCTGGGTGAAATGCGCCACCATCGAAGCGAAGCCCCAGGAGAGTGGCTGTCCGGAGAAGGCAGCCAGAATCTGGGTGTCGATCATCGGGGTTGGCAGCACGCCGAAACGGTGCAGGAAGACTTCCAGATCTTCACCGCCGGCATGCAGGAATTTGGTGACGCTGGTGTCGGTCAGTAAAGCAATAAACGGTGACCAGTCACGGATATTCAGCGGGTCAATCAGCACCAGCTGATGATCGTCGAACAGCTGGATCAGGCCAAGCTGCGGGTAGTAAGTGCGGGTGCGGACAAACTCGGTATCCAGTGCCACCGCCGCGTGCTGGCGCGCTTTCTGACACACGTCAGCCAGCTGATCATCCTGGTCAATAAGGGAATAGTTCACGTCTGATTTCCACCGCAGCCAACAACGCGCGGCGCTCCATGTTAAACACAATAAAAACGCCGGACATGCCGGCGTTCAACCTCAATTCCTGCCCGGATTCAGCTCGCGCCGGGTTTCGCCTCGTCGCGCAGCTCACGCCGCAGGATCTTGCCAACGTTGGTCTTCGGTAACTCATCACGAAACTCAATGATTTTCGGCACCTTGTATCCGGTCAGCTGACGGCGGCAGTGGTCAAGCACCTCTTCTTTGGTCAGCGACGCATCTTTTTTCACGATGCAGACTTTGACTGCTTCGCCAGAAAGATCGCTGGGCACACCAATCGCCGCGGCTTCGCGCACTTTCGGATGCTGCATCAGCACATCTTCGATTTCATTCGGATAGACATTAAAACCGGAGACCAGAATCATATCTTTTTTACGGTCTACGATGCGAATAAAGCCTTCCTGATCAACGGTAACAATATCACCGCTGTGGAGCCAGCCATTTTTCAGCACTTCCGCTGTCGCTTCCGGGTGCTGCCAGTAGCCCAGCATCACCTGCGGACCGCTGATACAGAGCTCGCCAGGCTCACCCGGCGGCACTTCATTGCCCGCGTCATCCAGAATCCGCACATCGGTCGAGGGCACCGGCAGGCCGATACTGCCGGTATGACAGCTGATATCATACGGATTGACCGACACCAGCGGAGAGCATTCGGTCAGGCCATAGCCTTCCAGCAGATAGTGTCCGGTCAGCTTTTCCCAGCGCTCAGCCACCACCTTCTGCACCGCCATCCCGCCACCGGCAGAGAGACGCAGCGTGGAAAAATCGAGTTTATTGAACTGCTCATCGTTAAGCAGCGCGTTAAACAGCGTGTTGACGCCGGTGATCGCGGTAAACGGGAATTTCCCCAGCTCTTTCACGAAGCCAGGAATATCACGCGGATTAGTGATCAGCAGATTCTGACCGCCCAGCTCCAGGAAAAGCAGACCGTTCACCGTTAACGCGAAGATGTGGTAAAGCGGCAGAGCGGTGACGACAAACTCTTTACCGTCGCGCAGCACTTTGCCGTAGGTCGCGCGGGTCTGCTCCAGATTCGCCTGCATGTTGCGATGGGTCAGCATTGCCCCTTTGGCCACGCCGGTTGTGCCGCCGGTGTACTGCAGGAAGGCGAGATCGTCATTCGAGACGGTCGGACGCTGATAATCGAGCGTGGCGCCCACTTCGAGGACCTGGCGAAAGGAGATAGCACCCGGCAGATGATACTTCGGCACCAGCTTCTTCACATATTTGACGACAAAGTTAACCAGCGTCGCTTTTATCGGCGCCAGCTGATCGCCCATGCGGGTCAGGATGACGTGACGCACTGCGGTGTCGGCCACCACTTTTTCAAGGGTGTGGGCAAAATTCGAAACGATGACGATGGCGCTGGCTCCGCTGTCATTAAGCTGATGCTTCAGCTCACGCGGCGTGTAGAGCGGGTTCACATTGACCACCACCATACCCGCGCGCAGCACACCAAACAGGGCCACCGGATACTGAAGCAGGTTAGGCATCATCAGGGCCACGCGGTCACCCGCTTTCAGGCCCAGCTGCTGCTGGAGATAGGCGGCAAATGCGCGGCTCTTCTCTTCCAGCTGACGGTAACTCATCTTCTGACCCATGTTCACGAACGCGGGTTGATCGGCGTAACGTTTTGCAGCCTGCTCAAACAGATCCACCAGCGAGGTGTAACGATCTGCACTTATTTCGGCAGGCACATCTGCCGGGTAGCGTTTCAGCCAAACCTTATTCAAGGATCCACCCCGATAATTATGTTGTATTTCCATCGCTGCCTCAGCCAATCTGGTTTGTTAACAATATTTTAACTGATTGTACCAGTTTGCCTGTTTCGGCATGTTGAGGTTGCGAAGTGCATCACTAAATTTCGTGCTAAGAAATCAGGCCAATAAAAAGCCCGGCAGCGAGCACCGCGACCGGGCTGGATAAAATCCGTTGTACATTACTCGGTCAGTATTGTCTGGACCTCTGTCGGGCCGCTGTTGACCATGCCCCAGTAGGGATTCGGTCCCCAGTATCCGCCGCGATGGCGTGTCGGGCCGTACCAGATCCAGGGATCCATCGGCTGAGGCGGTGCCGTTACCTGCTGAGCAAGGCGCCAGCGCTGATAACCCCGCACATCGATGACTGCAAATTTGTAATCTGCCTCACCAATTTTGCCCTGCTCCGTGCCCTTCAGCGTACCCAGCACCGTGACATACTGGTTTTTCACATCCACCGGATCGACAAAGCCGTGGATGTCCGCATAAATCCGTCCAACCGAGGCCGCACCCAGACGCGGTCTGGCGCTGTCATCCAGCGGCTGCGCCGCAATCTCAAGCCGGGTTTTGCCGTTAAGGTTAGTGACATTCACGACCTTGCCGCCAAAGCGCGATTCCTGCCCGACAAAGAGCGAAGGATCGCTCATGACCCGCAACAGATCCTGCTGCGGCTGAGGTGAACTGCCCTGCAGCGTGTCAGGAATGGAGACACAACCGGTTAACGCCAGCACACAGGTCAGCAGCAGACCTGAAAGCCCTTTACCACACATTGACGACATAGACGTTCTCCCGTTAGGTAAAGACTTAGACTGGACGCATAACAATAAGTTGCGTGCATTTTACCGACCAGGTAATTTTTTCCAGGCGACTTCATTTCGCAGATACGTCGGCTCTGCCGTCTCCGGCAGCAGCGTATTCCCCTGCGCCAGCGCAAGGGTCGCCAGCGGCAGCATATCCTGTGCGGCAGGCAGGGTAACGTCACTGGCGGTCAGGGTCAGATTGTGTCCCTGCTGCAGAGCTGGATAAGCCTGCCAGCCGGTGCCAGCGGTCATCCACTCGCCAGACAGCGCCTGCATCCGCGCCAGTGCCGCCTCGGGTGACAGCACGCTTTCGCTGGCCTCGCCCTGCCAGGCACCCTGCGCGTCACGCTGATATTCGGCCCAGTAGACCTCACCCATGCGCGCATCGATAGCGGTTAACACCCGGGTTGCCCCGTGCAGACGCCCTGCGCCTTCCGCCAGCGTCGCCAGGGTAGAGACCGCAATCATCGGCAGTGAGGCGCCCAGCGCCAGGCCCTGCGCAATACCAATGCCAATCCGCACGCCGGTAAAACTGCCGGGGCCGCGACCAAAAGCGAGCGCGTCCAGATCGGTCAGTTCCAGCTGCTGCGCCAGCAGGAGCTCCTCGACCAGCGGTAAAATACGCTGGGTGTGATCGCGCGGGGCGATCTCGAATCGGGCATCAATCTGTTGCTGATTCAGCAAGGCGGCTGAACAGGCTTCTGTCGCCGTATCCAGCGCTAAAATTCGGGCTGACATGACTACCTCAGAAGAAAGAAAACGGCGCGCATCTTAGCATAAAATTACGCGTCTGGTTCGGGTTGCTGGCGGATAAAGGCGATGGCCCGGTCTATGTCGCGGGTGCGTGGCGTCGGCGGCAGGCTATTGAGAAACAGCGCGCCATAAGGACGGGAGACCAGCCGCTGATCGCAAATCACTAGCACGCCACGATCGTCGGTGTCACGGATTAACCGTCCCACGCCCTGCTTCAGGGTGATCACCGCATCCGGCAGCTGCACATCCGTAAAGGGATCGCCGCCGCGAATGCGGCAATCTTCCATTCTGGCTTTTAACAGCGGATCTTCCGGCGAGGTGAACGGCAGTTTGTCGATAATGACCAGCGACAGGGCATCACCCCGTACGTCCACGCCTTCCCAGAAGCTGCTGGTCGCCACCAGCAGGGCATTGCCCTTGTCGATAAACTGCTTCAGTAACTGACCTTTGCTGGTTTCACCCTGCACCAGCACCGGCAGCGTCATTGAGGCGCGAAATTCTGCCGCCAGCTCACGCATCATGAGGTGCGACGTGCAGAGGAAGAAGCAACGCCCTTTATTAGCATCAATCAGCGGCTTCATCATCGCGGCCAGCTGGCGTGCGCCGCCGGGACGGTTAGGTTCAGGCAGATTGCGCGGCACGCAGAGCAGGGCCTGTTTCGCAAAGTCGAACGGGCTGTTCAGAATCAGGCTCTTTGCCGCATTCACACCCAGCCGCTCGGCGAAGTGGGCCATCTTCTCATCGACCGCCAGGGTCGCTGAGGTAAAGATCCATGCGGCTTTACGATTATCCATCACCTCACGGAAGCGTTCGGCTACCGAGAGCGGCGTCAGGGCCAGGATAAAATGACGCGAGGTGCATTCATACCAGTAGCTATAGCCCGGCTCATTAATCGCCCGCAGCCGTTTTAACCGGGTACGGTAAAGCGCGGCGCGCTCAAAGGCGGCGTCCAGCAGGGCTGAACGCCCGAGGGAGAGTTTGATAACGTCGTAACACAGCTCAAGCGCATCATCCAGCAGGGTGAACATACGCAGAATCTGGTTATCGCTCAGCAGTTCGCGCAGATTACCGCGGTAGCCAGGATCGCCCAATGACAGGCGGAAATCCTGCGCGCATTGCGCCAGGCGGTCAGCGGATTTTTGCAGCTGCTGCGCATCACGCACTTCGGTGCGGTAGGCGGTAATAATGTCTTTAGCGAGATCGAGTAACTGACGGCTGGAGAGTTGCTGACCAAAATACTGACTGGCGATATCAGGCAGCTGATGGGCTTCATCGAAGATCATCACATCTGCTTCAGGAATGAGTTCGCCAAAACCGCCCTCTTTCACCACCAGGTCAGCCAGAAACAGGTGGTGGTTGACGACGACCACATCGGCGTCCATGGCGCGCTTACGCGCTTTAACCACGAAACACTCTTTATAGCGCGGGCAGTCGGTGCCAAGGCAGTTGTCGTTGGTGCTGGTGACCAGCGGCCAGACCGGACTGTCTTCGGTGACACCCCCACAGCTACTGATGTCGCCATCTTCGGTCTGTGAGGACCAGCTGCGCAGCGTGACCAGATCGGTCAGCGCCTGCACGGTGAGATCGCCGCCCGCCATCGACTGCTGTTCCATGCGTTCCAGACAGAGATAGTTGGAGCGCCCTTTCAGCAGGGCAGTTTTCCCTTTGAACTTCAGCGCCTTAACCATGGTGGGCAGATCGCGGCCATAGAGCTGATCCTGCAGCGCTTTGGATCCGGTGGAGACAATCACTTTTTTACCGGCCCGCAAGGCGGGTGCCAGGTAAGCATAGGTTTTACCGGTGCCTGTTCCGGCTTCGACCACCAGTTCACCCTGCTGTTTTACGGCTTCAGATACCGCCTGCGCCATCTCACGTTGTGCTTCACGCGGCTTAAAGCCTGCGATCGCCAGCGCCAGAGCGCCATCCACTGCAAAATCGTCTGCCACATACCCTCACTAAGAACGGCAAAAACACTGTAATTATGTCAGTATTGGATCAACAAATCAAAATTCATATTTATCAAAAGCTTAGCGATTTTAAGGGGTTTCAGGTGCGTCAGCCAGTGACCCGGGATCGTCTCTGGCAGACGTGAAAAAAGGCGGCTAGTGGCCGCCTGAAAAGTCCTGCTCGCTGTGCCGTTACGCCTGAAGGCGAATCTGCGGCGCACAGGGTGCATGAAGCGCGGTGATTACTCGACTATCATCCGACCATTGAGATGCTGCACCGGACGATTGTTGGTGGTTTTCAGCGCCTGCTTAAAGGCGTCGAGCTGTACCTGAGACAGCGTGACCGGCTGTTTCATCACCAGCCAGCGAATACCTTCGCTGCAGGGTGGCGTTGTCAGAGAGCCGCTGAAACGATAATAGTGCAGGTCTTTCGGGAAGAGGTCTCGCAGATTGACCTGCCGATTAATGGTTATCTGCTGGTTTTCCTTTTTCGGCATTGCAGCAATCAACGGTGCCAGCGCGGGATTCGCTTTACCGACTTTAAACATCACCGCGACCACGGCCAGATCTCCATCCGCTTTGCTGTGTACAAAGTGCGCTTCAAGGGGAAAAGTTTCCCCATTGATCTGGTTTTCACCCGGCGTATGAAAGTGATACTGACGCAGAGTGAACTTTTCACTGTCCAGAACAAAGTCATCTTCTTCATCAACGGTCACCTGAATCGTGTGACCATTGTTGATCACTTTCTCGGCTGACGTATGGTAAGCCAGGTCGAGGGCCTGTAAATGTCCCTCAATCGGATCTTTGATATTGATGGGCGACTGAGATTTTCCTTCATGACAGAGATGAAAGTCACTGCTCAGTTCACTCCAGTGCGCCGGACCGGCTTTGCCTTCATACGTCCAGTGCGGTTCTGCCGCCCCCGCTACGCTGATGAAAGAGATCGCCGCAGCCAGACTTAACATTTTTAGTCGTTTCATTTTTTCCCTGCTTAATAAGCTCATTTGCGGCAGGAATAATATTCCGCTCACCTTAAAATCAGCAAGGTGACAAAATGCGGTAAATCAAAATCAGAATAAATAAAGAGTTTAAATTTTTCATCGATGTTAATTAAATTAACAACGCTGAATAACCCGCTTTATTTAAGCGGATTTTTTAGACGTTTATCTGAATACACCGGACAGTCTGCGGGAATTAACGGGGGGTGCAATTTCCGGATGGGATTTTCGGCAGGCATAAGCCTGAAACAGCGAGGAAAGAAGCAAAGCGAAGAACCCAAAAAGCCGCAAAACGGCGCGACACGGGGTTTTGCGCGGTTTTGCGGTACAGGCCAGCATTCAGAAGATCAGAACGTCGTCAGACAGCCTTTTCTGAGGGCTAAACATCCTTTTCTGACGGATCGTTTTCCTCATCATCTTCTTCATCTTCCGGATAGATTTCGGCATCATCTGGCAGCGGTTCATCGTAATCAGGACGTTCAGACATAATTACCTCCGGTGATAAATAGCGGTGCTGCTATTTCAACTGAGCATAGTTAACCGTTATCACCGGCCGCACATTTTCCGCCTGAACTGTGAGCCAGACGTAAAATTGCTGTAAGAGACTGAAAACGACCTCACCTCATGGCGCTAATGATGTATATAAAGCGCGCCTGCCAGCATGAGGATGAACAGCACCGCAAAGGTAATCACTCCCGGCCTGGTGCCTTTGGATAAACCCACAAACGCCGCGATAACAATAAACAGCAGCGTCAGTGCGCCAGCCATAACCCAAAACAGATACTGCGTATTCGCCATGCTCTACTCCTCATCCTGTGGCGCGATTTCACGGCTGATTTATAACATTTTTAATCCGGTAGCGCCCCTGATTCCGCGCCTCTTCCCACCCGATAATGTCATTTCAGTTGGATAGCCCATCTCAGAAACTGCCCGCGTAACAGTGTGATGCAGTTATCAAATGCAGAGGAACGCCGCGAGGAAACAACGGCCCGGATTATAATGATTAAATCAGCTTACCGTTGGGATGTGGCACCCGTAGGCTGACGTGCTGAGACTGGCTTAACATTGCTGATCAGGCGGTGTGAAGCAGATGGCCTTAACCCGACTGCCTGACTCAGGCGGAGGAACGTTATGAACTATGTCCGCATCGGCTCTCTGGCTGGCGTGCTGCTGCTCTGCGGCTGCCAGGCTCCTACCCCTGAACAGGCTCGTCTGCAGCAACCTGTTTTTCAGGGTCAAAGCACCCGCACCGTTCCTCAGCTCAGCGACTGTATCTATCGCGGCTGGTCCACCACCAGCGTCATTGCACGGGATAACACCACCCACACCCAGCCGAACGGCAACGAAATCAGCGTCTTTACCTGGGAAGATTCGATATTTGCAGATGTTTCGCCCCGTCGAAAAGGAGCCGATGTGAAATATTTCACCACATTCAGGATGTCCCCGGATGTGATGGCGGACAGACAGGCGATTGTTGAACGTTGCCTGTAAAGCGATAGGGGTGACAGCGATATCAGGAGTGTGCCAGGCTAATGCGCAATTAACCAGGGAGAAACCGATGAGTATTACCCGCATTGACCCGGAACATCGCATGTCCGAAGCCGTTATTCATAACGACACGATCTATTACACCAGTGTGCCAGAGAATCTGGATGCCGACGCTGAAGCGCAGACTGCCAATGCGCTGGCGGTCATTGACGCGATCCTGACCCGCCTCGGCAGTGATAAAAGTAAGATCCTGGATGCGACGCTGTTTCTGGTGGATAAAGCCGATTTCCCTGCCATGAACCGCGCGTGGGACGCCTGGGTCTCGCCAGGCAATGCGCCGGTGCGCTGTACCGTACAGGCCGGGCTGCTGAATCCAAAGTACAAAATCGAAATTAAAATTATCGCCGCACGTTAATAATTCAGGGCGTTACGCTTCTTCGTGTTCGTCATCTTCGTCGTCGAACATCGCCCTGACACGTTCGCCCTTGTGATTCTGCCGGATTTCCTGCGCCACCTGGGCGATCGCTTCACCGCTCGATAAACCACCCGCCATCAACTCCTGAATACGTTCGACGGCCTGCTGTTGCTGCTCATGTGAGAGAGCCGGTAATCCAATAAACATGTTTCACTCCTGCGTTGGGTCAGACAGTATCCCACGTGGAACTAACAGGTGCCAGTCAGGAAAAAATATGTCAGTCTGACCGCCTCTTTGCTTTCTGATTTGTCTGCCCGATGATTGTTGAAACCCTCACGCTTGATTATACCCCGGATGCGCTGACTCAGCGTTTCGCCACCCTTGCCCATCTGCCCTGGGCGATGCTGCTCTCCTCCGCGCAGGCCAGTCACAGCGATAACCGCTTTGATATCCTGACCGCCGATCCCCGCGCCACGCTGGTGACCCGTGATGCGATCACCATCGTCAGCGACGAGACCGGCACGACCGAATCGACGGCCGACCCGCTGCTGCTGGTGCAGCAGCAGTGTGATGCGCTGGGCATCACGCCCGCGGCCAGCGAGGCCCTGCCGTTTCAGGGCGGTGCGCTGGGCCTGTTTGGTTATGATCTGGGCCGCCGGTTTGAGTCGCTGCCCCAAAATGCCGCCGCCGATCTCACAACGCCGGACATGGCGGTGGGGATCTATGACTGGGCCTTGATTGCCGACCATCATCAGCAAACCCTGACCCTGGTGGCACTGAACAACGCCGAAGCACGCGCCGCCTGGCTGGCGCAGTGGCCCGCGCGCGACGTCATGCCCTTTTCACTGACCAGTCGCTGGCGCTCTAATCTGACCTATGACGATTACGCGGCGCGCTTTGCCGCGGTTCAGGCCTATATTCAGGCCGGTGACTGTTACCAGGTTAACCTGGCGCAGCGGTTTCAGGCGGGTTATCAGGGTGATGAGTGGCAGGCGTTTACGCTTCTTAATCAGGCTAACCGCGCGCCGTTCAGCGCTTTTCTGCGCCTGCCTGACAGTGCGATCCTCAGCTTGTCGCCAGAGCGCTTTCTGTCGCTGAATAACAGGCAGATCGAAACCCGACCGATCAAAGGTACCCGGCCACGCTGCGAGGATCCGATTGCCGATGCACAACAGGCAGAGTCGCTGCGTCATGCGGAAAAAGACCGGGCCGAAAACCTGATGATTGTCGATTTGCTGCGCAATGATATTGGCCGCGTGGCAATGCCCGGCTCGGTCACGGTGCCGGAGCTGTTTGTGGTTGAACCCTTCCCCGCCGTGCATCATCTGGTGAGCACGGTGCGGGGACAGCTGCCTGACAGCCTGCAGGCCACCGATCTGCTGCGCGCCTGTTTTCCCGGCGGCTCCATTACCGGTGCGCCCAAG
Source organism: Pantoea sp. Lij88 (assembly GCF_030062155.1). Classification (NCBI taxonomy): domain Bacteria; kingdom Pseudomonadati; phylum Pseudomonadota; class Gammaproteobacteria; order Enterobacterales; family Erwiniaceae; genus Pantoea; species Pantoea sp. Lij88. Next base: position 1,805,558 of record NZ_CP118269.1, on the reverse strand, counting down.
ATCCGGGCGATGGAGATCATTGATGAGCTGGAACCGCATCGGCGCAATGCCTGGTGCGGCAGTATCGGCTATATCAGCCTGTGTGGCCGGATGGATACCAGCATCACTATCCGCACACTGATCGCCGAAGGTCAGCAGCTCTACTGTGCCGCCGGTGGCGGGCTGGTGGCAGACAGCGATCCGCAGGCGGAGTATCAGGAGACGCTCGACAAAGTCAGCCGGATTTTACCGGCTCTGGAACAGACAGGAGGTTCAGTTGGCTCTGACGCTTGAGGTTTTCCGCAGCCGTTTTCTGTTGCAGCAGCCTGCCCGCAGCACGCAGCGCCTCTCCGGACGCCATGCGGCGGTGCTGGTACCGATCGTCGCGCGGCCTGAACCGGGCCTGTTGCTGACACAGCGCTCGCACGCCCTGCGCAAACACGCCGGACAGGTCGCCTTTCCTGGCGGGATGCAGGATGACACCGACGCCTCGCTGATCGCCACCGCCCTGCGAGAGGCGCAGGAAGAGGTCGGCATCGATCCGCAGCAGGTCGAGATATTAGGCGCGCTGCCTGCCGTCACCAGCAGCACGGGCTTTCAGGTGACGCCAGTGCTGGGCATTATTCCGGCCGATGTGCGGTTAACGATTAATCCGGACGAAGTCAGCAGCGCCTTTGAGATGCCGCTGGCCGAGGCTTTGCAGCTCAGCCGCTACAGCGCGCTGGAGGTGCATCGGGCTGGCGTACGTCATCCGGTCTGGCTGTCGCGCTATCAGGATTATCTGGTGTGGGGCATGACCGCAGGAATTATCCGTTCACTGAGTGCTCAGATCGCATTCTGACCCCGTTTTGCCTGTTTTTCCCTCAATGGCCCGTCAGTAAACTGCCGGGCTGCGCTATAATTTTTTCTATTGGTTTAGATAAGTTTATTTCATGCGAAAAGCTGCTCTTTCCTGGTGCATGACTATTACTATGGGCGCCATAAACTGCCCCGGCAGACTGAGAATAATTGTGAGGAGTGTCACCTGTGATTAGTGTTTTCGACATGTTCAAAGTGGGCATCGGCCCCTCGAGTTCGCATACTGTCGGCCCGATGAAAGCGGGTAAGCAGTTTGTGGATTTGCTGTGCGAACAGGGAAAGCTGCAGGACGTCACCCGGATCGCCGTGGATGTTTACGGCTCTCTGTCTCTGACCGGCAAAGGCCATCACACGGATATCGCCATTATTATGGGTCTGGCGGGCGAATCGCCGGACACCGTGGATATTGATGCGATCCCCGCGTTTATTAAAGATGTCGAACAGCGTGAGCGACTGCTGCTGGCGAAAGGCGCGCATGAAGTCGATTTCCCGCGTGAAGGCGGCATGGTGTTCCGCAGTGAAAACCTTTCTTTGCATGAGAATGGCCTGCGCCTGCTGGCGTTCGCGGGCGATCTGCTGATCCTGTCGAAAACCTATTACTCCGTGGGCGGCGGTTTCATCGTGGATGAAGAGCACTTCGGTCAGTCAGCACTTGATGAAGTCTCTGTGCCCTGGCCGTTCCACTCCGCCAAAGATCTGCTGGCGCACTGCCGTGAAACCGGTCTGTCGCTCTCGGGCCTGGTGATGAAAAACGAGCTGGCGCTGCACAGCCGCGATGAGATCCACGCCTATTTCACCAACATCTGGCAGACGATGCAGGCCTGTATCGATCGCGGTCTGAATACCGAGGGCGTGTTGCCTGGCCCGCTGCGCGTGCCGCGTCGTGCCGCTTCACTGCGTCGCCTGCTGACTTCCTCTGACAAGCACTCCAGCGATCCGATGATTGTTATCGACTGGATCAATATGTATGCGCTGGCGGTCAACGAAGAGAACGCTGCGGGCGGACGTGTGGTGACCGCGCCGACAAACGGAGCCTGCGGTATCGTGCCTGCGGTGCTGGCGTACTACGATCACTTCATCGAGCCGGTGACGCCCGATATTTTCCTGCGCTATTTCCTCGCCTCTGGCGCCATTGGCGTGCTGTATAAAATGAACGCCTCGATTTCAGGTGCCGAAGTGGGCTGTCAGGGTGAAGTGGGCGTGGCCTGTTCGATGGCGGCCGCCGGTCTGGCTGAGCTGCTGGGCGGCAGTCCGGAGCAGGTCTGCGTGGCCGCTGAAATCGGCATGGAGCATAACCTGGGGCTGACCTGTGATCCGGTGGCGGGTCAGGTTCAGGTGCCCTGCATTGAGCGTAATGCGATTGCCTCGGTTAAAGCGATTAACGCGGCGCGCATGGCGCTTCGTCGCACCAGTGCCCCCCGCGTCTCACTGGATAAAGTCATCGAGACCATGTATGAAACCGGCAAAGATATGAACGCGAAGTATCGTGAAACGTCGCGTGGTGGCCTGGCGATTAAAGTACAGTGTGATTAAGCGAAACGATTCAATGTTAAAATTACGTGCAAACGTAATAAAATCCGTATCCTGCGCTATCTCAGCGCAGGATTAAACGGTAGAGTGATTTCCGCACAGCCGTCCGGCTTATGCAGCTTACCAGACCCGCTTTTCTCTGTTCCGGCCTCAATATTGACCTGGCCGTGCCGATACTTACCCCGTAATTTTTGCTTTATTGTGGCTTTTTGGGAAGGTGGATACTGATGTTTATGGCCCAGCAATTTGTTGGACAATTCAGACGCAAGCGTTTGCTTATTGCACTTTCAATCGCCCTTGTGGTGATGATATTAACGCTGGCCTTTCGCTATATTGAAGAGAAGTCACGTATCGAACAGCAGGCGATGGATTTCGCCGACAAAGCCATTATGCGGTTTGACCGGATGTTTTCACCGCTGGAGGTGTCCGCCAATAACACGCTGGGTCTGGTTGGCGTTCCCTGTAACGATGTGCGTTTTCCGCTGATTGAAAAAATTTCCTCTCTGCAGACGCTGCGGGCGATCCTGCTGGTGGATAACGATGTGCTCTACTGCTCCAGTGTTTACGGACCCCGTAATATCCCCTTCAGCCAGACCTATCCCGACCTCGCCTATAACGGCCAGCGTATGACGCTTTCAACCGATCAATATCTGCTGAAAGGCTCGCCGATATTGATGCTGTGGACGCCAAAAAGCCAGGACAACCGCTCCGGCATTTTGCAGGTGATTAACATCGAAATGATGAGCAACTATCTGCTGGAACCGCAGTTGCCGTGGGTGGAACGCGCCGTTTTTAATGTCAACGGAGAGAGCCTTGAGTATGGCAATCCAATGATTGAGTCCACGGTGGCGTCAGACGATGAAGTGAGTTATGAGCAGGGCTCGCTGCGCTATCCGTTTACGCTGACCCTCTATGGCCCTTCTCCGACCCGGCTGGCGCTGGCGACACTTCCCTCACAGCTGCCGCTGGCGCTGCTGCTGAGTCTGCTGATGGGCTATATCGTCTGGCTGGCGACCGCAAATCGCATGAGCCTGAGCTGGCAAATCAGTTATGGCATCACCGCCAAAGAGTTCATGGTTTATTGTCAGCCGCTGATCAACAGCAGAAGCGGTGAGTGCGACGGCATTGAGCTGCTGCTGCGCTGGCATAATGCCCGTCAGGGCTGGGTGGCGCCGGACGTCTTTATTCCTCTGGCCGAGCGCCAGAATCTGATTAAGCCGCTGACGCGCTTTGTGCTGAATGAGGTGGTGAGAGAATTACCCCAGCTCCCCCGGGATCCCGCCTTCCATATCGCCATCAACGTTGCCGCCAGTCATTTCCGTGACCGCGCCATTCTTGAGGATCTGCAAAACATCTGGTGGCCGGCTACGCCAGTGCCAAAACTGGTGGTGGAACTTACCGAGCGGGATGCCCTGCCGGTGGTGGATCAGTCGGTGATTGCGCAACTGCATGATATCGGCGTCCGGCTGGCGATCGATGATTTCGGCACCGGTCACAGCTCGCTCTCCTACCTGAAAGATTTGCAGCCCGATGTGCTGAAGATCGACAAGATTTTCACTGCAGCCATCGGCACTGATGCGATTAACGCCACGGTGACGGATATGGTGATTTCGCTGGCCCAGCGCCTGAATATCAGTCTGGTGGCCGAGGGGGTGGAAACGGCTGAGCAGGCGGATTACCTGCGTGAACGCGGCGTGGATCATCTGCAGGGCTACTATTTTGCCCGTCCGATGCCGCTGCAGGATTTTCCGGCATGGCTGTTACTGCATCAGGCTGATGTCCACCAATAATTTCAGCTTCAGCGCCGTACAGCCCTTACTCCCCTCACAGACAAAAAAACAGCCGCGGCATTGAAGCAGCGGCTGTCGGGGAGATTCAGGGCTGCCGGTCAGACCGGCAGCGCCTCAGCAACAACGCGAAGCATTAACTCTCTTCATCCTCGTCGTGCGGTTTATCTTTAGTGACACGCACCAGATCGATACGGTAGTCCGTCGCTTCGATGATCTGGAAGTGCAGCGGAGTGATATCAATCACATCGCCAGGCAGCGGTAACTGCCCTTTCTGCTCAATCAGCAGGCCCGCCAGCGAGGCGTGGTCTTCTGTCGGATTGACCAGTTCATGGAAGTCGAGCAGTTGCTGCAGCGAGTGCAGATCCGTTCCGCCTTTCACTAACCAGCCATCACCATCCGCAATGATATCCGGCGTTTCATCTTCGTCCGGGAATTCACCCGCAATCGCTTCCAGCACGTCCAGCGGGGTTATCAGACCCTGAACCACGCCAAACTCGTTGGTGACAATCACGAAGCTGCCCTTGGCACGACGCAGCACGCCCAGCAGATTGATCGGATCCAGCGTCTCCGGCACCACGATGGTCGGCGTGTTAGCGGCGAAAGTCGCGACGTCGGTGCCGTGCTCCAGCGCCACCAGCAGCTCCTTGGCACGCACGACGCCGACGATCTCATCCAGCTCACCCCGACACACCGGGAACAGGCTGTGTGGCGTATCCAGCAGCTGACCGCGAATCTCATCCACCGGGCGATTCGCATCGACCCAGGAGATATCACCGCGCGGCGTCATGATGCTGCGAATTGAGCGGGACGCCAGCGTCAGCACACCGTTAATCATATAGCGCTCTTCATCTTTAAACGCTTCCTGCGGCATCGCTTCTGCCCGCGCAGCCTCTTCGCTGCTGCTGGTGTTGCTGGTGCTATTACTGTTGCTGGCTGTCTGGGCACGGTTACGGCCACCCATCAGTCGCAGAATCGCCTCTGCGGTGCGCTCACGCATCGGACGATTAGACTGATGCCGGATAAAGTTACGACGCGCAATCTGGTTAAACAGCTCAATAAGAATCGAGAAGCCAATGGCCGCGTACAGGTAACCTTTCGGAATATGGAAGCCAAATCCTTCTGCCACCAGCGACAGACCGATCATCAACAGGAAGCTCAGACAGAGCACCACCACGGTCGGATGCGCATTAACGAAGTTAGTTAACGGTTTTGACGCCAGCAGCATCACACCCATCGCAATCACCACGGCGGTCATCATCACCGGCAGGTTGTTAACCATACCCACGGCGGTGATCACGGCATCCAGCGAGAAGACGGCGTCCAGCACCACAATCTGTAACACCACAGCCCAGAAACTGGCATATCCCCGATTAGCGGAACCATCAAGCTGACGGTTCTCCAGCCTCTCGTGCAGCTCCATGGTCGCCTTGAATAACAGGAAGAAACCACCAAGCAGCAGGATTAAATCACGTCCGGAAAAGCTGAAACCGCCTACGCTGAAGAGAGGCGTAGTCAGCGTAACGATCCAGGAGATCAGCGACAGCAGGCCCAGACGCATCACCAGTGCCAGCGACAGGCCGATTAAACGGGCTTTATCACGCTGCTTTGGCGGCAGTTTGTCGGCCAGAATGGCAATGAACACCAGGTTATCAATACCCAGCACGATTTCCAGTACGACGAGCGTCAGCAAACCCGCCCAGATTGAGGGGTCGAATAAAAATTCCATTATTTATGACTCCAGAACAGGGAACTGAGTGAGCCGGTGCTTATCAGCGCAGCGAAGCGTGACATCCGGAAGGTCGGTAAAGCGGTGAAAACGCCGCGAGGCGAAGGGTGACGCGCCAGCAGGCGCAAAGAACAGATTAAGCGACGTCGGTGACGATCCATAAAGGTGGGCTGAAGCCCGTTACTCCTGAGTAATAAACAGAACGTTAATGTATCAGGTCGGGGAATTGCGTCAAAAAATTTTCTTATTTTTACAATCTGCATGAGGAATGATCGGCCGCATAAAACAGGCAACTGGCGAATTAACGGAATGAATAACTGACAGACATCACAAAATTTATTTTTTCGATCACTAAAATAAATCGCGACTTTACCGCCTTGACGGTGTTAACCCCTGTTTTTTCGACGCTATCACAGCAGGTCGAATCACCCGGTAACACAGATAAGCATGTCTCAATACAGTTCATTGACTCAGATGAGCATCTCAAGCGAACGGAGGTAGCACGTGACCATTGCGATAGTAATTGGTACACACGGCTGGGCAGCGGAACAACTGCTGAAAACAGCAGAAATGCTGTTGGGCGAGCAGGACAATGTCGGCTGGATAGACTTTGTCCCCGGTGAAAATGCAGAAACACTGATTGAAAAATATCAGGCACGACTGGCAGAACTGGATACCAGCAAAGGGGTCCTGTTTTTAGTCGATACCTGGGGGGGCAGCCCGTTTAATGCGGCCAGCCGTATCGTGGTCGATAAACCCCAGCATGAGGTCATCGCCGGGGTCAATATCCCGATGCTGGTCGAAACCCTGATGGCGCGCGATGACGATCCCGGCTTTGACGAACTGGTCGCCATCGCCGTGGAGACGGGCCGTGAAGGGGTTAAAGCTCTGAAGGCCAAAGAGGCCGAACCGGCACCGGCTGCGGTCAAACCGGCCGCTGCGGCGCAACCGGCTAAGCCGATGGCACCCGGCGATCACATGAAAATCGGGCTGACGCGCATTGATGACCGTCTGATTCATGGCCAGGTCGCGACGCGCTGGACAAAAGAAACCAACGTTCAGCGCATTATTGTGGTCAGCGATGAAGTCGCTAAAGATCATGTGCGTAAGACCCTGCTGACGCAGGTTGCCCCGCCAGGGGTGACGGCCCATGTGGTGGATGTCGATAAAATGGTGCGGGTGTGGAATAACCCGAAGTATGGTCAGGATCGCGTGATGCTGCTGTTTACCAATCCCACCGATGTTCTGCGCGTCGTGGAACAGGGTGTGGATATTAAAACGGTGAATATCGGCGGCATGGCGTTCCGCCAGGGGAAAACCCAGGTCAACAATGCGGTCTCGGTTGATGAAAAAGATATTGCCGCCTTCCGCAAACTCAATGAACGCAATATCGAACTGGAAGTGCGTAAAGTTTCCAGTGACCAGAAACTGAAGATGATGGATCTGATTGCGAAAGTTAACGCATAACAGAAGCACTTCTGCGCCTGCGTTTCCGGGCTCGTCGTTATCCTGCTGAGGACAAGAAGTATGATGGAAATAACCTCGCTACAAATTATTTTGATTTTTATTGTCGCCTGTATTGCCGGTATGGGATCGATTCTGGATGAGTTCCAGTTTCACCGTCCGCTGGTGGCCTGTACCCTGATTGGTATCGTGCTGGGTGATATGAAAACCGGCATTATCATCGGCGGTACGCTGGAGATGATTGCGCTGGGCTGGATGAACATCGGTGCCGCTGTGGCTCCTGATGCCGCCCTCGCCTCCATCATCTCGACCATTCTGGTCATTGCTGGCGGTCAGAGCGTCGGTGCCGGTATCGCACTGGCAATTCCGCTGGCTGCCGCCGGACAGGTGCTGACCATTATCGTGCGTACGCTGACCGTGGCCTTCCAGCACGCGGCAGACAAAGCCGCCGAAAAAGGGAATCTCACCGCCATCTCCTGGATCCATGTCTCTGCCCTGCTGTTACAGGCGATGCGTATCGCCATCCCGGCGCTGATTGTGGCGATTTCGGTCGGCACCAGTGCAGTTCACGCCCTGCTCAGTTCAATTCCTGAAGTGGTCACCAACGGCCTGAATATCGCCGGAGGCATGATTGTGGTGGTCGGTTACGCGATGGTCATCAACATGATGCGCGCAGGCTACCTGATGCCATTCTTCTACCTCGGCTTTGTCACCGCGGCCTTCACCAACTTTAACCTGGTGGCGCTGGGTGTGATTGGTGTGGTCATGGCAGTGCTCTACATTCAGCTCAGCCCGAAATACAACCGTGTGGCGGGCGCACCTAATGGTGCAGCAGCCGCAAACGATCTTGATAACGAACTCGATTAAGGAACAGGTGAGCACATGGTTGATATTACGAAAGTCGAAAAGAAACTGACGCCCGGCGATGTCCGCGCCGTCTTTATGCGCTCTAACCTGTTCCAGGGTTCATGGAACTTTGAACGTATGCAGGCGCTGGGCTTCTGCTTCTCAATGGTGCCGGTGATCCGCCGTCTCTATCCGGAAAACAACGATGCGCGCAAGCAGGCGATTAAGCGTCATCTGGAGTTCTTTAACACCCACCCTTATGTGGCCGCGCCGGTACTGGGCGTTACCATGGCGATGGAAGAGCAGCGTGCCAATGGCGCACCCATTGACGACGCGGCGATTAACGGCCTGAAAGTCGGCCTGATGGGACCACTGGCTGGCGTCGGCGACCCGATCTTCTGGGGTACCGTGCGTCCGGTGTTTGCTGCGCTGGGTGCCGGTATCGCAATGAGCGGCAGTCTGCTGGGTCCGTTACTGTTCTTTGTGCTGTTTAACCTGGCGCGCCTGCTGACCCGCTATTACGGCGTGGCGTATGGCTATCGCAAAGGGATCGACATCGTCAGCGACATGGGCGGCGGTTTTCTGCAGAAGCTCACGGAGGGCGCCTCGATTCTGGGCCTGTTTGTCATGGGGGCGCTGGTCAACAAGTGGACGCACGTTAACATCCCGCTGGTGGTGTCGCGCATCACTGACTCCACCGGAAAGACTACCGTCACCACGGTACAGTCGATCCTCGATCAGCTGATGCCGGGCATTGTGCCGCTGCTGCTGACCTTTGGCTGTATGTGGCTGTTACGCCGTAAAGTAAACGCGCTGTGGATTATCGTTGGCTTCTTTGCTATCGGTATCTTTGGTTACTGGATCGGCCTGCTCGGTCTGTAATTTCACCCGGCCGGGAGCCTTCGCTCCCGGCTTTTAAGCGTGGTGAGCTGAGCCACATCCGGCTGAGCTCACCCTGTTTGAGGTAGATGTGATGTCTTTGACCGACGCGGTAATTGCGTGTTTTATCGTCGCCCTGATGGGGTTTGCCGTTTACCATGAGGCCGTTCTGCCGCGCCGGCATGGACCCACCCGCTTACGGGTTGCGCTGCGCAGGCAGCATAAAGCCGACAGCCTGATTTTCATCGGCCTGCTGCTGATCCTGCTGTGGAACAACGTGAGTCATCACGGCCCGCAGCTCACCACCTCACTGCTGATGGTGCTGAGTTTTCTGGCCTTCTGGCTCTTCTGGCTGCGAAAGCCCACGCTGCTGATGAAGAATGAAGGGTTGTTTTACGCCGGTGTCTGGATCGATTACCGGCGGATTCAGGGCATGAATCTCTCTGAGGATGGCATTCTGGTGATTCAGCTGGAACAGCGTCGGCTGCTGATTGCGGTGCAGCAACTCGACGATCTGGAGCGCATCTATAACACCCTGGTAGAGGCGCGTTAGTCGCGCTGCCACACAGTCAGGCTAAAGTCGGCATCGCAGCTGAACTGCTCGCTCTGCTGCAGCGTTTGCCAGACCTCCTCCCGCGCCCGCCAGGCAAACGGCGTCATCTGCAGCAGGGTCGTGGCCGCGGCGCCAGTTAACGCCATCGGGTATCGCAGCGCTTGCTGAGTCACCTGCGTGAATCCGGGATAGGCTTTCTGCTCCGGCACATGCAACTGCACTTCGCGGTAAATCAGCGCCTTAAACTGCTGCAGATGATGCGGGCCGGGCGTGACGGTCAGCACCCGTCCACCCGGCTTCAGCACGCGCGCCAGTTCCGCTTCATTGCAGGGAGCGTAGATGCGTACCACCGCATCCAGAGAGTGATCGGCAAAAGGTAAACGCTGACTGGAGGCGACGCAGAAACGCACCGCAGGATAGCGTTTTGCCGCCAGCCGGATGGCCATCCGGGCCACATCCAGTCCATAGACCTGCCCATCCTGGCTTGCCGCCTCGGCCAGTGCGGCGGTGTAGTAACCTTCGCCGCAGCCGATATCCAGGATTTTGCACGCTGGCTGATTCAGCACCGGCGTGAGGAGGCTCACCACCTGATCACGCAGCGGCTGATAGTAGCCCGCCTCAAGAAATTCCCGTCGTGCCTGCATCATCTCTGCACTGTCACCCGGTTCACGCGACCGTTTATGCTGAACGGGCAGCAGATTGACGTAGCCTTCTTTCGCCTGATCAAACTGATGGCGATTTTCACAGCACCAGCTGCGGTCGGTGAAGGTCAGAGGAGAGTGACAAAGAGGGCAAATCAGGGACATAAGGTGCTCCGGCATCAGATAACGCGGCGCAGTGTAACCTTAACGTTTCCGCATCGGAAGCATAAAGAAAGCCCCGGCTGAAGAGCCAGGGCTTTAAGATTCCGTGTCAGGGTGCAATGCACCGAGGCGGAGTCGAATCAGATAGCAGTGACGTTAACTGCTGCCGGGCCTTTCTGGCCGTCCTGAATTTCGAACTCAACGCTCTGGCCTTCAGCCAGGGTTTTGAAACCATTGCCCTGGATTGCAGAGAAGTGTACGAACACATCTTTGCTGCCGTCAGCAGGGGTGATAAAACCAAAACCTTTAGACTCGTTGAACCACTTAACCTGACCTTTAATCTTTGCCATTTTGCAAATTCCTTTAGATGTTTATTTAGCCCGGAGGCTGTCATACAGAAAAACCAGAGACATTACTGCATGAGGCACTAATTAAGGTTCGGCAAGGAAGCGGTATTCAACGTCAACGTCTTTACTCGTACTTCTTTACTGAAGATGCCATGCATAAACAGAACTGTACCTCGTTTAACTCAGGAATTGTTATCACATATCCTAAAAATAATGGCAAGCCATTTTTAAGCCCTCAGCAGGCCTGCGCACATAATTGCCGGAAGGCTCACATTGCCTGTTATCTGAGGTTTACAAATACCCGCGCGAATAACGCCTCAGTGCAGCCTGCGCCCTCTCCTGCCCCGGTTAGCGGAGCTAACCCGATGGATACCATAAGAAATTAATATTTCACAAATATGGCAATAACAGAATTAATAAGCGAAGCGGTAACGGTGACAGTTATCAAAAACCGGGCTTCAATCCTGTACAGCGCCTTTTATTTGGTACAGATAACACATTTTTTGCACCAAAAGCAGGAGAGACACATTAGCCTTGCTCCAAATAAAAGCAACGAAGCCGATTTTACTTATTAAAAATTTAACTTTTGATTTGAAAAATTGATATCAGATAAAAAACCGCCGGGATTTGTTTATCCCGGAGGCTTTAAGATAATTCCTGGCTGCCATTATTCAGCCCACGGCTTTCGCCTATTCGCCAGGGCGCGAAACTGCCATTCTGCTCGTTTGCCCGCCGCAGTGCGTCCGCCAGTTCCTGCGGTGGCGCATCCAGCGACTCATCGGCCAGTTCGAACACGCCCCAGTGGATAGGCAGCGTAAGCGGCCTGCCTGCTGCCTGCCACAGCGCCACCGCCTGGTCGGGATCCATATGCTGGCTCGCCATGAACCATTTGGGTGCATAGGCGCCAACCGGTAAAGCGGCCAGGCTGAACGGGCCAAGACGGGCCGGGATCGCCAGCAGGCTATCGCTGAAGCCGCTGTCGCCCGAGAACCAGAAGCGCACGCAGGCAGAGCGCACGACCCAGCCGCACCATAACGAACGGTTTCGATCGCGAGGCGTTCGCATGCTCCAGTGCCGTGCCGGTACCGCATCAAAGCAGAGGTCGCCGACCGTTAACGACTGCCACCAGTCAAGCTGATGGACGTTTTTCACGCCCCGCGCCCTGCACCACTCCGCCAGACCCAGCGGCACCATAAAGGTGGCCTGCGGAAACCGCCGGACAATGGCTTTAACCGTCTGCCGATCAAGATGATCGTAGTGGTTGTGAGAAATCAACACGACATCCAGACGCGGCAGGTCAGCGATGCTGAGCGGCGCTGGTGTTTTTCGCTGCGGCCCGGCAAACGACAGCGGCGAGGCGCGTGACGAGAGCGCGGGATCGATCAGGATATATTGCCCGTTCAGCCGCAACAGCACAGCGGCATGTCCCAGCCACCAGATGCGATCGTCACTGCCGCTGAGATCGGCAGGCTGCCACCATTGATCGATAAACGCGTCATAGCCCTGCTGCGGTGGCTGCGGCAACCCCTGCGCTTTGCGCTCCCTGCGCCAGCGCTGCAGATCGCCAGGCTTGCGCGACTCCGGTTCGGGATTACGAAATCCCTCTGGCGTGTGGTGCGCTTTACTGCGGTCATACCACGGATTTTTCCAGACCATCCCGCCTCTCTGCTGTGATTAACGTTCCGGGATCAACCGGATAAAGTCGCGCTTCTCGCTATCGTCTTCGGTTTTTTTATCCCCGGCACCGGGCTGCATTTCAATCAGTCGGCGCAGCAGCTGATTCTGTTTCTTCTGCTCTTCCAGCAAAGACTCCAGTAAACGGATTTGCTCACCGGCGCGCACGCTGGCCCGGTTAACGAAGAACCAGGCGATAAACGCCACAATCAAAATAATGACCAGCAGGCCATAGCTGACCAGGGGTCCCGTATTTGCGGCTAACTCATTCATAACTGCCTCGTAAAACTCAGTGGAAATTTAACAACCGTTCATTCTACCTGTCGCTATCGCAAAAGATAATGGGGTTAACATCAATGCAGATTTTGCCGTTTCAGTTATCTCTGATCGATCCCGTCAGAAAAGCGAGGCATGCTGATATCATCATAACCGGCAGCACCAGGTGGAGCGCTGAGTTATCTTTCACAAGGAGACACAATGAAACTGTTTATTCGCACAATAGGCTTGCTGGCGGTGATCTGGCTGGCGATGCTGTTTACCGGCTATGGCGTGTTAACCGGCAGTACGAAGAACGCCGCCGGACTTGGCCTGCAGTGCAGCTATCTGACCGCACGCGGCGTGATCAGTGCACAGTATCTGCATACTGATAGTGGCGTGGTGGGCGTGACGGATTGTCCGTTGCTGAAGAAAAGCGGAGAAGTGATCGATAATTAGCAATAACAGCGGGCCGGATGGCCCGCTGTTTTCAGAACGGGTAGTCGTGATAGCCCATCTCTGATGAAAGCGTTCGCGCGGCGCGATGCAGCATCGCCACATAATCCTGACGGGCATCTTCTGAAAAACGGATGGTGGGAAACGAGATACTGAGTCCCGCAATCACCACGCCGAAACGGTCGAATACCGGCACAGCCAGGCAGCGTAATCCCTCTTCCTGCTCTTCGTTATCTTCACCGTAGCCCTGCGCTCTGACCTGATCCAGCGTCGTAATCAGCGCCTCCGCGCTTAACAGTGTATTGGCCGTGCTGCGCTTAAACTCCACCTCCCGCAGAATCTCTTCAACTTCGCTACGGTCACGCCACGCGAGCAGCACTTTCCCAATCGCGGTGGTATGCAGCGGATTACGACGGCCAATGCGCGAATACATCCGCAGGTTATAGAGCGAGTCGATTTTGTGGATGTAGACAATGCTGTCCTCTTCCAGCGCCCCCAGGTGAATCGTCTCTTTGGTCAGACGCGACAGCTCACGCATCTGCACATCCGCACTGCGGATTAAATCGACGTTCTGCAGCGCTTTAGCACCCAGCTCAAACAGCTTCAGCGTCAGGGAGTACTTCTCGCTCTCACCTTCCTGCGTGACATAGCCCAGCGACTTCATGGTCTGCAGAAAACGGTAGACCGTGCTTTTTGACATCATCACGCGCTGCGCGAGCTCAGTGATGCCATGATCGCGCTCTTCACCCAGCGCCTGCAGAATGCCGAACACTTTGAGTACCGAAGAGACGGAATCGGGCTGTTTATCATTTTCAGCAGAAGACATCGCGCACCTTGTTAAATCTGTTTCAAAAAAAATGGAACGGACTGTCAGTATAGAGTGAGGCACAGGATGGCAGCAATGCTTTAACCGTTAAGTCATATTTTAAGACAGTTTTTTATCTCTGCGATCGCTGCATTTCAGTGCTAATTTCATTAGCATGATGATATTCACCCTCTTTAGTAATTAACTTATGACACTCTCTCCTCCTCAGGATGGATTACCGACTCGTCAGCGCTATCTGGCTATCGTCACCATCGCGCTGGGCCTGACCATGGCCGTGCTGGATGGCGCGATTGCCAACGTTGCGCTGCCTACCATTTCGCGTGAACTGAATGCCAGTCCGGCGCAGTCGATCTGGATTGTGAATGCCTATCAGATTGCGATTATCGTCTCGCTGCTGTCGCTCTCCTTTCTGGGCGATATGCTGGGCTACCGCCGCGTCTACCAGACGGGCCTGGCGCTGTTTATAGCGACGTCACTGTTCTGCGCCTTCTCGACCACCCTCACCATGCTGACCTTTGCCCGCGTGCTGCAGGGGCTAGGCGGTGCGGCGCTGATGAGTGTGAACACCGCGCTGATACGCATTATCTATCCCCAGCGCTATCTGGGACGTGGCATGGCGATCAATTCGCTGGTGGTGGCGGTTTCGACCGCAGCAGGCCCGACGGTGGCCGCCGCGATCCTGTCGGTAGCAAGCTGGAAATGGCTGTTTCTGATTAACGTTCCGCTGGGTGCGATTGCGCTGTGGCTGGCGCTGCGCACGCTGCCCGATAATCCGCAGAAAGCCACGGCACAGAAATTCGATGTGCCCAGCGCGATCATGAACGCCCTGTTCTTTGGGCTGATCATCTCCGCACTGAGCGGTTTTGCTCAGGGCCAGAGTCATCTGCTGGTGCTGTCAGAGGTGGTTGTTCTGCTGGTCGTGGGCTGGTTCTTCATTCGTCGTCAGTTGAATATGGCGGTGCCGCTGCTGCCGGTTGATCTGCTGCGTATTCCGATTTTCAGCCTGTCGATGGGCACCTCGGTCTGTTCCTTCTGCGCGCAGATGCTGGCAATGGTTTCGCTACCCTTCTTCCTGCAGAACGTCCTGCATCGGAGTGAGGTGGCAACCGGTTTACTGCTGACGCCCTGGCCGCTGGCGACAATGGTGTTCGCGCCGATTGCCGGACGGCTGATTGAGCGGGTACATGCCGGGCTGCTGGGCGGTATCGGGCTGGCAATGTTCGCCACCGGTCTGTTCCTGCTCGCCTGGCTGCCGGCAAATCCAGTCGATGGCGATATTATCTGGCGCATGATGCTGTGTGGTGCCGGGTTTGGGCTGTTCCAGTCACCCAACAACCACACGATTGTCACCTCTGCTCCGCGTAATCGCAGCGGTGGCGCCAGCGGCATGCTGGGTACCGCGCGTCTGCTGGGCCAGAGTATGGGAGCCGCGCTGGTCGCGCTGATGTTTAATCTGTTTGATGAACGTGGCACGCATGTTTCGCTGTTACTGGCAGGCAGCTTTGCCGCCGTGGCGGCGCTGGTGAGCGTGTCACGCATGACGCAGACCCGCGCCTGATGGCAGAAACAGAAAAGGCGACCCGTGGGTCGCCTTTTTTTGCTCTGCTTAGCGCTACTTCAGATACTGACCGCTGCGCAGGGCTTCAATACGCTTATCTAACGGCGGATGCGACATAAACAGCTCGCTGAACGATTTGCCCTTACCGTTGATGCAGAACGCCATCATGCTGCTCGGCTCCTGCGGTTCGTAACTGGTTTTCAGGCGCTGTAACGCCGCAATCATATTCTCACGACCGACCAGCTTCGCTGAACCGGCATCGGCATGGAACTCACGGTGACGCGAGAACCACATCGTGATGATGCTGGCAAGAATACCAAACACCAGCTCCAGCACCATCGACACCGCAAAATAGACCAGCGGGTTGCCGTTGCTGCTCTCCTCGCCATCACGGTTGCCGGACATAAAGCCCGCCGCGATCTGCGCCAGAATACGGGAAACGAAAATCACAAAGGTGTTCACCACACCCTGGATCAGCGTCATGGTGATCATGTCACCATTAGCGATGTGCGACACTTCGTGTGCCAGTACCGCTTCCGCTTCATCACGGCTCATGTTCTGCAGCAAACCGGTTGAGACAGCAACCAGTGAGGCGTTACGCCGCGCGCCGGTCGCAAAGGCGTTGATGTCAGGTGCGTGGTAGATCGCCACCTGTGGCATTGCAATGCCCGCCTGCTGGGCCTGACGGCCAATAGTATCCACCAGCCAGCGCTCGGTTTCGTTGCGTGGCTGTTCAATCACTTCACCGCCAACCGATCGCAGCGCCATCCACTTCGACATCAGCAGTGAAACAAACGCACCGCCGAAGCCAAACAGGCCTGCCATGATCATCAGGCCCTGAACACTGCTTGACTGGATCCCTGTCAGGCTGAGAATCAGCCCGAATACCAACATCACAGCCAGGTTGGTCATCAGGAAAAGAGCAATACGCATCATTTTTGTTAATCTTCCTCAGTAGTTCACGCGCCTATACGCGGATCCATATCCTATGAGCATTGGGCGGCTTTTCAAGCGACCTTAACGTTTAAGTGCCTAAAAAGACATAACTTTACATTCTGACACGCCTGGCGAGCAACCCAGCCTGCAGGCGGCTTCACGCGCGCTAATCATTGGTTACTGGAAACTTTTGCGTGCGCAAAAAAAAGCACCGCTTAGCGGTGCTTTTTCTGGCAACAGCGGATTATTTGGCCGCTGGCGCGTCTGGCTGGGATTTCTCCAACTGCGCAAGATCGTTAGCGATCTTCACCGTCTCATCGAGGTACGGATCCGGCTCTTTATAATCTTTCGGCAGCTCATCCAGATTTTTCAGCGGTTTTTTGCCTTCGGCCTGATAGCGCGCGTTGATTCGCTCCAGTCGTGACGCATCATCTTCGTGGTTCTCTTTCTCGCGCTGAGCAAGATTAAGTGACACGATATTGCGCTTATCTTTCAGGGCATTGTAACGCGCAATGTCCTTCATGATGTACTGGAACTCGCGATCCTGAGCGATACGATCGGCATGCTCCTTAGTCAGTTGCGCAACCAGCGGTTTAACATCACCGGTTCTGGTATAGGAGGCTGCTTTAATGCTGTCCCACGGCAGCGCGTTATCCTCAAATTTCTCACCGGTTTCAGCCGCTTCTACGCCGGTTGGCATCAGCAGATCCGGCGTGACGCCTTTACGCTGAGTACTGCCGCCGTTAATGCGATAGAACTTCTGAATGGTGTAAGAAACGGAGCCTAACGCAGGCCATTCCGGACGCAGCATCTGATCGTAGATGCGGTTCAGAGAGCGATACTGCTGAACGGTGCCTTTACCAAAGGTTGGCTCGCCGACAATCACCGCACGACCGTAATCCTGCATCGCGGCAGCAAAGATCTCAGAAGCTGAGGCGCTGAAGCGATCGACCAGCACCACCAGCGGACCTTTGTAGTAAACAACGCCGTCGTTATCGCTGTCTTCACGAACCCGACCATTGTTATCGCGAACCTGCACCACCGGACCACTCGGAATAAACAGGCCGGAAAGCGATACCGCTTCAGTCAGCGCGCCGCCGCCGTTGGTACGCAGATCGATCACTACGCTGTCGACATTCTGTTTCTGCAGTTTCTGCAGCTGAACCTTCACGTCGTCGGTAAGACCGACATAGAAGCCGGGAATATCGAGCACGCCCACTTTCTGCTTGCCGACATTTTTGATCGTCAGTTTGACCGCGCGATCTTCCAGACGGATTTTCTCACGCGTCAGCGTCACAGTTCGGGTTTTCGTCCCCTTACCGGCTGGCAGCACTTCCAGGCGCACTTTGCTGCCCTTCGGTCCTTTAATTTTTGCCACGACATCATCCAGACGCCAGCCGATCACATCTTCCATCGGCTTGCCTGGCTGACCGACACCCACGATGCGGTCGCCAACGGTAATGGCTTTGCTTTTCGCTGCCGGGCCGCCTGCCACCATCGAGTTGATGACGGTGTAGTCGTCATCCATCTGCAGTACCGCACCGATGCCTTCCAGTGACAGGCTCATCTCGGTGTTGAACTGCTCGGTGTTACGCGGCGACAGATAGCTGGTGTGCGGATCGATTTCGCGGGCGAATGCGTTCATCACCAGCTGGAAAACGTCTTCACCGTTGCTCTGTGCCAGACGACGGATCGCGAAGTTGTAACGCTTGGTCAGAACGTCGCGAATCTCATTGTCGTCTTTGCCTGCCAGTTTCAGACTCAGCTGGTCATATTTGACCTTGGCATCCCAGAGAGCATTCAGCTCAGCCTCATCTTTCGGCCACGGTGCTTTAGCACGATCAATGTCGATAGTGTCATTGCCGCTGAAGTTCATCGGACGCGCCAGCACCGTCAGCGCATACTGATAGCGCTCAAAACGGCGTTTCTGCGCCAGATTATAAATATCGTAAAAGAGATCCAGCTTGCCACTGCGCAGCTCATCGCCGACGGTGGTTTTTTTGCTGGCGAACTGCGCCACATCCGACGCCAGCAGCACATTGTGGCTGTAGTCGAGCATGTTCAGATAGCGATCAAAAATTTTCGCTGAAAAGTTCTGATCCAGATCGAACTGGCGGTAATGAGAACGGGTAAAGCGCGATGTGACGCGCTCACTGACCGTTGGGTCCTGCGGGTCTTCGTGAAGCTGGGGAATCTGATCGGCGCGCGTAATGTTCTCCGCACCGAAGGTTGGGCCTGCTAAAAGCAGGCCCGCAATAAGTCCAACTTTAAAAAGGGTGTTCATGCCGGGGTTAGCCTCCGTTTCAGAACTGCAAGTGTTCTGCGCGCACAATCATTGCCATGCCGGAAGCGAGCTGGACCCGAACGCCGTCTTTTGATACTTCAAGAACGGTAGCGTCCATCGCACTTTTGCCTGCTTTAACTTTAATACTCTGGCCGGGTTGCAAAGTTGAGGTATCAGTGATGGGTCGGGCTTCCTGCTCCGGACGTGGGGCTGGCTTGCGATGCTGTGAAGCGGTCGCACGCGGTGCTGCAGTGGTCTGCGGACGCGGTTTACGCGCAGCATCACCTTCTGCAGGCTTACGCGCTGCGGGCTTACGTGGACGACGCGGTGCAGCGCCCTCTTCGCTTTCGCCTGCTTCACGGCGTGCAGCGCGCTGCTGGTCACGCTGCGCCTGGACGCGGGCTTTCGCTTCTTCCAGCTGCTTGCGTGCATGCTCAACATGTTGCTCATCCAGCACGCCACAGGCGTTGCCGTCGAGATCGACACGGATAGCACCGGCTTTAATGCCGTACAGATAACGCCAGCTTGACGTATAAAGACGCAGCGCGGAACGCAGCTGCGTTTTGCTCAGACCCATTTCGCCCTGAACACGCTCTACCAGATCCTGAAAGATACCGATTTTGAGCGGACGCGCTTCACCTTCAGCGCTAAAGCAGTGCGGAAAGCGCTCCGCCAGAAAAGTGATGACTTCTTTACTGCTATTCAACTTAGGTTGATTTTCCATGAAATTTCCTGATTACAACGGGTTTGCCGACCAGCGCAGGCATGAACAGGCGACATTATAATGACAACATCGCTAAATGCCATGTGATCCAGTCGATTAGCTGCGCGTCAGCTGCAGATATTTTTCTAAGTCGCTGTTCGCAAGCACTTCACAAAGCCCATCAGTCAGTGTGACCAGCCCCGATTCGTCGTCGCTGTCAAAGCGATTGTACTCCACGCTGTCGATGTCCAGCACCCCAACCACAGTGCCATTCACTTTCAGAGGAATCACAATCTCAGCATTGCTGGCTGCGTCGCAGGCAATGTGGCCCGGGAAGGCATGCACATCATCTACGCGCTGCACTTTTTCTTCTGCCAGCGCCGTGCCACACACACCTTTACCGACCGGAATGCGCACACAGGCGATTTTGCCCTGGAACGGGCCCAGCACCAGCGTATCGGCTTCCGTCAGCAGGTAGAAACCTGCCCAGTTCACGCCATCGAGACGTTCGTACAGCAGCGCGCTGAAGTTTCCCATCGCGGCGAGGAACGCCGTTTCTCCCGCCAGTAAGGCGCGCATATCGCGATTCAAATCGGCGTAAAAGGCAGTTTTGTTCATTATTCAACCGTTACCAATGACATCTGAACGGGGTGATGTAGTCCGTTCGTTAAAAATAAGTTTTAAATATCCAGAGCCACAAGGTGAATCATAGCGTTAGTTGCTATACCCTTAGCATTCTGTGGATCGAAGCGTGATGCCCGAGACAGGCACACAGACAATGTCTTAATGACCGATATCTGTTACTTCTGAAGAGCGAAGATTGCATCACCCTATGAAAATTCACGCTATCAGCCAGACATTGCCTCACGCACGTTATCAGCGTTGCCCGCAATGCGATACCCTTTTTTCCTTACCGGATGTGAAATCGCATCAGTCGGCACATTGCCCCCGCTGCAACGCCGAAATTCTCAGTGGTCGCGACTGGTCGATGACCCGTCTTATGGCGATGGCCGCTACCATGATCGTGTTAATGCCCTTTGCTTTCTCGTTGCCGCTGGTGGATATCCGGCTGCTTGGCATGCGCATTAATGCCAGCGTGCTGGAAGGCGTGATTCAGATGACCCAGCAGGGTGATGTGTTAACGGCCTCTATGGTGGCGTTCTGCACCATTGGCGCGCCGGTAACACTGGTGGCGGGCATCTGCTATCTCGGCATCGGCAATCGGCTCGGCATGAACCTGCGACCGGTATTGCTGATGCTGGAGAAGCTC
Source organism: Pantoea sp. Lij88 (assembly GCF_030062155.1). NCBI lineage: Bacteria > Pseudomonadati > Pseudomonadota > Gammaproteobacteria > Enterobacterales > Erwiniaceae > Pantoea > Pantoea sp. Lij88. The sequence continues at coordinate 1,784,821 of NZ_CP118269.1, read as the reverse complement.
AAAGAGTGGGTGATGCTCGATATCTATCTGATCGGCATTGCCGTGGCGTCAATTAAAGTGCAGGACTATGCTTCGCTTGAGATTGGCTACGGGCTGGCGGCTTATATCGCCCTGACGGTGCTCAGCGTGCTGACGATGATCCACCTGAATATGGAGCAGCTGTGGGAGCATTTCTACCCGCAAAGCCCCGGCAATATGGCCCGCGACGATATGCAGGTCTGCCTGAACTGTCACAACACCAGCATCCCTGACGAACGGGGCCGCTGCCCGCGCTGCCATACGCCGCTCGATTTCCGCCGCCGCCACAGCCTGCAAAAATCCTGGGCCGCGCTGATCGCCTCGATTGTGCTGCTAATCCCCGCCAATCTGATGCCCATTTCCGTGGTGTACCTCAACGGCTCGCGGCGTGAAGATACTATCTTCTCCGGTATCCTGGGGCTGGGTGAAGGCAATATTCCGGTGGCGGCCATTGTCTTTATTGCCAGTATCCTGGTGCCTTTTATTAAGGTGCTGGTGATGCTGACCCTGCTGCTCAGTATTCATTTTCGCTGTGAACAGGGACTGAGAACCCGCATCCGGTTGCTGCGGTTTGTCACCTGGGTTGGCCGCTGGTCAATGCTCGATCTGTTCGTGATTTCGTTAACCATGTCGCTGGTCAACCGTGATCAGCTGCTGGCTTTTACCATGGGACCGGCGGCGCTGTTTTTTGGCGCGGCCGTCATCCTGACCATTATGTCTGTTGAGTGGCTGGACAGCCGCCTGCTCTGGGATGCACATGCAACAGGAAACGCCGACTACACCGACTAACGCAACGCTGCGCAATAAGCGTAAAATTTCGCCCTTCTGGCTGCTGCCGATCATTGCGATGCTGATCGCGTGCTGGCTGCTCTGGACTAACTATCAGGAGCGCGGCACCACCATCACCATCAATTTCCAGACGGCGGATGGTATCGTGCCGGGTCGCACCCCGATCCGTTATCAGGGCGTGGAAGTGGGCACCGTGCAGGGCATTAATCTCAGCGACGATTATCGCAGCATCCAGATTAAAGCCAGCATCAAGAGCGACATGCGCGACGCGCTGCGTGAGGATACGCAGTTCTGGCTGGTGACGCCTAAAGCCTCACTGGCGGGAGTCTCCGGTCTGGATGCGCTGGTCGGCGGTAACTATATCGGGATGATGCCAGGTAAAGGTAAACCCAGCGAGGCGTTTACCGCGCTGGATACCCAGCCTAAATATCGCGTGAATACCGGCGAATTGATGATCCATCTGCATGCGCCGGACCTGGGCTCACTCAATACCGGCTCGCTGGTCTATTACCGCAAAATCCCGGTTGGCCGCGTCTATGACTACAGCATTGATAATAAAGCCGATGGCGTGGCGATTGATGTGCTGATTGACCGTCGCTTTATCAATCTGGTGAAGACCACCAGCCGCTTCTGGAACGTGTCGGGCGTGAATGCCGACGTCAGCCTGAGCGGGGCGAAGGTACAGCTGGAGAGTCTGGCGGCGCTGGTCAATGGCGCGATTGCGTTTGACTCACCTCCGGGCGCTGAAACGGCCAAAGCTGAGCAGAATTACCGGCTCTATCCCGACCTGGCGCACAGTCAGCGCGGCGTGCAGATCACGCTGGATCTGCCTGACGGCAAAAATCTAAAGGCCGACAGCACCCCGCTGATGTACCAGGGACTTGAGGTCGGTACGCTGACCAAACTGAACCTGCTGGATGGCGGCAAAGTCACTGGCGAGCTGACCATCGATCCGTCCGTGGTGGGTCTGATGCGCAGCGGCACCCGTATTGAGATGCACAGCCCGAAAATCAGCCTGACGGATACCAGCCTCAGCTCTCTGCTGACCGGCAATACGCTGGAACTGGTGCCGGGCGAAGGCGAGCCGCAGCAGCACTTCACCGTGCTGGCGTCCAATGAGACGCTGCTGCAGAAACCCAACGTGCTGACGGTTAAACTCAGCGCGCCGGAGAGCTACGGTATCGACCAGGGCCAGCCGCTGATGCTGCATGGCATGCAGATTGGTCAGGTGATATCGCGTTCACTGGATGAAAATGGCGTCAACTTCGTGGTGGCGGTCAATCCTGAAAATCGCGACCTGGTGCATGGCGACAGCAAATTTGTCGTTAACAGCCGTCTCGATGTGAAGTTTGGTCTGGATGGCATGCAGGTATTAGGTGCCAGCGCCCGTGAATGGGTGGATGGCGGTATCCGGCTGGATCCGGGCAAAAAGGGTGCGCCGAAAAGCGCCTATCCGCTGTTTGCCGATGCTGAAAAAGCAGAAGAAGGCATTACCGGCGATGGCCCTTCTACCACGCTGATGCTGACCGCCAACAGTCTGCCTGATGTGCAGGCCGGTTCTGTGGTGCTTTACCGTAAGTATCAGGTGGGTGAGATTGTCAAAGTTACGCCGCGCGCTGATGCCTTTGATATTGCCGTCCATATCCAGCCGGAATATCGCAAGCTGCTGACCAGCGAAAGCGTGTTCTGGGCTGAGGGTGGCGCACGCGTCAGCCTCAACGGCAGCGGCCTGACGGTACAGGCATCGCCGCTTAATCGCGCGCTGAAAGGCGCAATCAGCTTCGACAATATGAGTGGTGCGCAGTCGGCCAAAGGGGCAAAACGCGTGCTCTATCCGTCTGAGACTGCGGCACGCGCGGTGGGCAGTCAGATTACGCTGCACACCTATGACGCCAGCAAGCTCTCTGCCGGTATGCCGATTCGTTATCTGGGTATTAATGTCGGCCAGGTTGAGTCGCTGTCGCTGAGCAAAGATAACAATCAGGTGGTCGCGAAAGCGGTGCTCTATCCGGAGTACGTGAATGATTTCGCCCGCCTTGGAAGCCGTTTCTCGGTGGTTTCACCGGAGATTTCCGCCACGGGTGTGAATCATCTGGAAACCCTATTGCAGCCTTACGTTAACGTGGATCCCGGCAAAGGCGGTGCGGTGCGCACCTTCGAGCTGCAGGAGAGCACCATTACCGATTCGCGCTATCTCAATGGCCTGAACATCTATGTGGATGCCACCGAGGCCGGCTCACTGTCGCTGGGTACGCCGGTGCTGTTCCGTGGTGTGGAAGTGGGTACGGTGACCGGCACGTCGCTGGGTACGATGGCGGATCGCGTGCAGATCGCCCTGCGCATCAGCAAGAAGTATCAGCATCTGGTGCGTAATAACTCGGTGTTCTGGCAGGCGTCCGGTTACAACCTCGACTTCGGCCTGGTGGGCGGCGTGGTGAAAACCGGGACCTTCCAGCAGTTTATCCGCGGTGGCATTCAGTTTGCGACGCCACCAACGGTGCCGCTGGCACCACAGGCGAACCCGGATAAACACTTCCTGCTGCAGGATGAAGCGCCGAAAGAGTGGCGTAACTGGGGAACGGCGATTCCGTCTCCGCGCTAATTTACTCTGAACTGGCCGCGTCTTTCAGACGGCTCAAAACGTAAAGCGATGGGAGTATACGCCTGTAGCAAAGCATCGCGGGCCATGGACAAAAACGCCGGGAGCGTTTTTCAACAACGCAACGCGTTGGCCCGGCAACGGGCGCACCTCAGGGATGAGGTGCGTAATCGCCCGCGCTGAGCATGCCTGGGATGGCGTCTTTAGCGTCTTTGCGAAAGGCGTATGCTCCCTGAGCCTTCACGTTATTCACTCTCTCAAACGGGCAGCCTGGCTGCCCGTTTTCTTTCCTCATGGTACACTGCCGCCTTTGCCTTAACTGGAATGTGCCCGTGTCAGATGCTTCTTCGTTTTTCCCCGCCGATTTTCTCTCATTAATGCGTCAGAGCCTGCCCGATGAGGCGAGCTTCGCGCAGTTCATCGCCTATAGTCAGCAGCCTCTGCGCCGCAGTATCCGCGTCAATACCCTGAAGATCAGCGTGGCCGATTTCCTGAGCCAGACCGCCGGGTATGACTGGCAGCTGACGCCGGTGCCGTGGTGCGAAGAGGGATTCTGGATCAGCCGGGAAGATGAGAGCCTGCCGCTGGGCAGCGTTGCTGAGCATCTCAGCGGCCTGTTCTACATTCAGGAAGCCAGCTCCATGCTGCCGGTGACGGCCCTGTTTGATGCCCAATCAGAGGTCAGCGCGGTGATGGATATGGCGGCGGCACCGGGTTCCAAAACCACCCAGATTGCTGCGCGGATGGGTAATCAGGGCATTATCCTGGCTAACGAGTTCTCCTCCAGCCGGGTGAAAGTGCTGCACGCCAACATCAGCCGCTGCGGCGTCAGCAACAGTGCCTTAACGCACTTTGACGCCCGGGTCTTCGGGCCCGCCCTGCCGGAACAGTTCGACGCAATACTGCTCGACGCGCCCTGCTCCGGCGAAGGGGTGATTCGCAAAGATGCGGACGCACTGAAAAACTGGTCACTGGCGAGCACCGAAGCGATCGCCGCGACTCAACGCGATCTGCTCGACAGTGCGTTTCACGCACTCAAGCCTGGCGGCACGCTGGTTTACTCCACCTGCACCCTGAATCAGATTGAGAATCAGCAGGTGATTAGCTGGCTGTTGCAGCGCTATCCGGACGCGGTTGACGTCGAGCCGCTCAGTGGGCTGTTTGAGGGTGCAGAGCAGGCCGCGACGCCCGAGGGATATCTGCACGTCTTCCCGCAGATGTTCGACAGCGAAGGCTTTTTTGTCGCCCGTCTGCGTAAAACCGCGTCGGTCGAGCCCCTCCCTGTGCCGGGCTACAAAGTCGGTAAGCTGCCCTTCTCACACCTCAGCCGCAAGCTGGAAAGTGAGATCGTCCAGGCCGCCGCTGCCGTCTCGATTAAATGGGATGACTCGCTGGAGTTGTGGCAGCGTGATAAAGAGATCTGGCTGTTCCCCAAAGCCGTCACCCCGTTGCTGGGCAAAGTGCGCTTCTCACGCATTGGCCTGAAGCTGGCAGAGACCTTTGCCAAAGGCTATCGCTGGCAGCATGAAGCCGTGATCGCACTGGCAAAACCTGATGCGACGCAGACCTTCGAGCTGACGGCGGCAGAGGCGGAGGAGTGGTATCGCGGCCGGGACATCTATCCGGAAACCGCCCCCGCGAACAATGAGATGATTGTGACGTATCAGCAGCAGCCGCTGGGGCTGGCGAAAAAAGTCGGCACCCGCATCAAGAACAGCTATCCACGCGAACTGGTGCGCGACGGACGCCTGTTCCGTTAACTCACTTGAGTTGCAGCATCGTCAGATGATTGCCAAACACTGCGCCGGTATCGATGTAATGCAGATTGGCAATCGTCAGCGGCTGTTTCAGCGGCGTGTGACCAAAGTAAAAGGCCTCTGCGCCACGGATGCCCGCCTCCTCCCCTGACTCTATGCCCTCCAGCCGCTGACGGCTCCAGACCACCTGTTGCCAGTCGAGTGGCTTATTCAGCGCATATTCCCTGGCCGGATAGTCCGCATGAGCAATTACAACAATGCGCTCACCCAATTGCAGATGAAGTATCAGCGGCAGCTCACGACAGCGCTGCAACGCGTGACGCGCCGCAATTAATGCTGCGCCGCGCAGCCGAAAGAACCAGTCGCCACCGTTCATCTGCCAGAGCGCCATTTTCTGCCCCTGCAACGCCGACAGCGCCATCTCCTCATGATTTCCCCGTACGCAGCGAAACCAGGGTTCCTTGAGCAGCGCCAGACAACCCAGACTGTCCGGCCCGCGATCGATGATGTCGCCAACCGAAATCAGTAAATCCTGCTGCCGGTCAAACTGATGCTGTTCCAGCAACGCATCCAGCTCGCGGCGGCAACCATGAATATCGCCCACCACCCAGATCCGTCGCCACTCTGCGCCATTCAGGACGTGGTAATCCATCGCTGCATCCGGCCTCTCTGCTGAAAATATCCTCAGAGTATAGTCAGGGCTGACCATGAACTGGCGTGACGAACGGAAAAGCTAAGCGCAAAGAAGCGGCCAGAGAGTAAAAAGGTGCGGGGCGAAGCGGGATGAATAAGAGGTGAAAGGTGCGTCCCTCCCGGCGCTTATCTCCGGCACTCAGTTAAGGTGGTAGCTCTTTAAGGGACGAAACTCATCTTAACGACAACAGGTACGACAGGCTATTCTGCCCGAGTCGTATTTGTCGTCATTTGAGATCAGCTGCGCAATTTAGCCGGGTATTTTTGCAATTTCTCTGCCGGACGCACCGGACGGCGGACCAGTTCACCGCCGCAGTTGGGACAAACATGCGCGAGATGCTCATCGCAGTCAGCGCAGAAGGTGCATTCAAACGAGCAGATGCGAGCGGCCAGAGAGGATGGCGGCAGATCAACGTCGCAGCGTTCACAGTTGGGGCGAAGTTCCAGCATGGTGTGACTCCTGAAAAGGGGTAAACACGAGCATCGCGGTTACCGGCCCGAATGTCGAGCCAGCAACCGGACAGGAGTGCGCCAGATCGGGACATCATGCCCCGCCGACGCTATTTATGTTGCTCATTCCCAGGGACGTCATCGGCCAGTGCTTCTGCGTCAGCCGCGCTTTCGTCACTCCTGCCTTCCTCTTCCGGCTCCTGACCGCCCATCGACGCATGAATCACCTCCTCTTCCAGGGTCGGGATCAGCGCGGCACCGAGTGGCGAGGTCGCCAGACTGTCAGGCATCACCACGTGCGGCAGCGGCACTTCGGTCGTCGGAAGCGGACCTGGCGCACGCACAAAACTGAGGCCGCCAATCACCAGCGCACAGAGCATAAAGAAGAGATAGAGCATATTGCTGCCCAGCGGCTCCATCAGCGCACCCACCACCAGCGGTCCGATACTGGCGCCGATACCAAACGCCATTAGCAGACAGGCGGTTAATGACACCCTGCGTTCGGCGGCGACCTGATCGTTGGCCAGCGCCACCTGCAACGGATAAAGGGCAAACTGCATCATGCTGGCGGCAAAGGCGATGCCAATCATCCAGTGGAAGGTCAGATGCGGCAGCACCACCAGCGGCAGGCAGGCCACGGCAAACAGGATGGCGATGATGAACAGCAGCCGCTGACGATCGAAGCGGTCAGACAGCCAGCTCAGCGGAAACTGCGACACCAGTCCGGCAAAAATGGTGAGACTCATAAAGTAACCGGTCTGGCTGGTGGTAAAGCCTTTGCTGCTGCCGTAAACCGGCGCCAGGCCATAGAACGCGCCAATCGCCATGCCGGTCACCAGCGTGGTACCGAGCAGTTTTGGGATGGTGCGGATAAAGTAGCCCAGCTCCATCGGCGCGGGCGTCATCGGCCTGACGTGGGTGCGGGTGGTGAGCGCAATCGGCACCAGACAGAGCGCGAAGCAGAGCGCCACTATCAGCAGCGTGGTGACCCCAAAGCCGGATTGCAGGCTCAGTATCACCTGCCCGCCACTGAGGCCCAGATAGGTGGCGACCATATATAAGCCGAAAATCATGCCGCGCTGGGACGATTCCGCCTGATCGTTGAGCCAGCTCTCCAGCACCATGTACTGGCACATCATGCAGAGTCCGATGATCAGACGCAGGAAGACCCACAGCGGAATAAAGTCTGTCAGCCCATGACCTGCAACGGAGGCGGTAATGATCCCGGCACAGGCAACATAGGCACGGATATGGCCGACGCGGGCAATGAGGTTGTGTCCCACTTTACCGCCGATCACCAGTCCGATGTAGTTAGCCGCAATGATTGAGCCGATCAGCGCGCCGTTGACATGCTCGCTGGCCAGCCGTAAAGAGACATAGGTGGTCAGCAAACCGGAACCCAGCAGCATCAGCAGCGTGGTCGTATAAAGCGGCAGAAACGTACTGAAGATTTTTCCCATCATGACTCCCTGTCTATGCTTTTCAGGCATCAGGCCAGCAAAGCCCTAAAGATAGACGATTTCGGCAGGCGACGGAGCATTGCACCCAGCCGATGGCAAAAAAAAGCCCGCCAGCAGTCAGCTGACGGGCCCGGATTTACACGCTCGGGAAGCTGATGTTGCTGCCCGGTGCTTCACGGTTGAGATGGATGAAGTTCAGGTGTCGCTCATACTGATCCAGTATGTCGATGATGACCTGCTCTTTGCTGTAATCCATTAAGTCGTTACCCTGGCTGCCCTCCATCAGGAAGGTTTCCAGCCGGTAGTAGGTCGACTTACCGCTGCGGGCGCGATAGGTAAAGCCCGGAATCGAATACTGCTGCGGCCAGACCTGATAGATAAAGTCCTGCTCATCACCCAGATGGACGCGCAAATCCAGATAGCCAATCGGGTTGGCCTCATCTGCCCCGACGCTTTCCAGCGTGACGCGGCCATCACGCAGCTCCAGCTCTTTCGCCACTTCCTGCATCGCCGGATAGATGGTCTTTTCCATCATCTGCTGGGTATAGCGCGAGCCAGGGTAGTTCATCAGACGCGACAGACGCTTTTTCCAGGTCAGGCGATCGGTCGCATGAGCCAGATAAGGCGCGGTGTCACGCGTGGCGCTGGCACGGCGGTGATCTTCGATCTTCAGGGATTTAAACAGCCCCGCCATCACAAAGAAGATAACAAAGCTGAACGGCAGTCCCATGATCACCGTGGTGTTCTGCAAGGCCGTGATCCCGTTGGTCATCAGCATGCTCAGGGTCAGTACCCCAATCGCCACAGACCAGAAGATGCGCAGCCAGTTCGGAGCATCGCTGTTGATGTCTTTCAGTCGCGAGGTGAAGTTACCCAGCACCAGCGAGCCGGAATCCGCCGAGGTGACGTAAAACAGCATCCCGGTGATGGTGGCGACCGAGGCGCTGAGTTTGAACGCCGGATACTGCGCCAGCAGGCTGTAGAAGCCACGCTCCGCATGGTTCATCACTTCCTGCGCAAACTCCGTATTGCCGTGAATAATCTGATACAGCGCAGCATTACCGAACACGGACAGCCATAGCAGCGTAAAGGTGAACGGAATAATCAGCGTGCCCAGTACGAACTCACGGATGGTACGACCGCGAGAGATACGCGCCAGGAACAGGCCAACAAACGGCGACCAGGCCACCCACCACGCCCAGAAGAAGAGCGTCCAGCTGTTCATCCACTGCGTCGGACGATCAAAGGCGAAGGTATTCAGCGTCATGCCCATGAAGCGGTTGATGTAATCACCCACGTTCAGCACCAGCGCATTCAGCAGGAACTCGGTGTTGCCGAAGAACAGCACAAACAGAATCAGCCCCAGCGCCATGATCACGTTGAGTTCGGAGAGAAAACGAATCCCCTTATCGACGCCCGACGTAACAGAAATGGTGGCGATCACCACGGAGAGGACAATCAACGCAGCCTGTGCGGTAAAGCCTTCCGGGATATCAAACAGCACTTTCAGGCCGTAGTTCAGCTGCACGACCCCGATGCCGAGCGTGGTGGCGATACCAAAGATGGTGCCGACCACGGCCGCGATATCTACCGTGTGACCAATCGGGCCATAGATGCGTTTACCGAAGATGGGATAGAGCGCGGAACGGATAGTCAGCGGCAGGTTATAGCGGTAACTGAAGTAGCCCAGCGCGATGCCCATCAGTGCATACATCGACCAGCCGGTCAGGCCGTAGTGGAACAGCGTCCAGACCATCGCCTGGCGGGCGGCTTCCAGAGTCTGCCCTGCGCCCTCCGGCGGCTGCATGTATTGCGTCACCGGTTCGGCGACCGAGAAGAACATCAGGTCGATACCAATCCCGGCAGCAAACAGCATGGCGGACCAGCTGAGTACGCTGAACTCCGGTTTGGAGTGCTCCGGCCCGAGCTTGATCGAGCCAAAGCGCGAGCAGGCCATGTACAGCACAAACACGATATAGAGCGTGGCAGCCAGCATGTAGTACCAGCCGAAGGTGGCGGAAACCCAGTTTACCGCCTTGAGGATCCAGCTCGCGGCCAGTTCACTGTAGAGAATCGTCACAAGTGAAAACGTCAGAATCAATCCGGCAGAGGTATAAAATACAACGGGATTGAGTCTGTCTTTTTCACCGGCAGGTGGATTATTCATCGATTACCTCTGGTTAATGTCCTGAAAATACGCAATGGATAAGGCTTGCCGTTCACGGTTTTCCGGCCGTGCGGCCCTGTTTCGCTCTGTCACTCCCTGTTAATCGTTGTGGCAAACCAGCCAATTTTAGCACTCATTGCCGTTTCGCTTTGGCTACATTTCGAGAACAGCATCCTAACAAATTTTCTTTTTATATTGAACGTGCAATCAAAAAAAGTTTAAATAGGGGCTCGATTTGAGGGTGGAGCTGGAGCTATGCCAAAGGTAGGGATGCAGCCGATACGACGTCGGCAACTGATTGATGCGACCCTGAGCACGATTAATGAAGTGGGGATTAATGATGCCACTATCGCCCAGATCGCCCGTCGGGCGGGGGTATCTACCGGCATCATCAGTCACTACTTCAAAGATAAGAACGGCTTGCTGGAAGCCACGATGCGTGATGTGACGCGTCAACTGCGTGAGGCGGTCCTGTCGCGGTTACAACCGCTGGCCAATGCCCCGGCAGATCAGCGCCTGTGTGCCATTGTTGACGGGAATTTCGATGAAACCCAGGTGCACACGGCAGTGATGAAAGCCTGGCTCGACTTCTGGTCGAGCAGCATGCATCAGCCCCAGCTTAATCGCCTGGAGCGGGTCAGCAGCCGGCGGCTCTACTCAATGCTGGTGGTCGAATTCCGGCGTGAACTGCCGCTGGAAAAGGCGCGACTGGCCGCACACGGACTGGCAGCCCTGATAGATGGTCTCTGGCTGCGTGCCGCGCTGAGCGGTAAGCCATTTGATCCCGCTATCGCCCTCACACTGACCACCCAATTCATCCGTCAGCAACTGGCTGGCGAGCACGAATAACGGAAGGAGAAAACATGTCCCGATTCACCGAGCATAAACTCTACATTGATGGCGCTTATGTTGCCGCAGCGTCTGGCGAAACGTTCCAGACGATTAACCCGGTCAACGGCGAAGTGCTGGCAGAGGTTCATGCCGCAGGCCAGGAAGATGTCAATCGCGCCGTTGCTGCCGCCAGAAAAGGCCAGAAAGTCTGGGCTGCGATGACCGCCATGGAGCGCTCGCGCATCCTGCGTCGCGCTGTCGATATCCTTCGCGAACGTAATGATGAGCTGGCAGAGCTGGAAATGCTCGACACCGGTAAGCCTTACAGTGAAACCTCCGCGGTCGATATCGTCACCGGTGCCGACGTGCTGGAGTATTACGCCGGTCTGGTTCCGGCGCTGGAAGGTCAGCAGATCCCCCTGCGCGACACCTCGTTTGTTTACACCCGCCGCGAACCGCTGGGTGTGGTCGCCGGTATCGGTGCCTGGAACTACCCGATCCAGATCGCCCTGTGGAAATCCGCGCCAGCCCTGGCAGCGGGTAATGCGATGATTTTCAAACCCAGCGAAATGACTCCGCTCACCGCCCTGAAGCTGGCAGAAATTTACACCGAAGCTGGCCTGCCGGATGGCGTGTTCAGCGTGCTGCCGGGCATCGGTTCGGTTACCGGTCAGTTGCTGACTGAGCATCCCGGCATCGACAAAGTCTCCTTCACCGGCGGCGTCGTCAGCGGCAAAAAAGTGATGGCCAATGCAGCAGGTTCAACGCTGAAAGAGGTCACCATGGAACTGGGCGGTAAATCACCGCTGATCATCTTTGATGATGCTGACCTCGATCTGGCCGCCGACATCGCCATGATGGCGAACTTCTACAGCTCCGGTCAGGTCTGCACCAACGGCACCCGCGTCTTTATTCCTGCAAAGCTCCAGGCGGCTTTCGAGGCGAAAATCAGCGAACGCGTTGCCCGCATTAAGGCTGGCGATCTGCGTGACCCGGCCACCAACTTTGGCCCGCTGGTCAGCTTCAGCCATCGCGACAACGTGATGCGCTACATCGAGTCCGGCATTGCTGAAGGCGCACGCGTCCTGTGCGGCGGCAAACGTCTGACCGGTGGCGATTTCGACCAGGGCGCCTGGGTTGCGCCGACCGTGTTCACCGACTGCCGTGATGAGATGAAGATTGTCCGTGAAGAGATCTTCGGACCGGTCATGTCGATCCTGAGCTACGAAACCGAAGAAGAAGTGATCCGCCGCGCCAATGATACCGAATTTGGTCTGGCCGCCGGACTGGTGACGCAGGATCTCAATAAAGCGCATCGCGTGATTCATCAGATCGAAGCCGGTATCTGCTGGATCAATACGTGGGGCGAATCAGCCGCAGAGATGCCAGTGGGTGGCTACAAGCACTCCGGTATTGGCCGTGAGAATGGCCTGATGACACTGCAGAGCTACACCCAGGTGAAGTCCGTGCAGGTTGAGCTGACGCGTTTTCAGTCAGTCTTTTAATCACTTAACCTGAGGAACGACGAATGGAATTTGATTACATTGTTATCGGAGCCGGCTCCGCAGGAAACGTTCTGGCTACCCGTCTGACCGAAGACAGCAACGTGAGCGTTCTGCTGCTGGAAGCGGGCGGCCCGGATTACCGTTTTGATTTTCGCACCCAGATGCCTGCGGCCCTCGCCTTCCCGCTGCAGGGTAAACGCTATAACTGGGCGTATGAGACCGAGCCAGAGCCTTATATGAATAATCGCCGCATGGAGTGTGGTCGCGGCAAAGGTCTGGGCGGTTCATCGCTGATTAACGGCATGTGCTACATCCGCGGTAACGCGATGGATCTCGATAACTGGGCCAGCGAGCCTGGTCTGGAGAACTGGAGCTATCTGGATTGCCTGCCCTACTACCGTAAAGCGGAAACCCGCGATATCGGCCCGAACGATTTCCACGGCGGCGATGGCCCGGTGTGCGTCGCGACGCCTAAAGCGGGCAACAACGTGCTGTTTGAAGCGATGATCGAGGCGGGCGTGCAGGCGGGTTATCCGCGCACGGACGACCTGAACGGCTATCAGCAGGAAGGTTTCGGTCCGATGGATCGTACCGTAACGCCAAAAGGTCGCCGCTCCAGCACCGCCCGTGGCTATCTCGATATGGCCAAAGGCCGTCCTAACCTGAAGATCATCACGCATGCCACCACCGATCGCATTGTGTTCGACGGCAAGCGCGCGGTTGGCGTGGAGTATCTGCAGGGCGACAGCAACACCATTAACAAAGTCACCGCTCGCCGTGAAGTACTGCTGTGTGCCGGTGCTATCGCCTCGCCGCAGATCCTGCAGCGTTCTGGCGTGGGCTCGCCTGAGCTGCTGAAGCAGTTCGACATCCCGCTGGTTCACGATCTGCCGGGCGTGGGTGAAAACCTGCAGGACCATCTGGAGATGTATCTTCAGTATGAGTGCAAAGAGCCGGTCTCTATCTATCCGGCCCTGAAGTGGTGGAACCAGCCGAAAATCGGTGCAGAGTGGATGTTTAACGGCACCGGTATTGGCGCCAGCAACCAGTTTGAAGCGGGCGGCTTTATCCGCAGCCGTGAAGAGTTCACCTGGCCGAACATTCAGTATCACTTCCTGCCGGTCGCGATTAACTACAACGGTTCCAACGCCGTTGATGCGCACGGCTTCCAGTGTCACGTCGGCTCAATGCGCTCGCCGAGCCGCGGTCATGTGCGCCTGAAGTCACGCGATCCGCGTCGTCATCCGGCCATTCTGTTTAACTACATGTCGCATGAGCAGGACTGGCATGAGTTCCGAGATGCTATCCGCATCACGCGCCAGATCATCAACCAGCCGGCGCTGGATAAGTATCGTGGCCGTGAAATCAGTCCGGGACTGGATTGCCAGACGGACGAGCAGCTGGATGAGTTCGTGCGTAACCACGGCGAAACCGCTTATCACCCGTGCGGCACCTGTAAGATGGGTAACGACCCGATGGCCGTCGTGGATGGCGAAGGTCGTGTGCATGGTCTGGAAGGATTACGCGTGGTCGATGCGTCGATTATGCCGCTGATCATCACCGGTAACCTGAACGCCACCACCATCATGATCGGTGAGAAGATTGCCGACAAGATTCGCGGACGCGAACCACTGCCGCGCAGCACGGCATCTTACTATGTCGCGGGTGATGCGCCCGTTCGCACGGTGCCGCAGCGCGCCTAATAATACGTGACATTGTCACGCAATTAAGCCAGGCACGCTGTTGCCTGGCTTTTTTTTTCACTGTTCAGCGCATCCTCTCTTTCAGGCATCCTTTCCCCCTACATCATTTCGCATAATCTTCTATTCCCGAATCATCAAACCTTAACCGACATCAAACGAAGCAGCATCTGCTGTTGATTTCATGATGCGCAGAATGGTATAAATCCGGCGTGTAGTTAACCGGAGGCACTATCCGTCCACTGATGAGAAGCAACAATGTGGATGCGTCGTAAATTTTATGCGCAGAATGTTCATGTCATACCTTTCCCCCACTTTCCTTTCTGGCTGGAACGTCGCCGATCAGCACTGGCGTGACGCCCTGTAGTCCCCTCACCACTTCGACACTGTTCTGAGTCTGCCCTTACTGTGGCAGGTCGTCATTTATCGTTGCTGGAGAGCACCCATGCGCGCCTGGGTTTTACTGTCACTCGCTATTATCACTGAAATTATTGGTACCCTTTTTATGAAGTGGTCCAGCCTGAACGGCAGCCATTCTGGCTACCTGCTGATGCTGGTCATGATTGCCTGTTCTTATATTCTGCTGAGTTTTGCCATCAAACGTATCGCGCTGGGCGTGGCCTATGCCCTGTGGGAAGGGATCGGCATCATGCTGATTACGTTATTCAGCGTGCTGCTGTTTGATGAAGCGCTGTCTGCCATGAAAACAGGCGGACTGATGACGCTGATCGTCGGGATTGTGTTGATCAAGACCGGCACCCAATCATCAGCGGAGGTTAATCATGGTCATCGCTGATTTCGTCCACGCTGCCTGGCTGGCGCTGGCTATCGTGCTGGAGATTGCCGCCAATATATTCCTTAAATATTCTGATGGGTTTAAGAAACCGCTGCACGGTCTGCTATCGCTCTGCTGCGTCCTGCTCGCATTCAGCGCACTCGCTCAGGCGGTCAAAGGTATCGATCTGTCGATCGCCTATGCGGTCTGGGGTGGTTTTGGGATTATCGCCACTGTCGCGGCCGGATGGGTGTTATTTGGTCAGCGACTGAATCGGAAAGGCTGGGCCGGACTGACGCTGCTGCTGGCCGGTATGATCCTGTTAAAGCTGGCCTGACAGGCTTTCCCATTCAGTAATCCTGGTTAAGGGTGTGCCACTGCACGCCCTTAACTTCCCGTGCTCTACCGCCCCATTCCGGTTGATTTCTTCCATTTTCCTCTGCTCGGATTCTTCTTACTTTTGTAAAGGCCCGTTTACATATCTCTTGCCTTAAGGCTTAGTGAGCGCCGAAAGTCGGATAAAAACGAGGAACAGATATGTCTGCAACACGAGGTTGGTCTACGGAGCTGGAGGGCTTGCGCGGTATCGCGTCTCTCTGGGTACTGGTTGGCCATATCAGCTTACTGGTTCATTGCCACATCACGCTCATTTCATCGCCTGGCATCGGGGTCGATCTGTTTATTCTGTTATCGGGTTATCTGATGGCGAAAAACTATGTCGAACGTCAGCAGAAAGAGCCGTGGCAGAGCGCGGAGACCATTAAGAAGTTCTGGATCCGTCGCTTCTTCCGTATAGCCCCGCTCTACTACCTGCTGTTAATCATCGCGCTGATTTATGGCCCGTGGTTTGGCGAGATGCGTGACACTATTGCTCATTTCTATTCCGGCACCGCCACTGAATCGTCGCGTTACACCGACCAGTCGCTGGCAAACATCCTGACCCACTTCAGCTTCCTGTTCGGCCTGCTGCCTGAATATGGTTTTAATACCGTGCTGCCTGACTGGAGCATCGGGCTGGAGATGCAGTTCTATGTGCTGTTCCCGTTCATCATGCTGGTGACGCTGCGCTTTGGTTATGCAGCCTCGCTGATTGGCATCATGGCGCTCTGCTGCGCCGGGCGGTATGTGCTGGCGGATTATTATGAGGCGTTTGAGATGCCTTCCATGATCCTGATTAAGCTCAACATGTTCCTGGCGGGCATGCTGATGGCCGAAGCGGTTCGCCGTAAATCGCTGCTCTACGTCGCCTTTGCGCTGCTTGGCCCGGTGGCGAGCGTCGCGATGGGCTTGGGCGCGATTAAGCTGCAGATCATTATGGAAGCGCTGATGATTGTCGGTATGACCGCGATTCTGTGGCAATACCCGCAGGGCAGCCTGATGGCAACGCTGATTGCTCTGCCGCGTAAGCTGCTGAACAACCGTCTCAGCACGTGGCTGGGCGACGTGTCGTTCTCGGTCTACCTGCTACACCTGCTGATTGTCATCCCGATGATTGCACTACTGCTCACGCACACAGATATTGAGTTTAAGAGCGACATGATGCGCTTCCTGATCGTCTGCGTCTCCGCCATCCCGGTGACCTACGCGCTGGCCTCTCTGCTCTATAAGTATGTTGAGAAGCCGGGTATCCAGATTGGTAAACGTGTGCTGAAGCCGAAGCTGGCCGATCAGACCAGCTGAGTTCGCTGATAATCATGATTAAAAAGCCCCTGACTGGGGCTTTTTTTATTGGCTCTGATGCTGTTAGCAGCCCTGCACGGGCAATGATTAAGTGCCGCCGCCAGCACGCCTGCTGAGGTGGACTACACTTTTCCGGTTAGCAATCTGACTCAGAGGAGAGAACATGAGCATTCAGCATCTGCTGCTATCCACCGATGGTGGCGCGGTGATTATTGAATCAGAACAACTCGAAAGTGAGCTGGTTATCCCGCCGCACCTGCAAACCCTGACCGGTGGTGAAGCTGACAGCGATATCGGCCATCGGGTGGCGGTGACAAAGCACTACTGCAAGGGACGCTACTACGCGGTAGCCCTTGATCGCCACGCGGCCAGCAATGAAATCGATGACGTGATTGATCTGCTGCATCCTGCCCCGCTGGAGTAGCCCTGGTCGGCCAGAATACACACTGCCGCTGAATGTCCGCCGGGGACAAGCGCACTGTTGCCGCTTTGCGGCATCACCCTTAAAGAAGAGGATAAGCATCATGCAAAAGAAGAAATGGTTTGTTTCGTACGTGATTAAGCCAAAAGGTGAAAATCATGTCACCACGCACGCCTTTATCGAGGGCGACGATGTTGAGGAGGCGCTGGAAGCCTATATGTTTGAAACGAAAAAAAGCCTGTCGCTGGAGACTGAAGAGCTGACGCTGCTGTCAGTGAGTCTGGTGTAACTTCTGATTAACCTCGCAATCGCGGGGTTTTTTATACCCTGTATAAGGGTCATTTTTATTTATGTTTTTTGTGGTTTCCCTGGTGCAGCACTCAGTTACTTAGTGGGATAAGGCCAGGCGTGATCCATGCCCGTTGATGACATCAGACCCGTAATAGCCAGATACGCCAGTATCAGGACAAATAGCACAATTGCTGCGATTTCAATGGATTTCAGTAAGTGATGCTTCGCCATAAATAACCCTCCTTCGTATGTGTGTAATCAGTTTTCACCCATAAACTATAATGTTACCGGTAAAGTGCAAGTGAAAATCACATTATGAAACATAAAGCCGGGTTTATTAATAGTCAGAGGGATTGTGCTCTGAAGTGCTCTGATGGAAATTACAGGCATAAAAAAGCCCGCACGCGGCGGGCATTGACGCAATTCTCTGTATTTTACTTCGCTGGCTGACCGGTAAAGTCGATCACCATCCTGCCACGGATTTTGCCCTGAATCATTTCATCGAAGATGTCATTGACCTCACCAATCTTCCTTTTGGTCACCTTCGGCACCACCTTCCCTTCTGCCGCAAACTGGAACGCTTCCGCCAGATCGTTTCGTGTTCCGACCAGCGATCCCACCACCTGGATACCATCAAGCACCAGACGCGGGATATTCAGGCTCATCGCTTCCGGCGGCAGTCCAACGGCCACGACGCGCCCTCCTGCTCTTACTGCATCCACTGCGGAGTTAAAGGCCGCTTTGGCCACCGCCGTCACCACTGCTGCATGTGCTCCGCCGGTTTTCTCCTGAATAATGCGGGCCGCATCTTCGCTGGCCGAGTTAACCACCAGATCGGCCCCCATCTCTTTCGCCAGTGCCAGTTGCCCATCACTCACATCAACGGCAATCACTTTGGCGTTAAAGACATTTTTTGCGTATTGCAGGGCGAGATTTCCCAGCCCGCCAAGACCGTAAATCGCCAGCCATTGACCAGGTTTGACCTCTGACACTTTTACCGCTTTGTAGGTGGTGACACCGGCGCAGGTCACGCTACTGGCGGCGAATGGATCGAGTCCATCAGGGACTTTAACCGAGTAGTCTGCAACCACGATGCACTCTTCAGCCATGCCGCCATCGGCGGTAAAACCGGCATTGATGACCGTTCTGCAGAGCGTTTCGTTACCGGAGTTACAATATTCGCAGTGACCGCAGCCCTTAAAGAACCAGGCGACGCTGGCCCGATCGCCAGGCTTGAGCGAGGTCACATCCGGCGCGACTTCCTCAACGATACCGATCCCTTCGTGACCCAGCGTTACGCCCGTCTTATCGCCGAAATCACCGTTTTTCACGTGCAAATCGGTATGGCATACACCACAGCATTCCATCCTGAGCCGGGCTTCACCGGTTTTGAGAGGACGCAGCGTCTTCTCTACCACTTCAACCTTGTGTTCACTGTTAGCAATTGCCGCTTTCATAAACGTTACTCCTTCTGATTGAAGGTCCAGAATAAGCCAAACCGGAGTGATGACAAGATGACAGGTTAGCTTTGGGTGCGGGTCTGGGCGGGTTGTTGCGGCTTTTGCGAGTGGGGTCGGTTTTTGGGGGTGGAGGTGGGGGATGGTGTTGTTTGCTCGCGCAGCAGGTCCGGCGTGCTGACTCCAGCTGGAATCATTGTGAGGGTTCTGAGAGGAGTCATTGTGATGGTTCTGAGAGGAGTCATGACAGTACATTTGTCGAAACACTTGTTCAACTAACCTCTTGAATAAAATTTCACATATGCATACGAAACAGCAATTATCCATACTAAGCAAGGAACCGCTGCATGCTCAGTAATAAACCGTGCAAATAAATATAACCCTGACACCATGATTGCTAAAAACACACAATCAGAAAAAGATTTTATCAGCCACAGTATGAATTTTTTCATTTTAGCCATTCCCATAAAATGCAACTTCGACTTTCCCCTCTTTATTAACCACAGCATCCTCCTGACAGGGTGTTAGGATAAATGTCTAAATGAACCTCCGTTCAGAAGATAAAATAAGTGCAAAGTGTTCAGCCTGTGAGCCTTACAGGATCTTCATATTTTGAATGGCCAAAAAAGTCAGTCTGCATAAGTCGCCGCCGGGCGGATTCATACAAAATGATAAACAACCAGCGGCTTAATTCTGCCATTCAATCATTTCATCAAGTCGCTTCAAAATGTCGGGAAAATAGCTTTCATTAAGACCAAAACTACCTTTCACCTGAACACTGTCGGCATGGGGTTCCGGTCGGAGAATAAAATCAATAGTTACGCTATCAATAGTATTTTCATTTGTCAGTATCATATCAAGCTGACGAATATCACTATGATATTTAAACGACTTTAGCTTTTTCCGCTCAATTATCGCCTGATGAAAAGCTGAAAATTCTTTTTTCAACATCTTCAACTCTCCGACAGTGAACTCCGTCTTAAACGCCACTTTCAGACCACTTACCGAGAATTCAATCCAGGACTGTATCCAATCCCAGTGATGGTTAACAGGATCGGCTTCATCATCTGTTACGCGTTCAAATGGTGCAATTGCGAAAGTAAATTCCTCATTCCTGATATCAAACATAAAAAATGTTCCTGTTTGTTAATGAAAATATTTAAAATGAGATATTGTCCAGTCCGATTCTCTGACAATCACCTCAAATTTATATTTCTGATGGACATACTCCCGAAGCTGCTTATCGAAACGCAATTTATAAATGTCTGCTTCGTATCGAAACATCCCCTTACCTTCCCGCGGATCTGGCATTCTCTTTCCATAACGAATAGCCCTTTCCTGAATTTGTAAAGGAACATATCGAGCGGGGTCGTACATATGGCCTGCGGCTGTTTCCGTCATTTTAAGATTGCGCGCATGTAGCCCGAATTTCAGCCGCCCACGTAAAAGAGATACTGTACTCTTACTAATTTTTACGGAAATTGCTGCACGTGATCCAGCTTCAAATAGTACCCGTCCGGTACGAAGAATACGAAAAACCCCCAACGCTAATAATGCAATGTCAGTTGGATCAATTAGCGGTGTTTCAAGTGGCGCTTCTTCCAGCCTGACAAAATGCCCCTGAACATCATAAATCTGCCACAAACCTGGAGCCTGTGCGACCGAATAACCGATACACATACCGCTGGTTTCATCTGTTATGGGCTTTGCATTTCCTGTTAAATGGCTGGGGCGAATCTCAAAAAAAACGCCCTGAGGCAATCTTGACTCAAATGTGTAGTAACGTCCGGGTTCCTGTTGTGCTGCTGTTCCTGAAATCATTCTCGATCCCTCGTTCATGATAATGGCTGCTTTATAGTGCCACAGGATGATAAAACAATCATTCTTCGATAGCTGCCCGTCCGTCCGCTAGAGACCTGAAAATACCTGCATCCCCTTCTGTATGAACTGTGTTTCTGAGCACACCTTCACTCAATGGGTACCGGATGAATGATTATCGTCACTGTGCCCGCGTTATCGAAATCAGTAACGGTATCCCTTTCATGAAGACCTGATCCAATGTAATGCATGAATGGGAGTATTTGCTGAAGCGCGCGAAATGAGCGGTCAGGAATATATGATGGTATGGATTGAATATTATGAATTCAGGGTATTTCGTAACAATCACAAAAAAAATTTATAATCATAAAAACAAAAAAAGACCGAATACGATTCCTATATTCGGTCCAGGGAAATGGCTCTCAAGGAGCCGTGCGCTAAAAGTTGGCATTTATGAAGGCGGTGTCGCCTTGCAACTTAAGGTTAGAACAGCGCGGTGGAAATGCCAGCAAACGCGGGGATCAGGGCCATAAACCGGATCAGTTTGTGATCGCAACGGCAAAAATCCGTGATTGGGCGCAGCGCGAGGCTGCACCCGAGAGGTTTATTTACCGCACAGCGCCTGGGTGCGCTCGACAATCGGCTGCAGGCTCATCATCTGGCCCGGATGCGCTTTGTCTTCGGCCTGAATCACGCTGATCGGCTGCGCTTTCACCTGCTTGTTTTTAAACAGCGTATCGGCGATGTCGTTCAGCGGGTATGTCATCAGCGTGCTTGGGTTGATGGCAAACATCGCGCCATCTTTCTCGCAGGTGAGCATCACTTCTTCACGGTTAAACGGCCACTTCTCTTTACCGATCTCAAAGCGGCTGACGGTAATGATTTGTGCCGCCAGCGCCTGGCCGCATACGGATAACAACAGGATTGCGGGGATCACTTTCTTCAGCAACATAACTACCCTTTTCTCTCTTAAACCACATTCAGGCTGGTGACAGCGTGGCAAATACGCTCACCAGCCCAACCACTCCACACGCCAGCAGCAGTTCAAGCTGCGTCATGCGAATAAATTTTTGCTGCGTCCCGCTGCCCGGCAGGCGAAAGCGCGGCACCAGCCAGTATCGATTGATCAGCGCCACCAGCACCATCAGGGCAACCAGCAGTACTTTGCAGAGCAACAACACACTGTAGCGTGAATCGTGCCACATGAGTGGCCAGCCTGCGATCATCACGCTGTTTATCACGCCGCTCAGCAGTGTTAACGCGACCGCAAGATGACCATAGCGCGAAAACCGCATCATGGTGCGGATAGCGTCGCTGCGGCGATCGATCTGGCGCGCCTCACGCATCAACAGCAGCAAGGGCAACAATCCACCTACCCAGAACGCTGCCGCAATCAGATGCATTGCCTGGTTGATCTGCTGAAGCAGACCGGGCAACCCATCGCGCATCGCGGCATGACCAATCAGAGCCATGCAGGCCAGTTGCAGCACGCCTGCCAGCAGTAACACCTGCTGACGCAGCTTTCCGGTCAGTAATAGCGCGACAACGGCCACAACACTAAAAAGCATTTCCCACTGCCACACCGCACCGAAGTGCGTTCCCAGCACCGCCAGCCAGATGTCGCTATCGGTCAGGTTAGTGCTGTCGCCACTCATCAACACGTTCTGGCAGGCCAGCATCGCCAGCGCACTCAGCAGCGCCAGCCACGCACTCCCCTTCACCAGCGGGTTTAACCGTTGCGCCAGCAGGGGGCGATAGCGTTTAGGTGCAAGCAGCGCGCTGTAACAGGCGCTGCCGGTCAGCAACATCACGGCGGCGAAATGCACTCCGCGCAGCAGGATCCAGAGGGTATTCACCGGGTTACTTCACGCTAAAGCGATAGCTTCCTGCGGTTTTATGTCCGTCCACCGACAGCACATGCCAGTTGACCTGATAACTGCCCGCCTTCAGCGGCTGAGGCAGGCCGACAATCAGCCGGTTTTTCTGACCCGATTCAACGCGGGCTTTGGCGGTCGCGACCGGCTTCTGTGCATCGTCAAGCAGCGTGACGCCGCTGAACGCCGCTTCAATATCTTCACTGAAGTTCAGCGTCAGCGCGTCGGGGGATGCCGTGACCTGCGCTTTGGCCGCCGGGAGGGAAGACTGGAGATGAGCGTGCGCCGCCGCCAGCGAGCTGAACGCCATCAGTCCGGCTGCCGCTATCGCGATAACCATGCGGGAAATGGGTTTTTTCTGCATAATATCATCCTTTTAACCGCCGCCAGGGCGATAAACGTGGCAAAAGGATACGCTGCTGTATTTGCACTGTCGAGGCCCGCGGTGCGATCCTTATCCTTGATTCAGACCGCCGAAAACATTACTTTTGCCGGCTATCGTCAGGAGAATATTATGAGCCATAACCTTGCCGTGCTGTCCCAGGAAGAGAAAGACAAGATCAATGTCGATTTGGCGGCAGCTGGCGTGGCGTTTAAAGAGCGCTATAACATGCCGGTCGTTGCGGAGATGGTGGCGCAGGAGCAGCCCGAAGCGCTGCGTGACTGGTTCCGTCAGCGTCTGATGCAATACCGCCAGGCGTCACTCAGCCTGTCGCGCCTTCCTTATGAACCGAAGATGAAGCAATGATGTTTCGCGTGATCGATACCGAAACCTGCGGACTGCAGGGCGGCGTAGTTGAAGTTGCGTCCGTGGATGTGATCAACGGCCAGATTGTGAATCCGATGAGCGATCTCACCCTGCCCGACCGCCCTATCAGCCGTCAGGCGATGGCGGTGCATCGCATCACAGAAGCGATGGTCGCCGGAAAACCGACCATTGAAGAGGCGATCCCGCGCTATTACGGCAGTGCCTTTTACGTAGCGCACAACGCCAGCTTCGATCGCCGGATGCTGCCGGAGATGTACGGTGAATGGATCTGCACCATGCAGCTGGCGCGTCAGCTCTGGCCGGGCATTAAATATGGCAACCAGGCACTGCGTCATTCGCTGAAGCTGGATGTGACGCCACCCGCTGACCTGCATGCGCACCGCGCGCTCTATGACTGCTATGTCACGGCCGCACTGCTGATCCGGATTATGGAGACCTCCGGCTGGAGCGCTTCCGAGATGATTGTGCGTTCACAACCGGCAGCCCAGCGCGACGACATTTTGCCGTTCGGCAAATATCGCGGCCAGGCGATTGCGGTGATTGCGAGGAAGGATCCGGGCTACCTGAAGTGGGTACTGAATAATGTCAGCGACCTGCGCCCGCCATTGCGGCAGGCGCTGAATAAATATCTGTCGGAGTCTCAGTAATCCTGAGTAGGCGGTAAGGTGCCCTGCGCCAGTCCCAGCAGGAAGGTGTACTCCATCGCAATCCCTTCATAAGCTTTGTAGCGCCCAGACTTGCCGCCGTGACCGGCATCCATATCGGTACAGAGCAACAACAGGTTATTGTCGGTTTTCATCGATCTCAGCTTCGCCACCCACTTGGCCGGTTCCCAGTACTGCACCTGTGAATCGTGCAGGCCGGTGGTGACCAGCAGGTGGGGATAGTCCTTTGCCTCAATGTTGTCATAGGGGCTGTACTGGCGGATGTAGCGGTAGTATTCCGGATCGCTGGGATTGCCCCACTCGTCATACTCGCCGGTTGTCAGCGGGATCGACTCATCCAGCATCGTGGTGACCACATCGACAAACGGCACCTGAGCCACCACGCCGTGGAAACGCTGCGGTGCCATATTGATCACCCCGCCCATCAGCAGGCCGCCCGCGCTGCCGCCCATCGCATAAAGCCGTTCCGGGTGGCCGATGCCGCGCGCCACCAGGGCATTTGTGACATCGATAAAGTCGGTAAAGCTGTTCATTTTGTTGAGCAGACGACCGCCGTCATACCATTGCTGTCCCAGTTCACCGCCGCCGCGCACCTGTATCAGCGCATAGACAAAGCCGCGATCCAGCAGGCTCAGGCGGCTGACGCTGAAATCGGCATCCATGCTGCTGCCGTAGGCGCCGTAGCCATAGACCAGCATCGGATTATGACCGGGCTGATAATGTTTACGGTGATAAACCAGCGAAACCGGCACTTCGGTGCCATCGCTGACTTTGATCCAGTGATGTTCGCTTTTGTAATCCTCCGCGTTAAAGCCTTTAACCTGGCTCTGCTTCAGGATGTGGCGTTCGCCGGTATCCATATCCAGTTCAAACAGCGTGGTCGGTGTGGTCATCGATGAATAGCCGTAGCGCAGTTTGCTGGTACGCGGCGTCGGGTTGTAAGCCAGCCAGGTCACATAGGTCGGATCGTCAAAGGCGATGCCGCTGGTCTCGCCGCTGGCCCAGTTAATCTGGCGCAGGCTGGTCAAGCCGCGCTGACGCTCTTCCACCACCAGCCAGTCGCGGAACAGCTGAAAATCTTCCATCACCACCTGTTCCCGTGCCGGGATCAGCGTTTCCCAGCGTGACTCATCCAGATAACGGCTGCGATACAGCCCGAAGTTTTTGCCATCCCGGTTGGAGCGAATGAAAAACTGATGATCGTAATGGTCGATGCTGTATTCATGATCGCGACGGCGCGGCAGAAAGACATGCGGCTGCGCATCGGGGAAGTTCGCATCGATCAGCTGAATTTCGCTGGTATTGGTACTGTAGAGCGCAATCATGATGAACTGTTTG
Organism: Pantoea sp. Lij88; assembly: GCF_030062155.1. Classification (NCBI taxonomy): domain Bacteria; kingdom Pseudomonadati; phylum Pseudomonadota; class Gammaproteobacteria; order Enterobacterales; family Erwiniaceae; genus Pantoea; species Pantoea sp. Lij88. The sequence goes on along the minus strand of NZ_CP118269.1, from coordinate 1,759,764 downwards.
GAGGTGGTCTTGTGGACGCTGAGATGATAGGTGTCATCCCGCTCTTCATAAACCAGTTGATCATCGGACTGTGGCGAGCCCAGCTCGTGTCGCCAGACCTGATAAGAGAGCAGCGTTTGCGGGTGTTTGCGCACATAGTAAACGGTGCGCGAATCGTTGCCCCAGGCGAAACTGGATGAGGCATTACTCAGCACTTCGGGATACCAGCTGCCGCTCTCCAGGTTGCGGAACCGGATGCCATATTGCCGCCGCGACAGGAAATCTTCGGCCAGCGCCATGACCCGGTTATCGGGGCTGATATGCAGCGCGCCCATGGTATAGAAATCGCTGTGCGAGGCGCGCTGATTGGCATCCAGCAGCAGGCTCCATTCACCGGACTCCTCACTCGCTGCCGGCTGGCGGTAATAAGCCGGATATTCATTACCGGTCTGGTAGCGACTCTGATAGCGGTAGCCATTTTTCACATAGGGCACTGAGTGATCCTCAGGCGGCAGCCGATCGATAATCTCTTTTAATACCCGGTCCTGCAGCGGCTGCTGTGACGACATGATTTTTTTGCCGTAATTATTTTCGGCACGCAGGTAATCAAGAACCTCGCTGTTTTCGCGTTTGTCGTCGCGCAGCCAGTAATAGTCGTCAACGCGCGTCTCACCGTGCAGCGTCATCTCATGGGGTATTTTTTTTGCGATGGGTGCTTTCATCCATCCGTCTCCGTGAACGCAATGATCTGTAAGCGTAACACTTCAGCAGCCGGAAGCCAGATTTGACGAGAGAAGCTGCCGCTGGCGAATCACCTCCTGTGACCCGTCAGCGGAAAATCGGGGGGATTAACTTGCGGGCAGACGGGCTTTTTCAGCGTCAAGATCCTGCTGAATGTCGTCGCGCACATCCTGAGGGATTTTCAGCGCGTCGCCCAGCGCGGAGAGATAACTGCGCTCCATAAAGTGATCAACGTCAATGGCGGCACAGCTGAGGAAGTAAAGCTCCAGCGCCTCTTCCTCGTTTTTCACATCGGCGGCGAGCCACTGCGGATCCAGCGGGCGGTTCATCGCTTTCTGAATCAGCTGTTCCGCATCCTGGCCGTAACCGGACTGATGAATGTTCTGCTCAATGGCTGCCCGTTCCTGATCGTCGATGTGTCCGTCGCTTTTGGCGGCAAACACCAGCGCCGTCACCAGACGTTCTGCGCGCAGATCAACGGGCGTCTGCGCCACGCCAAAGTCAGGTTCATTCTGATGCGCTTCGCTGACCCGCTGTTTATATTTATTCCACAACACTGCGCCTGCGGCCGCGCCACCGCCCACAATCAGGGCTTTTCCGCCATATCTGGTCAGCAGTTTGCGCGACGACTTACTGGAAATCAGCATCGCGGCCAGACCACCGAGCGCACCGGGTGCCAGCATGTCACTTAAGCTGCCGCCCGATTTGCCCTCACCGCTCTTCTTCGCCAGCACCGACTGAATCTGTTGTAACCAGTTATTCATCATTCACTCCTTTCAGGATGTCAGCCGCTATCCTGACCAAAAGGATGTCAGGAAACGTCAGAGCGGGAAAAGTACGGCAAAAAGTGGTGTCAGCGGGAGAAAGATGAGAACGCAATCGTTTTCGTTTATACTTGCGCGCGAATTTTGACTGCTTAGGGGAATGTATGACGACTCTCGGAACAGCGCTGCGTCCGGCGGCGACGCGCGTGATGCTATTAGGTTCAGGTGAACTGGGTAAAGAGGTGGCGCTGGAGTGTCAGCGTCTGGGTGTGGAAGTGATCGCGGTTGATCGTTACCCCGATGCGCCGGCGATGCACGTGGCCCATCGCAGCCATGTCATTAACATGCTGGATGGCGCGGCGCTGGCTGCGCTGATAGCCGAAGAGAAGCCTGATTTTGTGGTACCGGAAATCGAAGCCATCGCCACGGATACGCTGGTTGAGCTGGAGCAGCAGGGCCAGCGCGTGGTTCCGACCGCCCGTGCCGCAAAGCTGACGATGAACCGCGAAGGCATTCGTCGCCTGGCGGCTGAAGAGCTGTCGCTTCCTACCTCCAGCTATCGCTTTGCCGACAGCAAGGCACGCTTCGATGAAGCCGCCGCAGAGATCGGTTTCCCCTGCATTGTGAAGCCGGTGATGAGCTCATCCGGTAAAGGTCAGAGCTTTATCCGCGATGCCAGCCAGCTCGATAAAGCCTGGGACTATGCCCAACAGGGTGGCCGTGCGGGTGCCGGTCGCGTCATCGTTGAAGGGGTCGTCAACTTCGATTTTGAGATTACCCTCCTCACCATCAGCGCCGTCGATGGCATTCATTTCTGTGCGCCAATCGGTCACCGTCAGGAAGATGGCGATTACCGTGAATCCTGGCAGCCGCAGCAGATGAGTGACCTGGCGCTGCAGCGGGCACAGGATGTTGCTGCGCAGGTCGTTAAGGCGCTGGGTGGCTATGGCCTGTTTGGCGTTGAGCTGTTTGTCTGTGGTGATGAGGTGGTATTCAGCGAAGTGTCACCGCGTCCACACGACACCGGTATGGTGACGCTGATTTCGCAGGATCTGTCAGAGTTTGCGCTGCACGTGCGGGCGTTCCTGGGTCTGCCGATTGGTGGGATTCGTCAGTATGGGCCATCGGCGTCTGCCGTTATTCTGCCGCAGCTGACCAGCCAGAACGTGCAGTTTGTGAATGTCGAAGCGGCGCTGGGTGCCGGTCTGCAACTGCGGCTGTTCGGCAAGCCGGAGATCAGCGGGCAGCGTCGTTTAGGTGTGGCGCTCGCCAGCGGTGACACCACCACTCAGGCGATTGCTCGTGCAGTTGCCAGTGCTGCCGCGGTCACGGTTAAGGGGTAAAGGTGTGCGGTGAGCAGAGGCTCACCGCCATCACTTACTTCGCGCCTTCGACAGCTTCGCGTGCCAGGCGGGTGATGCGATCCCAGTCGCCCGCTTGCAGCGCGTCGTCAGGCACCAGCCAGGAGCCGCCGATGCACAGCACGCTTTTCAGCGCCAGATAGTCACGGTAGTTAGCCGGAGAGATGCCGCCGGTCGGGCAGAAACGCACCTGCGGGAAAGGTCCGCCAATCGCCTGCAGCGCTTTAACACCGCCATTCGCTTCTGCCGGGAAAAACTTAAACTCGCGCAGACCGTAGTCCATACCCGTCATTAACTCAGAAACGGTGCTGATACCCGGAATCAACGGAACCGGCCCTTCAACCGCTGCTTTCAGCAGTGATTCGGTGACGCCAGGGCTGATAACAAACTGCGCACCGGCATCGGTCACTTCCTGTAACTGCTGCGGATTAATCACTGTGCCCGCACCGACGATCGCATCCGGCACTTCTTTGATCATCGCACGCAGTGCATCCATCGCCACCGGCGTACGCAGCGTCACTTCCAGCACTCTGACACCGCCTGCCACCAGCGCTTTCGCCATCGGTACGGCGTGTTCCAGTTTATTCACCACGATGACCGGCACGACAGGTCCGGTGGTCAGAATCTGTTCAGCACTCGTTTTCCAGTTTTTCATCAGTTCCCCTTTCTTGATAACACCGGGATTGCGACCCGGTCATGGAGCTTCGGCTCCTGCCCTTTAAATTGCGTCACTACCATACATGATCCGCTTCCTGAGCGTCTATCATCCTTCGACCATTTTTGAAACGGCAGTTCATTTTTACGCATTCCGACTGGACCGGTTTAAGGGCGAAAAAAAAGCCCGCGTTGCGGGCTTCATCATCACTTCAGTTATTCAAACTCATTCCACGAGCGGCCATCGCGGGTGATCATCGCCACCGAGGCCACCGGGCCCCAGGTACCTGCCTGATATGGCTTAGAAGAGTCGCCATCTGCAGCCCATGCGTCGATAATGGAATCCACATAGGTCCACGCGGCTTCCACTTCATCACGACGTACGAACAGCGCCTGGATGCCGCGCATGCTCTCCAGCAGCAGACGCTCGTAAGCATCCGCCAGGTGCGACTGGTTAAACGTCTCGGAGTAGCTCAGATCCAGCTTAGTGGTCTGCAGTTTGTGCTTGTGATCCAGACCTGGCACTTTGTTCAGGATCTCGATATCCACACCTTCGTCCGGCTGCAGACGAATCGTCAGCTTGTTCTGCGGCAGCTCTGAGTAAGAATCTTTAAACAGGTTCATCTCAGGATTTTTGAAGTAGACCACGACTTCAGAGCACTTGGTCGGTAAACGCTTACCGGTACGCAGATAGAACGGCACGCCTGCCCAGCGCCAGTTGTCGATATCGACACGAATCGCGACGAAGGTCTCGGTGGCGCTCGACTTGTTAGCACCCTCTTCTTCCAGGTAGCCTGGCACTTTTTTCCCCTGCACAAAGCCAGAGGTGTACTGACCGCGCACGGTTTTTTCACGCACGTTGGTCTGATCGATGCGACGCAGCGAGCGCAGCACTTTAACTTTTTCGTCACGGATGCTGTCGGCGCTGAGATCGGACGGCGGCGACATGGCGATCATGGTCAGAATCTGCAACAGGTGGTTCTGGATCATGTCGCGCATCTGGCCCGCTTTATCGAAATAACCCCAGCGGCCTTCGATACCCACTTCTTCGGCCACGGTGATCTGCACGTGGTCGATGGTGCGGTTATCCCAGTTATTCACGAAGATGGAGTTAGCGAAGCGCAGCGCCAGCAGGTTAAGCACGGTCTCTTTGCCGAGATAGTGGTCAATACGGAACACCTGGCTCTCTTCAAAGTATTCGCCAACGCTGTCGTTGATCTCCTGCGAGGTTTCCAGTGAGGTGCCCAGCGGCTTCTCCATCACGACGCGCGCCGGTTTGGCATTCAGCTTCGCGGTGCCCAGGCCCTGACAGATTGCGCCAAAGGTGCTCGGTGGCATCGCAAAATAGTTGATGGTGGTGCGGTTTTTCTGGTCCAGCATCTTGCCCAGTTTCGGGAAGTGCGTGGTGTCATTCACATCGAGGTTGCAGAAGTCGAGACGGTTGCTGAGTTTGTCCCACAGCGCTTCGTCAATCTTCTCCTTCATGAAGGTTTCCAGCGCTTCACGTACCACTTTGGTGTATTCCGCTTTATCCCACTCAGCACGGCCGACACCAATAATACGGGTTTCCTCGTGGATCTGACCCGCTTTCTCTAACTGGTACAGTGAAGGCAACAGTTTACGGCGTGCAAGATCGCCTTTGGCACCGAAAATCACCAGATCGCATGCCTGGGCTATTTGTGTTACCGCCATTTTCCTCTCCTCGTTGCAGGATAGTCCGGTGGTGATGCATCCTCTGCCACCGGGTCCAGGTTATTATTTTCTTTCAGCACAATGTACTTTTTTCCCTGCGCCAGGTAAACCGACTCGCCGGGTCAACCGCATTAACTCTGTACCGGATGTGCTAAGCGCGTGTGATGACGCGTGCGGATTGCCGGTTTTTTCTGTTTCTGTTGGTGTCAGAAAAATCTGGCACTGGTCAAAGTATCCCAAAAAAAACGGTTATCGACTTGTCAGCCGTTGCGCTTGCCAGGTGCTGGCGCGATATAGTCTCTGTTAATCGACTCCTGCGACAGTGATAATTGAAATTGATAAAAGTGATTATGGTCATCAGCTTATGAATATGCTGGAAAAAATTGAGGCGCAGTTCGCTGCGCTGAGCAAAGCGGAACAGAAAGTCGCCCGGCAGATTCTGGCTGAACCGCAGGCGGCGATGCACTCCAGCATCGCGACCCTGGCTGGCATTGCCGGCGTCAGTGAACCTACCGTGAACCGCTTCTGTCACCGACTGGGCGCGCGGGGCTTCCCCGACTTTAAACTGCAACTGGCGCAGAGCCTGGTAAAAGGCAGCAGCTGGGTCAGCCGGGGCGTTGAAGACGACGACACGGTAGAGAACTACAGCCACAAAATCTTCGACTCGGCGCTGGCCGGGCTGCAGCGGGTTCGCGATCAACTGGACAGTTCACAGCTGCAACAGGCGGTGACCCTGCTCGCGCAGGCCGACAAACTCGCCTTTTTCGGGCTGGGTGCGTCCGCTGTGGTAGCGCATGACGCTTTCACCAAATTTCTGCGCTTTAATCTGCCGGTCATCTGGTCAGACGATATTGTGATCCAGCGCATGAGTTGCATAAATAGTCGAGCCGGTGACGTTTTTGTTCTCATTTCGCATACTGGGCGTACAAAAAATATGGTAGAACTGGCTCGCCTGGCCCGTGTAAACGGTTCCACCGTTATTGCCATCACTTCTCCCGATTCACCCCTTGCCCATGAAGCCGCGATAGCTTTAGTGCTTGATGTACCGGAAGATACGGATGTCTATTTGCCGATGGTGTCGCGCCTGGCGCAGTTGACCGTGATCGATGTGCTGGCGACCGGTTTTACCCTGGAACGGGGTGCGCCCTTCCGGGAAAACCTGAAACGTGTGAAAGAGGCGTTGAAAGCGTCGCGTTACGAAAAGAACACCATTCGGGAAGAGGATGATCAGCAAAAAAATTAACATCACATTTACAATGTGAGTCGTATCACAACCCATCGATCATATAGAATAGATAACCATGCCGTGTCCACAGTCCATGACACGCTAATCAGTTAACGGAGTCCTCGATGTCAAGACGTCTCAGAAGAACCAAAATCGTTACAACCCTCGGCCCGGCCACCGATCGTGATAATAACTTAGAAAAAATCATCGCTGCCGGCGCGAACGTTGTACGACTCAACTTCTCTCACGGCACGCCAGAAGATCATCAGTTACGTGCCGATAAAGTGCGCGAGATTGCCGCAAAACTGGGTCGCCATGTGGCTATCCTGGGCGACCTCCAGGGACCAAAAATTCGTGTTTCGACCTTCAAAGAAGGCAAAGTTTTCCTGAATATCGGCGATCGCTTCCTGCTGGATGCCAACCTGGGTAAAGGCGAAGGTGATAAAGAGCGCGTCGGTATCGACTACAAAGGCCTGCCTGCAGATGTGGTGCCAGGCGATATCCTGCTGCTGGATGATGGCCGCGTGCAGCTGAAAGTGCTGGAAGTTCAGGACATGAAAGTGTTCACCGAAGTTACTGTCGGTGGCCCGCTGTCGAACAACAAAGGCATTAACAAGCTGGGTGGCGGCCTGTCGGCTGAAGCGCTGACCGAAAAAGATAAAGCGGACATCATCACCGCTGCCAAAATCCGCGTCGATTATCTGGCCGTCTCTTTCCCACGCTGTGGCGAAGATATGAACCTGGCGCGTCGCCTGGCGCGTGAAGCGGGTTGTGACGCCAAACTGGTCGCTAAAGTGGAACGTGCCGAAGCCGTAGCCAGCCAGGAAGCGATGGATGACATCATTCTGGCTTCTGACGTGGTAATGGTGGCGCGTGGTGACCTGGGCGTTGAGATTGGCGATCCGGAACTGGTCGGCATTCAGAAAGCGTTAATTCGCCGTGCCCGCCAGCTGAACCGCACCATCATTACCGCGACCCAGATGATGGAGTCGATGATCACTAACCCGATGCCAACCCGCGCAGAAGTCATGGACGTAGCGAACGCCGTGCTGGATGGTACCGATGCCGTCATGCTCTCTGCGGAAACCGCTGCGGGTCAGTATCCGGCTGAAACCGTCTCGGCGATGGCGAAGGTTTGTCTGGGCGCGGAGAAGATTCCAAGCGTCAACGTCTCCAAGCACCGTCTGGACGTGCAGTTCGACAACGTCGAAGAAGCGATCGCCATGTCTTCTATGTATGCGGCGAACCACCTGCAGGGTGTTACGGCGATCATCACCATGACCGAGTCGGGCCGTACCCCGCTGATGACCTCACGTATCACCTCGGGCCTGCCGATCTTCGCAATGTCACGTCATGAACGCACCCTGAACCTCACCGCGCTCTATCGCGGTGTTACACCTGTGTTCTTCGACAGTAACAACGACGGTGTGGCAGCCGCACACGATGCGGTTAACCTGCTGCGTGACAAAGGCTTCCTGGTCTCCGGCGATCTGGTCATCGTGACGCAGGGTGATGTGATGGGCGCCACCGGCACCACCAACACTACCCGTGTCCTGCGCGTGGATTAATTGCGCCCGGGTTTACATTGTCGGTGTAGAATCAACGACGCGACTGCCTGGCAGTCGCGTTTTCTTTTCTGACAAGGAGGCAAGATGCCCCGTTTCCAGCCCATCAGCCAGCTTACCGGCCGAATTTTACTCTTTCCTCTGGCGTTAGTGCTGTTCGAGTTTGCTACCTATATTGCTCACGACATGATCCAGCCTGGCATGCTGATTGTCACTAATGAGTTCTCCGTCGGCCCTGAATGGGTTTCCACCTCGCTGACCGCCTACCTCATTGGTGGTGTGGTGCTGCAATGGCTGCTGGGCCCGCTCTCCGATAAGTTTGGCCGGCGACCGGTGATGCTGTTCGGCATCCTGTTCTTTGCTGTCGCCTGTATGCTGACGCACTGGGTCAGCTCGATAGAAGAATTTGTCAGCCTGCGCTTTATTCAGGGCATCAGCCTCTGCTTTATTGGCGCGGTCGGCTATGCCGCGATTCAGGAAGCCTTTGATGAGGCGCTGGCGGTGCGCATGATGGCGCTGATGGCCAACGTAGCGCTGCTGGCTCCGCTGGCAGGGCCACTGGCCGGAGCCGCCTGGCTTACCGTGGGCAGCTGGCGCAGCATGTTCTGGCTGTTCGCCGCCTGCAGCCTGCTCGCTTTTGTGGTGCTATGGCGCGTGATGCCCGAAACCGCAGGCGACCGCAGCCACTCCATTGCCCTGCCCAATCTGGCGCGCAACTATGGCCGACTGATGAAAGATCGGCTGGTGATGTATGGCTCCTTTGCTATCGGGCTGGTGTTCATCCCGATCCTCACCTGGGTTGCCCTTTCACCGGTGATCCTGATGCATGACGAAGGTCTGTCACGCATGCAGTACGCGCTGCTGCAGCTACCCGTGTTTCTGGCGATGATCGCCGGTAACCTGACGCTGAGTAAACTGGCCGGACGCGTGCCGATTGAACAGCCGGTAAAGTTTGCCGCCTGGCCGATTCTGATTGGCCTGAGCCTGGCGCTGGTAGCAAGCCTGCTCAACGGTCACAGTTATCTGCTGATTACTGCAGGCCTGAGCCTTTACGCCTTTGGTGCTGGCATGGTGAATGCCGGACTCTATCGCCTGACGCTCTACGCCAGCAATGAAGGCAAAGGCAGCGTAGCGGCGATGCTGGGGATGATCAGTATTCTGACGCTGGCGGTGGGAATTGAACTGGCGAAAAGCGGCTACTTCAGTGGCGGCACGCTGTGGTTCTGTCTGATTAACTTTATCAGCGGCGTGCTGTGGTTTGGTCTGGTGATCCTGTTTATGCGCGAGCGTAAACGTCGCAGCAGGCTGGAAGCGTTGTAAAAAGCGGCGCAGTCGCTTTTCTCAGACGGCTACCCTGGTCAAAGCGATGGGAGCATACGCCCGTAGCAAAGCCTGCTCCGTTTCAGAGTTTTCAGCGCGTAAACTTCAGGATCAAAAAAGGCCGCGAAAGCGGCCTTTTTCTATTTGCGTGGATAAAGCTCTTTGCGCGAATAGGGTTCGATATCACCCTCTTTGCGGGTCTTCAGCAGCTTAAGGATCCACGTGTACTGCTCGGGATGTGGGCGAACAAACACTTCCACCTCTTCATTCATCCGGCGAGCCAGCTGGTGATCATCTGCCTCCAGCAGATCGTCCATCGGCGGACGCACATAAATCTCAAGCTTGTGCGTTTCGCTGTTATAAACCGGGAACAGCGGCACCACGCGGGCGCGACACACTTTCATCAGTCGGCCTACGGCAGGCAGCGTCGCCTTGTAGGTAGCAAAGAAATCGACGAACTCGCTGTGCTCGGCACCGTGATCCTGATCGGGCAGATAATATCCCCAGTAACCCTGACGTACTGAACTGATAAACGGCTTAATCCCGTCGTTGCGGGCATGCATCCGGCCGCCATAACGACGACGGGCCGTATTCCAGGCATAGTCCAGCAGCGGGTCGCTCTGATTGTGGAACATGGCCGCCATCTTCTGGCCTTCTGACGCCAGCAGCATGGCAGGAATATCCACCGCCCAGCCGTGTGGCACCAGGAAAATCACATTCTGCTGCTCAGCTTTCATCTGGTCGATGATTTCACGACCATGCCACTCAACGCGCTGCCGGATGCGTGCAGGATCGCGCAGCACCAGCTCGGTCATCATTGCCATCGCCTGCGGTGCAGTCGCAAACATCTCATCGACCAGCGTGGCACGCTGCTCTTCGCTGAGTTCAGGCAGGCAATAATAGAGGTTAATCAGCGCACGGCGACGTGCACCTTTTGCCAGCTTACCGGCGAAACGCCCTAAACGGCCCAGCAGCGGATCGCGCACTTTCGGCGGTAAATAAGCCAGACCCGCCAGCGCACCAATTGCCAGCCAGCTGCCCCAGTACTTAGGTTTGAGAAAAGAACGTTCAAAAACGGGAATAAATTCAGTGTTATTTTTTTTACGGGTTTCCATGCACTCGCCTCAAGCAATGACCGGCTTATGATAGTGACGACCTGAAAATTTGCAATCATCCTGCGCCAGATAGCAAAAAACCGACGGGAAACCGTCGGTTTTTGCGCGATTTGACGAAATTCGCTTACTTCAGACCCAGCTGAGGCAGCCAGGATTTCACCTGCGCCATGTAATCGCTGCGATCTTTGCCGGTCAGGCCTTCCATGCGCGGCAGCTTCGCCGTTAACGGGTTGACCGCCTGATTATTGATCCAGATTTCGAAATGCAGATGCGGCCCGGTAGAGCGTCCGGTGTTGCCGGACAGTCCGATACGGTCGCCACGCTTCACTTTCTGACCTGGCTTCACCAGCACTTTCTTCATGTGCATATAGCGCGTCATATACTGACGGCCATGACGGATAGCGACATAGTTACCGGCGGCACCGCCGTTCTTCGCCACGACGATCTCACCATCACCCACCGCCAGCACCGGCGTTCCGATTGGCAGCGCAAAGTCGACGCCTTTATGTGGCGCGATACGGCCAGTGACCGGATTAAGACGACGCGGATTAAAGTTCGACGAGACGCGATACTGCTTAACCGTCGGGAAGCGCATAAAGCCGCGGGCCAGACCAGAGCCGCTGCGATCGTAGAACTTGCCATCTTCAGCGCGGAAAGCGTAATAGTCTTTTCCACCGCTACGCAGGCGCACACCCAGCAACTGACTCTGGGCACTCTTACCATCCAGCATTTCACGTGACATCAGAACGCTGAACTGGTCACCCGCACGCAGCTTACGGAAATCCATCTGCCACTGCATCGCCTTGATCACGGCGCTGGCTTCTGCCCCGCTTAATCCTGCACGCATGGCGCTGGCGGCAAAACTGCCACGCACTTCGCCCTGCATCACGCTGTTGCGCCATTCGCCCTTCTGCATCTCCGCATCCATCTTAAAGCCACCGGCTGGGGTGCGCTCATAGGTGCGGGTCTCGCGGCGGGAAATTTCCCAGCTCAGGGTTTTCAGGCCGCCATCGTCATCCAGCGTCCAGCTCAGCTGCTGACCGACCTGCAGATTACGCAGATCGCGATCGCTCATCACCAGCGCATTAATGTCGCTGATGTCGATGCCATACTGATTCAGGGCGCTGCTCAGGGTATCGCCGGATGACACGGTGTAGTCGTGAACCCCTGCCGTATCCGGCACGTCGGTGTCGACATCGTCCGCAGGCAGCTCTTCGTCCGGTTCCGGTGTGCTCTGATCGATCGGCTCACTGGCTTCAGGTAACAGCGTGCGGAAGGTGTTCTTATCCAGCTCAATGTTTTTAACGATGGGCGTAACATCATCGGTGGGATGATAAACGTAAGGCCGCCAGACAGCGACGGCCAGAGTGACTACAGTTAACGATCCCAGCATTACGCGGTGGGGGCGCGGCAAATTATTAAATGCGAGGGCGACAGAGCGGGCTATCTGCTGCACTTTTACCTATTCCTCATGCTCCATTCAGGCAGCTTTCATACTGGCTCGACAGTTGTGAGAGGAATTTCACATAGCTGTCTTTGGCTAAGCTGATGTCTGTGCCCAGGGGATCGAGCGTGCCTTTACGCACCTGCGTTCCGCGGGAAACAGCATCGATGACTGCTGGTCTGAATTGTGGCTCAGCAAAGACGCAGACCGCCTTTTGCTCAACCAACTGTGTTCGTATCTGGTGTAAACGCTGAGCGCCCGGTTGAATTTCAGGATTGACGGTAAAGTGCCCGGTGGGCGAAAGACCGTAGTGCTTTTCAAAGTACGTGTAAGCGTCGTGAAAAACGAAATACCCTTTATTTCTTACCGGAGCAAGTTGTGCGCTAACGCGTTTGTCCGTGTCCGCCAAAGCTACCTCAAACTGCTGGAGGTTGGCGTCAAGTTTGGCCTTATCTTGTGGCATAAGTTCCAATAATTTTCCATGGATTGCAACCGCGGTTTTACGCGCAATCTCTGGCGACAACCACAGGTGCATATTAAACTCGCCGTGATGATGGTGATGAGCCTCAGCATCCCGATCTTCGGATTTTTCCGCTGTGTGTTCATCTTCCTCTTCAGCACCGCTAATCAATAACGGTTTTATCCCGTCGATGTTCACCATCGCGAGGTTTTTCCGGGCCGGTAGTTCAGCGGCAGATTTCGCCATAAAGGCTTCCATTTCTGGCCCGACCCAGACGACTAAGTCCGCGTTTTTTAAGCGTTTTGCATCAGAGGGCCGCAGGGAGTAATCGTGTTCAGACGCACCGTCCGGCAGCAGCACCTCAACCGGTGTAACGCCATCTGCAATGGCCGCAGCAATAAAACCTACCGGTTTGAGTGAAGCCACGACATTCGCCTGGGCAGGAAGGGTAAACAAAGCTGAAACAGATAAAGCGGTTAAGGCAAAAATTGCGCCCTTTTTATTATGTAACATATTGCGTCATTCCATCGTGACCGTGAGGTGGAATGTGATATTATAACATTCGAAATTCTGTGCAACCTGTAAATACTATGACCTCACTTGTCACACTCGATAACGTTTCGATAAAATTTAACCAGCGCAATGTGTTATCAGGCGTCAGCCTGGCATTGCAGCCTGGCCGCATCCTCACCCTGCTGGGCCCCAACGGTGCCGGAAAATCAACCCTGGTGCGTGTGGTGCTCGGTCTGCTTGCCCCCACGACCGGTTCGGTTCAGCGTGATCCCGGTCTGCGTATTGGCTATGTGCCACAGAAGCTGCACATCGACCCGACCCTGCCGGTGACGGTGGAACGTTTTATGCGTCTGACGCGTGGCAGCAAAAACGCCGAGATTCTGCCAGCCCTGAAACGTGTTCAGGCCGGTCACCTGCTCCATTCCCCGCTGCAAAGGCTTTCCGGTGGCGAAACCCAGCGAGTGCTGCTGGCACGCGCCCTGCTGAATCATCCCCAGTTGCTGGTGCTCGATGAGCCGACACAGGGTGTGGATGTGAACGGTCAGGTTGCGCTGTATGACCTTATCAACCAGTTACGCATGGAACTGAACTGCGGTGTGCTGATGGTCTCCCACGATCTGCATCTGGTCATGGCCAAAACTGACGAAGTGCTGTGTCTTAACCACCACATCTGCTGTTCCGGCACCCCGGAAGCGGTCTCGCAGCATCCGGAATTTATCGCTATGTTCGGCCCGCGCGGCGCTGAAGAGCTGGCGATCTACCGTCATCATCATAATCATCGTCACGACCTTCAGGGACGTATCGTTTTACGCAAAGGACAGGGTTCATCATGATTGAGTTGTTATTACCGGGCTGGATAGGCGGCGTGATGTTAGCGCTGGCTGCCGGTCCGCTGGGTTCGTTTGTGGTCTGGCGCAAGATGTCCTATTTTGGCGATACCCTGGCGCATGCGTCCCTGCTCGGCGTGGCCTTTGGCCTGCTGCTGAACGTCAATCCTTACTACGCGGTCATTCTGGTGACGGTCTGCCTGGCGCTGGGGCTGGTGTGGCTGGAGCGTCGTCCGCATCTGGCTATCGACACCCTGCTGGGGATTATGGCGCACAGCGCGCTGTCGCTGGGCCTGGTGGTCGTCAGCCTGATGAAGAATGTGCGCGTCGATCTGATGGCGTATCTGTTTGGCGACCTGCTGGCGGTGACGCCGGACGATCTCTGGATGATGGGTGGCGGCGTGGTGATTGTGCTGCTGGTGATGGCGTGGCAGTGGCGATCGCTGCTGTCAATGACCATCAGCCCGGAACTGGCACAGGTCGATGGCGTCAACATCCAGCGTACCCGGTTGATTCTGATGCTGGTCACGGCGCTGACGATTGGGGTGGCGATGAAGTTTGTGGGTGCGCTGATCATCACCTCACTGCTGATTATCCCTGCGGCGACCGCACGCCGGTTCGTGCGCTCACCGGAAGGCATGGCGGCCGTCGCAGTGGTCATCGGCGTAATCGCCGTGACTGGCGGTCTGACCTTCTCCGCGTTCTACGACACGCCTGCCGGACCCTCAGTGGTGCTCTGCGCCGCCATCCTGTTTATCTTCAGCATGGTGCGCAAACCGGCCATGTAACTACTCTTCGCGCGTCATGCCGAAGTGACGGTAAGCATGCTGCGTGGCCATCCGGCCACGCGGTGTGCGCTGAATGAAGCCCTGCTGAATCAGGAAGGGTTCAATCACATCTTCGATGGTTTCCCGCTCTTCACCAATCGCAGCAGCCAGGTTATCCAGCCCCACCGGCCCACCCATAAACTTATCGATGATCGCCAGCAGCAGTTTACGGTCCATGTAATCGAACCCTTCGCTGTCTACATTGAGCATATCCAGCGCGCTGCACGAGACTTCACCGCTCAGGTCACCGTTTGCCCGCACTTCTGCGAAGTCACGCACGCGACGCAGCAGACGGTTAGCGATACGCGGTGTGCCACGTGCGCGGCGGGCGATCTCTAATGCCCCTTCGTCACTCAGCGCCAGGCCCAGGCAGGCGGCGCTGCGGCTCACGATGTGCTGCAGATCTTTAACCTGATAAAACTCCAGACGCTGCACAATGCCGAAACGATCGCGCAGTGGCGAAGTCAGCGAGCCTGCACGGGTAGTGGCACCGATCAGCGTAAACGGCGGCAGATCGAGCTTAATCGAACGCGCAGCCGGGCCTTCGCCAATCATGATGTCCAGCTGATAATCTTCCATCGCCGGGTAGAGTATCTCTTCCACCACCGGTGAGAGGCGATGGATTTCATCGATAAACAGAACGTCATGCGGTTCAAGGTTGGTCAGCATGGCCGCCAGATCGCCCGCCTTCTCCAGCACCGGACCGGAGGTCGTGCGCAGATTAACACCCATCTCGTTGGCCACGATGTTCGCCAGGGTGGTTTTACCCAGTCCGGGCGGACCGAAGATCAGCAGATGATCGAGCGCATCACCGCGCAGTTGCGCTGCCTTGATGAATATCTCCATCTGCTCACGCACCTGCGGCTGACCGACATACTCGGTCAGCATCTTCGGGCGTATCGCGCGGTCAATAACCTCTTCTTCGCTGATACTGGCAGCGGAGATCAGGCGGTCGGCTTCAATCATGACTTACCTCAAATGGCGGCGCGGAGCGCTTCGCGGATCAGGGTTTCGCAATCCGCATCCGGTCGACCGACTTTACTGATCATACGGCTCGCTTCCTGCGGTTTATAACCCAGTGATACCAGCGCTGCAACCGCTTCGGCTTCTGCATCGTTGGTTTCCGGCTCGGCGCTCGGCGTGGTCAGCGTAAACGCTGAATCGCCGCCAAACAGATCGCCGTGCATCCCTTTGAAGCGATCCTTCATCTCGACCACCAGACGCTCAGCCGTCTTCTTACCGACGCCGGGCAGTTTCACCAGTGACGCGATCTCTTCTTTCTCGACCGCAGTCACAAACTGCTGTGCCGACATGCCGGAGAGGATCGCCAGCGCCAGCTTGGGTCCGACGCCATTGACTTTAATCAGTTCGCGAAACAGCGCGCGCTCCTGCTTGCTGTTAAAACCAAACAGCAGCTGCGCATCTTCACGCACTACAAAGTGGGTAAAAATCACCGCTTCGTGCTGAAGTTCAGGCAACTCATAAAAACAGGTCATGGGCATGTAAATTTCATAGCCGACGCCGTGTGCCTCAAGCAGCACCAGTGGCGGCTGCTTTTCCAGAATATTGCCCCGTAAACGACCTATCACCTGAATGCTTCCTTAACTAACGAATGTGGCGGATTTTATATCATAAAAAAGGCTGGATGAATATCCAGCCTGAGAGTGAGACCTGAGCCATGACCGCTAACCCGATCGCAACCGTCCGCGCGTCAGCACCAGCTTGCTTTCACTCATGCGTGACGCATTCTGCGCCACGTGACAGTGGGTGATAGCGATCGCCAGCGCATCGGCGGCGTCCGCCTGCGGGTTCGCTGGCAGCTTAAGCAGGGTTCGCACCATGTGCTGCACCTGACTTTTCTCGGCGTTGCCGATGCCAACCACGGTCTGTTTCACCTGACGGGCGGCATATTCAAATACCGGCAGATCGTGGTTAACCGCAGCCACAATCGCGGCACCGCGCGCCTGGCCGAGCTTCAGCGCAGAGTCTGCATTCTTCGCCATAAACACCTGTTCAATGGCGAAGTAATCGGGTGAAAACTGCGTGATGATTTCGCAGACGCCCGCATAAATCAGCTTCAGGCGGGCGGGCAACTCAGTGGTATTGGTGCGGATACAGCCGCTGCCCAGATAGGTGAGCTGGCGGCCGGTCTGACGAATAACACCATAACCGGTGATGCGTGAGCCGGGATCGATACCCAGAATAATCGACATTACGCCTCTCCGGTTAACAGGGCGACAGACGCCATTACAGTGTTTCCGCCACCTCGTCGGAGATCTCACCGTTGTGATAAACCTCCTGCACATCGTCGCAATCTTCCAGCATGTCGATCAGACGCAGCAGTTTTGGTGCGGTTTCCGCATCCATTTCGGCTTTGGTCGTCGGGATCATCGCTACTTCTGCGGTGTCCGCTTTGAGGCCGAGCGCTTCCAGTGCATCACGCACCGTGCCCATCTCTTCCCATGCGGTGAAGACATCAATGGCGCCGTCGTCATAAGTAACAACGTCTTCGCCGCCCGCTTCCAGAGCCGCTTCCATGACCGCGTCTTCATCCTGACCAGGCGCATAGGAGATCACGCCTTTCTTGTTAAACAGGTAGGCGACGGAGCCGTCGGTGCCCAGGTTGCCGCCGGTTTTGGTGAAGGCATGACGCACTTCGCCCACGGTACGGTTACGGTTGTCGCTAAGGCATTCAATCATGATGGCTGAGCCGCCCGGACCGTAACCTTCATAGATGATGGTTTCCATGTTGGCGTTGTCATCGCCGCCCACACCGCGTGCGATAGCACGATCCATGGTGTCACGAGTCATGTTGTTCGCCAGCGCTTTATCCATCGCTGCACGCAGACGCGGGTTTGAGCCCGGATCGCCGCCGCCCAGCTTGGCTGCGGTCACCAGTTCACGAATGATTTTGGTGAAGATTTTGCCGCGCTTAGCATCCTGCGCCGCCTTACGGTGTTTGGTGTTAGCCCACTTACTGTGTCCTGCCATTTTAAATTTTCTCCGATCTTTTACAGGGTGCAGGCTATCCGGCTGCGAGCCTGTTTACCGTCCGTGCTCAACCAGGTGAGTGACAACCTGCATGCCCTGAGGGACGAGCGTCGCGCATTATCTTCACGTCACGTACGTGTGCGACTTCGCGCTGGCGGTGAACAACTTCGCGGCGTGGATGACGCCTGACTGTTCAATATGTTGGTGTAGTCCTGTTAAAACTCACCAGATTCATAAAATTTAATCTATTCGCCGCCGGAATACCGGGCGATGGCGAGCATTCAGATAAATTCTTCAATTGCCTGGCGGTTACTCCATGATCGGGTTAATGCTGCAGCGTCAGCGGGTGCCAGCCAGCGAAACGCCAGATGCTCGGTCAGCGTCACATCACGCTCTTCCGGCAGTTGCAGACGGAACCAGTGCTCGTGATTATGAGTGACATCAGGTGCGTAGCGATGGCGGAAATGGGGAAAGATTTCAAAGTCGATTTGACGCTGACAATCCTCCACCTCCAGCTGCTCGGTCAGCACGTCGATGCCGATCTCCTCATTCACTTCACGACACGCGGTCGCCAGCGGTGACTCCCCCGCTTCCAGGCTGCCGGTGACCGACTGCCAGAACGTAGGATCGTCACGCCGCTGCAGCATCAACACCCGGCCAGTATCGCGCGCCGAAATGACTACCAGCACTGAAACCGGGTGTTTATAGCCCATTATTTATTCTCAGGCTTTTCTTTTTTAACCACCTGGATGCCAAGCTCCAGCAAGGAAGCCGGGTTCGCTTCACTTGGTGCTTCGGTCATCATGCAGGCCGCCGCCGTGGTTTTCGGGAACGCGATGACGTCACGAATGTTGTCGGTGCCGGTCAGCAGCATGGTCAGGCGATCCAGACCAAAGGCCAGGCCCGCATGCGGCGGTGTACCGAACTTCAGCGCATCCAGCAGGAAGCCAAACTTCTCGCGCTGCTCGTGCTCTTCAATACCCAGAATGCTGAACACGGTCTGCTGCATTTTGCCGTTGTGGATACGCACTGAACCGCCGCCCACTTCATAACCGTTGATCACCATGTCGTAGGCGTTCGCCACGGCACGGGTCGGATCCGCAGCCAGCTCTTCTGCGCTCATCTCTTTTGGTGCAGTGAACGGATGGTGCATCGCGGCCAGACCGCCTTCCTCGTCCTCTTCGAACATCGGGAAGTCGATCACCCACAGCGGGGCCCAGGCTTTTTCATCGGTGATGTTCAGCTCGCGACCCACTTTCAGGCGCAGCGCACCTAGGGCATCAGCGACGACTTTGGCGCGATCGGCACCAAAGAAGATGATGTCGCCATCCTGAGCGCCGGTGCGGCTCAGAATGCCTTCAACGATCTCTGCATTCAGGAACTTGGCAACCGGGCTCTGCACGCCTTCCAGACCGTCGGCACGGACGTTAACCTTCATCCACGCCAGGCCTTTCGCGCCGTAAATTTCTACGAACTTGCCATATTCATCAATCTGCTTACGGCTCAGCTGCGCACCGGTCGGCACGCGCAGCGCGGCAACACGGCCTTTTTCGTCGTTAGCCGGGCCAGAGAAGACCTGGAACTCCACGTTTTTCAGCAGGTCGCCAACGTCCACCAGCTCCATCGGGTTACGCAGATCCGGCTTATCGGAACCGTAACGATGCATCGCTTCCGCAAAGGTCATCTGCGGGAACTCGCCGAGATCAACGCCCTTCACGTCCTGCCACAGATTGCGGATCAAACGCTCCATGATTTCACGTACCTGTGGCGCGGTCATAAAGGAGGTTTCTACGTCGATCTGGGTAAATTCTGGCTGACGATCGGCACGTAAATCTTCATCGCGGAAGCATTTAACGATCTGATAGTAGCGGTCAAAACCGGACATCATCAGCAGCTGTTTAAACAGCTGAGGTGACTGCGGCAGCGCATAGAATTTGCCTTTGTGAACCCGGCTTGGCACCAGATAGTCACGTGCGCCTTCTGGCGTCGCCTTAGTCAACATCGGGGTTTCGATATCCAGGAACCCTTCGTCATCCATAAAGCGGCGGACAAAGCTGGTGATTTTTGCGCGGGTTTTCAGACGCGTCACCATCTCAGGGCGACGCAGATCCAGATAGCGGTATTTCAGACGCGCTTCTTCGCTGTTGATCTGATTGGAGTCCAGCGGCAGTGGCTCAGAGCGATTGATGATATTCAGCTCATGGGCAAACACTTCGACTTCACCGGTCGCCATGTCGCTGTTTTTGTTCTTTTCATCACGCGCACGCACGGTGCCGGTGATCTGGACGCAGAATTCGTTACGCAGTTCAGAAGCCAGCTTAAAGACGTCCTGGCGATCGGGATCAAAGAAGACCTGCACGATGCCTTCACGGTCGCGCATATCGATAAAAATCAAACTGCCCAGATCGCGGCGGCGGTTTACCCAGCCGCAAAGCGTGACTTGCTGACCCACATGAGACAGATTGAGCTGTCCACAATATTCTGTACGCATAACACTATCCTTTTAACTTCGCCGCTGCAGCTGACAGCATCCGGCCGCGTTACCTGTTGCGATGCTGTCGCAAAAATGGCGGTCATTATAATGGAAAAAGCCAGGCAGGATAAGCAGATCCGCGCCAAAGCGCCGATTTCCTGTCTGCATTTGCCCCCCTGCCTGACCATAGCCGATAATGGGGTATCTTAACCTGCCGCCAGGAGCGCGCGTGACACTTCGTATTGGCCTGCCCCAGTGGCAGCATTCACACTGGAAACGCTGGGGTATCGAGAGCCTGGCGGACTATGCCCGCTACTTCCACTGTGTAGAGGGAAATACCACGCTTTATGCGCTGCCGAATGCGGAAACGGTGATGCGCTGGCGCGATATGACGCACGATGCGTTTCGCTTCTGCTTTAAATTTCCTAATACCATCAGCCATCAGGCGGCGCTGCAGCACAGCGATGACCTGCTGACCGATTTTCTGCGCCTGATGGAGCCGCTGGCCGATCGCATTGGCCAGTACTGGCTGCAGTTGCCCGCCAGCTTCTCTCCGGCACAGCTCAACGACCTATGGCATTTTCTCGATAGCCTGCCGCGCCGTTTTCACTACGGCGTCGAAGTCCGCCATCCGGCTTTCTTCGCCAAAGGTGATGCCGAGCGGGCGCTGAATCGCGGATTGCTGGCGCGCGGCATCAATCGCGTGATGCTCGACAGCCGTCCGGTTCACGCCTCCACTTCGCAAAGTCCGGCGGCACTGGTCGCGCGGTCGCAGAAGCCCAAAGTGCCGCCGCATGCCCTGCGAACCGGCTCGCAGCCGATGGTGCGTTTTATCGGCAGCGACAGCGTGGAAGAGAGCGTGCCGCTGTTTCAGATCTGGCGTGACAAGCTGACGGAGTGGCAGCAACAGGGCGACGCCATGCTGTTTCTGCACACGCCCGATATGGGCCAGGTGTTTCCGCTGGTGCAGGCGCTGTGGCCGCAACTGCAGCAGATCGATCCCGGCATTGGCAGCGGACCGGACTGGCCGCAACAGACGTCACTGTTTTGATGACTGCACAGGACAGCGCCCATTACGCTGGCTAGAATAGCCACTTTACGGATGGATACCGGAGTCACAATGATTAGCGCGTTATACGTGGTACTGGGTGCATTACTGGTGATGAAGTTTACGATGGACGTGGTGCGTTATCGCCGTTTCTACCGTGTGGCCTATGGCGATGGCGGCTATCACGACCTGAAAATGGCAATTCGCATTCACGGCAATGCCATCGAAACCATTCCGATGGCGCTGTTGCTGCTGGTGATGATGGAGATGAACGGCGCGGACATCTGGATGGTACATCTCACCGGCCTGCTGTTCTTCATCAGCCGGTTGCTGCATGCATGGGGTTTACGCAGCAGCGCCATGGCAGGCCGCAAATATGGCATGCTCCTGACGCTGTTTTCACTGTGCGGCATGGTGATCTTCAACCTCATCTATCTGCCGTGGGAACTGGTGCTGACGCTCCATTAACCCGTCCTGGGTTAAGGGGTGCAGGCCGCCCCACTTTCTGCGAGAATAGCGCCCTTTCCGTCGTCTCTTCGGATTTTCGATATGTCTGACCGCGATCAACTCTTCTCAGCGCCCATTGCAAAACTGGGCGACTGGACTTTTGACGAGCGCGTAGCTGAAGTCTTTCCTGACATGATTCAGCGCTCGGTGCCGGGCTACTCCAACATCATTTCGATGATTGGCATGCTGGCAGAACGTTTTGTTACCCCGGACAGCAGGGTGTATGACCTGGGCTGCTCGCTGGGTGCCGCCACGCTTTCGGTGCGCCGCAATATTCATGTGCCCGGCTGCCAGATCATCGCGGTGGATAACTCCCCGGCGATGGTGGAGCGCTGCCGTCGTCATCTGGATACCTTCCGCGCGGACACGCCGGTCACGGTGCTGGAAGCGGATATCCGCGACATTGAAATTGAGAACGCCTCGCTGGTGGTACTCAACTTTACGCTGCAGTTTCTGGAACCGCCGGCGCGTCTGGCGCTGCTGGAAAAAATCTGGCAGGGACTCAGACCGGGCGGTGCACTGGTGCTGTCGGAGAAATTCAGTTTTGAAGATGCTGAGATTGGTGAACTGCTGTTCAATATGCATCACGACTTCAAGCGCGCCAACGGCTACAGCGAGCTGGAAATCAGCCAGAAACGCAGCATGCTGGAAAATGTCATGCTGACTGACAGCGTTGACGCTCATAAAGCCCGCCTGAAACAGGCCGGTTTCTCGCACGCCGAACTCTGGTTCCAGTGCTTTAATTTTGGATCTCTGGTGGCGTTGAAATGATCGACTTTGGCCGTTTTTATCAGCAAATTGCGGTAGGTCCGCTGGCGAAGTGGCTGGAAGTGTTACCGGCGCAAATCAGCGAGTGGCAGCGTGAAAACCTGCATGGGCACTTCCGTGACTGGTACAAGTCGCTGGAGTACCTCCCGCTGCTGGAGCCGCAAAAGCTCGACCTGCTGCACAGCGTCACCGCCGACCGCGATGACATCAGCGATCGCCATCGTCAGGGCATTGAGAAACTCCTGCGCAACCTGATGCCGTGGCGCAAAGGGCCCTATTTCCTCTATGGCACTCACATCAACACTGAGTGGCGCTCTGACTGGAAGTGGGAGCGCGTGCTGCCGCACATCTCCTCACTCGCGGGCCGCACGGTGCTGGATGTCGGCTGTGGCAGCGGCTACCACATGTGGCGGATGATCGGCGCGGGTGCGCATCTGGTCGTCGGCATCGATCCGATGCAGCTGTTCCTGGTGCAGTTCGAAGCGGTGCGTAAGCTGCTGAATGACGATCGCCGGGCGCACATGCTGCCGCTGGGTATTGAGCAGTTGCCCGTGCTGCAGGCGTTCGATACCGTGTTTTCGATGGGTGTGCTCTATCACCGTCGTTCCCCGCT
Source organism: Pantoea sp. Lij88 (assembly GCF_030062155.1). Lineage (NCBI taxonomy): Bacteria > Pseudomonadati > Pseudomonadota > Gammaproteobacteria > Enterobacterales > Erwiniaceae > Pantoea > Pantoea sp. Lij88. The sequence goes on along the minus strand of NZ_CP118269.1, from coordinate 1,736,877 downwards.
GGATCACCTGCTACAGCTGAAAAATCAGCTGGTGAGCGGCGGTGAACTGGTGCTGGAGACGCTGGTGATTGAGGGCGATGTGAATCAGGTGCTGGTGCCGGGTGAGCGTTATGCGCAGATGCGCAACGTCTTCTTTATCCCCTCCGCCGAGGCGCTGAAAAGCTGGCTGGAGAAAAGCGGCTTTGTCGATGTGCGGATTGTCGATTTCGCCCTGACCACGACGGAAGAGCAACGCCGTACCGACTGGATGACCAGCGAGTCACTGGCCGAATTCCTCGATCCCGAAGACCCTGGCAAAACGGTTGAGGGCTACCCGGCTCCGCTGCGCGCCGTGCTGGTCGCCACCAAACCTTAAGGCTCAGCGGCGAGACAACGCCCGTCTCGCCGCACCTCCCCACGGAATGACTCTGCAGGCTGCAGACACTCACAGAGATTATTCATCCGCTGCCGCAGGCTGGTCCCAGTACTCATATTTGTAGGCGGAACTGAGGTGACGTTCGATGGTGCCCCGCGTGAAGATTTCGGTCTCATGCAGGTAGCTAAGAGTACAGTTGCCGATCTCATCCCAGGACTGACACTCATCGACCGAGCGGATGGTGCTCAGCGGTGTATTCGCCGTGCCATTCAGTCGGACTTCACGCCACTGGGGATCGTAGGTGTATTCATCCGTACCCCGGGCAGAGCTGGTCCGTGTCACCAGCCCCTTCGGGTTCCAGTGATAGTGAAATTCACCGTTGGTCAGCGGATCGCTGCCACGCGCTATGCTCTTCTCCAGCCGGAGCTGGCGATCGTAACGATAGGTGGTGTCGGTAAAGCCGCTTTTACCCATGCTGGTAAATCTGTCGGAGGCGCTGGTGATAGTGCCATGCTGGCCTTTCTGCCAGTTAATCGTGCCCTGTCGGTTATCAACAACGACCTCTTTGCCCTCTTTCAGCACTTTGACCAGATAAGCATACTCCGCCACCCAGCCGCCCTGCACCCGGGCGATGTGTTGCTCCATGCTGAGGATGACGTTGCGTTCGCTTTTGTCATAGCTGACGTCAGCGACCGTCAGATCGCCACAGGCGTCAAACTGCCCCAGCACCCGTTTTTGCGAATTCACATCTTTGCCAAATTCACCCGCAATTACCTGCTTTACCGCGCCTTTCGCGTTACCGCCCAGCAGAATCAGGTTATTACTGTTAGCAACGGCCGCATTGTTCGGGCTACAGGCGCTGGCCGCAGCGCTTCCGGCACAGGCAGTCAGCATCAGGCTTAAAACAAGAATGTGATTGCGTTTCATAGGGTCAGTTCCAGGCGATGTTGCTTTCAGTGTAAACGCTGTGGGGATGAACGGCGGCGATTGATTTTATCCTGCATCGCCTTTTTAAAATCGGAGATGCGACAAAGCGCCAGCGTAACGGATAAAGCGAGCGTAAGGCTACCGCAATGCCTTAAAGTCCTGGATGACATTAATTATTAAGTAAGGCAGGAAATTTTAATTGAATCGGGCGAAACGATGTCACGGCAAATGGAGCGTGCTTTACACAAAAAGAACCCCAGCAAGCGGTACTGGGGTTTGGTACTTGCAAACACCACGTCAATGATCGGCGTGCTGCGCGGCAAAATCTGTTGTGGTTCAGGCGACCCGGACGGTGCTCATCTGCATCACGCTTTTCATTGCCTCAACCACATCGCCATCGACACAGTAGCGGCTGAACTCGTCGGTTTCGGCTTCTGAACACATGGAGACGCCCGCTTTGCGGTAGCGCATCGGCGATGCCATCAGGCGACTGGCCGAGCTGTGGACTTCATCAATCCCCATGTCGAGAAACTTTTGCAGGTTGCTGAGACGAACGCCGGCACCCGCCATAATAATAGGACCAGTACTGGTCTCATTAAGTTCCCTGAGTAATGCAATTCCGTTTTCAGCGCTCTGCTGCTGACCGGATGTCAGAATCCGCGCCACGCCCAAATCCGTTAATTCTTCCAGTGCGCGCTTAGGGCTGTGGCAGAGATCGAAGGCGCGATGAAAGGTCACGGCCATGCCGTCACACAGCGCCATAATCTGCCGCATCTGACCATGATGAATGTGGGCCTCTTCATCCAGCATCCCAATCACAAGGCCAGGAAAACCGAGTTCGCGGATTAACGCCACGTCCGATTTCATCGCTTCGAATTCGCGTGAGCTGTAACAAAAATCCCCACCCCGTGGCCGGACAATGGGATGAACCGGAATCGAAACCTCACGCCGGGCAGCATTCAACATGCCCGCCGAGGGGGTCAGGCCACCTTCACGCGGTGCGGTGCAAAGCTCCACCCGATCGGCGCCCGCCTCCTGTGCAGTCACGGCGCAATCCACGCCATAGCAGCAAATTTCCAGTGTGGTCATTCTCTTCTCCTTTACATGACTCTGGTTCAAGGCAGATTCATCAGTTAGTCTGGCTGCTGGAATGAGTTTACCGGGAAAGTTAACTATGGCATTCAATTTCGACCAACGGATAGACCGTCGTCACAGCGATAGCCTTAAATGGAACAAATATGCGGACCAGGACATTCTGCCGTTGTGGGTGGCAGATACAGATTTCCGATCGCCTGACTGCATCATCGACGCGATTAAAACCCGCGCCGAACATGGGATCTTTGGCTATGGCGACACGCCTGTCGCATTTATCGACAGCGCCGTAGCATGGATCGCCTCACGCTATCAGTGGCACGTTAATCCGGAGTGGATTGTGGTGTTGCCGGGCGTGGTGACCGGACTCAATCTCGCCGTGCGGGCGTTCACGGCGCCTGACGAGCTGACGATTGCTCCGACTCCCATCTATCCGCCGTTTCGCGGTGCGGCAAAACTGGCAGAGCGGGAGCAGGTCAATCTGCCCTTAACGCTGGAAGAGGGACGCTGGCTGCTGGATCTGGCTGCGGCTGAAGGTCAGATAACCGGAAAAGAGCGGCTGTTAATGCTCTGTAACCCGCAGAATCCGGGCGGCACCGTCTATCGCCACGAGGAGCTGCAGGCGCAGCTTGAATTTGCGCAGAAGCACAATCTGATTGTCTGTTCGGACGAGATCCACAGCGATCTGCTGCTGGAACCGGGCGTTCAGCACATTCCGTTTGCTTCACTGAGTGAAGATGCGGCCCAGCGCAGTGTGACGCTGATGTCACCCTCCAAGAGCTTTAATATTGCGGGTCTGGGTGCCTCCATCGCCATTATCCCGAACGCCGAACTGCGTGCGCGCTTTAACCGGTTGCGACGCGGCATTGTGCCGGACGTTGATATTCTGGCACTCACCGCAGCGGCAGCCGCATGGCGCGAAGGTGAGCTCTGGCTGAAGGCGCAGAATGCCTACCTGCGCAGCAACCGTGACTGGCTGGTGTCGCAGGTCAATAAGATGACCGGCCTGTCAGTCGCCACGCCGGAAGCGACCTACCTCGCCTGGATCGACGCCAGCGCGCTGGGTGTCGCCAGCCCTGCCCTCTATTTTGAGAAGCACGGACTGGGCTTAACGGCCGGACGCGAGTTTGGCAATGACCAGTTTGTCCGGCTCAATTTCGGCTGTACCCGCGCCCTGCTGGATGAGGCCGTCGCACGTCTGAAGCGCGCCGTGGCCGCCCGCATTTAACCCTGTTCGCTGGCGACAATCTCCTCCAGTCGCCACGGATGAAACTTGATCGTTGTCTGTCCATCCGTCACCGCCAGGGTCGGATTGGGCAGACGTTCATTCTCGCCCTGCGGTGAACTGGTTTTAAAGGAAATCCCCGGCTGCGTCAGCGCCTCATCGGACAGTAATGCCATCGCACGCATGCCCAGCGTCTGATGATCGCCACTTAACACCACCTCAATATGCTCCCAGCCTTCATGGCGATAACGCTTTTCACCCGGCCACGGCAGTTCAACCACATCAATCTCCCTGCCCGCCACGACCAGCGGATCATAGAGTTTAAACAGGCAAATCTGCCGTCCGTTGATGATTGACGTCGAAAACTCAGTACCAATCTGCTGCAGGCCTTGCTGCCAGCGCATTGCCGTCGTGTCCTGATGACATCGAACCGAAATATGGTCCACTTCCAGATCGTTAAGGCGCAAACCGAGTCGCTGCGCAAAATTTTGCAACGATTCTTCAAAACGCGCTAAATCTGTCTTTAAATCATCCAATTCTGCCGGAAAAGATCGCTCCACCACCCTAAATCCTCTCTATTTGTTTAGCTTTTATAATCACTCTGGTTTATTGTGCGCCGCGTGCCCGGCGTCACAAAATGGTAAGATTCATCTTATTTGGACTGAAATTTAACGCAAAACCGTATAATAACATCTTTCATTTCGGATTTATCTCCTGTTTAGGACCATGAGTTGCTTGATGAAAGTGACTTAAATTCATGATTTAAATCAACTTCTTTAATACAATAAGATAACTCTCATTTGAAGGGCAAACAATTGCAGCCTTCCCCGCCTTCCTATAAATTTGACCTAACACAACCAAAAGGAATGGCTCTATGTCTATGCTCATCGTTGTCGCTGTCCTGATCGCACTGATGGGATTTGCAATTTCCCGCCATTGGAAGGTGCGCGAAGATAAAAGCGTAAAGAACCCTCGCCGTCATCTGCGACGTCGTTAACGCCTCCGGGAAACATCTTCTTTAGCTCTGTTTCCCCGCTTCATCCAACTGCTGACGCTCACCCACATTTCACGTATACTTTTCCCCTCATTTTTTTTCCGTTTTGTCTGCCCCATCCGTTTCTGCCTATCCGTTACGCGATGCGCTCAGGCAAGATGATGACAGCCCGGCGTTCTGGTCCGGGCCTTGTTCAGCACATGAAGGTAACTCGGTGAATATTCAGGCACTTCTTTCCGCAAAAGTCAGTCAGGCAATGGTTTTAGCCGGCGCACCCGCCGATTGCGAACCGCAGGTTCGTCAGTCCGCCCGGGTTCAGTTTGGAGACTATCAGGCTAACGGCATTATGGCCGTGGCGAAAAAGCTGGGACAGGCACCGCGACAATTAGCGGAAACGGTGATTCAGCACCTCGACCTGACCGGCATCGCCAGCAAGGTTGAAATCGCCGGGCCGGGCTTCATCAATATCTTCCTGGACCACAACTGGCTGGCAATCCACGCCCGTGAAGCGCTGAGTCTGCCGCGCCTTGGCGTGCAGCTGGCCGAGCCGCAGACCATCGTGGTCGACTACTCTGCGCCTAACGTTGCGAAAGAGATGCACGTGGGCCACGTCCGCTCCACCATCATTGGTGACGCAGCGGTGCGTACGCTGGAGTTCCTCGGTCATAACGTGATCCGTGCCAACCACGTGGGCGACTGGGGTACACAGTTCGGCATGCTGATCGCGTTCCTGGAAAAGCAGCAGAATGAAGATCATGCAGAAATGGCGCTGGCCGATCTCGAAGGCTTCTACCGTGAAGCCAAGCGCACGTATGATGAAGATCCTGAGTTTGCTGAGCGCGCGCGCGGCTATGTCGTGAAACTGCAGGGTGGCGATGAATATTGCCGCCAGATGTGGAAGAAACTGGTCGACATCACCATGAGTCAGAACCAGAAAATCTATGACCGCATGAACGTGACGCTGACGCGCAACGATGTCATGGGTGAAAGTCTCTATAACGATATGCTGCCTGGCATCGTCTCCGACCTGAAGCAGAAAGGCTTAGCGGTTGAGAGCGAAGGCGCGACCGTGGTGTTTCTGGAGGAATTCCAGAACAAGGAAGGCGAGCCGATGGGTGTCATCATCCAGAAAAAGGATGGCGGCTACCTCTACACCACCACCGATATCGCCTGCGCCAAATATCGTTACGAAACGCTGAAAGCCGATCGTGTGCTCTATTACATCGACTCACGTCAGCATCAGCATCTGGTTCAGGCCTGGACCATCGTGCGTAAAGCGGGCTATGTGCCGGAATCTGTGCCGCTGGAGCACCATGCGTTCGGCATGATGCTGGGCAAAGATGGTCGTCCGTTCAAAACCCGTAGCGGCGGCACCATCAAGCTCTCCGATCTGCTGGATGAAGCGTATCAGCGTGCCTACACGCTGGTGCGTGAAAAGAACCCGGAGATGAGCGAAGCGGAAGTGAAAACGCTGGCAGAAGTGGTCGGCATCAGCGCAGTAAAATACGCTGACCTGTCTAAAAGCCGTACTACCGACTACATCTTCGACTGGGACAACATGCTGGCGTTTGAAGGCAACACCGCGCCTTACATGCAGTACGCCTATACCCGCGTGCTCTCCGTATTCCGCAAAGCGGGCATTGATGCCGATTCGCTGGATGCCGCGATCGTGATCAGCGAAGAGCGCGAAGCGCAGCTGGCTACCCGTCTGCTGCAGTTCGAAGAGGTCATCACTCAGGTCGCTCGTGACGGCACGCCACACGTGATGTGTGCTTATCTCTACGATCTGGCTGGCCTGTTCTCTGGCTTCTACGAGCACTGCCCGATCCTCAGCGCGGAATCAGAAGAAACCCGTCTGAGCCGACTGCAGCTGGCTGCGCTGACGGCGAAAACGCTGAAGCAGGGTCTGGATACGCTGGGTATCGACACCGTCGAGCGCATGTAATCTCTGACACGGAGAGGGATTTCCCTCTCCGTTATCCTCTCGGAACTTCCCCGAAATCTCCGCAGCAGGAGAGTGTTATGTCTGTCGCCGCGCACCTCATCAGCAGCCACCTCCCCACCATTAAACAGTTGCAGTGCTTTCTGGCTGTTGCGCATGAGCTTAATTTTCGCCGTGCCGCAGAACGGCTCAGCATGACGCAGCCTCCGCTTACCCGCCAGATTCAAAGTCTGGAGGATCTGCTTGGGCAGACGCTGTTCAGCCGCACAACGCATGAAGTAACGCTCACCGAATCCGGCCGTGCGCTGGTTGCGAAAGCAGAAGCGATCCTCTCGGCATTATGTGCCTTAAAGCAGGAAGCCCAGCCCGCCGCCGCACGGCTGCGCATCGGGCTGACCCGCACGCTGAACTTTGAACTGATCGCGCCGCTTAATGAGCAGCTCGCCGGTTTTCACGCCCGCGATGAGATGGAGATGCCCAGCCTGACCTCCGCTCAACTGCTGCAAAGCCTGGCGAAAAACAGCCTGGATCTGATCCTCACCGGAGAAAAAGGGCCGGAAGCGGAACAGGCCGTCTACTACGCCTGGGTTTACCGCGAGCCGCTGCTTGTCGCGATGCCATCGGCGCACCCGGCCAGTCAGGCAGAGAAAGTCTCGCTGGAGGCGCTGGCGGATCTGCCGCTGTTCTGGTTTGCCCGCAGTGCTAATCCGCAGTTTTACGATAAATGTGAGCGCTACTTCGCCACGCTCAGCGTCACGCTGAGTCGGGTGAAAGAGCCGGATGATTCTATGCTGATGCTGTCGCATATCGCCAGAGGCAAGGGCTTTGCCCTGATGCCGCAGTCGAAATGCACCTTTAACCAGGCAGGACTCTGTTATCGCCCGCTGACAGAAAACGCGGCGCAGCAGCTGGCGATTAATGTTTATGCGGCTGTTCGCGCCGATGAAAGCAATGAGGCGGTGCTCCGTGCGCTGAAAGTACTCACGCAGCCTGCTGAAGGCGAAGCCTCTGCCCGTCCGCGCCGCTGAGGCGCAGTTTCCCTTTATCGTTCTGCCTGCCGCCGCCCCGATTTGTCGGCAGCGCCCCTTCGCTGATACCTTTTTTGCATGACGGAAAGAGCAATTCATTGCCTGCGCGCGGAGTGAAACAATCGCGTCTCACTTACGAGGAGAGATAATGAAAAAGCGAACGTTAACTCAGGGTCTGGACGTCAGTGCCATCGGCTATGGCGCGATGGGGCTCAGCGAATTTTACGGTCAGACCGATGATCGGCATTCCCTGCAACTGCTCCGCCAGCTGCACAACCTGGATATCACCTTTATCGATACCGCCGATCTCTACGGGCGCGGCCACAACGAGGCGTTGATCGGCCAGTTTCTTGCCGGGCTGAGTCAGGCTGAGCGGCTGAAATTCACCGTCGCCACCAAATGTGGCATTGAGCGTCCGGCGGATGAGGCCTATGCCCGCACGATCAACAATCAGCCGGACTACATTACCCGCAGCTGTCATGCTTCCCTGAAGCGGCTGGGCGTCGAGCGTATCGACCTCTTTTATCTGCATCGTATCAGTCCGGCGACGCCGATTGAGGAGAGTATGCAGTGTCTAAGCCGGCTGGTGCAGGACGGAAAAATTGCCCGGATTGGACTGTGTGAAGCCTCTGCTGCAACGCTGAATCGCGCACAGGCAATCCATCCGCTGGCCGCATTACAGACGGAGTATTCGCTCTGGACGCGTGACATCGAAGAAGACATTCTGCCGACGGTGAAAAAGCTCGGTATCGGCCTGGTGCCCTATTCGCCGCTGGGCAGAGGTTTCCTGACCGGCAAATACCGCAAAAACAGTGATTTTGCCGAAGGTGATTTCCGCAAAAACAATGCCCGTTTTCAGCAGGAAAATATCGATCACAATCTCCAGCTTCTCAACGCGGTGACGCCGCTGGCGGAGAAATACGACGCGACTACCGGGCAAATTGCGCTGGCCTGGCTACTGGCACAGTATGAAAAAATTGTGCCGATTCCCGGCACCAAACAGATCGCTTATCTCACGGAAAATGCGAAGGCCGCCGATATCGAGCTGGAAGAGCAGGACATCCTTATGCTGAATGCGATTCATCAGCAGATTGAAGTCAAAGGCGGTCGCTATTCGGAGGAGGGAATGAAGGGCGTTAATGCCTGAAAAAAACTGCGCACTTGCACACAGCTCCTGACGGGATGTGAAGCGGGTGAATCATCTGACACAGCGTTGACTTCAGTTAACCGCCAGAACCGTCACGAAAAAGGGAGCCAGAAATCGATCTCTGGCTCCCCTTCAGTCAATTCAGCAACAACAGCCTTACTCGTAATTCACCATCACTTCGCTGCTTACCACCCGTAAACCCGGTGGCAGCGCCCCGCTTCCGGCAAAACCAAACACCATGTGCAGTGTCTCACCGGCGTTGAGGTGGGCCAGCCCGCGCGTGGTGCCGCTGGCGCCTTCCAGCGACGTGCAGCGCTGCTCGCCGCACAGCCGCACTTCCAGGCCAGACGGGGCCGGTCTGCTCAGTTCATAACGCCAGTTAATGATGCTGACTTCCCCACCGACATCGGCGGGTGGCGTCAGGGGCTGCGCCCGTTGCCAGCTGCCACGATTCGCCAGCAGCGGGCCGTTGGCCGAGGCGCTCCAGGCCCCCCCTGCCGCCTGAGCCATCAGCGGCATCATCAACAGGACAGTCACCAGCCAGCGCATTATTTGCCTCCGATGGTGGCAGTCATACGGATCTGGCGGTTGTCGCTCAGTTCCAGATTAGAAAGCACCACCAGCTGAGGCAGATTGCGGCGCAGGAATCGCGCCAGCAGCGCACGCAGCGGATGATTGACCAGCAGCACCGGAGGCGCGCCCAGCATCTCCTGACGCTGCAATGCCGCCTGTGCCTGACTTAACAGCCTGTCGGCCAGACCCGGTTCCAGTCCGCCACCGCCCTGCAACGCCTGCAACAGCAGACGCTCAAGCGTGGAATCCAGACCGATAACCTGCACTTCTTCATTACCCGGGAACCACTGCTGTGTAATTGCACGGCCCAGCGCGACACGCACGACGCTGGTCAGTTCCTGTGGATCGCTCTGCACCGGCGCATGCTCCGCCAGGGTTTCGATGATGGTGCGCATATCGCGAATCGACACCCGCTCCACCAGCAGATTCTGCAGCACCTTGTGCAGCGTGGTCAGCGAAATCACACCCGGCACCAGATCTTCAGTCAGCTTCGGCATCTCCTGAGTCACACGATCCAGCAGCTGCTGTGCTTCCTGACGGCCAAACAGCTCGCTGGCGAACTGGCCAATCAGATGGTTGAGGTGGGTTGCCACGACGGTACTGGCTTCAACGACGGTAAAGCCCTGAATCTGCGCCTGCTCTTTCAGCGCGCTGTCAATCCAGACCGCCGCCAGACCAAAGGCTGGATCGACGGTCGCTTCGCCCGGCAGGCTGCCAGCAGCCGTGCCCGGGTTAATCGCCATCCAGCGGCCAGGATAGGCATCACCGCTGCCAATCTCCACCCCTTTCATCAGGATGCGATAGCGTGCAGGTGGCAGATCCATGTTGTCACGGATATGCACCACCGGCGGCAGGAAACCGACATCCTGAGCCACCTTCTTACGGATACTGCGGATACGGCCCAGCAGCTCACCGTTTTGCTGATGATCGACCATCGGAATCAGGCGATAGCCCACTTCCATGCCCAGCGTATCTTCCAGCTGCACATCGGTCCACGACGCTTCGGTGGCCGCTGGCGTGTCCGCCGTCTTGTTGCTGATGCTGCCTGCAACTTCTACTTTCTTCTTCGGCTGCGCTTCGCGACCACGCAGCCACCAGGCCAGACCCAGTAAGGCGGCGGTGAACAGCAGGAAGACGAAGTTAGGCATGCCAGGCACCAGACCCAGCAGGCCAATCACACCGGCGCTGAGCATCAGTACGCGGGGGTCTTTGAACAGCTGGGTAACCATCTGCTCGCCGACATCCTGATCGGTGGCGACGCGCGTCACGATAACACCGGCAGCCGTAGAGATAACCAGCGCCGGGATCTGCGCTACCAGACCATCACCGATGGTCAGCAGCGTATAGGTCTCGGCCGCGTGGCCCGCATCCATACCATGCTGCACCACGCCCACCAGCAGGCCGCCGATGACGTTGATGACCATGATCATGATACCGGCGACGGCATCACCACGAACGAACTTACTCGCACCGTCCATCGAACCGTAGAAGTCAGCTTCCTGAGTCACTTCAGCACGGCGGCGTTTGGCCTCATCTTCACCGATCAGACCGGCGTTGAGGTCGGCATCGATCGCCATCTGCTTACCGGGCATCCCGTCAAGCACAAAGCGCGCGCCTACTTCGGCGATACGGCCCGCACCCTTGGTGATAACCATGAAGTTGATGATGACGAGGATGATAAACACCACGATACCGATGGCAAAGTTACCGCCCACCAGGAAGTGGCCGAACGCTTCAACCACCTGTCCTGCCGCGGCGGCACCGGTGTGCCCGTCCATCAGGATGATACGGGTTGAGGCCACGTTCAGCGCCAGTCGCAGTAACGTAGAGAACAGCAGGATCGTCGGGAACGCCGCAAACTCCAGGGTCCGCTGGGTGAACATCGCCACCAGCAGGATCATGATCGACAGCGCAATGTTAAAGGTGAACAGCAGATCGAGAATGAACGGCGGTAATGGCAGAACCATCATCGACAGGATCATCAGGATCAGTACCGGACCCGCCAGCACCTGCCACTGCATATCTTTAAAGTTGCCCGGTAAACGTAGTTTTGCGGCCAGGTTATTAGCCATCGTTTTTACTCTCTCCTGCAAAGTCCATCTCTGCCGGAACCGGCAGGTCTTTTGGTTTGGTTGGGATCAGGCCGCCTTCGCGCTTCCAGCGGCGCGACTGCCAGACCCACGCCAGCACTTCGGCCACAGCCGCATAGAGCGCGCCGGGGATGTGCTGACCAATTTCGGTATGTCGATATAACGCACGCGCCAGCGGCGGTGCTTCCAGAACCGGGATGCGGTGTTCAGCAGCCAGTTCACGAATTCTCAGGGCGATCTCGCCTGCGCCTTTCGCGACGACTTTCGGCGCACTCATCTTCTTCTCGTTGTACTGCAGTGCGACCGAGTAGTGCGTCGGGTTAGTGACGATAACGTCGGCTTTCGGGACATCCGCCATCATCCTGCGGCGCGCGGCGGCACGCATCTGCTGACGAATACGCCCTTTAACGTGCGGGTCACCTTCCTGCTGCTTATGCTCGTCGCGAATTTCCTGCATCGACATCTTCAGCTTCTTAAAGTGGCTGTGCAGCTGCCAGAAGACGTCATAGCCCACCATCGGAATCAGCCCCAGCATCACCAGCGAACAACAGATCGCAATCATCTCCATGCCGTGAATCAGCGCGGTGACGGGGGCTTCGCTGATCAGCCGCAGCATCTCAGGCCAGTGGCTGAAGATGTACCACCAGCCCACCGAGCCGACCAGGATAGTCTTGAGGATGCCTTTAAACAGTTCGGTCCAGGCCTGCGCCGCGAACATCCGCTTGAACCCCGCCATCGGGCTCATCTTCTTCAGGTCGAACTTGATCGATTTACCGCTGAAAACAATACCGCCCAGCAGCATGGGCGCGGCGATAGCCACCAGCACCAGACCGCCCATCAATGGCAGCAGCGCCATCAGTGCCTGTGTGATCAGGCTGCCGATATGGCTGACGATAATTTTGTCGTCTCTGACCATGCCGTGGTCAAACCGGAGTCCGGTGGCGACCATCGCCGCCAGCCGGTGCGCCATCATGTTGCCGCCCATCCACAGGATCATGATGCCGGCCAGCAGCATCAGTACGGATGTCAGTTCGCGCGAACGCGGAATCTGGCCCTCTTCACGCGCTTTCTCAAGTCGGTGGGCCGTGGGCGATTCTGTTTTGTCTTCGTCGCTATCTTCAGCCACGACAAACCTCGGTTGGCAGGAATTCTGAGCTTAGAATGCCAAATCTGGCTTAAGTTAAAGCGGAGATAAGAAGGGGGAAACAGGCGTTCTTTCGGGGATGGATCTGACAATGCAGAACGGGGCCACCCGAAGGTGACCCTGTTTAGTCTGTTTTGCAGCAGCTTTGCCCGCCCGCAGGCGGACGAAAACTAGAAGCCTAAGCTGTCCAGCAGGTCATCAACCTGATCCTGGTTCGCCACGACGCCTGGTGCATCGTTGTGGATCTGCGGACCGTTCAGCAGGCTGTTGCCGACCTGACGCTTCTCAGCGCTGACTTCTGGCATATTCTCCAGCAGCACCATTAACAGCTGGCGCTCGATTTCCTGGATCACATCCATCATGCGCTTGATAACCTGACCGGTAAGGTCCTGGAAATCCTGCGCCATCATGATTTCAAGCAGCTGCTTGTTGGTAAAGGCAGTGTGCTCTGGCACGGCGGTGAGGAATGCGCGCGTATCCGTCACCAACTCCCGCGCATCACCCAGTTCAATCGGGTTCTCAAACCACTCATCCCACCGCCCTTTCAGCTGCGTTGCTCCGGCTTCCATCTTATCCTGATGGGGTTGTGCTGCTTCGACACAGTTCAACGCACGGTCGGCGGCCTGCGCCGTCATCTGCACAACATAATCCAGACGATCGCGGGCATCAGGAATGGCTTCAGCTGCATCGGCAATGGCTTTATCCAGCCCCAGCTCGCGCAGACTGTCGCGCAACATGCGCGTCAGAGAGCCAATGCGTGCAATGATGTCGGGTGCCGCGGCATCCTCAGTTGGTTTCGGAAAGTCGCTCATCACATCCCCTTACATGCCCAGTTTTTCGAAAATTTTACCCAGCTTTTCTTCCAGGGTCGCCGCGGTGAATGGCTTCACCACATATCCACTGGCACCGGCCTGGGCGGCGGCGATAATGTTCTCTTTCTTGGCTTCCGCGGTTACCATCAACACCGGCAACGAACTCATTGCCGCGTCGGCACGAATAGTCTGCAGCAGCTGCAGGCCATCCATGTTTGGCATGTTCCAGTCGGAAATCACGAAGTCGAAACCACCCGCTTTCAGTTTACCGAGGGCATCCACACCATCTTCCGCTTCTTCTACGTTATTGAAGCCCAGCTCTTTCAGCAGGTTACGCACAATACGACGCATCGTATTGAAGTCGTCTACTACCAAAAAGCGCATGTTTTTATCAGCCATATCTACTCCTGAGTTGTCTCGCCCGGCGGGACGGGCCTGTTAAATACGCAATGCCTGTCCGGCGCTAATTTTCGCCAGCATGTGCTGGCTGATGTTGCTTAAATCTACGACTTCGCTCACGCCGCCTGTGGCGATGGCCTCACGCGGCATGCCAAATACCACACAGCTGGCTTCGTTCTGGGCGATAGTCCAGGCACCTGCCCGGTGCATTTCCAGCATCCCGGCCGCACCGTCGTTGCCCATTCCGGTAAGGATGACCCCTACCGCATTTCGTCCTGCGTACGTTGCCACTGATTTAAACAGCACATCCACAGAGGGTTTGTGCCGGTTAACCGGTGGCCCTTCATTCAGTTTCACCACATAGTTGGCACCACTTCGGGCCAGCTCCATGTGCATTGCGCCTGGCGCGATGTAGGCGTGCCCCGGCAGAATACGCTCACCATCTTCGGCTTCTTTCACCGTGATCTGACACAGCTTGTTCAGACGCTCGGCGAAGGAGCGGGTAAAGCCTGGTGGCATATGCTGAGTAATCAGCAGTGCCGGGCTGGTCGCCGGTAATGGCTGCAGCACATGGCGAATCGCCTCGGTTCCGCCCGTCGAGGAGCCAATCGCAATCAGCTTCTCACTACTCAGCAGCGGACCCGCTTTCAGTGTCGCGGGCACCGGCATCGCTGCACGGTTGTGCAGACGGGCACGGGAAGCGGCACGAATTTTGTCACCAATCATCTGGCTGTAAGCCAGCATCCCTTCGCGGATACCGAGCTGGGGTTTGGTGACAAAATCCACCGCCCCCAGTTCCAACGCGCGCAGGGTGATTTCGGAGCCTTTCCCGGTCAGCGATGAAACCATCACCACCGGCATTGGCCGTAACCGCATCAGTTTTTCGAGGAAATCGAGGCCATCCATGCGCGGCATTTCCACATCCAGCGTCAGCACCTGCGGATTGAACTGCTTAATCAAATCGCGGGCGACCAGCGGATCGGGCGCCGTAGCGACCATCTCCATATCCGGATGGCTGTTGATGATCTCTGTCATCAACTGCCGCATCAGCGCAGAGTCATCTACGCACATCACGGTGATTTTGCTCATCATCTTTCCTTCGTCAGTCCATAGACGGTTTGCCCGCGCAGCCAGAACTCTTTACTGATCTGACTGAAGTTTTCTGAGTGCCCGGCGAACAGGATGCCGCCCGGCTTCAGCAGTGGGACAAACCGACGCAGAATCTTCTCCTGCGTCTCTTTATCGAAATAGATCATCACATTGCGACAGAAAATTGCGTCGAACTGACCCGGCAGCGCCCAGTCATTGGCCAGCAGGTTAAGCTGCGCGTACGTGACCATGTTGGTCAGCTCAGGACGCGCCCGCACCATGCCGGCATGAGGACCGGTGCCGCGCAGGAAGTAGCGCTGCATTTGCGCGGGTGACAGCGTGCGCAGCTCTTCCTGGCGATACACACCCGCCACCGCTTTTTCCAGCACCTGGGTGTCGATATCGCTGGCATGAACCTGGAACTTCCCCGGTCCGGTGCCCAGCGCTTCCGCCAGCGTCATAGCGATCGAATAAGGCTCTTCGCCGGTTGACGCTGCGGTACTCCAGACGCTGAAATTGCCCTGACGCTTACGTGCATGCTCCGCCAGAATCGGGAAGTGATGCGCTTCGCGGAAGAACGCGGTCAGGTTCGTGGTCAGGGCGTTGATAAACGCCTGCCACTCAGCACTGTTCGGATCGGACTCCAGCAGCGCCAGGTAGCGACCGAAATCATCGATGTTCAGCGTACGCAGGCGTCGAACCAGACGGTTGTAAACCATCTCACGCTTGTGGTCGGCCAGTACGATACCGGCACGCTGATAGATCAGCTGGCTGATACGACGAAAATGCGTATCGGAGAGCGGTAAACGCTGCACCATCTGCGACAGCAGCGTTGTCGTCTCACTTTGATCTAAAATTGTCGATTTTTTCATCTCTGCACCTGGCCCGAACTGAATACATTATTTTTCTGCTGCGATGCCCGGCGGCTTAACGGCGACCGGGCCACGGGCGATTAAAAGGTTTCCCAGTTGTCGTCGCTGCGTGCAGCAGCCGGACGACCAACGGCTAACGGTGCTTCTGACTGGAGAGTTTTCATCGCCGTTGTCTTGTTAACGGCCTGAGCGACAAATTCTTTACCAATATTGAACACTGAAACCGCTTGTTTTAAGTGACTTGCCTGATCTTCGAGCGCTGCAGCCGCTGCGGCTGACTCTTCGACCAGTGAGGCGTTCTGCTGTGTGACGCGATCCATCTCGGTCACCGCAAGGCCCACCTGGTCAATGCCACGGCTCTGTTCGTCGGATGCAGAGGCGATCTCACCCATGATGTCAGTCACGCGTGTCACGGCGCTGACGATGTTGCTCATGGTGTCACCGGCGCTCTCTACCAGCACCGAGCCGGTATTAACGCGGCTAACCGAATCTTCGATCAGACCTTTGATCTCTTTCGCGGCCTGAGCGCTACGCTGCGCCAGGCTGCGCACTTCCCCGGCAACCACCGCAAAACCGCGACCCTGTTCACCGGCACGCGCCGCTTCAACCGCCGCGTTCAGTGCCAGGATGTTGGTCTGGAAGGCGATGCCATCGATCACACTGGTGATATCGGCAATCTTCTTCGAGCTGCCCGCAATCTCTTTCATGGTGGTGACGACGCCATCCACCACTTTACCGCCCTGCTGCGCGGTTTCAGAGGCGGTCAGCGCCAGCTTCGACGCCTGACGGGCGTTTTCAGCATTCTGCTTCACGGTTGCGGTGAGCTGCTCCATGCTGGCAGCGGTCTGCTCCAGCGAGGCGGCCTGCTGTTCGGTTCGTGAAGAGAGATCGTTATTGCCGATGGAGATTTCGCTGGCACCGGTATAAATGGCATCAGAGCCGTCACGCACAGTCCGCACGGTGCGCACCAGTTCCTGCTGCATGTGCTGCAGCGAGGTCAGTAACTCACCGATTTCGTTTCGCACGTTAATCTCAACCGGCTGGGTCAGATCGCCGCGTGCAATGTGCTGGATATGCTCAATGCTCTGACGCAGTGGGCGAATAAGCACGGAACGCATGACGTTCCACACCAGGATAATCATCAGTAACGTCACGGCCAGCGTGGCGATGACGATGGTGATGGAGCGGCTGTACGCCTGCTGGTTGGCTTCCACGCCCTGCTGTGCCAGCACTTTGTTGTGCTCAAGCCAGGCGCTGTAATCTTTCTGGAACTTGTCCTGGAAACTCTGCGTTGGCTGATCCACAAAACCTTTGAAGTTGCCGTTGGTGAAGAACACCATCAGCTCCGCCAGTGCATCGTGGTAGGCCTTGTAGTTCGCCTGTAACGTCAGGACGTTCTCAGCGGTTTTGCCTTTTTCAGACAGGTTATCGTTAAAGATCTGATAGTTGACTTCGGCTTCTTTCAGCTCCTGGCCCGCCAGTGCGACCAGCTCTTTTACGCTGGCACCCGAACCCGACATCTGTGCATCCTGGAGAAAACGAATACCGGCGCGGTTAAGGGTGTTGCGCGCCTGAACAAGCGAAACCCATGAGGTGCCCATCGCCTGTTGCAATGTATTCAGGCGCTGGTTGTAGGCAAAATTCTCTTTATCTGAACTGACAGTTTTGAAAAACATTCCGCCCGAAAAAAGCTGCAGCAGCGCAAACAGCGCCAGCACACACAGCAGGCCGGAAACGACTCGTACACGACTAAACATAAACACCTCATTGGTTAGCGATTCGTGTTTATTTATCGGCGGAGTCGGGGGGAACTTTATGCATGGCAGCGGCTTTACGCCGCCGCCAGGGTGAAAGGCGGGAAATCAGGCGCGGGAAATTTTGAAAACGGAGACGGCCTGGGTCAGTACGCTGGCCTGCTGCTCCAGTGCAGCGGCAGCGGCGGCAGACTCCTCAACCAGTGAGGCGTTCTGCTGGGTTACACGATCCATCTCAGTCACAGCCACACCGACCTGCTCAATACCGCGGCTCTGCTCATCGGACGCCGACGCGATTTCACCCATGATGTCGGTCACGCGGGTCACCGCGCCCACGATCTCATTCATGGTGCTGCCGGCGCTTTCAACCTGCAGTGAACCGCTGTTGACGCGTGAGACGGAGTCTTCAATCAGGCCTTTGATCTCTTTGGCGGCCTGAGCGCTGCGCTGTGCCAGACTGCGCACTTCACCGGCAACCACCGCAAAACCACGACCCTGTTCACCGGCACGGGCCGCTTCAACCGCCGCATTCAGCGCCAGGATGTTGGTCTGGAAAGCGATGCCGTCGATGACGCTGATGATGTCAGCGATTTTCTTCGAGCTACCGGCGATCTCTTTCATGGTCGTGACGACGCCATTGACCACTTTACCGCCCTGCTGCGCGGTTTCGGAGGCGGTCAGCGCCAGCTGCGACGCCTGACGGGCGTTATCAGCGTTCTGCTTCACCGTGGCGGTGAGCTGCTCCATGCTGGCTGCGGTCTGCTCCAGTGAGGCGGCCTGCTCTTCGGTACGGGATGAAAGGTCGTTATTGCCGGCGGCGATTTCGCTGGCACCGGTGAAGATGGCATCAGAGCCGTCACGCACATTACCGACAGTCATCACCAGCGACTGCTGCATCTCGTGGATGCCTGCCGCCAGCTGGCTCATTTCATTACGACCCTCAACCACAATTGGCTGGGTCAAATCGCCAGAGGCGATAGCGCGAATCTGTGCCAGCAGCTGTTGCAGCGGCTGAATCAGCACCTGACGCAGGCCAAACCAGCAGGTAATAATCACCGCGAGCACTACAACGCCAATGGTGGCCAGCAGCCACATCATCTGGGTGAAGGCTTTCTGATTCTTTTCCATGCCCTGATCGGAAAGTGCAGTCTGAAGTGCGCGCCATTTGTCATAGCTGCCCTGCATCGCCACCTGCTTCTGCTCAATGTTCTGTTTGAACATGCCTTCCAGGTCGCGAGCCTGTAGACTTTTTACCATCGCTTTCAGGCCGTTTTCGTAATTGGTGTAGTCGGCTTCCAGCTTGTCGCCCAGCTTCTCATCAAGACCGGGCGTGGTAGGCAAATGGTAATAGATTTTGTAGTGGCGATCGGCTTCCACCAGCTGCTTATTGGCTTTATTGATCAGCTCATCAAGCTGACCGCCGTTCATCTGCGATGCCATGCTGGTCTGTAAGCGCAGCATGCCGCGGTTCAGCGTGGTGCGGCTGTTATTCAGTGAAATATAGGCGTCAGTCATCTCGGTGACATTGCGGTTAGAGACCTGCGACAGCGCGAAGGACTCTTTGTCTTTATTGAGAGCTGACCAGAAAAGGCTGCCAGCGACTAACTGGAGCGCGCCAAAGATAACCAGGACTGCGATTAAACTGGTCACCACTTTTATTTTTTTTAACATCATGTTCCCCTGCAGGTTAATTTAGGTGCAGCGGCTATATCGGCGGGTTTTCGGGATTAATTAACGCTTTTCGGCGCTTTCAGGAGAGAAGTGGCTTTTGTAATTAATTTTATCAGCAGGAGCTGCTGAGTTTGGCTTTAAGCAGAGGAATAAAGGGGGTAGCTGCGCATCCCGCAGGATGCGCAGCTTTACATCAGAAGGTTTCCCAGTGCGTATCACTGACCGGGGCGGTCAGGGCTTTGCGGGGTGCCAGCGCCGCCGTGGCGGGCGCAGCAATCGGCAGATGCTTTGTCAGCGTCTGCCTGGCTTCACGTTTGACTCTGAACACTGACACGGCCTGGCTTAACCGGCTGGCCTGATCTTCCAGCGAAGCGGCCGCCGCAGCGGACTCCTCCACCAGCGAGGCGTTCTGCTGGGTCACGCGATCCATCTCGGTGACCGCCTGACCGACCTGATCGATGCCACGGCTCTGCTCATCCGACGCCGAGGCAATTTCGCCCATGATGTCGGTGACGCGCGTAACTGCACTGACGATATCGCTCATGGTTTCCCCGGCGGTGCCGACCAGCTGCGAACCCACATTGACCCGGTTCACGGAGTCATCAATCAGTCCTTTGATCTCTTTGGCTGCCTGGGCGCTGCGCTGTGCCAGATTACGCACCTCGCCCGCGACCACTGCAAATCCACGGCCCTGTTCACCGGCACGCGCCGCTTCAACCGCCGCATTCAGCGCCAGGATGTTGGTCTGGAATGCGATGCCATCAATCACGCTGGTGATATCGGCAATCTTCTTCGAGCTGCCGGCGATTTCGCTCATGGTTTTCACCACGCCAGCCACCACGTTGCCGCCTTTTTCTGCGGTTTCGGAGGCGCTGAGTGCCAGCTGTGAGGCCTGGCGGGCGTTTTCGGCGTTCTGCTTCACGGTAGCAGTCAGCTGCTCCATGCTGGCCGCCGTCTGCTCCAGTGAGGCCGCCTGCTGTTCGGTGCGGGCAGAGAGGTCATTGTTCCCGGCAGAGATCTCACTGGCGCCGGTAAAGATCGCATCCGATCCTTCACGCACGTTAGTTACGGTGCGCACCAGAGACTGCTGCATGTCATGCAGGCTGGCCGCAAGCTGGGTCATCTCGTTGCGCCCTTCTACCACGATCGGCTGGGTCAGATCGCCCTGGGCGATGTGCTGAATATGATTGATGCTGCTGTTCAGCGGCGTCATCACGATTTTGCGCAGGCCAAACCAGCAGAGCACGATCACCGCAACCACGGCGGCCATGATGGTGGAGAGGATCCACATCATACGGCTGTAAGCACTGCTGTTCTCTGCCACGCCCAGCGTGCTCAGGTGACTCTGATCGGCGCGCCACTCACGATACAACGTTAAAAATGCACTCTGGCTCGGTGCCACCGGGGCTTTTGCGGCTGCCGCCATATCATTGACCTGAAGCGCACTCTGCAGGCTATTCAGCGCACCCGAATAGTCGCCGAAGCGCTGGTCGAGCTGGTTGTTAAGTTCCGCATCCTGTCCTGGGGTATCTGGCGTCTCTTTGAACGTCTTGTAGAAACCCGCTGCCGCCTGCTGGAAGCGCTGACTGTCTTCAAACAGCGAGGCGACATCGGGCGTTTTACCATCCAGTTTACTGGTGGCGATACGCAGCTGAATGCGGGTCAGCAGGACGCGGCTCTGGTTAAGGCTCATATAAGCGTCATTGAGTGACTGCGTATTCTGCATCGCCAGCTGGGAAACGGCGAAGCTTTGCTTATCGTGGCTTAATGCGGAGTAAAAGATGGAGCCGGATAAGGCCTGTAACAGACCAAACACCAGCAACACCAGCAGCAGGCTGGTGACAACACGGATTTTCGTAAACATGAGTAACCCTGAACAAAGTAGGTAATTAAAAAGTGACTCAGGGATTATCGGCAGGTAAAAGCAGGAAATTAGGGGGAGACGAGGCTTTATTATATGATTTAAAAGAAATTATTACTCAGTGGAACTATCACGGGCCAGCCAGAACCGGCCCGTAATGATTCGATTATGCGCTACGCAGGTTATCAACCAGCGCCATCTCGTCGCTGCTCAGCAGCTTCTCGATGTCGACCAGAATCAGCATGCGATCGCCCAGAGCACCCAGACCAGTCATATACTCGGTAGACATGGTCACAGCGAACTCCGGTGAAGGACGGATCTGATCCTGCGTCAGCGACAGCACGTCAGAGACGCCGTCAACCACGATACCAACCACACGGTTTTCCAGATTCAGCACGATAACCACGGTGTTTTCATTGTACTCAACATCGGGCTGCGCAAACTTCACACGCAGATCGATAATCGGCACGATAACGCCACGCAGGTTAGTGACACCGCGGATGAATTCAGGGGTATTCGCAATACGTGTTACCTGATCGTAACCGCGAATTTCCTGAACTTTGAGGATATCGATGCCGTACTCTTCGTCGCCCAGCGTGAAGACCAGAAACTCCTGACCGACGGTTTCGCCAGCGATTTTTGTCACGGTTGCCATTCCATTCATGTTATTTACCCTTTCGTTATCAATCAGGCGGCAGCGCCAGCCACACGTTTTTCACGGTTAAGTGATTGCAGTGCTGAAACATCAACAATCAGCGCTACGCTACCATCGCCAAGAATGGTGGCAGCTGAGATGCCCGGCACTTTGCGATAGTTACTTTCCAGGTTCTTCACCACCACCTGATGTTGACCAATCAGCTGATCGACCAGCAGCGCATAGCGTTTGCCTGCACTTTGCAGGATGACGACGATGCCCTGAGTGGCTTCGGTTTTGGCATCCTGCACATCAAAGACGTTCCACAGCTCAACCAGCGGCAGATATTCGCCACGCACTTCCAGCACGCACTCGCCACCGGCCATCGGTTTCAGATCTTCGGCGCGCGGTTGCAGCGACTCCATCACCGCATTCAGCGGCAGAATAAAGACTTCATCGGCGACGCGAACGGACATGCCATCAAGGATGGCCAGCGTCAGCGGCAGCAGGATACGAATGGTGGTGCCTTTGCCCTGCTTCGAGGCGATTTCGACGTGACCGCCCATCTCCTGAATATTTCGTTTCACTACGTCCATACCGACGCCGCGTCCTGAAACATCCGTCACCTGCTCCGCCGTAGAGAAGCCGGGTGCGAAGATCAGCATGCCGACTTCTTCGTCGCTCATGTTCTCGTGAACCGGCAGGCCGGAAGAGAGCGCTTTCGCCAGAATACGTTCACGGTTCAGACCGGCACCATCATCAGAAACTTCGATGCAGATGTTGCCGCCCTGATGTTCCGCTGACAGGGTCAGGTTACCGGTGGCCACTTTACCGGCCACCAGACGTTTCTCTGGGGTTTCGATACCGTGGTCAAGACTGTTACGCACCAGGTGCGTTAAGGGATCGATGATGCGTTCAATCAGGCTCTTATCGAGTTCGGTTGAGCTGCCCAGCAGGGTCAGTTCGACCTCTTTGCCGAGCTTGCTTGCCAGGTCACGCACCAGACGCGGGAAGCGGCTGAAGACATATTCCATTGGCATCATACGAATCGACATCACCGATTCCTGCAGATCGCGGGCGTTACGCTCCAGCTGACCCATGCTGTTCAGCAGGTCGCCGTGCGCCACCGGATCGAGTTCGCCGGAACGCTGGGCGAGCATGGACTGGGTAATCACCAGTTCGCCCACCAGGTTGATCAGCTGATCGACCTTCTCCACCGCCACACGGATGCTGGTGGATTCGCTCGCTTTAGCAGGGGCTGCGGCGCGCTTACTTTCACGCTTCACCGCTGCCACTGGCAGTTCGGTGACGGTCGCGGTGTGAACTTCTTCCAATACCGGTGCAGCGACGGCAGCAACAGCCGCCGGCTCGTCCACGGCTTCATCTTCGGTCGGGAAGCGGATCTGCGCTTCGTCGATCACGAAGCAGAGCACCGCCACGATGTCATCTTTGCCCACGCCATCAATGCAGACATCCAGCGTGGTGCTGCCCTTCTGCACGTTGGTCAGGGTGCCGAGATTGCTCATCTCTTCCAGCATCAGATCGACTTCTTTCTCTTTGAGATCGATCAGGCGGACACGCAGGCCGCTGGTGCTGGCAGGCTCTGCGCTGGCAGTAGCAACACTGGCCGGTGCGTCAACCGGCAGACCTTTGGCCTCTAGCGCCAGCTGGCGCAGTGCTTCACAGATATATTTGAAGCTCTCCGCGTTAGGCTCCTGCGCGGTTTTATAAGCATCGAGCTGTTCCTGCATAATATCTTTGGTTTCCAAAAACAGGTTGATGATGTCGGTGCTGAGCTGCATCTCGCCGCGACGAGCACCATCCAGAATGTTTTCCAGGATATGAGTCGTTTCCTGTAATACCGTAAAACCAAAGGTTCCGGCCCCACCCTTAATGGAGTGAGCGGCACGGAAGATGGCGTTAAGCTGTTCCGAATCTGGCTCCTGCGGGTCTAAGCCCAACAGGTGTTGTTCCATATCCGCTAATAGCTCATCGGCTTCATCAAAAAACGTCTGGTAAAAATCGCTGATGTCCATACTCACGGGAATCACCTCGGCTGTGAGGGGGCTGCTGTATTCACCGCGCTGCCTGGTGTTGCAGGTGCGGTAATCTGTTGAATGGCCGCCGGATCGCTGATCTGGACGGCATCACTTTCTGCGTTCTCTTTTTCTATTGCCGCTTCGGTGTCGTGGTTCAACACCAGCAGGCTGATGCGGCGGTTAACGGCATCATTACCGCCACGATTTTTCAGGCTCATGGTGTCGGCCATGCCTAACACCCGTAAAATTTTTCCGCTATCTAAGCCGCCCGTGACCAGTTCACGGCGTGAGGCATTCGCGCGGTCGGTCGACAGTTCCCAATTGCTGTAGCCTTTGTCACCGTTGGCATACTGAAAATCATCGGTATGTCCGGCCAGGCTGATGCGGTTCGGGATGTCGTTAAGGATGGGCGCAATTGCACGCAGAATATCGCGCATATAAGGCTCCACCTCGGCCCGACCGGTTTTAAACATCGGGCGATTCTGGCTGTCGATAATCTGGATACGCAGCCCCTCTTCCACCATGTTGATGATCAGATGCGGGCGCAGCGCTTTCAGGCGCGGATCCGCTTCAATCAGCTGGTCGAGTTTCTCACGCAAGCGGTTAAGGCGAATTTCATCCAGCTTGCGTTTCTGCGCGTCCATATCGACGACTTTGTTCACTTCGCCAATCTTTTTCGTTGGATCATCACCGCCGCCAGGGATCGGGCTTTCGCTGTCGCTGCTGCGCGCCCCGCCGGTCAGTGCAACCTTAAGCGGTGTCTTGAAGTAGTCTGCTATCTGCACCAGCTCCTGCGGGTTGGCGATAGAGAGCAGCCACATCACCATAAAAAAGGCCATCATCGCCGTCATAAAGTCGGCGTAGGCAATCTTCCACGATCCGTGGCTGCCTTCATGGCCTTTATGTTTGCGCTTTTTGATCAGCACAATTGGGCGATTGCCGTGTTTCATGAAGCCTCGTCTGAAGTCTGTTTAGCCGGGTTCTTAGCGTTACGTACGTGCTCTTCCAGTTCGCTGAACGATGGGCGCTCGGCGGAGTAGAGCGTCTTACGACCAAACTCCACCGCAATCTGCGGCGCGTATCCATTCAGGCTCGACAGCAGGGTCACCTTGATGCACTGCATCATCTTGGTGGTTTCTGCACACTTCTGGCGCAGTACCGACGCCAGCGGAGAGACGAATCCGTAGGCCAGCAAAATGCCCAGGAAGGTTCCCACCATCGCATGGGCCACCAGCGCACCGAGTTCAGCGGCCGGGCGGTCGGCCGAAGCCAGCGCATGCACCACGCCCATTACCGCGGCAACGATACCGAAAGCGGGAAGACCATCGCCGACTGCAGATATACTTTGCGCTGGTACGTCACACTCGTGTTCGTAGGTCTCAATCTCTTCATCCATCAACGCTTCGATTTCAAAGGCGTTCATGTTGCCGCTCACCATCAGGCGCAAATAGTCGGTAATAAAATCTACTAACTGTTTATCGGCAAGAATGCGGGGATAATTAGCAAAAATTTCACTCTGGCTCGGATCTTCAATATCCCGTTCCAGCGATAACATCCCCTGCTGACGCGACTTCGCCATCAGGCGATAAAGCAGCGCCATTAAATCCATGTAAACGGCTTTGTTGTACTTGGAGCCGCGAAATAACTTAGGCAGCGCTTTCAGGGTTTTTTTAATCGACTTACCGTTGTTGCCGACTAAAAATGCACCGGCACCGGCACCGCCGATCATTAATAATTCGGCTGGCTGATAAAGCGCGCCCAGATGGCCACCTACCAGCGCATATCCGCCCAACACGGAGCCTAAAACAATCAGGTAACCTATAATTATCAGCACAAAAATATCCTTACGTCCGTAACGTGTTGGTGGAAGTTAAGCCAGAGAGCCGCAGGTGTTATTCCTGAACCGCAAGCAAAAAAAAAGCAGCGGTATTAACCGCTGCTGGATGGCTTCCACAATGCGAACAAATTTAAACGGCGTGTTTAACCTGTTCATCCAGCAGTTGTGGAAACATATCGGCAGGTTCTGCAGAAAGTTTACGTCTTTTTACGGCACGTGATGGCGGCTGGCACAGGCTGCAGGTAAAGCTGCCAACAGGCTGATGCGCATGGTTAATAAAGCTGCCGTTGCAGCTCTTACAATCAGCCAGTTCCAGCATACCGCTATCAACGAATCGGACCAGGGTCCAGGCACGAGTCAGCGCCAACAGCGGGCCCTCGTCCGATTGAGGACACTGTTCAAGATACAGGCGGTAAGCTTTGATCACGGCATCGACACCGCTGCACAGGCCCGTTTTCAGTAAAAACTTCCAGGCGTTGCAGAACATAGAAGCATGGATGTTCTGTTCCCACGTCATAAACCAGTCCGTGGAGAACGGCAGCATGCCTTTTGGTGGCGGGCTGCCACGTAATTCTTTATAGAGCTTGATCAGACGACCACGGCTCAGCTGAGTTTCACTCTCTAACATCTGTAAGCGCGCACCTAACGTGATGAGCTCCATGGCGAGCTGAATATCACGTGCTTCCTGAACAATACTTTTCTCACTCATGACATTGCTCTCTTTTTAGCAGGCGCTTCATCTTTAGACGCATTACGCAGTAAACGGCTCGATAATAAAATGCCGGTGTGGATTTGTTGTAAATCATCCACGCGTGATTCCTGCGTCAAACGATTAATAGTGCTGCTTTCGGTAAAACGGAACTGGCAAACCAGTTGATTGGTTTCCGCCATTTTTACCATCTCGGGCAAGGTTAATTCAGATAACGCGTTCGCCATTTTCTCGTCAATTCCGAGGCGAAACATTGCAGAAGCTTTATCCTGGTTAATTAAACGCTGCGCAAGCAGTAAATAAGACAAGTTAAGGTCATAAATATGTTTGAGTACTTCAGAGGTGTTCATTATTTTTCCATCCTGAGAGATGCGACGTAACTGTATCGCAGATTTAAAATCTGCGGTTCGAGCTGCTGTTTGTTAAATCAAAAGATGGCAAAAAAAACTCACATAACATTAATGTCACAGTTTTCGCCTTCTGTTTTTGTGGGTTTCAGACCCACCGAAGGTCGAAAATCCATGCCATTCTATTTTCGAGTTCCGGACATCTTCCGTGACATCTTCTTACGTTTTTTAGGACTATTCCGAAAACAAGGCAAATCTATATCGTCTGATTTCGACATACAACGACAGGGAAGCGTAATTTTAGATAAAGTGTGACGCAGATCACACTTTTAACGCAAATTTCTTCAGCAAAGCTTTACGGTTTCTTACCGGCTGCTCATTTTTTGAGCAAAAAAGGCCGATTTTAAGTCCAATTGGTCCTGAGAAAGGTTTAATAGGGGGTAAAACTATCGCTATTCGACGCTTTGAGCAGTCCGGAATGAATATCAGGTGTTAATCGTTTTAACTCCCTATTTAGAACCAGCCAAACGAGAGTTATCAGAAGATTATGCTGGAGAGCAGAGGAGGTAATTGCTTTTAAATTAGTTACTTAAGGGGAGTATCGCAGAGGGTGAGTAATGAAACCGTTAAGGTTTCTACGGCATCATGGAAGATTTATGGCAACCTGGCGTTAACAGCTACAGGGGTCTGTACAGGGTACGATACCCATTGTAACAAGGGGTTACATAAGAAAGACGAATGAATTAACAGGGGATTATGCGCTGGCACTATCACTATCGGCAGGATGAAGAAAAACTTGAGTATTGAAGGTAAAGAAAGTGGCAGAGCCTGATATGACGGGGTTTACGGCTGCGCTAGCAGGAATCGGGCCACACTAAGCAGCTATTTTAAGGGTCTGCATGCCATGCCGCAGACCGAGATAACAGATACGCGACGGGCTTTCTGTGATCGGGGTCCAAAAAAAGCAGCGATACCGCCATGCGGTTATCGCTGCTTTTACTACCTTAGCCCGGACTCAGATCAGGCGAGTTTTGGGAAGGTTGCGACCTTATTGGCCGTGTTGTGATCCACGCTGCGTGGATCAATGCGTTCCAGGTCTTTCAGGAAGCTTTCACGCCAGGCGGTAATATCATTCTTACGCAATACCGCCATCATGTCGTTATAGCGTGAAATCCTTTCGGTACGCGGCATCGTAATCGCCTTGTCCAGCGCGGCGGCGACTTCATCACGGTCATAAGGATTGACGATCAGCGCAGAGGTCAGCTCATTGGCTGCCCCGGCAAAGCGCGACAGCACCAGTACACCCGGATCGTCCGGGTCCTGCGCTGCCACATACTCTTTCGCGACCAGATTCATACCATCACGCAGTGGCGTGACCAGACCCACATCGGTCAGGCGGAAGATTTTCATCAGCAGGCGACGGTCGAAATGCTGGTTAAGGTAGTAAAGCGGGGTCCAGCCCAGCGTGCCGTACTTACCGTTGATGCGCCCTGCTTCGGTCTCCAGCTGATGACGGATATCCTGATACGCCTGCACATCGCCACGCGAGGTTGGCGCAATCTGCGAATAGCGGATTTTGCCGCGATGCTCCGGGAAGTTCTCCAGCAGCGCTTCATAGGCAAGGAAACGCTCAGGCAGGCCTTTCGAATAGTCGAGACGTTCGCAGGCAATGATATTGCGAGCATCGCCCAGCTCTTTCTTCATGGCAGCCATTTTCGGCGGCAGCGGCCCTTCGGCCATCTCTTTAATACTGTCTGGCTCAATCCCGATCGGATAAACCTCAGTCATAAAGGTGTTGCCAAAGGCGCGATGCTTTTTATCGCCCTTATTCTGCAGCTGCGTGAGCTGGCTGACGCTGTCGAGGAACGCCACCCGATCGGATTCGGTCTGGAATCCCAGCAGGTCATATTCGCACAGCATTTCCAGCAACTCTTTATGCGGAGGCAGTGCGTTAAAGATTTCAGGCGTCGGGAACGGAATATGCAGGAAGAAACCGATGCGGTTATTAATGCCCGCCCGACGCAGTGCGGCGGCAAACGGTAAAAAGTGATAATCGTGGATCCAGACAATGTCATCTGGCTTGATCAGCGGTTTTAAACGCTGCGCCACCGAATCATTGACGTCGCAATACCCTTCCCACGCTTCACGCTGGAACTGCACCAGGTCAAGACGATAATGGAAGGCAGGCCAGATAACCGTATTGGAGAACTGGCAATAATAGAGATCGTAATCGTTCTGGCTCAGCGGGAACGAGGCATACTCGATTCCCTCATGCTCCTGAACCCTGACGTCTTCAACGTCTTCGCCTGTGAACTCGCTGATTTCACCGTTCCAGCCAAACCACATTCCACCGGTGCTTTTCAGTGCATCGAGAATACCGACGGCCAGGCCGCCAGCGCTGGTTTTAGACCCATCTGGCATGGCGACACGGTTAGATACAACCACTAAACGACTCATAACCTAAACTCCTTACCGACGTTGTCTTGCTCTAATAGTAATAATGTTCTTTCCAGCCAGCCGTAAACCGCATCGACATCATTCAGCCGATAATCGGCCTGGCTGGAACCTTCGCCGACTTTGATCGAGACGCCCTGCCGTTCGTTGACGGCCAGAAAGCCCTTCTCATCAGTGAGGTCGTCGCCAATAAAGACCGGCGTACGTCCGGCAAAAGGGGACTGCTGCATAAAGTCGCCAATCGCGGCGCCTTTATCGATACCTGCGGGTTTAATCTCAACCACACATTTTCCCGGCTGAAGCGCCAGTCCGGGGAAGCGCTTCACGGACTGCTCGGCCAGTCGCATCACATCCTGCTCATGCTGCATCGCCTGACGGTAGTGAAGGGCAAAGGCCATGCCTTTGATCTCCAGCTGCGTGCCAGGCCAGGAAGCCATTGCCGCCTGCAGTTCTGTTCTGAGCGGTTGTTCGACCTCGACCGGCAGGCTGATGCGTTGCAGATTTCCTTCTGCATCACGGCGCTCTGCACCATGCACGCCCGCAGCCGGGCCATGCCACGGTGCGGCCAGCGCATCAAGTTGTTCTATAGGTCTGCCGGAGACCAGCGCAAGCGCACCCCCAGAGAGTGCAGAAAGCTGCCGGAGTTGTGCGATGACCTGCTCAGGAATAAATACCGCTTCGGGACGGGACTGAATCGCTGCCAGCGTGCCGTCGACATCAAAAAAGAAGGCGTACTGCCCGCTGCTTAATGTCGGATACCTGGCATGGGTGTCTGCCGCTTGAGTCACGTTACTTCTCCTGAAAATCGAATTTTAATAAATCATTGAGTTAAAACAAGAATGTCCTGACGCAGTCTGGTCAGCAAGCGGGAAATTCTGATAAAGCGGTGATTGAGGGATAAAACGCGGTGATTGGATAGGTCACTCTCCTCAAACTTGCAAGCGCATTGCTGACAATACTTCCTGACTGAGAACATCTTCACATTAAGTGTAGTCATTAACAGGGGTTATGCCAGAAAGATGCAGGTTTCATGCCAGCCGCTGCGGTTAAATCAGCATAAACATCCCATCCTGTTCTGCACTGCTTCAGAGCAGCAGGCCGTAACCGATCCGCTGCTGTCTGGAGTTTCCGTCGTCTTGTTCTCTGTA
This sequence comes from Pantoea sp. Lij88, assembly GCF_030062155.1. Taxonomy (NCBI): domain Bacteria; kingdom Pseudomonadati; phylum Pseudomonadota; class Gammaproteobacteria; order Enterobacterales; family Erwiniaceae; genus Pantoea; species Pantoea sp. Lij88. The sequence continues at coordinate 1,706,734 of NZ_CP118269.1, read as the reverse complement.
CAGTGGGCCAGCCTCAAACCTTAAGCTTCTTAAGGTATTCCTAATATTGAAAGCGCACTCTCATGACACTTTTATTACTCTGGTTCCTGCTCACATGGCGTTTACCCTGAAAAGGCCGTTGATTGGCCGCCTGACGTTGCTGACTCTGGCTGCGGTTTATATCGCGGTTTTCCTTAATATTGCCTATTACCGTCAGGTACTGGCAGTGATGCCGCTGGACAACCTGCATACCACGCTGGTGTTTTTATCAATGCCGCTGGTCGCCTTTAGCGTGATTAACATCGTGATTACGCTGGCCTCGTTTGTCTGGCTGGATCGGCTGCTGGCCGCACTGTTTATTCTGCTCTCCGCATCGGCGCAGTACTTTATTCAGACCTATAACATCGTGGTCGATCGCTCGATGATCACCAATATGATGGATACCACCGCGTCCGAATCCTTTGCGCTGATTACGCCGAAGCTGCTGCTCACCCTGCTCACCTCAGGCGTGCTGATGGCGCTGCTGGTGTTCTGGCCGCGCATCAAAAAGCAGCAGTGGCGCGGCGTGCTGGCGCGACTGCTCAGCGTGCTGCTTTCAGCGGCGCTGATCGTGCTGGTCGCCCTGCTCTTCTATAAAGATTACGCTTCGCTGTTCCGCAACAACCGCGAGCTGGTCAAAGCGCTCAGCCCGTCTAACAGCATTGCGGCAACGCTCTCCTGGTATAAGCATGAGCAGTTGCAGAACGCGCCGCTGATTCGTATCGGTGAAGATGCGCACCTGCAACCCAGCCGCGCCAGCGGCAAGCCGAATCTGACGATTCTTGTATTGGGCGAAACCTCGCGTGCGCAAAACTTCTCGCTGGGCGGTTATGGTCGTCTGACCAATCCCCTGCTGGCGAAAGATGATGTGATCTATTTTCCGCACACCACCTCGTGCGGCACGGCGACAGCGGTTTCCGTGCCCTGCATGTTCTCCAACATGCCACGCGCTCATTATGATGATGTGCTGGCCGCGCATCAGGAAGGCTTGCTGGATGTGATTCAGCGCGCCGGGATCAGCGTGTTGTGGAATGAGAACGACGGGGGCTGTAAAGGTGCCTGCGATCGCGTTCCGCATCAGGATATGACCAGCCTCAACCTGCCCGGCATGTGTATTGATGGCGAATGTTATGACGACGTGCTGTTCCACGGACTGGATGAGTACATCAGCCAGTTAAAAGGCAACGCGGTGATTGTGCTGCACACCATTGGCAGCCATGGCCCGACTTACAGCCATCGCTATCCACCGCAGTTCCGCCAGTTTGAGCCGACCTGTGACACCAACCAGATTCAGGACTGTTCGCAACAGCAGTTGATCAATACGTATGACAACACGCTGGTCAATGTGGATCACATCGTCGATAAAGCGATCAATGTACTGCGTGCGCATCAGGATCGCTTCACCACCAGCCTGGTCTATCTTTCTGATCACGGTGAATCGCTGGGTGAAAATGGGGCTTACCTGCATGGCCTGCCCTATGCTATCGCGCCGGATACCCAGAAACATGTGCCGCTGCTGATCTGGCTTTCCGACGATTACCAGAAACGTTATGCGGTTAATCGCGGCTGTCTGAATAAACTGGCGGCGACAGATGATTTTTCACAGGATAATCTGTTTTCAACCATGCTGGGATTAACCGGCACCGCGACCCACGAATATGTGCCTGCGGATGATATTTTGACGTCGTGTCGGAGCCAACCCTGATGAAGATACTGATAGTAGAAGATGACGCCCTGCTGCTGCAGGGACTAATGCTGGCGCTGGAAGGCGAAGGCTATGTCTGTGACGGCGTGACGCGGGTGCGGGATGCTGAAGCGCACTTCGCCAGCGGCCTGTATAGTCTGGTGGTGCTGGACCTTGGCCTGCCGGACGAAGATGGCCTGCATTTCCTGATACGACTGCGGCGCCAGAAGAAGATGACGCCGGTGCTGATCCTGACCGCACGCGATACCATCAACGAGCGCATTGCCGGACTCGACGCTGGCGCGGACGACTACCTGATCAAACCGTTTTCGCTGGATGAATTGCTGGCACGCATCCGCGCACTGATCCGTCGACACGTTAATCAGGGCGACAGTCATGTCAGAGTGGGTGCGCTGGCGCTGGATATGACGCATCGTCAGATCATGCTCAATGATGTGCTGCTGGATCTGACCCCGAAAGAGTTTGCGATTCTGTCGCGGCTGATGCTCAAGGCAGGCAACCCGGTACACCGTGAAATTCTCTACCAGGATATCTATAACTGGGAGACGGAGCCTTCTACTAATACGCTGGAAGTGCACATTCATAATCTGCGCGACAAAATTGGCAAAAGCGCCATTCGCACCGTGCGCGGTTTTGGGTATGCACTGGTGACGCAGGATGGCGTTCGCGAGGCAACATGATAAGACGTTTCGATCACCGCAGTATGCGCTTTCGACTCATCCTGACCATTGGTCTGATCCTGCTGGTATTCCAGGTGATCAGCGTGGTCTGGCTGTGGCATGAGAGTAAAGAGCAGATCCAGTTTCTGGTAGAAGCGCAGTTGCAGAAGCGCAACATGGACAGTCACGTAAAGCGTGAAGTGCATGAAGCGGTGGCCAGCCTGGCGGTGCCTAGTCTGGTGATGATTACCCTGACGCTGCTGCTCTGCTATCAGGCGGTGAAGTGGATCACCCGGCCGCTGTATCAGCTGCAGCGGGAACTGGAGAGTCGCAGCGAAGAGAATCTCGAACCGGTCGCCTGCCACAGTCAGGTCCATGAGATCGATGCGGTCACTCAGGCGATCAATCAGCTGGTTGCGCGTCTGAACTCCAGTCTTGAACGCGAGCGGCTGTTTACTGCCGACGTGGCACACGAGCTGCGCACGCCGCTGGCGGGATTACGTCTGCATCTGGAATTGATCGAGCGTAACAGCGATGTCAAAGTTCAGCCGCTGGTGCAGCGCCTGGATCAGATGACACACAGCGTGTCGCAACTGCTGAATCTGGCGCGTGCCGGGCAATCATTTACGTCCGGCACCTATCAGAACGTCGGGCTGATCGAAGATGTGATTCTGCCGATGGAGGCAGAACTGAGCATTATGCTGGAGGCGCATCAGCAGACGCTGTTGCTCGATCTGCCGCAGGAGCAGTTTGTGCGTGGGGATGCCACGCTGCTGAAGATGTTGCTGCGTAATCTGGTCGAGAACGCCCATCGCTACAGCCCGGATAACAGCACGATCAGCGTGCAGCTGTTATCGGCTCCCCACCCCATGATGGTGGTGGAAGATGAGGGACCCGGCATTGATGAGAGTAAAAGTGGCGAGCTGAGTAAAGCGTTTATCCGGATGGACAGTCGTTACGGCGGGATCGGACTCGGGCTGAGCATTGTCAGCCGCATCGTCCAGCTACACCGGTTTCAGTTTTTCTTAGGGAATCGTCGCGACCGAAGCGGTTGCCGGGCCGTCGTTAAGTTTTAAGCGGTGAACCAGGCAGACAGGAACAGAACAACGGTGGCTGCGGCAATCAGCAGTGCAGCATATTCGCTCATCGGACGCGAAGCCGGTGCAGACAGGGTAACAGGAGCAGTTTTCATAGCATTATCCTCAGTTAATACTGGCAGTATCGCGACGGTATATTAAGGAAACCTTAAGCTCGCGATACGGCCGGTAAAAATGTCGGCTCATCCCGCACGCCACCCTCCACCTCGCATTTCTTACCTCTGGCGCTCCTGCTGCACCCGCAGCGTGCTCTACACTTAATGGCACCCTTCCGTTTAAGGAGTCAGGCCATGAGCCAACGCATGCACAAATATGCTTTCCCGGTCAGCAAAGCCCGCAAATATCTTGAACCCGGCCCGGTGCTGCTGCTCAGTTCCCAGTATCAGGATCAGCACGACATCATGACGCTCGGCTGGCATACGGTGCTGGAGTTCTCGCCGTCACTGGTCGGCTGCATGATTTCCGGAATGAATCACAGCCATGAACTGATTCGCAACAGCGGTCAGTGCGTCCTGAACATCCCCTCGGCCTCGCTGATCGATGAAGTCGTAGCAATCGGTAACAGCCACGGCGACCAGCTTGATAAGTTTGAGGCCTTTGGCCTGACACCTGAACCGGCTCAGGTGGTGGGCGCGCCGATGATTGCCGAATGCTTTGCCAGCTTTGAGTGTCAGCTCTATGACGACTCGATGGTCGCTAACTACAACCTGTTTATTTTTGAGATCGTGAAAGCGCACGTCGCCGAGCAGCCGGAATATCCCGCCACCCTGCACTACACGGGCGAAGGCCGCTTCAGCGTGATGAGCGACAAAATGCTGGATAAGAGCGGAGATTTTAAACCGGAGATGCTGATCTAGTTGAAAGCGGTCTGCCGCGCCCCCATTCACCTCTTTCGACCTGACAGGAGTAAATTATTATGGCAATCGAATACGCAGTTATCGCTGGCGGCTGTTTCTGGTGTACCGAAGCAGTCTTTAAGGATGTGATCGGCGTTGAGTCGGTTGAAAGCGGCTATACCGGCGGTGCCCGTCCTAATCCGACTTATGAGCAGGTCTGCAGCGGTGCAACCGGTCATGCCGAAGCGATCCGCATTGGTTTTGATCCGGAGAAAGTGACTTTCGGCGATCTGCTGGATATCAGCTTTGTCACGCATGACCCGACCCAGCTTAACCGTCAGGGTAACGATATCGGCACCCAGTATCGCTCAGCGATTTTCCCGGCGAATGCAGAACAGGAAGCAGAAGCGCGCGCCGCTATTGCCCGTGCTCAGGCCGATCATGATGTGCCGGTGGTGACAACCATTGAGCCGCTGAAAGAGTGGTATCCCGCTGAAGCTTATCATCAGGATTACTGGGAAGGCGCGGGCCAGCGCAATGGCTACTGCATGGCGGTGATCCCACCGAAGCTGCAGAAGCTGCGTAAAAGTTTCGCGAATCGGGTGAAGAGCTGATTTAGCGTCTGAGGGGGCGGAACAGGCGGCATAAATATCCGATTTTATGCCGCAGTAAATCGATTCGTTCAGAGCTTAAGCGAATAGATCAAAAGAGGAAAATAGTGCTTGACCGTTTTCAGCCGACTCCCTATAGTACCGCCCCGTTGACCCAGCGCGGTCAGTGAAGTAAATCTGGTGAGGTGTCCGAGTGGCTGAAGGAGCACGCCTGGAAAGTGTGTATACGGCAACGTATCGAGGGTTCGAACCCCTCTCTCACCGCCATCTTCTGAGAAGAGCCTGAACGAAAGTTCAGGCTCTTTTTTTTGCCTGTTGCACGCTGACCGGTATGTGAGTACGACCGCGGGCACCGCCCTGAACCCTGAAAAGAAAACCCGGCCGGAGCCGGGTTTGGGCGCTACACTTCTACTCAATCAAACGCTAGCTGTATGCGTGCAGGGTGCGCTGACACAGCGCAGAACGCACACAATCCTCTTTGCCAAAGCGCACAATGCCAACCATCTCGTCCTCTTCAAAACGCGCCAGCGCGTCCGCGAGACCGGAAGGCACCCCAGCGGGCAAGTCGCACTGGGTAATATCGCCGTTAACAATGACTGTGACATTTTCGCCCAGTCGGGTCAGGAACATTTTCATCTGCGCGGCGGTCACGTTCTGCGCCTCGTCCAGAATCACCACAGCATTTTCAAAGGTGCGGCCACGCATATAGGCGAAGGGCGCAATCTCTACCTTGGCAATTTCCGGACGCAGACAATATTGCATAAATGATGCGCCAAGACGTTTAACCAGAATGTCATAAACCGGGCGGAAATAAGGGGCGAATTTCTCAGAAATATCACCGGGCAGGAATCCCAAATCCTCATCTGCCTGAAGTACCGGGCGCGTAACGATAATCCTGTCGATATCCTTATTAATCAGGGCCTCAGCTGCTTTCGCAGCACTGATCCAGGTTTTACCGCATCCGGCTTCACCTGTTGCGAAGATCAGCTGTTTCGTTCCTATGGCATTAAGATAGTGCGCCTGAGCTTCATTACGGGCTTCAATCGGTAACCGGTCGCGCGTATCGCGCGCCATGCCAATTGCATCCAGTCCACTCATATGCACCAGCGAAGTGACCGACTCTTCTTCGCGCTGACGATGACTGCGTGAGTCACTACGAAGCACTCTTCTGGCTTCACGACGCGCTTTGATCACTGCTTTCTGTCTTCCCATAGTGGCACCTTTCAGTTGGTTTCATTTCCCGCGCGAGGCCGGTGGCCCGTTGCGATTACGTGAACGCTTTAGAGGTTTCAGTTGGCTTCCTTTAGAGCCATGACAGGACAGGATAGTGGGTATGCAGCAACGCAGTGGCGAGGCTGAACACCGGATAAAACAGGATGCGATAAGACAAAAGAATAGGTTGAGGAGAGGGAGAAATAACGAGGCAGAATTGCCCTCGCGGTCAGGCGCAATTTATTCAGTGACAGTGACGTTCCATAAAAGACTCGACCCATGCGCGAACTCCAGTGTGATACATCGACACATCCGATTACGCCTGTTGAATAAAGTGCATCATTTCGTTAGAGGTTTGCAATAGTAATTTTAACTGCTGGCAAAGGAATTGCTCATCACGGGTCGGTATTTCTTTTACGCCAAAATGTAAAAACCCTGTATTACAGTGGATTAGCATATTTTATATAAGCAGTACACCCGCGAAATCTCAGTTTAAACTCAGCAAGCAAAGCGCTGAAACTGAAATGTGGGCGGCCGGAGACCGGCTCGCCCACCGTGATTGAAAATTAATCAGGCTTCCAGCAACGACTGCGCTAAATAATGGCTGGCGTCGGGGATACCGGGTAAAACGAAAAAGTAACCGCCACCGAATGGCCGGATATATTCTTCCAGCGCTTCGCCGTTCAGACGCTGCTGCACTGTGAGGAAACCGCGCTCCAGATCGTGCTGATAGCAGACGAACAGCAACCCCATCTCCAGCTGGCCGGATGCGGAGATACCCGCCGAGTAGCTGTAACCGCGTCGCAGCATCAGGCTGCTGGCGGTCTCTGGCGTGCGGGGATTCGCCAGACGGATGTGCGCATCCAGTGCAATCACATCGCCATCCGGGTCACGGGCGTAATCCGGGACGTCATGTTCATGCTTCATCCCCAGTGGCGCGCCGCTCAGCTTCTCGCGTCCAAAAATAGTCTGCTGCTCACCCAGCGGTGTGCGATCCCACATCTCAACGTGAAAACGGATGAGCCGCACGGCCTGATAGCTGCCATTGCGCGCCCAGGCCGGTTCATCCTGGTCGGCGGTTACCCACAGCAGCTGATTCATCAGCGCAGGATTGTGGGTATCCGGATTGGCGGTGCCATCTTTGAAGCCCAGCAGATTGATCGGCGTCTCCTGCCCCTGACTGCGTGCCGCGTGATCGGAGATAAAGCCTTCGCGACGCCAGCGTACGCCAAGCAGGTCAGGTGTATGCTTGATGATGTCGCGCAGAGCATGAATCACCGTATCCTGCGTGTTGGCACAGATCTGCAACAGCAGATCGCCATGACACTGACTGGCATCAAGCGAATCATTGGGGAAGCGCGTCATCGGCTGCAATTTTTTCGGCTTGTGAGGCGCTAAGCCAAAGCGCTCATCAAACAGCGCATTGCCGACCGACACGGTAATCGTCAGATTATCCGGCGCGATAGTCGCCCCAAGAATGCCGGAATCCATCGGCGGCAGTTGCGGATTGGTGACCGCAGGTGCCGGACCGCCCGCAGTGAGAAAGGCGATACGCTGGGTCAGCAGCTGAAACAGACGCTTCAGCTCGGCTTTGTCGCTGCTGAGCAGGTCAAACGCCACCAGCATCATGGAAGCCTGCTGAGGCGTCGTGATGCCCGCCTGATGCTGACCGTAAAACGGCTGCGTCTGCTGCCGCGCCTGCGGCGTCACCGTACCCGGCGAAAAACTGTCTGCAGCCGCGGCATGGAACGGACAGCCGCCGCCGATGGCCGCTGCACCGCCCAGCAGGCCCAGACCTTTCAGTAAACGACGACGCGCTGGCTGCGCGTCATCTTCCTTACGACTCATGATTAATCCAGACCCAGGGTGCCACGAAGTAATGAAAGATCTTCCGCCAGCGCGGTGATCGGTCCTTTCAGCGCGTTGCGGTCGGCGCTGGTCAGTTTCTCATAGGATTCGAAACCGGTTTTGGTGCGGTATTTGCTCAGGATCGCATCCACTTTTTTGAAGTTGGCGTCAACCTTGGCCAGCAGCTGCGGATTCGCTTTGCTCACCAGAGGACGCAGCAGTTCAACAATTTTCTGTGCGCCATCGATGTTGGCCTGGAAGTCCCACAGATCAGTACGGCTGTAGCGATCTTCTTCGCCGGAGATTTTGCTGGAGGCCACTTCTTCAATCAGCCCGGCTGCGCCGCCGACGACTTTGGCTGGCGGGAAGGCCAGTTCACTGATGCGCACCTGCAAATCTTTCACATCTTTGTTCAGCTTATCAGCGTAGTCCGCCATGTCTTTGGTGCTGTTGTCAGCGAACAGCGCTTTCTCAAGACGGTGGAAACCGGTGAACTTAGGATCGGCCGCTTTCTTCTCGTAGTCATCTTCACGGGCATCAATGCTGCCGTCGAGGTCGGAGAACAGCTCAGCAATCGGCTCAATGCGCTCGTAGTACTGACGCGTTGGAGCGAACAGCGCTTTGGCTTTTTCCACATCACCCGCTTTAACCGCATCCGTGAACACCTGGGTGTTGCTTACCAGCTGGTTCACCTGCTCTGTCACATACGCTTTATAGGCGGTGATCGGGCCTTCAAGCTGCATACGTGCGGAAGTGCTGCCTGTCGCGGTGCCCTCGCCCTTCACAATCAGCTTGCCTTTGGGATTGCTCAGCAGGCCACAGGTCATCTCATATTCGCCCGCTTCCAGATTGGCGGTCAGCTTCTGGCTGAAGCCCGGCGCGATGTTCTCACGCTCTTCAACCACCAGCACGCCTTTCAGGATTTCCCACTCCAGCGCTTTCTGGCTGTTGTTTTTAATCAGGAACTGAGTCTTGCCGGCCTTGACCGTTAAGCTCATCGGCTCACACTGCTTGTCGTTAACGCTGACGGTAACCTGAGGAACCGCCGCAGCCGCGGAAGCGGAGATTGCCAGCAGAGGAAGCAGCAGTGCCTTGCGGCGAAAACGCATTGTCATCTCGATATTCCCTGTTAAGTTGCAGGCGCGGCGGACGCGCCCAAAAATTGTCTGATTAAACCGTGGCCGACGCAGCAGGACGCGCAGGCATAAAGAACAGAATCAGCGCCGGGATCAGGTAGACGAAGTAAACCGTCACTTCACTGACGCTTGGCGTCTCCTGATAACCCAGAATCCCTTCCAGCAGGGTGCCGAACAGCGAATGGGTCGATAAGGTATTGCTGAGATCGAAGGCCACATCCTGAAAGCGATTCCATAAGCCCGCTTCGTGGAAGGCGCGAATCGCACCGGCTGCCAGGCCCGCGGCGACAAACAGGATGAACACGCTGGTCCAGCGGAAGAAATGCGCCATATTCAGGCGGATACCGCCCCAGTAGAGCAGCATGCCCAGCACGACCGCCGTTGCCAGCCCCAGCACCGCGCCAATCGGCGGCGCATAACCGACATCCTGGGTAAAGGCCGCCAGCAGGAAGAACACCGACTCCAGCCCTTCACGAGCTACGGCCAGAAACACCATCAGCACCAGCGCCAGACCGCCCCGGCCGGAGCGTTGCAGCGCCTGATCGACCGCCTGCTCCAGCTCGACCCGGATATTGCGGGCGACTTTGCGCATCCAGAACACCATTGAGGTAAGAATTACTACCGCAATCAGCGCCACGATGCCTTCAAACAGCTCCTGCTCTTTTTGCGGGAACTCACCGGTGGTGGCATTGATGAACAGACCCAGGCCCAGACAGAGCGCAGCGGCGATAAACACGCCCGCCCACATCGCCGGGAACCACTGGGTGCGCTGGGTGCGCTTGAGATAGCTGGCAATCAGGCTGACAATCAGCGCGGCTTCGAGCCCTTCGCGCAGCATGATGAGAAAAGGAACAAACATCGCCAACCTCTTAAATGTTAAGCAGCGTCAATAAACAGTAAAAACAGGTAAAGTGTAAACGATACCGATTATCATTATCGCTGCGAAAAAAACAAGTTACTGGCGGAGATAATTTCATCTTTGGGTGATTTATCTTTGTAACAAAAAGGCCCGCCCCTTGCGGGACGGGCCTTGCCGGTTAACGCTTCGCTTATTTGGTCTGGAATTCGGCCTCAGCGGCGGCAAAGCGCTGCTGCGCTTCAGCTGATGGCTCACGTCCCATCAGACTGAAGACCACAATCGCAATGCTGGCAAAGATGAAGCCAGGGATGATTTCATACAGGCCCAGCCAGCCATACTGTTTCCACACCAGCACGGTCAGCGCGCCGATAATCATACCCGCCAGCGCACCGTTACGGTTCATGCGCTTCCAGCAGACGCCAAACAGCACGACCGGACCAAACGCCGCACCAAAGCCCGCCCAGGCGTAGCTTACCAGGCCCAGCACGCGGTTTTCCGGGTTAGCCGCCAGCGCGATTGCAATCAGCGCCACCAGCAGCACCATCAGACGCCCTACCCACACCAGCTCTTTCTGGCTGGCATTTTTACGCAGGAAGCCTTTATAGAGGTCTTCCGTCAGGGCGCTGGAGCAGACCAGCAGCTGACAGCTCAGCGTGGACATCACCGCCGCCAGAATCGCAGAGAGCAGAATACCGGCAATCCATGGGTTGAACAGGATGCGTGCCAGCTCGATAAAGACACGCTCAGCGTTGTCGTTAACGCCGGTTGCCAGCGTCGGGTTGTTCTGGAAGTAGGCAATTCCAAAGAAGCCCACCGCGACCGCACCTGCCAGGCAGAGCACCATCCAGGTCATACCGATGCGGCGCGCGGTACGGATTGAACGATGTGAATCTGCCGCCATAAAGCGCGCCAGAATATGCGGCTGCCCGAAGTAACCCAGACCCCAGCCGAGCAGCGAGATCACCGCGACGAAGTTCAGCCCTTTGAGCATGTCGAGGTTTTCCAGGCTCTTCGCCTCAATCACCGCCATCGAATCGGACCAGCCGCCGACCGCGATAATCACAAACACCGGCGTCAGGATCAGCGCAAAAATCATCAGGCTCGCCTGAACGGTATCGGTCCAGCTCACCGCCAGGAAACCGCCCACCAGCGTATAGAGGATGGTCGCCGCTGCACCGGCCCACAGGGCAGTCTGGTAACTCATACCAAAGGTGCTTTCAAACAGACGCGCACCGGCCACCACGCCCGAGGCGCAATAGATAGTGAAGAACACCAGGATAACGATAGCGGAGATCACACGCAGAATTTTACTGTGGTCTTCAAAGCGGCTGGTAAAGAAGTCCGGCAGCGTCAACGCGTTGTTGTGATGCTCGGTCTGAACGCGCAGGCGACCCGCCACGATTTTCCAGTTCAGCCAGGCACCGATAGTCAGGCCAATCGCAATCCAGCTTTCAGAGATACCGGAGATAAAGATGGCGCCCGGTAAGCCCATCAGCAGCCAGCCGCTCATATCGGATGCACCGGCAGAGAGTGCCGTGACCACGCTACCCAGGCTGCGGCCACCGAGGATGTAATCATCGAAGTTTTTGGTCGAGCGATAAGCCGCAAAACCGATTAATACCATCCCAAGAATATAAACCAAAAAGGTCACCAGCATTGGTGTACTTACACTCATCTGTCTCTCCACTTATTATTTGATATCCCAGAGAAATCGCCAGCTACCCGCCTGCCGGAACGGGGCAGAACGGGCCGATTTTCTTCGTCTGGGCGTCAGTCATGTCCCAGCGGCGCGGTATCCTGCCGGAAAGGCGTTGTGCGCACAATGGATTTAACACAGGCGTTACAGTGATTTCACTAACCGTTTGTGAAAACGTGCTGATAGGTTGCACTCGCTCACAGTTATCCGGTTGCACCACCGTATTACCTGCCTGAAACCCGCATTTTATCGGGCCTGCCAACCTGGCGAGGATCTTGCAGCAATATCCGTGCCGCATTGCAAAATTTAACAATCGGCGACTTTAAAAGGGTGTTAACTGGCTCACATTTAACACGGTTGCACAAAGTTGCAACTTAAGTGATAGTGCAGCCAACGCCGTATCGAACCACTATCAAGGAGCTCTGGAGTCATGGCTACAACCACCATGGGTGTAAAACTGGATGACGCGACACGCGAGCGCATCAAACTGGCTGCGCAGCGTATCGATCGCACGCCACACTGGCTGATCAAACAGGCGATCTTTAACTACCTGGGCCAGCTGGAAAGCGGCGATGCCGTGCCGGAGTTCCCGCTTTCTGCCCAGGCAGCCGCGGAGTCCGATGATGTCCAGCCAGAGGAGACGCACCAGCCGTTCCTCGACTTTGCAGAGCAGATTTTACCTCAGTCAGTGACCCGTTCAGCCGTGACCGCCGCGTGGCGTCGTCCGGAAACCGATGCGGTGCCAATGATGCTGGAGCAGGCGCGCTTACCGGCGGCGCTGGCAGAGAAAACCCATCAGCTGGCTTACCAGCTCGCCGACAAGCTGCGGCACCAGAAAGGGGCAACTGGACGCGCTGGCATGGTGCAAAGCCTGCTGCAGGAGTTCTCCCTTTCCTCTCATGAAGGTGTGGCGCTGATGTGCCTCGCCGAAGCGCTGCTGCGTATTCCCGACAAGCCAACGCGCGATGCGTTAATCCGCGACAAGATCAGCAACGGCAACTGGCAGTCACATCTGGGACGCAGCCCGTCGCTGTTCGTCAATGCGGCGACCTGGGGCCTGCTGTTTACCGGCCGTCTGGTCTCGACCCACAACGAAGCCAACCTCTCAAGCTCGCTGAACCGCATTATCGGGAAAGGTGGCGAGCCGCTAATCCGCAAAGGCGTGGATATGGCGATGCGGCTTATGGGTGAACAGTTCGTCACCGGTGAAACCATTGCCGAAGCGCTGGCCAATGCCCGCAAGCTGGAAGAGAAAGGCTTCCGCTACTCCTATGACATGCTGGGCGAAGCGGCCCTGACCGCAGGTGATGCCAAAGCCTACCTGCTCTCTTATCAGCAGGCGATACATGCCATCGGCAAAGCGTCGAATGGCCGTGGCATCTATGAAGGCCCGGGCATCTCCATCAAGCTCTCCGCACTGCATCCCCGCTACAGCCGTGCACAGTATGAGCGCGTGATGGAAGAGCTCTACCCTATTCTGAAATCACTGACGCTACTGGCCCGCTCCTATGACATCGGTATTAACATCGACGCAGAAGAAGCTGACCGGCTGGAACTGTCGCTGGATATGCTTGAGAAACTCTGTTTCGAGCCAGAGCTGGAAGGCTGGAACGGCATCGGCTTCGTCATTCAGGCCTACATGAAACGCTGTCCGTTTGTGATTGATGAGCTGATCGATCTGGCGCAGCGCAGCCGCCGTCGCCTGATGATCCGTCTGGTGAAAGGCGCCTACTGGGACAGCGAAATTAAGCGCGCCCAGATGGAAGGACTCGAAGGCTATCCGGTTTACACCCGTAAGGTTTACACCGATATCTCTTACCTGGCCTGCGCCCGCAAACTGCTGGCCGTGCCCAGCCTGATCTATCCGCAGTTCGCCACCCACAACGCCCACACCCTGGCAGCGATTTATCAGCTGGCGGGCAATAACTATTATCCCGGTCAGTATGAGTTCCAGTGCCTGCACGGCATGGGTGAACCGCTGTATGAGCAGGTGGTTGGCAAAGTGGCGGACGGCAAGCTTAATCGTCCGTGCCGCATCTATGCGCCGGTCGGTACCCATGAAACCCTGCTGGCCTATCTGGTTCGTCGTCTGCTGGAGAACGGAGCCAACACCTCATTCGTAAACCGCATTGCTGATACCTCGCTGCCGATTGATGAGCTGGTGGCCGATCCGGTAACCGCCGTCGAGAAACTGGGTGCCAGCGAAGGTGCTATTGGCCTGCCGCATCCGAAGATCCCGCTGCCGCGCGAGCTGTATGGCGAGAACCGCGTCAACTCTGCGGGTCTGGATATGGCCAACGAACACCGTCTCGCCTCACTTTCCAGTGCCCTGCTGAGCAGCGCGGCACAACCCTGCCTGGCCGAGCCAATGATCGACGGTGAAGCGGGTGCGGGCGCGTTGCGCGACATTCTGAACCCAGCGGCACCAGGCGATCGCGTGGGCCAGGTCCGTGAAGCGACAGAGCAGGAAGTCTCTGCGGCGCTGGATGCCGCGGTGAACAGCGGACCGATCTGGTTTGCCACCCCGCCGCAGGAGCGTGCGGCGATTCTGGAACGCGCCGCACAGATTATGGAAGGCCAGATGCAGCAGCTGCTTGGCATTCTGGTGCGTGAAGCGGGCAAGACCTACAACAACGCCATCGCGGAAGTGCGCGAAGCGGTTGATTTCCTCTATTACTACGCCGGAATGGTGCGCGACGATTTCGACAACGAAACCCATCGCCCGCTCGGTCCGGTGGTCTGCATCAGTCCGTGGAACTTCCCGCTGGCAATCTTTACCGGTCAGATTGCGGCCGCACTGGCCGCGGGTAATAGCGTGCTGGCTAAACCGGCTGAACAGACGCCGCTGATTGCTGCGCAGGCGGTTCAGATCCTGCTGGATGCGGGTGTACCGCCAGGCGTGCTGCAACTGCTGCCGGGTCAGGGTGAAACCGTCGGCGCACAGCTGACCGGGGATAACCGGGTGCGTGGCGTGATGTTTACCGGCTCGACTGCGGTCGCGACGCTGCTACAGCGTAATCTGGCCGGTCGCCTTGACCAGCATGGTCGTCCGGTGCCGCTGATTGCTGAAACCGGCGGGATGAATGCGATGATCGTCGACTCTTCCGCGCTGACGGAGCAGGTAGTGATCGATATCGTCGCCTCTGCCTTCGACAGTGCCGGACAGCGCTGCTCTGCCCTGCGCCTGCTCTGCATTCAGGAAGATGTCGCTGACCATACGCTGAAGATGCTGCGTGGCGCGATGGCGGAGTGCCGCATGGGCAATCCGGAGCGCTTCTCAACCGATATCGGCCCGGTGATTGATGCCGAGGCGAAAGCCAATATCGATCGCCATATTCAGGCGATGCGTAACAAGGGCTTCACGGTTTATCAGGCGGTGCAGGATAACCCGCAGGACAGCAGGGAGTGGAACAGCGGCACCTTTGTTAAGCCGACGCTGATCGAACTGAATCAGGTCAGCGATCTGGATAAAGAGATTTTTGGACCGGTGCTGCACGTAGTGCGCTTCACCCGCACTACTCTGCCGAAGCTGGTTGAGCAGATTAACGCCTCCGGCTATGGCCTGACGCTGGGTGTGCATACCCGCATCGACGAGACCATCGCGCAGGTCACGGCAAACGCCAGGGTCGGCAATCTTTACGTCAACCGCAACATGGTGGGCGCGGTGGTCGGCGTGCAGCCGTTTGGCGGCGAAGGCTTATCCGGAACCGGTCCGAAAGCCGGTGGTCCGCTCTATCTCTACCGCCTGCTGGCCCATCGCCCGGATAGCGCGCTGCGTCTGACCTTTGATCGTCAGGATGCCGAACGCCCGGCGGATAGCACGCTGCGTCAGGCACTGCTGGCACCGCATCAGGCACTCAGCAACTGGGCCAAAGACAGGCCGGAACTGGCTGAACTCTGCCACCACTATGGCGAGCTGGCACAGGCGGGCGTCGTCCGTCTGCTGCCCGGCCCGACGGGCGAGCGCAACACCTTCTCGCTGTTGCCGCGCGATCAGGTGCTCTGTCTGGCGGACAACGAGCAGGATGCGTTAATCCAGCTGGCGGCAGTCACCAGCGTCGGCAGTAAAGCGCTGTGGCAGGACGATGAGCTGCATCGCGCCCTGCGCGCCTCGCTGCCTGATGCGGTGAAAGCGCGCATTACGCTGGCGCGTGACCCGTTAACGGCGGAGTTTGATGCGGTGATTTATCACGGCGATGCCGATCAGCTGCGCACCCTGTGCGAACAGATTGCGGCGCGTGACGGCGCGATTGTGTCGGTGCAGGGCTTTGCCCGTGGCGAGACCAATCTGCTGCTGGAGCGTCTGCTGATCGAGCGTTCGCTGAGTGTGAATACGGCGGCGGCTGGTGGTAATGCGAGTCTGATGACGATTGGGTAACAGTGACGCTTAAGGGGGGTGAGTGTTCGCTGCGCGAACGGGCTTGCTGCGGAGCTGAAGCTGGGAGTGTTCGCTGCGCGAACGGGCGCCGGGAAGATTTCGTTCGCCTTGCAGGCTGCACGTGAAAAAGCCGGGGTGTTCGCTGCGCGAACGGGCTATGAGAAGGTTTCGTTCGCCTTGCAGCGGGCTCACACTGAGCGGGTTCCGCCCGCCAGGCGGTGGGCAGTTTCAGGTCCTCCGTGCAGGCGGTCGTATTAAGGGGCGAACGCCCGCCCCTTAACAATCCCGGCGTCCGGCTGCCTCCGCGCCCCGCTCTGCGGGGTACCTTCGTCACGCCCTGCGGCCCGCGGACCGTCCGGACTCGCCATCCCTGGCTCGTGCCGTCCTTTCGCCGACGTCCTGTCGGCTCATCCTTGCCTCCGGTTGTTCCTCAGCGCTTCGGACGCCTCTCCCAAACCCACGCCTGTAATATTTTTTGATTTCAGGAATGCAGAGCAGTCTGACGGCCAGATAATCACAGGCCATCCCAAAAACCTATAGCGATAAAATATTAAACCTTATGAGGATAGATAACAGCGAGGGTGTTGGGGAGGCCGTCAGAACCGCTGAGCGGATGAGGGATTTCAGGATGAGCGACAGGGATGTCGCGAAGAGACGGGTTCGCGCCAGGGATGGCGCGTCCCGGCGGTCCGTGAGAAATCCGGAAGAAGCGAAGGGACCGCGAAGCGGCGGTGAAGCAGGCCGGACGCCGGGATTGTTAAGGGGCGGGCGTCCGCCCCTTGACGCGTCCGCCTGCACGGGCGACCTGAAACTGCCCACAGCCTGGCGGGCGTAACCTTCTCAGGGTCAGCCCGCTGCTAAGCGTACCCTGCCCGCTTCCGGGTGGAAGCTACCGCCCACCTTGCTGCAAAGCAAACCTCATCCCCTGCCATGCGCCCGCTTAACCAAAGTCGGAAACACAAACAGCGACTGCCCCACTCCGCGGTTGGTCAGCGACCAGATCGCCACTGAACACAGCGAGCAAATCCCCACGATCGCCACCGGATAGAAACAGGCCCAGAGGAACGAAAACCAGGCCTGCTCAAACAGATGGTGCCGCTGCGCAAACAGAATCGCGGACATCCCAAAGAACTCGATAAAAATACGGTGGATGACGTAAATCTGCAGTGTATTGCGGCCGACCCAGTTGAGATAGCGCATGCTGAAATGCTGATTCAACCAGCGGCAGGCGGCGATGCTGAACAAAACCGCCAGCACACACAGGAACAGACTCTTATCGAGGCCGAATATCACATGAATCCCGGCCACTGCCGCCAGTAGTGCCCACGGCATAAGGTTCTCCCGCCGCCATTCACTCAGGCGCAACATGGTCTGACTCCAGAACGCTCCCAGCAGGAAGAACAGGAAATATTGCGCCAGGCTCTGAGGTCCCCAGAACGGGATTATTTTCTCAACCGCCAGATAATTGAGCACGATCGCCACCGCGACCAGGGCCAGTTTATATTCACGGAACACTTTGGCGCAGAGGAAATAGAGTCCCAGCCCATAGAGATACCACGACGTACTCATGGCCATAAACGTCAGCTTGAGAAATTCGAATAACGAACCGGCATAGGCAGCATTCAGATTCTGTGAAATACGCTGGCCGGTAATTTCGGTAGAGATACCGATAATTGACCACCACTGAATAAAGCCCCACAGAATATAGAGATAAAAGAGATTAGTGATGCGGCTGGTAAACACCTGTTTCCATGGCCGGTTAATAATGCCATTGGTCGCCAGCAATCCCGACACAAAGAAAAAGGCGGGCATACGCAGCGGCGACAGAACCGTATTAAACTGTATCCATATTTCGGCGGGAAACCATCCGGCAGTAAGGTATTTCATCGTCCCTTCAAAGCCGGGTAAAACCGTGTGGTACAGGACCACCAGCAATATGCAGGCGCCCTTCAGGGTATCTACCCACAATATCTGGTCTGATTTAGTCTGGCTCATTCAATGACTCCTGCTGTGTAGGTCAGAATGCTGGTAAGTAAAAGCGAGGAAATCAGTATTGCTTTTATGATTATCCAGCGATTATTCGCCATTGAACCGATGATGAATGTAGCGAAACTCTTAAAAGCCGCTGACTGGTCCTGTTGCCACAGTTATTTACTTAGCCGAACGTTTCCTTACACTTATTAATCAGCCGGGCAATAAGTGAATAATCAGCGCCGTCACGAGAGCAAAGGATAATAGCGCTTGATAATCGACAAAATATAAATAAGAGAAAGTGGCAGCAGTAAACGCCAATAAATATCCGATGAAAGGAAAAGATTTGTCAGATGTGCCAAAAGGTTTAACGGCCGAATAAATACCTGTGATATTGCAGCGGAAATTATGCTGACAGCCGCCAATAAGGGCGTGAAAACGCGGGGGTTAAACGGGTTAAAACTGCCTTCCGGGGAAGGCAGTGGCGTTACTGATTGAGAAATTTGTCGAGGAACTGACGGGTGCGCGGCTGCTGAGGATTACTGAACAACGCTTTCGCCTCGCCCTGCTCCACTATGCGTCCCTGATCCATGAAAATGGCGCGGTCAGCAACATCGCGGGCAAAGCTCATCTCGTGCGTGACGATGACCATGGTGCGTTTCTCTTCGGCCAGCGCGCGAATGGTGCTGAGCACCTCGCCCACCAGCTCCGGATCCAGCGCCGAGGTCGGTTCATCGAACAGGATCACTTCCGGCCGCATCGCCAGCGCACGGGCAATCGCCACACGCTGCTGCTGTCCACCCGACAGACGGCGCGGATAACTCTCTTCTTTGCCGTGCAGCCCGACCTTCTCCAGCAGCGTGCGCGCGCGGGCTATTGCATCCGCCTTCGCTTCACGTTTGACGATAACCGGCCCTTCAATGATGTTCTCCATCACCGAACGGTGCGGAAACAGATTGAAGTTCTGGAAGACAAACCCGACCTGCTGACGCAAACGACGCACCTGCTCTTTCTGCTTGCTCTGGGCCAGCGCCGCATCCACGGTAATCTCTCCGACACGGATGGTGCCGCTATCCGGCACTTCCAGCAGGTTGATACTGCGAAGCAGCGTGGTTTTACCTGAGCCGCTGGGACCGATAATCGCCACGACTTCACCTGCGGCTACATCAAGGTCGATGTCGTGCAGCACCGTCTGGCCGTTAAACGATTTCACCAGCTTTCTGACTTCGATGGCGCTCATTTCGACTCCGAATCCTGACGATTAACATGCTGTTCCAGCCGGTTCTGCAACGCAGACAACACCGTTGCCATCACCCAGTAGATCAGCGAGGCCGCCAGATACATGGTGAAGACTTCCAGCGTGCGCGAGGTGATCAACTGCGCCTGACGGAACAGCTCCGGCACCTGGATGGTCGCCGCCAGCGAGGTATCTTTCACCAGGCTGATAAAGCTGTTACCCAGCGGAGGCAGCGCGGTGCGTGCTGCCTGAGGCAGGATAACCCGGCGCAGGGTCTGCCAGCGCGTCATACCGATACTGGCTGCCGCTTCCCACTGTCCGCGCTCAATCGATGAAATTGCGCCGCGCAGAGACTCTGAAGCATAGGCGGCGGTATTCAGGGAAAGACCAATCATCGCAGAGGGGATCGGATCCAGCTCAATGCCAAACTGCGGCAGGCCGTAATAGATCATAAACAGCTGAGCGATCAGCGGCGTGCCACGGAAAATCGAGACATAGATCCGCGCCAGCCAGCGAACCGGCCAGAAACGCGACAGACGCATCAGCGCCAGAATAAAGCCCAGCAGCAGACCAAAGAACATCCCGCCGATGCTGAGCTGAAGCGTAAACAGCGCGCCTTTTAATAAAAAAGGTGCTGAATCCAGCACCAGTTGAAGACTTTCCTGCATTATTTCGTCACGTCCGCGCCAAACCATTTCTCAGACAGCTTGCTCAGCGAGCCATCTTTTTGCATATCAGCAATGGCCTGATCGATCGCTTTCAGCAGATCGTCGTTGCCTTTACGAATCGCAACGCCCGACTCCTGACGGGAGAAGGCATCACCCGCGACGGCCATGGTATCGCCGGTTTTCTTCACCAGATCCAGCGCAGCCAGACGGTCGACCAGGATGGCATTCAGACGGCCAGAACGCAGATCCTGATATTTCGTCGGGTCATCATCATAGGTACGGATGTCCACGCCTTTCACATTCTCACGCAGCCACTGTTCGTAGTTCGTGCCCAGACCCACGCCCACTTTCTTGCCCGCCAGATCGGCCGGTTTGGTGATGGTGTTTGCGTTGGCTTTCATGGTCAGCGCCTGAATGCCGGAGACCGTGTAGGGCGTGGAGAAGTCATACTTCTTCTTACGCTCATCAGAGATCGTCACCTGATTGATCACCACATCGATGCGCTTCGCATCAAGTGAGGCCAGCATGCCGTCCCATTTGGTCGGTTTCAGGCTCGCCTTAACGCCCATGTGCTGCGCCAGCTGCTCTGCGAATTCCACTTCGAAGCCGGTCAGCTTGCCCTTTTCATCCTGGAAACTGAATGGCGGATAAGTGCCTTCCAGACCCACCAGCAGCGTGCCGCGCTCTTTAATTTTGTTCAGCAGATTTTCCGCTGCAAAGGTTTTAACGTTGACGCCGGCAATCAGCGCCACAGCCATGACGCCCATCACCATCTGACGACCTGCACGAGAAAAGGACATATTCACCCCATTATTGACAGTATTGTGTGTGTGTTCTTATAAGGGCAGCACGGCTTATCGCTGCCCGTTCAAAATGATAACGCACGGAGTATAAACTGTTTTATTCGCTTGTCTCAGACCGAAGGATGATAAGCAAATAACGCCGGCGCGCCGCCCGTATGAATAAACAGCAACGGCCCTTCACGACGGAAGCGATTCTGGCTGATGCCATCCAGCAGTCCGGCCATCGCCTTGCCGGTATACACCGGGTCCAGCAGGATCCCTTCCAGCTGCGCCAGCAGTTTTACCGCAGCCATGCCTTCATCATTCGGCTCACCGTAGCGCGGCGCGAAATAGTCATCCCACAGGGTAATGGGAGCCTTAGCCTGCACTTCCAGGTTTTCTGCCAGCGACTGACGCAGCCGCTCAACCAGCGGCAGCTGCGCCCCAACCTGGCGTGAAACGGTGACGCCGACCAGCTCAGTCTCCGGCAGCAGATGCTCCAGACCGACCGCCAGTCCGGCATGGGTGCCGGCGCTGCCTGAGGCCACGACCACGGCGGCAAAGTCGACCACGCCTTCACTCTGATGAGCGATCTCCTGCGCGCACTCTACATAGCCTAGCGCACCCAGCGCATTTGAGCCGCCGACCGGCACGATGTAAGGGCGGAAGCCCTGTGCTTCCAGGCGCGTGGCCTCTTCAGCCAGCTGTTCAGTGGGATTGTGCAGCGCATCCACCATGATCACTTCCGCGTCCATCAGCTCCAGTAACAGACGGTTGCCGTTGCTCAGGTAGTTTTCAGAATGGGTGCCGATCGGGTTTTCCAGCAGCGCTACGCACTTCAGGCCAAGACGGGCCGCGACCGCCGCCGTCTGACGCACATGGTTGGACTGAATCGCGCCTGCCGTCAGCAGCACGTCGGCACCTTCCCGCAGCGCGTCGGCCGCCAGAAATTCGAGTTTGCGCAGCTTGTTCCCGCCCATCGCCACGGGCGTGAAATCATCGCGTTTGATGAAGATATCGCGACCCAAATAGTCGGAGAGCCGTGGCAGATGTTCTAACGGCGTCGGTGCGCCCAGCAGTTCAAGACGGGGAAACTGGTGTAACAGATGTAAAGACAATGCGGCCTCCGTTCGGGCACTGGAATCATCTTTATAGTGTTGCAGAAGATACGCAAAGGATCACCCTGATTCAGGTGTCCGCAGATGCGGTGAGACTAACGTGATGGCAAACGGGTGCCGGGAAACAGGCAGTAAAATGCGGGGAGAAAGAAGCGCCGTGCTCCCCCTTCCCTTTACCCGGCTGGCGGGCAAAGGGAGAACGTGCCGCAGGCACGCGGGGGAGCAATCGGTGCAGATCAGGTTTACGCCTGCTGCCAGCCTAAGAACTGATCGTACTTGCGCAGCGCGATGCGGTAATTGTTATTACCGGCATCAGGCAAATCGCTTTCCAGACACTGATGCCAGCTATTTCCTTTAAGCCTGTCGGCCGGGAAATTTTTGGCTTTCAGCATCTCATCCAGTCGACGAAGACGCACCACATACTCACGAATCGTGCTGGGGCTCATCTCTGTCTGCTCAAACAGATACTGTTTGAACGCCATAATGTCGAAGTAATTAGGATGGGTATTGCAAAAAATATCACTGCAAAAACGACAAAGCGCAGTCAGTTCGGGCTGAAGTTTCAGCCACAGCTGCTCATCAATCATCTGGTCCATCCGAGCGATGGCCTCTTTATTGATGATCTGGCCACGAAAAACGAGCGCCATTCGATCTAATACCTTGCCACAGTGTGAACAATTGCTCTGGCTGTGTTTATAGTCTTTAAGATAACGACTTAACGGTCTGGCCTTGGTCTTGGCTCCCATTACTGAGTCCCCGGTTTCTTATAATTTTGAATCGCCAGGAACTGATACTGCTAGCGCGCTCCCGCAAGTCGGGCCCGCAGGCGTTTAATCGCCTGACTGTGCAGCTGGCTGACACGGGATTCACCCACATCAAGTACCGCGCCAATCTCTTTCAGGTTCAGTTCTTCCTGGTAGTACAGTGTCAGCACCATCTTTTCACGATCGGGTAACGCTTCGATCGCTTCAATGACGCGCTCACGCAGACTCCCTTCAAGCAACTGGTGAAGTGGATTAGCCTCTTCATGGCCTTCCGTCACCAGCTCCGCGCTGTCGCCGTGCTCTTCCCGATACTCGTCGTAGGAGAAAAGTTGACTGTTGTTGGTGTCCAGCAGGATCTGCCGGTACTCCTCCATGGAAACATTCAGCTGCTGCGCCACTTCCTGTTCGGAAGCAGAACGCCCCAGCGACTGTTCCACTCTGTGCATTGCTCCGGCCACCTCACGTGCGTTACGACGCACGCTGCGAGGTGCCCAGTCCCGACTACGAAGCTCGTCGAGCATGGCGCCACGAATACGCTGCACGGCATAGGTGGTAAAAGCTGTACCCTGAAGCGCGTCATAGCGCTCTACGGCATTTAACAGCCCTATCCCACCCGCCTGCAGCAGGTCGTCAAGCTCAACGCTGGCCGGCAGGCGAACCTGCAAACGCAACGCTTCATGACGCACCAGCGGCACGTAGCGCTGCCAGAGCGAATGCTTGTCCATCACGCCTTCGGCGGTATAGAAATCGTTCACGTTGACTATCCTGCGTTAATGAAGTTATCGGCATGATTATCCAATTCTGTAGCGTTTTCGATTGACTGAATAGGCGGGGTAAAACGAGGCTATTTCATTTTTGTTACGTCAGAGTGCAGATCCTTCTGCACTCATCAGCGGGAATTAACGACGGGCGCGCAGCCGTTGCCGCGTGGCGGGTGGCACAGCGGCCCACAGGCTGCAGATACGACCATCCAGCTCCTGATACCAGGGCGCAATATGCTGTCGCGCCTCCTCGCCAGGATGCACCTGAATCTCTCCCGACTCACCATTAATGCTAATCAGTCGGTTAATAAACAGACGCTGTAAATCACTGCGTAAAAACAGGCCGTTATCGATACTGTTATCGGCCAGCACGCCGTCATCCCCTTCCAGCGTGTCGATATGGCAGGCTTCCACCCACGGCCAGCCGGGGCGTTCGGTCAGCTCGGTTCCGGTCATCACACAGGCTCCATAGCGGGCTTTGACACCGGCGTTGAATTCCGCCTGACTGGCGCGCTGCAACACCCGTGCTTTGACGCGACGCCCGACTTCCGTTCCCGGCATGACCGCCACCGGGACTTTGTGCTGCGGCGTGCTCAGGACCACGATGAACTGAATGCGCTGCGACTGCGGAAAACAGGGATCCGCCTGCGGACTGAAGAGCTGCCAGTAAGCGTCATCATCATCCTGATGCATCATCACCAGTTTGTAGCCGCGACTGTTCAGCAGATTTTGTGCCGTGGCAGATTGCGGATCGATCATCGCGAAGACCTGGCTGCTGCCCATCACCTTCCACAGGTTTTCACGCTTCTCGTTCTCGCTGCGACGGAAATAGAGAAAAGAGAGATTCTGCTTCAGGTAGTGCTCAAAGCGACGCAGGTAATTTTTACGTTCATTGTCATGCGTGATGAAGAGCAGATCCTCCAGCGGACTGTTGCTCTCCTCCTGCGCGAAAACGGCACGGATTTTCAGCGTGCGCAGGCCGGTTGACGGACTCAGCAAGGCGCGCGCGGTTAACTCTTTGTCATCAGGATATTGCAAGGCATAACGCCGGGCGATCTCTTCGAAGGTCAGCCGCTCGCCCGGTAACAGGTCATAATTGAAGCGCATAGACACTCCACAAAGTGAAAATCATTAAGGATGTTGTTCTGTAGAGAGTTATCGGCAGTCTGAGGGGGAACTGTAACGAGGTTGGGTGTTAAGGGGTGAGAGAAAACGCGCCTGCACCAGTGTGGTCAGGGTTCTGGACAGTGGTTGACTGACTATCGCGTACCAATGCCCTGGCGTGACGGTGTGAAAATAAACCGGCACGCCAGCGGCGATGTTTACGGTTAGCCGCCGAGGCAGGAACAGGCGGTTGCTGCACGTTCCTGAATCTGCGCCATCCGGGATTATTTCAGCAGATAAATCAGTGACAGATCGTCATTGACCTTAACCTTGTTAATCTCGGCGACGAACGCCATCACCGACTCTGGATTATGTTTGGTTATCGAGTGGAAGCTGTAAATGATATTAATAATATCTTCCTCATCAATGGTTCCGACTAATTCAACAGTGGCGGCTATCAGTGATTTAAGCAGGAACCATTCTGCCGTCAGAAGATACAAACTCATCAACGGGCTGCGACTTTCGTCGTTAGGGAAAAAATCCTCATAAATGCGGTACTGAATATAGTTATTCATTATCCACGGACGTTCAGCCAGCCACGGCATAACCTGTTTCTGCCAGACGGTATCCAGCCGGATCATCGGCTGACTGACATGGTCGGTTTTAGCGCCTTCAGTCTGAATGTAAATCAGCTTATTGAGGTAGTGATAGAGGGTAGGAAATGCCCGCTTGTGCGTCATTCCGCCGAACCAGCCCTGCAATCTCATCAGTAAAGACCATTGCAGGTTATGGTCAGGCTTTACCTGATCAAGCTGCTGTCTGATATGGCCCTGAGCCAGACTATCGAGCACGGCAGAAAAATGGCGTTCCATCTGTTCCAGCCAATCTTTTTCAGGGCTTATTCTTTCAGCACCCAGCAGAAAACTCGTCAGCGCGTAGAACCCTTCATCAAGCTTTTCAGCACTGACTTTAACAATATTCAGACACATTAGATTCAGCAACTTTTTTTGCTGATCGAGATTTTTCGCTTTGAAGGTTTCAGCCTGAGGTTTAATTGTCTCCTCAAATAGCATCGCATCAGGTGAGGTTAACAACTGCCGGGCCGCCTCAGGACAGGAAATCATCAGGGTCTTTTGCTGCTCAGTTTTGAAAATTCGGGACTTTCTGGGATAGGTGGCGCAGGTATTGCTCAGTGCGGAGGCGCCCAGACTGGCGTGGACTTTGCACAGACGGGATTCATCCATAAACGCGCAGTTGCCTGATGCAGTCAGCTTCATGGTGCCCCAACTGGCATAGCTTTTTCGGGTGATATCGATGTTTTCAACGGCCAGGGTTTTTATTTCGATCTGCGACGATTTTAAATAGCGATTAACCGTCGGCTTATCCAGATTGATATTCCAGCCTTTGCAGCAGTGATCGCGACATTCACTGCCAATACATTGAAAGGCACTGACAAAAAGCGGTTCCACAACAGTAATATTTTTCATTTTTACCTGCTCAACAGAGGCACTTAAAAGAATAAGGTATGTTGTCAGGATAAATTATCAGAGAGGGATCGATTGACTGAGAAACAGGGTAAAAACATGCTAATCATACGCATAAAAAAAACCCCGCCGAGGCGGGGTTTTGAATGAGGGTTGTAGGCGATTAGCCCTGCAGCAGAGACAGAACCTGCTGTGGAACCTGGTTAGCTTTAGACAATACTGAGTTACCAGCCTGCTGCACGATCTGTGCTTTAGACATGTTGGAAACTTCAGTTGCGTAGTCAGCATCCTGAATACGAGACTGTGCAGCAGACAGGTTAGTGGTGGTGTTGTTCAGGTTAGTCACCGCTGAGTTCAGACGGTTCTGTACCGCACCCAGGCTTGAACGGAAGGTATCGACAGATGCGATAGCTTTGTCCAGCATAGCCAGTGGATCGTTAGTTGCTGCACCTGCGAACTGTGCGGTAGCAACAGTTGCGCCTTTCGAACTCAGTTCGATAGGAGTGGTGTCGCCGGTTTTAACATCAGTAGGAGTCGTTGAACCGCTGTTCGCAAGAACATCAGTACCAGTACCCGTTGCGCCAGCAACGTAGTTTTTACCCTGGACAGTTACGAAGCCTACTGCAGAACCGGTGCTGTCAGCGCCAACTTTAACGAACTGACCAGCCTGAGTTGCGCCAGAAACACCGTTAACTGCGTCATTGTATTTAACAGTAGTCGTGTTCAGCTCAACTTTGCCGCCAGTACCTGCAGTTTTATCTACAGAAACAGCGTAGTTATCGCTACCAGAGGTAACAACGTAGTTAGAGGTTGAAGCGCCATCTTTGTCCAGCACGTTGTGCAGTGACAGAGAGCTGGCATCAACACCCAGTTTGGTAGCAACGTCTGACAGGTCAACTGTCGCCATTTTGCCGCTGGTGTCGCCAATCTGAGTAATAGAATCGCTGGTTTTCAGTGCGTTTTTAGAAACTGAGAAACCAGACAGGCCCAGAGTAGAAGAGTCAATCTTCTTCAGGTCGATGTTGATGGTTTCGCCGTCGTTTGCGCCGACCTGAATTTTCATTGCGCCGTCTTTAGCCAGCACGTTCACGCCGTTGAACTGAGTCTGACCAGATACGCGGTCGATTTCGCTCAGACGTGATTTGATTTCGTCCTGGATTGAAGACAGGTCAGAATCAGAGTTGGTGCCGTTCTGAGACTGTACAGTCAGCTCACGAACACGCTGTAAGTTGTTGTTGATTTCTGACAGCGCGCCTTCAGTAGTCTGCGCAGCAGAGATACCGTCGTTGGCGTTACGAGCAGCCTGAGTCAGGCCCTTGATGTTAGAGGTGAAACGGTTGGCAATTGCCTGACCAGCAGCGTCATCTTTCGCGCTGTTGATACGTAAACCAGAAGACAGACGCTCCATTGAAGTAGACAGAGCTGACTGGTTCTTGTTGATGTTGTTCTGAGTGATCAGCGAGAGGCTGTTGGTATTAATGACTTGGGCCATGATGAATTTTCCTGTTAATCAAGTCTTTCGGTTAAGGTGTGGGCTTCAACCCGCCGGCTTCAGCGCCGTCAAAGTTGTTATCGTCTGCCGTTTAACAACCTTTAGAATTTTTTTAGTACCAGGCGAATTTTTCTGCTTCAACCTGTCACGTTTTAAGTTATCGCCATCGGCCCGAACTTCTTTAGACTTAATTCATTAATTTTCTAGCCGCTGAATTACCCTTCTCTATAGTGCTTATTTACCTCATTACCCTAAGGCAAATAACTTTAAACTTTCCTTATTCAAGGCCGATAACCCAGGTATCAATTTCTCTGTCGACCTTATAAAGGAATTAACATGGCTAGTATAAGCAATCTCGGTGTGGGCTCCGGCCTGCCACTCAGCACCATGCTTGACAGTTTGACCACCGCTGAAAAAGCTGCACTTACACCCATTTCTAAACAGCAGACGGCTTATACGGCCAAGCTCAGTGCCTATGCGACGCTGAAAAGTTCACTGACGACGTTCCAAACCGCGAACACCAAGCTGAACAGTGCCGACCTGTTTACCGCCACCACCGCGGTCAGCAGCTCGACGTCATTTAGTGCGACGACCTCTGGCAGCACCGTGGCCGGTAAATACGCCATTAACGTGACGCAGCTGGCGCAGGCGCAGGTTCTGACCTCCTCCGTGCAGAGCAGCAACACCGCCGCACTGGGCGACAGTTCTGTGGCCAGCCGCAGTATCGCGATTACCTTAAAAGATGGTTCCAGCAAAAGCGTAACCCTCTCCAGCGATCAGACTTCGCTGACCGGTATGCGTGATGCTATCAACGGCGCCAATGCCGGTGTCACCGCTACCATTATTAAGGTGTCGGATGGCAGCTTCCGCCTTTCCATGAGTGCTAACAAAACCGGCAGCGATAATGCGGTAGCAACGATTGCCGTCACCGGCGACAGCACGCTGCAGGGAATTGTGGGCTTTGATGCCTCAGCCAGCAGCAATCCGATGACGCAGAGCGTTGCGGCACAGAATGCCCAGCTTACGGTCAACAACGTTGCGATTGAGAACAGCAGCAATCAGATCAGTGATGCGCTGGAAGGCATTACCTTAAATCTGACCGCGCAGACAACGGGCGCTCAGACGCTGACGATTACTAAAGACACCTCAAAAGCGTCAAGCGCCATCAGCGCCTGGGTCGATGCCTATAACTCGTTGCTGGATCAGTTCAATACCCTGACCAAATACACCAAGGTTGATACCAATACGGACTCTCAGGACTCCAGTAATGGTGCCCTGATTGGTGACAGCACATTGCGCACGATTGAAACGCAGCTGAAAAGCATGCTGACCAATGCGCAGAGCTCCTCTTCCTACAAATCGCTGGGACAGATTGGCATCACCACCGATCCTCAGACCGGTTCATTGAAAATTGATGCGACGAAGGTCAGCGCTGCGCTGGATAAAGATGCCGCAGGCGTAAAAGAGATGATCGTGGGCGACGGTAAAACCACCGGTATTACCACAAAAATCGCGACTAACGTCACGGGCTGGTTATCGTCTAAAGGGATTGTTCAGGCCGCTACCGATGGCGTCAGCAAGACACTGAATAACTTAACCGCCCTGTATAACACCACCAGCGATCGCATTGACGCGGATATCGCACGTTACAAGACACAGTTTACCCAGCTGGATATGGCCATCAGCAAACTCAACTCGACCAGTACGTATCTGACACAACAGTTCGATACCTCAAGTTCTAATAAATCATAGGAGTGACCATGTACAGCGCTACAGGCACCAAAGCCTATGCAAAAATTGGCGTCGAAAGCGCCGTCATGAGCGCCACCCAGCAGCAGCTGGTTGGTATGCTGTTCGACGGTGCACTGAGCGCGTTAATCCGCGCCCGTCTGTTTATGCAGGATGGCAATATTGAAGGCAAAGGCAGCTCTATTTCCAAAGCAATCAATATTATCGAAGCGGGCCTGAAAGAGGGTCTGACTGAAAACCGTGGTGATGAGCTGGCAGACAATCTGCTGGATCTTTACAACTACATGACGCGTCGCCTGTTGCATGCCAACCTGCACAATGATGTTGCAGCGGTCGAGGAGGTCGAAGGCCTGCTGCGCAATATCGCGGACGCGTGGAAAGAAGTGGTTCACTCAATGATTCAGGACGCCGTTTAATGACTACTGCACCGCATCTGATTACCGTTTACCAACAGTTACTCGATCTCAGCCAGGGAATGCTGCGTCATGCAGCACAGGGCGAATGGGATGAATTGATCAGCAGGGAGATGGAGTATGTCAGTGCGGTGCAGAACTTAGCTGAATCGACAGACGCCGTATCGCCCTCGTCGCAGACGCAGGAGCAGTTACGCCCGGTGCTGCGCCGTATTCTGGATAACGAATGCGAAGTGAAACGTCTGCTGCAGGCGAGAATGGATGAGCTGGCCTCGCTGGTGGGTCAGAACACCCGTCAGAAATCGGTCATGTCCGCCTACAGCAGTCAGGGCGGCTTAGTCATGGTACCGCGCGAAACCCTCTCCTGATCCCCTGCTCTGCTACGCCGCCAGATTTATTTCTCTGCGCGGCGTCTCTTTTCTGCCGCTTACTCCATACTTGATTTTCATCATCCCCTGGAGTGTGGTACATGCAAAACCCAACGTTATTACAGTTTTTCCATTGGTATTACCCGGATGGCAGCAAACTGTGGCCGGAAGTCGCCGATCGCGCGGCCTGGCTCAGCGAAATTGGTATCACCATGGCGTGGTTGCCACCGTGTTACAAAGGGGGTTCTGGTGGCTATTCTGTCGGTTACGACAGCTACGATCTGTTCGACCTGGGGGAATTTGATCAGAAAGGTGGCGTTGCCACCAAATATGGCGACAAAACGCAATTACTGGCAGCGACAGAAGCCCTTCGCAGCCACAACGTTGGCGTGCTGCTGGATGTGGTGCTGAACCATAAAATGGGCGCTGATGAGAAAGAGGCGATCAGCGTGAACCGCGTCAATCCGGATAACCGCGACGAAATTTACGACGAGGTCGTCGAATGCGAAGCCTGGACTAAATTCACCTTCCCGGCCCGCGCCGGAGAATATTCAAAATTTGTCTGGGACCACAAATGCTTTAGCGGCGTAGACCACATCGAAAATCCGGACGAAAACGGCGTATTCAAAATCATCAATGACTACACCGCCGAAGGCTGGAACGATCAGGTCGATAACGAGCTGGGCAACTTCGACTATCTGATGGGCGCCAACATCGATTTCCGCAACAACGCGGTCAGGGAAGAGCTGAAATACTGGGCGCGCTGGGTGATGGAACAGGTACCCTGCACCGGCTTTCGTCTGGATGCGGTAAAACATATCCCGGCCTGGTTCTACAAAGAGTGGATCGAGCATATTCAGGAAGTCGCTGAGGAGTCGATGTTTATCGTCGCGGAGTACTGGTCGTTTGAAACCGAGAAGCTGCAGGAGTATGTGCATCAGGTGGAAGGCAAAACCATGCTGTTTGATGCGCCACTGCACATGAACTTCCATCAGGCCTCCACCGCAGGCAGCGCCTACGATATGAGCCAGATTTTTGCCAACTCGCTGGTCGTGGCTGACCCGTGGCATGCTGTGACCATCGTGGCCAACCACGATACCCAGCCGCTGCAGTCGCTGGAAGCGCCGGTTGAAGCCTGGTTTAAACCGCTGGCCTATGCGCTCATCCTGCTGCGTGAACAGGGTGTCCCTACCATTTTCTATCCCGATCTGTTCGGGGCGACCTATGAAGATGAAGGCGGCGACGGCGAGACGTACAAAATTGAGATGCCGGTGATCCCGGAGCTGGAAGGGTTAATCCGGGCGCGCCAGCAGTATGGCTGGGGCGTACAGACCGACTATTTCGATCATCCCAACTGCGTGGCGTTCAGCCGCAGCGGCACTGAAACGCAGCCGGGTTGTGTCGTCATCATGTCGAACGGCGATGCGGGCGAAAAAAGCGTGCCGATGGGTGAAGGTTTTGCCGGTAAGGTCTGGCGCGATCATCTGGGGAACCGTGAAGAAACGGTTACCGCCGATGAGCACGGCACCGCGGTATTTGCCTGTAACGGTGGCAGCGTCAGCGTCTGGGTGGTTGCAGAGTAAGTCAGTGGCAGAATTAGTGACGCCGTGAAAACGAAAACCGCCCCGGCAGGCAAGAGCGTAAGTGCGCTCTGCCCGGCCGGGGCGGTTTTTTTATGGACAGGCGGTTAAGACTTCGCGTTGTTTTCTGTAATCGGGGTGCGCAGCAGTTGCGGTTCGATGTTCTGAATCACGGCGGCTTTTGGCTGCTTCGCCACTTCATCCAGTGCCTGCTGACACTCGACGGTCGGACGCGCCACTTTACGCAGGGTCAGCCGGTCGTAACTCAGTTCACCATTCTCCACCACCAGCGGCATCACCCGCAGCTGACGTGTCACATTGACATAATCGCCGTCGAGACGCGTCAGTTTGCCCGGCTTCGCGATCACCCGCATCCACTGACGACAATCCAGCGTGCTGCCATCCGCATTAATGATCACGCTGGCTATCGCCTTGTCGTTGATCAGGCTGCTCTGTGGGCCGACAGTTTGCCAGGTTCCCTGCAGATCAGCGGGCGCCGGCGTCTGCACCGCGTTTTCATAATCGTTGATTTGCGCACAGCCACTCAGTGCCATCGCGGCAATCAGCATCCACTTTTTCATGTTTAATCCCTAAGATCACGTCAATGGCGGCTACGTTATAATTTTTCCACCGCGTTACGCAAGATATCTGGGTGTTCAAACACGACGCAGCCTGTGATTACAGCGCAATTTCACCGGCAGCAAGGTCAGGAGTCAGCGTTTTTACCGGCAAATCGCTGGCGGATGGGGTTCTCTGCCACGCCTGACAAGCGGGAGACAACCCGCTACACTGGCGCGCTGCAACAGACTTTCAGGAATATGAATATGAAAACGCCAGAAGCCTACTATGCCCAGGCACGCGAGATGTTTTTTACCGCGCATCCCGACTTTCAGTCTGCACTGGATGAATTAACCGAGAGCGATGCCCGTGCCGCTAATCTGTCACTGCGACAGCTGCGCGAATGGCATGCCGAACGCATCTATGCGGCCTTTTTGCGTCAGAAGAATCTGGATGGGATGATTTTCTCTATTCAGCTGGCTGAGCCGGATAAAGCGGTGGCGGCTGAAGCGATCGAGACCTATCTCAAGTCTCATGCTGAGTCACTGGGGATGAGCTGGGAAGAATTTTGCATTAAAAACGAGCTGTAATCAGTGCTGCGCTGAAGATGTCTGGCACCCACAGTGTGCCTGCACTGCCTCTGGAGATGTTGCCGGGCTTCAATCTCCAGAGGCGAATTTTCTCCGGCCCTACTCTCTCTCTTCCGTGGCTTTGCCTTTCACTTCTACATAACTTGCGACGGCGAGCAGACGATTAATGTGCGTCAGCAGCAGGTCAACATCAGACTGCAGAAACTCGGTCGAGGATTGCGAAGCGGTAATAATGGCATCCTGTACCGTTTCTGAAATGGTCAGCGAGTTGTCCTGTTTCGCCTGCACCAGCAGCGCTGCAACCAGCAGGGACTGCGCTTCAAGCTGCGCCGTCAATTCTTTTGCATCGACGTCCATCTTTGCCAGTTTTAGCAGAATATCAATTACCAGTTGTCGCATCGCGGACCTCCTGAAAAGTAAGCCGTCATTATGTCGCGATGCGTGCGTATTTTGCTAGTCGAAGATCGCGGTTTACGCGACATAAAATTTTTCGCGAAATAGGGCGCACTGCCTTGCTACTGTTTTTATTTACAGTATTATATGTCAGCGATTTTGCCCTGAATGGATTGCCATCATGTTTGTTGAGTTGATTTATGACAAGCGCAACGTTGCCGGTTTACCGGGTGCTCGCGAGATGATTCGTGAGGAGCTGGAAAAGCGGGTGCATCGGGTGTTCCCTGACATCGAAGTTAAGGTCAAGCCGATGGAGCGTAACGCGATTGATACGGATTTGAGTAAGAACGATAAAGCGACAGTTGCGCGGATTGTTGAAGAGATGTTCGACGAAGCGGAAATGTGGCTGGTGGCCGATTAATCCCTTAACGGCCACCGCATCAGTTAGCGGGAGATGACTTAGCTCTCCTGCTCGCTGTGATTAATTTCAATCTCGATGTCCTGAATAGCGGCATCCAGGTCTTCCAGCAGTTTACCCTGCTTGTTCAGCAACGCATCGATCCGGTCGGCGTTGGTCTTATCTTTATACTCACCGGCATCAAACGCTAACCAATGGCTGGAAAGGGTTTCGGTGTTGGTCTGCGCATAGTGGCGCATCTCTTTTAGCTGAGAAGTCACGTCACGCAGATAATCAGTTTTGGTCTTGGTTTCTGTTGAATCGCTCATGCTAAATTTCCTTCTGGTCAGTTATCCAAAGTGATTAGGCTTAGCGGTTCATCAACCGGCCAATCAGCGGGCCTGCATTCAGATACAAATGTCGCCCGGAGATTTAAAACTAGTCGATAATAGCGAAGCCGCACTAAGAATAATCGGAAGTTATGGTTTCTGAGCCGGTTTTGCTTCAGGCGCCTCACTGACAATGACGACCTCTTTAACTTTGGTGACCGTCTTTTCGGCGACGCGATCCGGTATCACATCGAGCTTACGCTGCAACGCTGAAACCTGATCGGTCAGCAGTTCCACTCTGTCATCACGCCGCGCGGCTATCACGCGATAATCCGCACGAATCTCCTCGACCCGCCGGTTTGCGGTGTTACTCACGTAAAGAAAAATAATCGTCATCAGGATGCAAATCATCGAACAGCTCAGCAGAATGCAGCCGAGGATAACTTTGCGTCGATATGACATAGGTGCCTTGGTGCTGTTAATCGTTGCCATCGCTGCGATCCTCCAGAGTTGAGATAAGCCGATCAATCTCATTACGAAATTTATCGTTGTGATCGGTTTCGGTCATAGCCAGTAAAATGCCCACCGCGTTTCTGATTAACCGAAGATCGGTTTCTAGTGTCGAGATACGCCGCAGATTCCTGTCGTGCCGTTCGCGCAGTTCATCATTTTCCTCCCGCATCATCTGGTTGCTCTCTTTCAGCAACACCACCTGCTCTTTGTAACTGGTTATAATTTCGCCGCCCGCCCGATTACTGGTTACGATTGACGCAATACCCGCCAATAACGGTTTCCAGAACAGTGCTGCTGCGCCCCCACCCAGAACTAACGCACCCATACTGGTAATAAGACTACTTTCCATGCCACACCCCTTTGTCCGGTAAGGTCTCTGGAACACACTGCGTGCTGATAAGCCACGTCCTCCGCCTGAAATTTAAGATTGCTTAAATACCACGCTTAAGTATACTTAAGTCACTCTCAACCAAAAAGTCAAGCTGATGAAAAACGAAACGCTGGGTGACCGCATCCGACTCCGACGTAAATCACTGCAGTTAACGCAGAAGCAATTGGCACAACAGGTAAAAGTGTCCCATGTAGCCATTTCGCAATGGGAAAAAGAGGAGACGCTGCCGCGTGGTGAGAACCTGTTACGGCTCGCCGAAGCGCTGGGCTGCGCCCCGGCTTTTCTGATAGATGGGGATGGACCTGTTTTCAGTGAAAGTGCTTATGGTGGTATGCACCAGATCCCATTGCTGGCGCAGCGCGATGTCGCGCAATGGCTGAATGACACCCGTTCTGTGCGGCATGAACTGCTGATGCACAACGACATGGCGCTTTCGCAGCAGAGCTTTGCCTTCCGGGTGGAAGAACAGGCGATGACGCCCGCGATTCTGAAGGATGATGTGGTGATCATCGATCCCAGCCTGGCACCTCAGCCCGGCGACTGCGTGCTGGCATTGCAGCAACAGGTCGCCCTGCTCCGGACCTGGCGTCAGCGCAACAGTGAAGATGGCGTCACGCTATTTGAACTGGCACCGGTAAATATCAATTTTCCCGAACTGCATTCCAGCCGGGATAGCCTGACGCTACTGGGTACGCTGGTGGAGTTACGCCGTTATCGCCAGCCATAAAAAAACCCGCAGGCGCGGGTTAACTTTTTATCGTACAACGAAGGTCCGGGCGGGCACTCAGAGGGCGTCAGTGAGTTGATCCACGATCACCTTGCCCTGCAGATCGGTCTGCATAATACGGTAATTCACCGGCCATGAGCGACGGGTACTGAGTTTATCGAACAGGGTTACACCGCCTTTTTTGACACCCTGGCGATTAACAATAATCCATTCGGTGACCTCTTCCTGACCACGATTTCTCAGGCTCACCGAACGTTGTTCGATTAACTGATCTTCGGCTTCAATCTTTAAATAGTCTCGTAACATAATTTCTATCTCCTGGTAACGCAGCTCACTATATGCTTTTTATTAATCCGTTCAATCGAATTTATTTATCGATGGTTTTATCGACAATGTGACCTGCCGCAAGCGAGACGACAGGTTTGTCCATTTCAGCCGCATCAATTCCCCGTTAGCATGATCATGCTGTACACACCCGAACATCGAAAAATGACGTGTTCAGTATGAGAGAAACTCCGATTAGCCCGCCTCTGGCGGGCTTTTTTTGGCGTCAATCTGATACGAATGCGGGATTCCAGGGCTGGTCTAGACTTAAGGGACTGGGACAAAAGGAGTGAAATATGTTTAAGCACAATACGAATGAAGAACGTAAGAAAGAAGGTGATGTCAGCAAAAGCCTGCCCGAAGCCGCGCCACATGCCGGTAATGCTTATGAAGAAGATGATCATCCCGCCACCGATGCCCCGAAAGATCATGGCGAAGTGCCGCGTAAAAACGATGACAGTCAGGATGATAAGAAAGATCCTTACAAAGCAGGCTGATGTGCAAGAGGCGCGCCCGTTGGGCGCGCTGGTATGCGTCAGGATTTAATCAGTTCCGCCAGCCGATGCTGATTTTCGACCAGCCAGTCAGGAAAGTGTTCAGTCGTAACCGGCACGATCTCCATCCTTCGCGGACGATTCCAGATATCAATATTGTTCTCAACGCAGCGCCGGATGTGATCCGGATTGTTGAATTCAGGACAGTTATGTTCGGTATGAGAGATTGTCGCCATTTTTTCACTGATGCGCGCATCGCTCATGACCCATGAAAAATGCCACCCACCCTCTTTAATCACCTTTGTCCGGACATTGAGCCACTTACGGCGCCACCAGCTTTCGCGGATCGGGGTACCCCGGCGCTTAACGTTGCGCAGCAATTCAGGCTGGCCCAGGAAAAAGGTGCGCAGGGTCTTAAAGGTCACCATTTTCGCTAGTGTGGCACAGCGTGGTGTACCGTCGTTGTTTAATACCCGGACATTGAATTTAAAATTAAAATACTGCTGATGCAGCGTTGTGCAAAGATGACGATGGCTGAATGCTTTAATCGCTTCAGGCCGGGGAATTTCATCGACGTCTGAGACAATAATAATATCGTCATCCTGTGCGCCGACCAGGCCCTGCATGATCTGATTACGTGCAGTGGATTCATTTTCCCAGGGATCTGTTTCGCCCGCTTTAACCAGAGAGCTATTCGATTTAAAGGCCTGCTGATAAAATACAGGCTCAATATCATTGACGACATAAATAATTTTATCGCGGAAGCGGGCAAACTTTTCAATATTAAAATTAAGCTTGCATCGGCGTTTGCCGGTAAACGTATATTGCGATTCCACAATCACAAACCGGTCAACCACATGCTCAAGCGTGTTCAGACGCATCTCAAGCAGGATGTCTTCGTCATAGTATAAGAAGCAGTCATAAATCATAATAATCAGAGGCACTTAAGGAGTAAAATTTTCATCAGGTCACCTCTGCCCGGCGAGCATATCAGAGAGTAAACCTCTCATTGTGAGGCCGGCTTCAGTTAAGCCTGATGGATGGTGTAATTTACTGCGTTAAACTTTCCGTGTTTATAGTAAGCTGGCTAACAATATAGCCGGACAATAAAAAGCTGATACGTCAGGATATTGGATGATTAATATAAAGACAGATTTTACATTTAGTCAGTAATGCGAGCAATATTAAGCGCAATTTTTTGATTAAAACGAGTGAGACAGCCGATATCCGGAGAGTATTAGTCGACAAAATAACCAGGATGGTTTAGCTGATAGAGAAAATAATTATGGCCTGATTTTAAGGCAAAGCCTGACTCTTCTGGGCGGATGCGTGGATATGTGACACGTGGGGTTTTAACTGCAACATTCTGCCAGAATCAGACCAGCGCGACGTTTTACTATGAGCCAATAGTATGAGATATCAGTGCAACTGGTTCAGCGATGATCGCGCCGTGTAAAAAACCCGTCAGATGCCTGGTGAGAGTGGCAGGGTATGCAACCCGAATGCTCAGGTAATGAAATCAGTTGTCAGGCCGTTCAGGACCCAGGTGTTACCTGACAACCTTACTCACTTCTCTCACCGAAAATTTTGTCAGGCCCACTTCAGGGCCAGAACAATGTCAGGAGTGTTCATTTCCTACTTAGCCGGCTCGCAATCATAGTCACCCCGGATTCGGATCTGACTCTGGCTGGTGCGAACGATTTCCGCCCTCAGCAAGCCTTTGCCATTGCGCATCGTCTGCTCCATATCCACCATCCCCGGCGCTTTACTGTTTTTAACCAGCAGCTTGACCGTGGCGTTGTCGTAATCGCCCTTCTCTTTCGCAAACGTCACTTTCTGGGTTTTTGCACGTTCCCCGTTCACTGAGAACCAGCCACTTTTATCGGCTTTGAGATTGAACGGCCCACACTGCGTAGCAGCAAAGGCTGGAGCGGATAAGCTGATTAACGATGCGACAAGGATAAGTTTTTTAAGCATGAGTTGGCGTCCTGCTGATGGGTGATGAGCCGACTACGCTGAAGAGGGAGCTCCCTGCTGCACGGCCCTTAATAAACAGCAGTATAGTCAATGACGCCTGTATTACCGCCAGTACAGGGTCACAGACTCAGCATCGTAATCGGCATAGCTGCTGACAATGCAGCACGCTATCCTCTCTCAGGCAGGGAGACTCTTCTCTGTGAGAGCAGTAACTACACCTGCATATTCATAATTTCGCTGTACGCCGACACCAGCTTGTTCCTGACCTGAATCCCCATCTGCATTGAGATTGAAGATTTCTGCAGATCGACCATCACATCATTCAGGGCGATGCCGGGTTTCCCCATCTCAAAATCCTGCGCCTGGGTGCGTGCGGTGGTCTGCGTCTCGCTGATCTTATCCAGCGCCGCTTTCATGGTTGCGCCGAAATCGATCTGATTAGGGGATTCACTGCTGCGGTTACTGGCCTGCAGTGAGGTCGCCTGTAGCTGCTGCAGTACGCCATCAATTGCCTGAATGGACATGAACGATACCTTATAAAGAGGATGATATTTTTGATGTGAGCAAAAGTTAGCACGTTGTCAATGAGACAAAGCCGCTAAATGACATCAAAAACCCTACCTTATCCAGGCATCGAATTTTACTTAACACCTAATAATGCCTGGCATTGAAGTGGAAATTTTATCTACGCAGGTCAGGGAGTCTGTTTTGCCATCTCAACTTACCCGGTCAATTACGTCAGGCAGGAAACGGTCATGAATGCGAGTACAGCCGCCACAACAGAACAAGAAAAGAAAGGCTTCGGTGACCTGTTTGCTCGCCTGCGCGCAAATCCGCGTATTCCTTTAGTCATCGCCGCTGCTGCCGTCATGGCAATTGTGATCGCGATGGTGCTCTGGGCGAAACAGCCATCTTATAGCGTCCTTTATAACAACCTCACTGATGAGGATGGCGGTGCCATCGTCACGCAGCTGACGGCGATGAACATCCCTTATCGCTTCGCCGAAAACGGCGGCGCATTAATGGTGCCTGAAGCGAACGTGCATGAACTGCGTCTGCGTCTGGCTCAGCAGGGTCTGCCAAAAGGCGGCTCGGTAGGCTTCGAGCTGCTGGATAAAGAGAAGTTCGGTATCAGCCAGTTCAGCGAGCAGGTTAACTACCAGCGTGCGCTGGAAGGCGAACTGGCCCGCACCATCGAATCGCTCGGCCCGGTTAAAAGCGCCCGCGTTCATCTGGCGATGCCAAAACCAACCTTATTTGTGCGTGAGCAGAAAGCACCATCCGCCTCTGTCACCTTAACGCTGCAGCCTGGCCGTACGCTGGATGAAGGTCAGATTCAGGCCATCGCCCACATGGTTTCAAGCAGCGTCGCCGGTTTACCGCCGGGCAACGTGACCGTGGTCGATCAGACCGGTCGCCTGCTGACCCGCTCTGATTCCGCCGGTCGCGATCTGAATGATGCGCAGCTGAAGTACTCTTCTGAAGTGGAAGCGCGTTATCAGCAACGTATTGAAGCCATCCTGAATCCGATTCTGGGTCAGGGCAATGTGCATGCACAGGTTACCGCGCAGATTAACTTCGATACCGCCGAGCAGACCGACGAGAAATATCAGCCTAACGCGAACCCATCGAACTCAGCGATTCGTTCACGTCAGACCAGCACCAGCGATCAGTCAGGCAGCCCTTATCCGGGCGGCGTGCCGGGCGCACTCTCTAACCAGCCTGCGCCCGCTAACACCGCGCCGGTAACGACGCCTAACAACACTGCAGCCAACGGTCAGGCCGCGAATGGTCAGAACAACGCAGCGAATAACGCTAACCAGACCACCAGCACCGCACCGGCCAGCTCAGGACCCACCAACTCGCGTCGTGACGACACGGTGAACTACGAGCTGGATCGCACCATCCGTCATACCAAAGTCAACGTGGGTGACGTACAGCGCCTGTCGGTTGCCGTGGTCGTGAACTTCCGTGCAGATGATAAAGGCAAAGCCGTTGCGCTGAACGAACAGCAGCTGAAGCAGATTGAAGACCTGACCCGCGAAGCAATGGGCTACTCCCAGACGCGTGGCGACAGCATCAACGTAGTGAACTCGCAGTTCAACACGACAGAGCCAGTGACCACCGACCTGCCCTTCTGGCAACAGCAGTCCTTCTTTGATCAGCTGATGAACGCCGGTAAGTGGCTGTTGATTGCTCTGGTGGCCTTCATCCTCTATCGCAAACTGGTTCGTCCGCACCTGGTTCGCAAACAGGCCGCAGAGAAAGCCGCTGCTGAAGCCATTGCCGCTCGTGCGACAGAACAGCCGGAAGAAGAAGCCTTTAATGTGCAGCTCAGCAAAGATGAGCTGGATCAGGAACGTAAGTCTAACAACCGCATGAGCGCAGAAGTGATGAGTCAACGCATCCGCGACATGTCAGAAAACGATCCGCGCGTTGTCGCGCTGGTAATTCGCGAATGGATGAGTAAAGAGCTATGAGTCTGACCGGAACCGAAAAAAGCGCCATCCTCATGATGACCATTGGCGAAGAGCGCGCCGCGGAAGTTTTCAAACACCTGAACCAGCGTGAAGTGCAACATCTGAGCGCCTCGATGGCCAACATGCGTCAGGTGTCCCATAAACAGCTGACCGAAGTACTGCGCGAGTTCGAAGCGGATGCCGAGCAGTTCGCGGCGCTGAGCCTGAACTCGAACGAATACCTGCGTTCGGTGCTGACACGTGCACTGGGCGAAGAACGCGCCTCCAGCCTGCTGGAGGACATTCTCGAAACACGCGAAACCACCAGCGGCATGGAAACGCTCAACTTTATGGAACCGCAGGCCGCCGCCGACCTTATTCGCGACGAGCATCCACAGATCATCGCGACCATCCTGGTGCACCTCAAACGTGCTCAGGCTGCGGATATCGTGGCGCTGTTCGACGAACGTCTGCGTCACGATGTGATGCTGCGTATCGCGACCTTCGGTGGTGTGCAGCCAGCCGCGCTGGCCGAACTGACCGAAGTACTGAACGGCCTGCTGGATGGCACCAACCTCAAGCGCGCGAAGATGGGCGGCGTGAGAACGGCAGCCGAGATCATCAACCTGATGAAAACGCAGCAGGAAGAGGCGGTTATCGAAGCGGTACGCGACTTCGATGGCGAACTGGCACAGAAAATTATCGACGAGATGTTCCTGTTCGAAAACCTGGTGGCCGTGGACGACCGCAGCATCCAGCGTCTGTTGCAGGAAGTGGAATCCGAGCAGCTGCTGGTTGCACTGAAAGGTGCCGAACAGCCACTGCGCGAGAAGTTCCTCAAGAACATGTCAGCCCGTGCGGCCGATATCCTGCGCGACGACCTGTCCAACCGTGGTCCGGTCCGTATGTCCGCAGTGGAAAACGAACAGAAAGCAATCCTGCTGGTGGT
The DNA here is from genome assembly GCF_030062155.1 of Pantoea sp. Lij88. NCBI lineage: Bacteria > Pseudomonadati > Pseudomonadota > Gammaproteobacteria > Enterobacterales > Erwiniaceae > Pantoea > Pantoea sp. Lij88. Next base: position 1,665,087 of record NZ_CP118269.1, on the reverse strand, counting down.
TCGCCGCCTGGCCGAATCGGGCGAGATGGTGATTGGTGGTGGCGAGGAAACTTATGTCTGATGCATTTTCTGCCCGCCCCTGGCAGCTGTGGCAGCCCAGCGATTTAGGCCGCTTTGATGAGCCTGAACCTGAGCTGCAGCCAGAAATCTATGAAGCTGAAGAGGGCGTTGATGAGCAGCAACAGCAGCTCGAACGTCTGCAGCATCAGATGCGTAAAGAAGCACAGAGCCAGGGTTACAACGAAGGCTATCAGCAGGGTGTGACCGAAGGGCAGAAAGCGGGCTACGACGCCGGTTTTCAGCAGGGTCTGGCCGATGCGCAGCAGCAGCAGGCGCCCCTTCAGGCGCGGATGCAGCAGCTGGTCACGGAGTTCCAGAACACGCTGGAATCCCTGGACAGCGTCATCGCTGCCCGCCTGATGCAGCTGGCGCTGGAAGCGGCTCGCTCAGTAATCGGTCAGGCGACCACGGTGGATGGCACTGCCCTGCTCCGTCAGATTCAGGGTTTACTGCAGCAGGAGCCGATGTTCAGTGGCAAACCGCAGCTGCGTGTTCACCCGGATGATTTACAGCGTATTGAGCAGACCCTGGGCCCGACGCTGGATCTGCATGGCTGGCGCCTGATCGCTGACAGCACCCTGCATCCTGGCGGCTGCAAACTCAGCGCAGAAGATGGCGACCTGGATGCCAGCGTCGCGACGCGCTGGCAGGAACTCTGCCGCCTTGCAGCACCTGGAGAAATTTAATGACCACCCGTCTGAATCGCTGGCTTGGCTCGCTCGACGCCTTTGAAAAACGCATCGCCCAGGTGCAACCGGTACGCCGTTATGGCCGCCTGACCCGTGCCACCGGCCTGGTGCTGGAAGCGACCGGCTTACAGCTGCCACTGGGTGCGACCTGCGTGATCGAACGCAACGATGGCAAAACCATCAGCGAAATCGAAAGCGAAGTCGTGGGATTCAATGGTCAGAAGCTGCTGATGATGCCACTGGAAGAAGTGGACGGCATCTTACCGGGTGCGCGGGTTTATGCGCGCCAGAACGGTGAGAATCCGCAGGCGGGCAAACAGATGATGCTGGGCCCGGAGCTGCTGGGCCGCGTACTCGATGGCAGTGGACGACCGCTGGATGGCCTGCCGTCACCGGATACCGGCTATCGTGCGCCGCTGAACACGCCGCCGTTTAACCCGCTGCAGCGGACGCCGATCACCGATGTACTGGACACCGGTGTGCGCGCGATTAACGCCCTGCTGACAGTCGGTCGCGGGCAGCGTATGGGCCTGTTCGCCGGTTCGGGCGTGGGCAAAAGCGTGCTGCTGGGCATGATGGCCCGTTACACCAAAGCCGACGTGATTGTGGTCGGTCTGATTGGCGAACGTGGCCGCGAAGTAAAAGATTTTATCGAGAACATTCTCGGTGCTGAAGGCCGCGCCCGTTCGGTGGTCATCGCCGCCCCGGCCGACGTATCGCCGCTGCTGCGTATGCAGGGTGCCGCTTACGCCACGCGTATCGCAGAAGATTTTCGTGATCGCGGCAAGCATGTGTTGCTGATTATGGACTCCCTCACCCGCTACGCCATGGCGCAGCGTGAGATCGCCCTGGCGATTGGTGAGCCGCCAGCGACCAAAGGTTATCCGCCTTCCGTGTTCGCCAAACTGCCTGCGCTGGTTGAGCGTGCCGGTAACGGCATCGACGGCGGCGGCTCGATCACCGCCTTCTATACCGTCCTGACCGAAGGCGACGATCAGCAGGACCCGATTGCGGACTCCGCGCGCGCCATTCTTGATGGCCACATTGTGCTGTCGCGTCGGCTGGGCGAAGCGGGCCACTATCCGGCCATTGATATTGAAGCCTCGATTAGCCGTGCGATGACCTCGCTGATCGATGAGAACCACTATGCGCAGGTGCGCCAGTTCAAGCAGTTGCTCTCCAGTTTCCAGCGAAACCGCGATCTGGTCAGCGTCGGCGCTTATGCCGCCGGCAGCGATCCCATGCTTGATAAAGCGATCACGCTCTACCCGCAGATGGAAGCCTTCCTGCAACAGGGCATTTTTGAGCGCAGCGATTACGACGACGCCAGCCTGCATCTGCATGCGCTGTTTGGCTAGTCACCATGATTAACGCGAGGTAACGCAATGAAAACTGCAAATGCCATCGATACGCTGCGCGACTTAGCGGAGCAGGATCTCGAACGTGCCGCCATCTATTTAGGCGATATGCGTCGCGGCCAGCATGCCGCTAATGAGCAGCTGACAATGCTGCTCGATTATCAGGACGAGTATCGCAACAAGCTCAACGATGACATGTCATCCGGAATCGCCAGCACGCGCTGGACGAACTACCACCAGTTTATTCAGACGCTGGAAAAAGCGATTGAGCAGCACCGCAACCAGCTCAACAACTGGAATCAGCGACTGGAGCAGGCACTGATCAACTGGCGCGACAAACAGCAACGGCTTAACGCCTATCAGACACTGATAACGCGCGCAGCGGAAAATGCATTACGACAGGAAAACCGTCTCGATCAGAAACGGATGGATGAATTTGCCCAACGGGCCGCATCGAGGAGAGGCGAATGATTACGCTGCCAAACATTGTCATGAAAGCGTCGGTTAAAACCGACGCGGAACCATCAGTCTCAACCGACCTTGCTGCGGGCGAAGATGCCCTGCCTAAGGACTTTCTGACTGCGCTGGGAAACCAGCTGCTTGGTCTGGCTAAACAGCATGGCAAAGTGGCGCAATCTGCTGACGCTAAAGCAGAAACTGCCGATGAAGCGCGCCCTAAGGCACCCCTGAATGCCCTGATGGCGGCGCTGGATAATCCTGCTGCGCTGACCGCCCTGATTAAACCTGAAAATATTAAAGCTGGGTCAAAATCAGCCGATGATAAAGACAAGCCGGACGTGGCACCCTTAAGCGCCACCGACATGCAGAATGTGCAGGCGTTGTTCGCCATGTTACCGGGTGCGGTAACGCCGCCAGCGACGCCGTCGACCCCGATCAGCAGTGAGGCGGGCGAGCTGATTGCCCAGACCGACACCGGCCGGAAAAGTCAGACCTCGCTGACGCAACTGCTGAACAGCGCACAGCAGAGCCACGCAGAGGGTGATGATGAGAAGTCGTCAGCCAGAAGCGACGCCCAGGGCAAACCTGCCGTCACAGCGGCCGCCAGCCAGAACAACAACGCCGCGCAGAGTGCGACCAGCAATGGCCTGACGCTCGACAGCAGTTTCCAGCAGGCGCTGAGCAATATGATTAAGCCGGATGATCAGGGCGCGATCAAAGCCAGCGTCAGCGACAACACGATCAATGCAATGCCCGTCGCCACCGCCAGCAGCCTGCCTGCTCCGGTGACCGCCTCCGCGACCATCAGCACCCCGTCAACGCCAACGCTGAATTCACAGCTGGGCAGCGACGAGTGGCAGCAGGCGCTGAGTCAGCAGATTGTGATGTTCAGTCGCAATGGCCAGCAGAACGCGGAGTTGCGTTTACATCCGGCAGACCTTGGCGCTATCCAGATCAGCCTGAAACTGGATAACGACCAGGCACAAATTAATCTGGTTTCCGGTCATAGCCACGTCAGAGCGGCGCTGGAAGCCGCGATACCGCAGCTGCGCAGCGCGCTGGCAGAAAGCGGTATCAACCTGGGCGAGAGTCAGGTGAGCAGTGACAGTTCCGCGCAGGGCCAGCAATTCCAGCAGCAACAGGAGGCGCGCCGCGATGGACAGCATGGCCGCTTCTCCCTCTCCCAGGACAGTGACACCGACATTACGCCGATCGCCGTTCCCGCCGCCCTTCAGGCTCGCGTCAGCGGCAATAGCGCCGTCGATACTTTCGCCTGACAGCGGCAAACGCTGAAGGTAAGCGTAAAACCCGCGTCTTATCTACCCATTGGTTTGACTTAAGACGCGGATAATCTGTCTCGTGAGCCGAGAGGCTTGCCTATAATTCACAGGAAGTAACTGCACCATGTCTGATAACGCGAAAGCAAAAGGCAGCAAACGTAAACTCTTAATACCAGTGTTGCTTATTTTGACGCTGGCCGCTTGCAGCGTGGCAGGCTATGCAGTCTGGCGAATGATGAATAAACATGAGGGCGATAAGCCTGAGGTGGCGAAAGTAGAACCGCCTCCCGCTCCGGTCTTTTTTGCACTTGATACATTTACGGTTAACCTGGTCAATCCCGACAACGATCCTGACCGCGTGCTGTACGTAGGCTTTACCCTGCGTCTGGCCGATGAGGAGTCCCGGAGTCGGATGAATGACTATCTGCCTGAGGTGCGCAGCCGTTTGCTGCTGCTGCTCTCGCGTCAGAGTGCTGCGGCGCTGGCGACTGAGCAAGGAAAACAGGCGCTTGTTGAACAAATCAAACAGGCGCTGACACCCCCGCTGGTAAAAGGTCAACCTCCGCAGGCTGTAAACGACGTGCTGTTTACTGCCTTCATTTTGAGGTGAATCAATGGGCGATAGCATTCTCTCCCAGGCTGAAATTGACGCCCTTTTAAACGGCGACAGCGGCAGCGCGGAAGAAGAAAAGAAACAAAACGGACCGGAAGGCGATATTCGTCCTTACGATCCGAATACCCAGCGCCGTGTGGTACGCGAGCGTTTGCAGGCGCTGGAGATTATTAACGAGCGTTTTGCCCGTAGTTTCCGTATGGCGCTGTTTAACCTGCTGCGCCGTAGCCCGGATATCAGCGTCGGGGCGATCAAGATTCAGCCGTATCACGAGTTTGCCCGCAATCTGCCGGTGCCGACCAACCTGAACCTGATCCACCTGAAGCCGCTGCGCGGCACCGCGCTGGTCGTGTTCTCACCGAGCCTGGTGTTTATCGCTGTCGACAACCTGTTTGGTGGCGACGGACGTTTTCCGACTAAAGTCGAAGGCCGTGAGTTTACTCATACCGAGCAGCGCGTGATTCGCCGCATGCTGAAGCTGGCGCTGGATGGTTACAGCGACGCATGGAAGGCCATTTATCCACTGGACGTCGAGTATGTACGTTCAGAGATGCAGGTAAAGTTCACCAACATCACCACTTCACCGAACGACATCGTGGTTAACACGCCGTTCCAGGTGGAGATTGGTAACCTGGTGGGTGAGTTTAATATCTGCATCCCGTTTTCAATGATTGAACCGCTGCGCGAGCTGCTGGTGAACCCACCGCTCGAAAACTCCCGTCAGGAAGATAACCACTGGCGCGACAACCTGGTCAAACAGGTGCAGCACTCTGAGCTGGAACTGATTGCTCACTTTGCCGAAACCTCACTGCGTCTGTCACGGATCCTGCAGCTGAAACCCGGTGATGTGCTGCCGATTGAGAAACCTGAACGTATTATCGCGCATGTCGATAGCGTCCCGGTATTAACCAGCCAATATGGCACGATGAATGGTCAGTACGCGCTCCGTGTCGAACACCTGATTAACCCGATTTTGAATTCGCTGAACGAGGAACAGCCCCATGACTGACAGTAATAAACCGTCTGACGATGTCTCTGCGGACGATCTGTGGGCTGAAGCGATGAATGAGCAGGTCGGCAGCAGCAGTGCGCCGCAGACCGACGACGTCTTCAAATCATTCGACAGCGGTAATGTCGCTGGATCGCTGCAGGATATCGATCTGATTATGGATATCCCGGTGAAACTCACCGTGGAACTGGGTCGCACCAAGATGACCATCAAAGAGCTGCTGCGTCTGGCGCAGGGCTCCGTGGTGTCACTGGATGGCCTGGCAGGTGAACCGCTGGACATTCTGATCAACGGCTATCTGATTGCGCAGGGTGAAGTTGTGGTCGTGAACGACAAATATGGCGTTCGCATCACCGACATCATCACCCCTTCTGAACGTATGCGTCGTCTGAGTCGCTAAGAGTCACATTATGAATAGCCAGAATCAAACGCTGCAACCGGCTGCACCGCACGCTCAGGCGATCTCGACCGGCTCTATGCTGGCTCAGGTCAGCAGCGTGTTAGCCGTGATTATCTTATTGATTCTGGCCTGCGCCTGGCTGGCGCGCCGTGTCGGCTTTGCGCCGAAAAAGGTCAGCAGCCAGGAGCTCAAACTGACAGCCAGCGTCTCCGTGGGCCAGCGTGAGCGGGTGGTGATTATCGATACCCCTGATGCACGTCTGGTGCTGGGCGTCACCGCACAGCAGATTACCCATCTGCATACGCTGCCGCCGGGTGAACCGGTCTCTGTGACGCCGGTAAACAGTGCGCCGCAGGATTTTCGTCAGCTGTTACAGAATCTGGTTAAACGTCCCGGAAAACCACAATGATGCGTCGACTGCTTCCTTTACTGCCACTGCTGTTACTGGCACCGGTTGCCCATGCCCAGCTGCCAGGCCTGGTGAGTCACTCACTGCCGAATGGCGGTCAGAGCTGGTCACTGCCGGTTCAGACGCTGGTCTTTATCACTGCGCTGACCTTTATCCCGGCCGTGCTGCTGATGATGACCAGCTTCACCCGCATCATCATTGTGTTTGGTTTACTGCGTAACGCCCTGGGCACACCATCGGCGCCGCCTAACCAGGTGCTGCTCGGACTGTCGCTGTTTCTGACCTTCTTTATTATGGCGCCGACTTTCGACAAAATTTATCAGGACGCCTATCTGCCGTTCAGTCAGGACAAGATCAGCATGGATGTGGCGATTGATAAAGGTGCTCAGCCGCTGCGCGAGTTTATGCTGCGTCAGACCCGCGAAGCCGATTTAGCCCTGTTTGCCCGTCTGGCGAACACCGCCCCGATAGCCGGTCCTGAAGCCGTGCCGATGCGTATCCTGCTGCCTGCTTATGTCACCAGCGAGCTGAAGACCGCGTTCCAGATTGGCTTTACCGTGTTTATCCCGTTCCTGATCATCGACCTGGTGGTTGCCAGCGTACTGATGGCATTAGGGATGATGATGGTCCCGCCAGCGTCTATCGCGCTGCCGTTTAAACTGATGCTGTTTGTTCTGGTCGATGGCTGGCAACTGCTGGTCGGTTCACTGGCGCAAAGCTTCTACTCCTGATCCCCCTTTTCTTACCGGAGCAACACATGACACCCGAATCAGTAATGGTAATGGGACAGGAAGCGATGCGCGTCGCCCTGATGCTGGCCGCCCCGCTGCTGCTGGCAGCCCTGGTCAGCGGTCTGCTGATTAGCCTTATCCAGGCGGCGACCCAGGTCAACGAACAGACCTTATCCTTTATTCCTAAGATCCTGGCCGTCGCAACGACCGGTATCATTGCCGGCCCGTGGATGCTGAATCTGCTGCTGGACTACATCCGCACCGTCTTTACCAACCTGCCTTACATCATCGGCTGATGATTACTCTCGATAGCAGCCAGCTGGTTCATTGGGTCAGTCAGTTCTTCTGGCCCCTGGTGCGCATCATGGCGTTATTCGCCACCGCACCCATCCTCAATGAACGATCCATCAGCAAGCGTGTCAAAATCGGTCTGGCGGTGATGATCACCTGGCTGGTGATGCCGCTGTTACCGGCTGTCGATGTCACCCTGTTTTCGCCTCCAGGCTTTCTGCTGCTGATTCAGCAGATGCTGATTGGTATTGCGCTTGGCTTCACCATGCAGTTCGCTTTTGCTGCCGTGCGCCTTGCCGGGGAAGTGATTGGTTTGCAGATGGGGATTTCGTTCGCCACCTTTTTCGATCCTGGCAGCCGTCTGAACATGCCGGTTCTGGCCCGTTTTCTCGACATGCTGGCGATGCTGCTGTTCCTGACCTTTAACGGACACCTGTGGCTGATTTCTCTGCTGGTGGACAGTTTTCATACGCTGCCGATTGGCGGTGAGCCGATAAATGCCAATGCGTTTATGGCGCTGGTGAAGTCGGGCGGATTAATTTTCCTTAACGGCATGATGTTAGCGCTGCCGTTAATCGTTTTGTTACTCATGGTAAATCTGGTACTGGGTTTGTTAAACCGTGTTTCACCACAGTTATCAATCTTCGCAATTGGCTTCCCGATTACCTTATCAGTCGGAATTTTAACCATCAGCTTGCTGATGCCCCTGCTAGCCCCGTTCTGTGAGCGTTTGTTCGGTGAAATATTTGATTTACTCGCCGTGTTCCTGACAGAACTATCCCGCCCCTGAACATTAAGTTTCTAACTACCTTTGCATAACGACACTTAAGTATCGCAAAACCATCCATGCATTTTCAGAACCATGTTTTCCAGAATGCAACTAAGGAAATTCTGATAAACGTGCGCAGAGTCTGAAAATAATTCTTATTAAACCGGGCTTCGCGTATTTTAGTGGGGTGGTTCACAGAAGCTGTCAGACTGTGAATGTGCAGGTAAAATCGGCAAAACACTGTATTTTCAAGAAAAAAAACTTTAAGTGATTTTTCTTGTTAAAAAATGTTTTTTCCGGCATTGTCAACGCACGCTGAGACATCACACTTTCGTAAAACAAATGTTTTTGAGAATTGTCCTATCAGAAAACCCCCTGTTTTCAGGGATAGTGACACAGCTCTCAAAAAAATGAGCTTTACTGAATCTCCGGCACTTCACTGGCATTCCCCGCCATTGCCGGAGAATGTGTGACGTCATGGCAGCACAAATTTTTTGCAGAACGGGTCAGGGATGAAGACTTTTACGGGCGTTTGCCCGTTGCCAAACTGCACGAGCAGAATAAAAAAGTATCTAAGAAATCTCTCTCGTACCGCAACGCGTATTCATCGTTGATTTAAACGGATAACAAATTGGTGAGGGTCGCTATTATGCCAACTATTATTATGGATTCCTGCAACTACACACGCCTGGGATTATCAGACTATATGTCTTTAAAAGGAGTTAAGAAGAAAAATATCTCTTCTGTCTCCGATATTGAGCAACTACAGCAAAAATGTGAGCAATTAAACCCTGGTGTCGTCTTTATTAATGAAGATTGTTTCATTCATGAGCCAGATTCCAGTGAACGTATCCGCACTATTATTACGCAGCATCCCGATACGCTGTTCTTTATATTCATGGCGATTAGCAATATCCATTTTGAAGAATATCTCTACGTTCGTAAGAACCTGATTATTACGTCAAAAGCGATGAAGACATCGACCCTGGACTCTTTACTCGGAACCTATTTGCAGAAGAAGCTTAACCAGTCTGCCCGCATCTCTTCGGGCATGGATGTTCATCCATTAACCCTGAGCCAGACTGAGTCAAACATGCTGAAGATGTGGATGTCAGGTCATGATACCATCCAGATCTCAGATAAAATGCAAATTAAGGCCAAAACGGTATCGTCACACAAAGGTAATATTAAACGCAAAATCAAAACCCATAATAAGCAGGTTATTTATCATGTGGTGCGTTTGACCGATAATGTGACCTCGGGTATTTACGTTAATATTCGCTGATCGTAAAACCTGAATAACCGGCCTTGATGGCCGGTTTTTTTTTGCTCAAAATTGCGATCCACATCTCACTCTTACCGCTAACCCTTTACGCTCTTTTGCCGATGTTATGCCTTATAACAACAGCCTCAAGAGAGCAAGGATATGAACACTGCATTAGATAATGATGGACAGAAAAGCGCTGGCATCTGGCAGAATCTCCGCCTGGTGCCGCTGTTTAGCCTGATCTTCGGCGGCATTTTGCTGCTGTTCGCACTCTGTATAGGTGTCGCCAGTTACTTTCTGATTTTAGGTAATCACTCCCTCGATGATGCCACGGACGAGATTCAGGTCCGAATGGGCCTCTCTAACAGTTCAAACCACCTGCGTACTGCGCGCCTGACGATTATTCAGGCCGGTGCCGCCGCACGTATTGGTGACATGGACGCATTTCGCGCCAACGTGGCTGCGGCTGAAAAACGGATTCAGCAGGCAAAGGATGGCTTCGCCGTCTATCAGGCACGTGAAGTGAAGACCCCGGCTGACACGGAACTGGACGCCACGCTGCAGGCACGTTTCAACGATTACATTAATAAAGGCCTGATACCGATGATCGAGGCCGGTAAGCAGGGCAGCTTCGAGGGCATTATCGCGCAGGAAACCGACGTTACCCGCAAGCTGGACGAAGACTATAACGCGGTGCTACTGAAGGCGATTAAGATTCGTACTGACCGTGCCAATGCCATTACCGCCGAAGCAGATCAGCAGTCGCGCATCGGCTTTATCTCTATGGCCGTGGCGTTCAGTGCTGCACTGGTGCTGGTGCTGCTGACCTTTGTCTTCCTGCGCCGCGTGGTGATTAACCCGCTGCGTCAGTCGGTGATGCGTATCGAACGTATTGCTCAGGGTGACCTGACCTCCGCTCCCCTGCCCTTTGGGCGCAGTGAGATTGGTACGCTGATCCATAATCTGCAGCTGATGCAGCAGTCGCTGGTGACCACCGTCGGTACGGTGCGTGAAGGCGCTGTGGCGATTTATCAGGGCTCCAGCGAAATTTCAGCCGGCAACACCGATCTCTCTTCGCGCACCGAGCAGCAGGCGGCGGCGCTGGAGCAGACGGCTGCCAGCATGGAACAGCTGACTGCCACGGTGAAACAGAACGCCGAGAATGCCCATCATGCCAGCCAGCTGGCAGCGGATGCCTCCGGTAAAGCGCGCAGCGGGGGTGATCTGGTCAATAGCGTCGTGAAAACCATGACCAATATCTCCGGCAGCTCGAAAAAGATCGCTGAGATCACCAACGTCATCAACAGCATTGCATTCCAGACCAACATCCTGGCATTGAACGCGGCGGTCGAAGCGGCGCGTGCCGGTGAACAGGGTCGTGGTTTTGCCGTGGTGGCCAGTGAAGTGCGGAGTCTGGCCCAGCGCAGTGCGCAGGCGGCTAAAGAAATTGAATCGCTGATTGCTGAGTCGGTCACGCTGATCAATGACGGTTCCCATCAGGTTGGCGAAGCCGGCAGCACCATGGGTGAGATTGTCGAAGCGGTTCGTCGCGTCACCGATATTATGTCGGAGATTGCCGCGGCGTCAGACGAGCAGAGCCGCGGTATTCAGCAGGTGAGCCAGGCGGTCACCGAGATGGATAACGTGACTCAGCAGAACGCCTCGCTGGTGGAAGAAGCGTCCGCAGCAGCAGCCTCGCTGGAAGATCAGGCGGGTAAACTGACGCAGGCGGTAGCCGCATTCCGCCTGCAGGATTCACCTGCGACCGCAGGTGCGGCTCCTCGCGCCTCTGCCCCGTTAAAAACCCCGGCGCTGGCGCCACGTCCTGCGCTGGCCGCCGGTACTGATAACTGGGAAACCTTCTGAGATCATGCCGGATAACGTTAAGCAGCTGACCTCAGCCGCTTAGTCGCCAACAGCAAAAAGCCGCCTTTCCGGCAGTCGGAAATGCGGCTTTTTTAATGCGCGTCAGATTCAGGCGTCCTGGTAAGGCTCAACGAATATGCCATCCGGCTGATGAGTCTCGTTAAAAAACCAGATGCCCAACGGATAATCCTCGAGCGCTACCAGGAACATGGTGCCTTCATTAAATGGCTCCATCGCCAGAATGGTGCCAGTGCGACGCGGGCCGCCATCGGTTTTGACGCTGACGCGGTCATTTACCTTCATTTCGGTTCTCCTGATTATTTACTGCGTACAGTCTAAACGAAGAACCGTGCCGATGCAGCGCGTTAGCGGCGGGCAATGACCCAGACGGCATGAATGATACCGGGGATATAACCACAGATCGTCAGCAGGATGTTCAGCCAGAAGGCGCCGCCAAAACCGACCTGCATGAATACGCCCAGCGGAGGCAGCAGAATCGCGATAATAATTCTTAAGATGTCCATAACCATTCCTTTAGGTATTGATAAAAATCAGCTTTATCAATAACTATAGCTGAATCTGCTCTGTTCAGGCGAAAAGTCAGGTAAATCTGAGTAAGTCCGGAATTTTGCAATTTCTTAACATTTCACCGCAAGACTTCTTACGCGCCTGGCCTTTACACTCCTTCTACTGCACCACCCCCATAGGTGCAGCCACAACCTGAAAGTAACAAGGATTTTGCCCGCGCAGCGCGGGCTTTTTTTTGCCTGCGATCTGCCCGTCCCCGCCTTTCTGCATCGCGTTCTATACTGAATATTCTGTTTGCTCTCAGGAGTCTGAAAATGACAGACGAAAAACAGCACAGCGAAGGTCAGCCGTCGGATTTACAGGTTGATGTCGAGGGGTTACTGGCGGCGATTCAGGCCAGAACGTCAGGAGAGATACGGGAGTTTATGGATCAGGGCCAGACGCCACGGCTGGAAGTAGAAGGAGAGATTTACTACTCCTACACCGAACTGGCGGAGGCGTTTGAAATCGACATTTCTAACTATCGCGCCTGACAATTGCGTTGATGAAATCGATTTCAAAAAAATACCCGGCATGATTGCCGGGTAAAAAATTCAATTCGTTACACCAGGGAATTCTTAACACCTCTGCAGATTACGCTATCCCGACTCCGAAACAAGTATCAGATATGCACGTTTCTGCAACATATCGGGTAATTATCACGCAATCGTGACGAAAACTCCGCGCCTGCCAGTGACTTAACGTTGCACACTTCATGCATCCCCCTCTTTTGGTGTCCTCCGGTTTTAAGAATTATCCTGGAATTTGCCCCAGCGGCGCAGGAAAAAAAGTGTGAGCCATATTCAACTATAATATTGAAAAATCGCTGCTTTAGCCGCGAACGTGATGAAAGGAGCTGTGAATGCCTAATCTCCACCAGCCGTTAATGATTATCACCGACCTGGATGGTTCATTACTTGACCATCATACCTATCGCTGGGATGCGGCCACCGAATGGCTCACCACGCTGAAACAGCATGAGATTCCACTGGTGATCTGTTCCAGCAAAACCGCAGCCGAGATCATTCCTCTGCAAAAAAGGCTCGGCATCAGCGGCTCACCGTTTATTGCTGAAAACGGCGCTGTGGTGCAAACCCACGATCAGCAGCGGATCCGGCTGCCCGACAGCGCGCTGACCTATGACGCCCTCTGTCAGCGGCTGGCTGCTTTGAAAGCTGAATACCGTTTTACCGGCTTCCATGACTTCTCTGATCCGGAAATTTCTTCAATGACCGGTCTGAGCGAGGCGGATGCAGAACTGTCGCGTCAGCGCGATGCGTCTGAAGTGATTGTCTGGCGCGATAGTAACGACGCCTTTGACCGGTTCCATGACGCGCTGCGGGCGGAAGGCCTGGCGCTGACCCAAGGCGGCCGTTTCTGGCATGTCATGCCCGCAGGCAGCGGCAAAGGCGAAGCGCTGCGCTGGCTGCTGGCGCACTCACCCGGAGAGACACGCACCACCATCGGACTGGGTGACGGGCCTAACGATGCCCCGATGCTGGATGCGGTTGATTATGCCGTGGTCATTAAGGGCTACAGTAAAACACCGGTCACACTCAGCCGGGCCGACCAGCAGCAGGTCTATCATACCGCTCATCATGGCCCCGAAGGCTGGCGTGAAGGGCTGGACTATTTTTTGACTCAACCTCAATAAGCTGCCCACGGGTATTAAAAGGATGATGCGATGAGTGACTTTTATCAGAATGGCGTAATCACTAACTTCCACAACCTCACCCACCGTAGCGTGGAGTCGCTGGAAAAAGAGATGGTACGCTTTGCCCGCAAACGCAAAATGGGGCTGATCCTGCCATCGCTGTTTTCCGAACTTGAAGGCCCGGCGCTGACGAAAATCGTCGATGAGCTGGCGAAAGTGCCTTACCTGGATGAGATCGTGATTGGCCTGGATCGCGCCGACCGCGACCAGTTCCTGTTTGCCCGCGACTTTTTCTCCCGCCTGCCGCAACGGCATCGCATTCTGTGGAATGACGGCCCGCGTCTGAAGGCAATCGATGCGGAGCTGGATAAAGAGGGCCTGTCGCCCACTAACCCCGGTAAAGGCCGTAATGTCTGGTTCTGCACGGGCTATACGCTGGCGTCGGACCGCACCAGCTGTGTGGCGCTGCATGACTGCGATATCGTGACCTATGAGCGCGGCATGCTGGCCCGTCTGCTCTACCCGCTGGCTAACCCGGCGTTTCAGTATGAGTTCTGTAAGGGCTTCTATGCACGCGTCGCGGATGGCAAGCTCAATGGCCGCGTAGGCCGTCTGCTGGTCGGGCCGCTGCTGCGTTCGCTGCAGAAAGTCTATGGCCATTCAGAATATCTGGATTACCTGTCGAGCTTCCGCTATCCGCTCTCCGGAGAGTTCGCCATGCGAACGCATGTGCTGAACGGCATTAAAATTCCGGGCGACTGGGGTCTGGAGATTGGCGTGCTGTCGGAGATTTATCGTAACTACACCACCCGTCAGTCATGCCAGGTTGAGATCGCCGATAATTATGACCACAAGCACCAGCCACTGGCAGAAGATGATGGCACCGGCGGCCTGAAACGTATGAGCAGCGATATCGTCCAGTCACTGCTGCGTAAGCTCGCTACCATGGGCGTGCCGCTGACCAGCGACTCGTTCCGTGTCCTTAAGGCAACTTATTACCGTAATGCGCTGGATATGATGGAGACATATAACCACGAGGCGGCGATGAACGGGCTGAAGTTTGATCAGCACGTCGAAGAGGCGGCGGTAGAGATGTTTACCCAGTCGATTCTGGAGGCGGGACAGGCCTTTATTGAACGTCCTAACGATAAGCCGTTTATCCCCAGCTGGAGTCGTGTGCAGTCCGCGTTCCCGGACGTATTGCAGCGTATCTATCAGGCCGTGGAAGAGGATAACGACGGTAACGTCTGACACAGGCGGCACAGGGAGTGTGCCGGGCCACAGAGAAGCAGAAAGCGGGCCTGACGGGTCGCAGGACCCACAGGCCTGATGTTATCAGCTTGCCAGCTGCTGCGCAGGATTCAGGGCGCAGAGTTCATCGCTACGAAACGCTTCGCTGCGCACGGCATAACCGTCATACCAGCGGCACTCCACCATGCCACTCGCAAAGCCGGTCACTACCATCGTCTGTCCCTGTTCCTTGTGCTGCACTTCTTCACTGATTGCGAAAACCATGTTGCGCTCCTTAAATGGATGTTACTAACCTGAGTGATTATTGTCTTTATAGCAGGCAAAGCTGACCCTTGCCTGTTAAGGCACGCAAAAAAAGGGCAAATTCGGAATTAATCAGCTGGATATGCGGAAAATAAAAAAAGCGGATAAAAAAACTTATCCGCTTTGATGAAGTATTGACGTTGACGTCAGATTTTACAGCCTTCGCAATCGGCTTCGTCGCCGAGATCATCCGGCACTTCGCTGGCTTTTTTCTCTGCTTTCGCTTCAGCCTGCTCCAGCTGCGCGTCGATATCAAATTCAAACATGTCGTCGTTCATCGTCATTCTCCTGACCGTAAATCACAGTGCGCTTTATACCGATTTTCCGCGCACTCTGGCAATAAGGTTGACCACTAACAGCACGATCGACCCAATGATAAAACCGAGCACCAGGTTGGCGCCGTTGCTCAGCAGCATCGCGATCCAGCCACTGAAACCGCTGCTGACTTCCTCAATCAGATGATGCAGCGGCGCGATGCCATGCACCACGATACCGCCGCCGACCAGGAACATCGCGATGGTGCCGACGACCGACAGAATTTTCATCAGCCAGGGCGCGGCAGCCAGCAGCACGCTGCCAATCCCCTGTGCAAGGCGTGAGGTTTTTTCACGCAGCCAGAAGCCGAGGTCATCGATTTTTACGATGGCGGCCACGATACCGTACACACCAATGGTGACCAGAATCGCGATGCCCGCCAGGATAATCACCTGATTGAGCAGCGGCGCTTCCGACACGATGCCTAAGGTAATCGCGACGATCTCGGCAGAGAGAATGAAGTCGGTGCGTACTGCGCCTTTGATCTTCTTCTTCTCAAACTCTGCCGCATTCTGATTCGCCAGCGAATCGAGCCGCTGCTTGCGCGCTTCCGGCGATTTGCTCTGCTTGTCCTGCTGCAGCGTGTGCATCACCTTCTCCACGCCTTCGTAGCAGAGATAGGCCCCGCCGATCATCAGCAGCGGCGTAATCAGCCAGGGCGCAAACGCGGAGATAATCAGCGCCAGCGGTACCAGGATCAGTTTATTGAGGAACGATCCCTTGGCCACGCCCCACACTACCGGCAGCTCACGGTTGGCTTTTACGCCAGTGACCTGCTGTGCATTCAGCGACAGATCGTCGCCCAGTACGCCAGCGGTCTTTTTCGCCGCCACTTTCCCCATGACGGAAATATCGTCCAGAAGTGTTGCAATATCATCAAGTAAAGTCAGTAAACTGGTGCCTGCCAAAATCTTATCCTTAGTCTGGTTCGTTATGTTGACAACATGGGCAGCGCTCAATTTCCGTAACGGTCATCTCGGCGATGCCCTCACAATCCCACTCAACCCGCACCGCCTCACCCGCTGCTCCTTCAGCATGCAAGTATTTGCTGACCGGGCTTTCGGTCAGGCCGGTGATCTCCTCCGTGGCGATAAGCCTGTCGCCGCAGTAGACCCGCGCGGTCGCTTTGGTGTTTACCATCCGCTCGTCACGAATCTGGTAAAGGCGTTTTACCGTCAGTTTTATGCTGCTCATTTCAGGCTCCTGGCCACGGAGAAAGCGCCGATCTAACCAATTATGTCCCTGATTAGCAATCGGCGTTGTAATGATGGATGCCCTGATGGTCGACCTCGGCACTCTCCGACATCGCCAGCAGCCACTCCTCCAGCCGCTCCAGCAGGTCCTGATCGCCCAGGCGCAGCTTGCCGCGTAGTGCGCACTCCCAGATAATCAGCACTTTCCAGCCGCCCTCGTGCAGCTGGCGCACATAGCGCCGGTCACGTTCAACATTGCTGTTGATTTTTCCCGTCCAGAACTCGGTGCGCGTCGCCGGCATTTTAAACAGATAGCAGTGATGCCGATGCCAGAAGCAGCCATGAACAAAGATAATCGCCTGCTGTTCTGTCAGAACGAAATCGGGCCGACCCGGCAGATTTTTATCCTGCACGCGAAAGCTGAACCCCCGGTCTTTCAGCAACAGCGCAATACGTTGCTCAATGGCCGTATCCTGAGCGCGAATGGCACGCATATTTTTGCTGCGTGTTTCGCTGGAGTGAACATCAGCCATAACCTCTCCTTTTTTGCTGGTTCAGTAACTTTAGTCTGCGCCACGAAAAGCGAAAGCCGCCGCAGGACGACTTCGGAGCATGCGCCGCAAAAACAGAACTTTCCGGAGAGCTGTCGCAGGGCACATCCCGGCAATTTCCTCACAGCGTCTGGAGTGATAGCATAGGCACCTTACTGTTAAGGAAAAACGCATGCATCCCGCCGCCCTCGCTGAACCACTCTCTGCTGCACTTCCATCTGCTGATACATCTGAACTTTTTCAGCAGGTGCTGGCAATCTATTCGGTTCGTGATCTCACGGCCCGCCTGCAGCAGGCGGGATTCTCCTGCTGGACACCCGCCCTGCTGAACCGGATTCGACAGGGTAAAAGCGCCCTGCCGTCGCTGTGTGAGGCGGAGCTGTCGCTGTTGCAGAGTCTGCTGCCGACCCGACCGGCCCATTATGATAATCCTGAGTTTCGTTTTATCGATCTCTTTGCCGGGATTGGTGGCATCCGAAAAGGATTCGAGGCGATCGGCGGCAAATGCGTCTTTACGAGTGAATGGAATAAAGAGGCGGTTCGCACTTATAAAGCCAATCACTACAGCGATCCGCTGGAACATCACTTCAACACCGATATCCGTCAGGTCACGCAGCCGGAAGGTCTGACCAATGATGAAGAGATTTACCGCGCGATTGATGCCGCAATCCCCGATCATCAGGTGCTGCTGGCCGGTTTCCCCTGCCAGCCCTTTTCCCTGGCAGGCGTCAGCAAGAAAAATGCACTGGGACGCGCACACGGTTTTGAGTGTCAGGTTCAGGGCACGCTGTTTTTCGATGTCGCTCGTATTCTGGCTGCCAAGAAGCCGCCCTTCTTTGTGCTGGAGAATGTGAAAAACCTCAAGAGCCACGATAAGGGCCGCACCTTCGCCATTATCATGGAGACGCTGGATGAGCTGGGCTATGACGTGGCCGATGCCGGAGCCGGCAGCCCGGATGCCAAAGTGATCGATGCGCGTCACTTCCTGCCGCAGCATCGCGAACGCATCGTGCTGGTGGGGATTCGCCGCGATCTGAAAAAGCAGGATTTCACTCTGCGCGATATCCGCCGTTTCTACCCGGCGCAGGTCCCCAGCCTGCAGAGCCTGCTGGAGGACGCACCAGACGACAAATATATTCTGTCGCCGGTGCTGTGGCGCTACCTCTACCAGTATGCGAAGAAACACAAAGCGAAAGGCAATGGCTTTGGCTTTGGCCTCAACGATCCGCGCAATCTTAACTGCTGCGTGCGGACGCTGTCGGCGCGTTACTACAAAGATGGCTCAGAGATTCTGATCGATCGCGGCTGGGACAGCGCGCTGGGTGAAGCGGAGTTTCAGGATGCGGATAACATGGCGCGTCGTCCGCGCCGTCTTTCTCCGCGCGAGTGCGCCCGCCTGATGGGCTTCGATGTGCCAGGTCGCGAGCCGTTCCGCATTCCGGTTTCGGACACCCAGGCCTATAAGCAGTTTGGTAACTCGGTGGTGGTGCCAGTGTTTGCGGCAGTCGCGCAGCTGCTGCTGCCACATATTCGTCAGCTGAAGTCGTAATCGTTCTGAAATAAAAAATCCGTCTTGCGACGGGTTTCAGGCTGATGAAGAACTTACATCTGACGATTCTCACAGCAACAAATAAGCTCAACTCGCAGGGAACACGGTCAGAAGAGGAAAGCGTCCCGCGCCATGGACAAAAACGCTGGGAGCGTTTTTGAACAACGCAAAGCGTTGGCCCGTTTACGGGCGCACCTCAGGGATGAGGTGCGTAATCGCGCGGGCCGGGCATGCCATGAATGGCGGCTTTTGCGTCTTTCCGATCTGACCGTGTTCCCTGAGCAGGCACAGTGTCATAGCGAAACGGTCCAGCCTTTCTTCAATGCAAAAACCCGTCTTGCGACGGGTTTCTGTTTTATTTCTTCTTCTTGCTCTGCTTCTTCAGCAGCAGACGAATCTGCTTCAACTCGCTCGCGCTTAATCCAGCGTCCTTCACGTCAGTGGCCGCCGATTCCTCAGCGCCCTCTTCAGTGATGTCCTGATTATCAATTGCCGGATGTTGAGGCGTTTCCAGACTGGCCTGCAAACGCTGCACAATTTCCTGGCTCATTGAAATCTGGTTTTCCAGCGCCAGCTGTTTAATCGTTTCTTTAAGTTCAGGATCAATTTTAATCGTTAAATTAACAGTTTCGGTCATCGGGCAGCTCCTTTTTTGTTATCGCTACACGCTACCGGATGACCGTTTCGATTAACATACTGTCATAAAAATTTAATATTCGGTTTTCAAAGGCGTGAAGTCCCGCAACACGCCCTCATCCATTCCCACCAGATTGCCCTGCAGCTCGGCATAAAGCTTCGCCATATAGCGCACCAGGAAATCAGCGTTATGCTCAGCCAGCATGCGGCCGGTTTCGGTATGCATGGTTTCAGGCAGACGCAGCAGCTTCTTCTGGAAATGGTCCAGCGTCCACTTAACATCATTCAGCTCGCGATCTTTACCCAGCGGGTCCTGACTGTCGAACAACGGGCGATTCAGCGCTCCGGCGGTGTAGAAGACCCGCGCCAGCCCGATAGCCCCCAGCGACTCCAGCCGGTCAGCATCCTGCACGATTTTAGCTTCCAGCGTCTGAGGCGGTATACCGGCGCTGAAACTGTGGGTTTTAACGGCATGCATCACCGCATCAATCTTCTCAGCAGGGAAATCGAGAAAGTCCTGCTGCAGAATGCGCTGAGTTTCCGTTGCGGCGTAGGTCGAGGCGAGGTGACGTTCCGGATGGTTCTTCGGAAGATTCACCACATCGTGAAAATAGCAGGCGGTCAGCACGACCAGCGGATCAGCCGGTGTGCTCTCCATAATGCGCTGTGCGCTCATCCAGACACGCCGCAGATGGGCGATATCGTGCGCGCCGTCGTCGTGGACCCAGTTCGCCTGAAACCAGCTTTCATAGCGAGATTGCCAGAGTGTGAGTGACATAATCTATCTCCCTGTAGTGATCGACAGCAGATTCGCTGTCGCGATCAGTGCGCGAACGGCAAGCCATCATAGCGACTGGCTAATGACACTTTTTTTACAGTGCTGTTGAAAAGAGCGGCGCTGCCAGCGTTTTCGGGCAGAAAAATGAGATCTGGATCATCTGTATAGCATCTCTGTTACACAATAACCGCAATTTTGGCGGTTTTCAGCCTTTACTCAGTGAATTTCTGCTAAGAAAATTAGTTTAACAGCTGTAATGTTTGGCAGGCCCATAAACGATTATATGGACCCTGCTGAACTTTTTTTTGTCACGCGATTAATTGTAAAACTGTGCGCAATGACAGGTGAGAAAGTCTGAAAAGGTTCCTATTTTTATCGTTATAACGTACTGTATCCGGGCTGTTCGTCGCGTTCAGCCCGTTGTGTAAAAAGCGTTGGTGCGCTTTTTGCATTTTGGTGGTTTTTGATACCGAACGTGACAATTTTAAAGTGACTGTCAGCCGACAAATTATTAAGCAAAATGATTTAAAGCTTTTATGCTAACTCTCAGATGTGAAGCAAATGGATTTTTACAGCAGTAACCGGGTTCTACTAATAAAAAGAGGTAATCAATGAAAGAACGGCCGATTCTTTTTTCCGAACAGCGTGTTCGTGCCCTGTTGGTTGGCCAGCAAACGCAAACCCGGCGCATTATGAAAACTCAGGCTTTCGGTCCGGGACAGGATCATCATGAAGGCGTACACGCCTTCGATGTGAGTGCTAACCATCTGCATGGCTACAAAATGATGTCGATGACCGACATCAGCTACCAATGCCCCTATGGCAAACCGGGTGACATACTCTGGGTGCGTGAAACCTGGCGTGGCCCGATGGTGCCAGAGAGCGATCTGGCCGAGTATGAACGTGACCCGACGCCGTTCCGCCTGCCGGAGTATTGCCAGTATCGTGCCGACAGCAATGAGCTGGGACAGCATGCGCTGAGCACGCCGGAGGCCGAAGAGTTTGGCTGGCAGACCGCCATCCATATGCCGCGCTGGGCCAGTCGCATCAACCTTGAAATTACCGGCGTCCGTGCAGAGAAGATTCAGGACATCAGTGAAGATGACATCAGGGCCGAGGGCGTTCAGACCGATTCGCACTTCCTGAATAACTTCTTCACCATGAATGCCAACTCTGAATCACCCAAAGAGGCGTATCGCAAAGCCTGGGAAAAACAGTACGGCGCGACCAGCTGGGAAGTGAATCCGTGGGTCTGGGTCATTGAATTTCAGCGCATCGAACGCAACTGATGCATCAGCCCTGCGCTTTGCGGGTTGAATCACAGACAACGGTTGCGCTAACGGGTTGAATAGACAGCCTTCAGCCCTGCAGTCAGATAGTTGATGCCAGCATTCGATGCTGGCATTTTTATGTCTGGCGCGTCAGGATAGCGAAATAGACCGGTTCTGTGCGGGAGTTGCGATGTTTAAATGGCCCTGGAAAACGCATGACGACATGCTGGCTGCGCTGCCGTGGCAGCAGGGTCTGGCTCAGCCGGTATTCAGCCCGCTCAGTGATGCCGAACAACAGGCGCTGGTTGAACTGGCGAAGCGCTTTCTGCAACAGAAAAAACTGGTTCCGCTGGAAGGCGCACAGCTGGATGAGCTGCGCAGCGTGCGCATCGCCCTGCTCTTCTGTTTGCCTGTCCTGAAACTGGGTCTGGAGTGGCTGGACGGTTTTCACGATGTGCTCATCTATCCCGAGCCGTTCGAAGTTGACGATCACTGGCAGGATGAGCACGGACTGGTTCACAGCGCGCCCGCCGTTCACTCGGGCCAGAGCTGGACGCAGGGACCGGTAGTCCTCAACTGGCTCGATATTCAGGACTCTTTCGATCTCTCCGGTTTTAATCTGGTCATTCATGAAGTCGCACACAAGCTGGACGCGCGCGGCAGCGGTTATACCAGCGGCGTTCCGGTGATACCGCTGCGTGACGTTGCACAGTGGGAAAAGGATTTGCATGCTGCGATGGCGGAGATTGAGAGTGAGGTCGAACTGGTGGGCGAACAGGCTGCCACTATCGATCCCTACGCCGCCAGCGATCCGGCTGAATGCTTCGCTGTGCTCTCTGAATATTTCTTTACGGCCCCGGTTCTGCTGGCCGAACGCTTTCCCGCCATGTATCAGCATCTGCGACAGTTTTACCAGCAGGATCCGCTGACCCGAATTGCTGCTGAACCGGCTCAAACTGCTTAAATCACGATCGCTTTGCGTTAAAGCTAGCCAGTTGAATGATAATGTATTTTTTGCTGTTGACACCTTAGAGCGACGCCGTTAATATTCGCCTCGTTCAAACGATTCCTCTGTAGTTCAGTCGGTAGAACGGCGGACTGTTAATCCGTATGTCACTGGTTCGAGTCCAGTCAGAGGAGCCAGATTAGAAAAACCCGCTCAGGGAAACCTGAGCGGGTTTTTTGCTTTTCAGTGACCCCGATTTTTCGCCCTGCCTGATGTCACCTGAAATATCCTGCCGTTGCACAAATTTTCGTGATCAATACGACGGCTTAAAATGAAAAAAACCAGCCGGGCAATCTATGCACCAGCTGGCCCAAACTTCCGGCGACATATTATTCAGGAATGTTCAGCACCTGATCCGGCGCAATTTTGTCCGGGCTGCTGAGAAGATTTTTATTCGCCTCAAAGATTTTCGTATATTGCGAGGCATCATTGTAGAAATGATTAGCGATTGCGCTGAGCGTGTCACCGGATTTAACGGTATACGTGCGATTACCTGCTGCTGGGCTTGCAGGTTTATCTTCAACATTTTTAACTACAGCACTTAACAACTCATCGCCAATATTTTTAATATTATCCAGAATGCTCATCATCACTTTCCTATTGTTTCCGATACGTTTACTTAAATTAAAAAAACAGGATTGCCAGACAAATACTACGCGGCGTACGATACACCTGCTTTTATTTCATGAATTAAACCACTGTTCAACACGTTGTAATTTATATAAAAAGAAGGATGCAGATGATGGGTATTTTGTCATGGGTTTTGTTCGGCTTGCTTGCCGGAATTATCGCCAGATGTATTATGCGAGGTAAAGAACACATGGGCATTTTCATGAC
Source organism: Pantoea sp. Lij88 (assembly GCF_030062155.1). Classification (NCBI taxonomy): domain Bacteria; kingdom Pseudomonadati; phylum Pseudomonadota; class Gammaproteobacteria; order Enterobacterales; family Erwiniaceae; genus Pantoea; species Pantoea sp. Lij88. Next base: position 1,641,975 of record NZ_CP118269.1, on the reverse strand, counting down.
CATGATTCTGGGCATTATCGGCGCGCTGATTGGCGGTGTAGTCAGTACTGCTCTGGGTTTTAGCAATGTCAGTGGTTTCAATATATACAGCATTGCGATTGCCACCGTAGGTTCAATAATTGTGCTGTTTATTATTCACAAAATCAGAGCGTGCAAAAAGGCTTAACAAATCACTATTCAGGGGATAATAAAATGAGTTTACTGGAAACAGTGCTGGCAAAGAGGGATGCTGGCCTAATAAAGGTAAGTCGAATCCGCTGCCGCAGCTCACCATTAAATGCCGTTGGCTGGAAGCACTGTGCTTTACTACTGGGCAAAAGATCGAGGTGATCACCGGGCTGGGACAGCTAATCATCTGTCTGTCGGCTGAAGGATAACTAGCTGGCTTATAAAATAAAATCCCGGCACCAGGGCCGGGGTTTAGTGTTTATTCTTTTCTAAGATAAAGTAAAAAGCCATTGCATTTTATTGGCTCAGGATAATCCAGCCTTGTGACAACTGTATGAACAACTGAACTATCATCAAGATCAGCAATAATTTTGGTTTCTACTATGGAAGCATTTTCTTCATCATCTTCACTGATGATTCCATCATAAAAAAATTTTAAAGTAATGTCATCACCCTCCAATAGTGCCGATATTGCTCTAATATTATTAGTTATATTTCCAAGTAAAGCCCGCTGAGCAGACAGCTTAAAATAATCATTACTATTCATAAGAATCCTTCATCACTCTTCTGATAGTCTTGCTGGAACAATATGAACACCATTCTTTCGGTAATGGACTATTCCATTAGTCGTTGGAGCCGACACCCCTGTCTGTGGATCGATATAATTACCAATATTCTGACCATAATTAATTCTTTCCTTTGAACCTGGACTCCCCACAGGGAGATTGCCAACTTGCTGCCCTGTTCCTAACTTTGGAAGCAATGACTCCGCAGGAACAAAAAGTATACTCTTATTAAACCCTGCTTCAGATGCGATCTTATATTCATTTGTGCCGGGAATATGCTTATTATGCTGTCCTTTGTTAATGGATAATTCCGTCGCCTGATTTTGCAGGCGCAAAATAAAAAAATCGATTAACGCTGGGCAACGACAGGCAGTACTTGAACACAACTCGCAGATATTAAACGAAGTCTCCTGCCTCGAACATAGGATTCTACTTTTTATATGGAGTTCCATTAAGAAGCACAGCGACACGCGCCATCCAGACTCTCCCGTCACTAATGCGACCAATTTGAGCTCACCATCGCACCTGATGAGCTCAGTTTTGATGCTGGAAAGATGAGGATTTTAGGGCTTAGTAGCCAAGAACCCAGCCAACTGACCGGCATTATAATTACTTTAAGATATAATCAAATCTCTCAGACCAATTAAATTTAATATCTTGTTGTTTTGATTGCTCGAAGATCTGAACAATTCTATGAAAGCATTCACCAAGATATTGTTTAGATTACTCAGAGTTTATCCATATTATTGTTACTGGCCTTTCCACGTCATTACTTAGACGATCTCCAAGAGCCTCAAGATTAGTTCCATAATAAGGGCCAAAATCTAATAACTTAGACATAAACTTATGGAAGCCCTGCTCATTTTCTATTTCTGAACCATCTAAAATCATTTCATTCATACTCACTTCCACTTACCAATTGAAGTCGCAGTGCCATAGTGGTCAGTCGTAATATAAAGCAAACCATCATTTGAGTATAACAATCTTGTGCCTGGCTGGTTGCCTCTTGACATAATATTATTTAACCCTATATCAGCTTCTCGCCACACTCGACCCTGCACTGAAGGCAGGATGTTAGTCGAGTTATCAAAAATGTCCCGCCTAACTGGCCGCCAGGTGTAGTATTGTTTAATGCAGCCGAACCCGCTGCCACAACTGACCACTAAAGGCCGCTGGCTGGAAGCACTGGGATTTACGACCGGGCAGAAGATCGAGGTGATCACCTGGCCGGGGCAGTTGATCATCCGCCTGACGACTGAAGGGTAACTGACTCATAAAAGTAAAATCCCGGTTTGATAGCCGGGATTTCAATCAGTAAGCAATTACAGGATAATCACCCTGGCTTGTAGTGATTACATAAGATTCAAAGCCGTTGTTTTCTGGAACGATATATATATTGCTCTCGTTACCAAAGAACAATTTTAATATTTCACCATCTAGCAAAGAGCATAAATCAACCCTTTGATTAAGATATGAAAATAGGAGATTACTTGTTGATATATCCTCGCCATGCCCTACATGAAATGAGTTTTTTTCTCACATCTAAAGGGACACTGGATCAGTATGCGTGTTCCTGATGAGAACAGCAAAACCAACGACCCTATTCCAACTGTAACCCCAGTAAATATCGCCCCCTCAAATTCATGGAGTTCATTCTCAGTAATCATTTAACCTAACCTTTTTGGTGGCATCCTATTTGCAGGGAGTAGTACATGTGTTTCTCCTCGAGTACCAGTACCCCCCTGTAGCTGGATTTGTTGGTTGACCATTCTTAACGCATATCCAATATCCATTTTCTAGTCCCGGAACAGGCGTTGCTCCCGAAGGCATAACTCTTATATACGAACTATTAGGACTACCAAGATTCGTATTTGGTGGGTAATAGGGGCTTATTGAGCAGGTAGACCGTAGGTCGTCAGTATGGGTGGAAAGGGATGCAACTTGACTGCAGAAAGGATGCAAAAACAGTGCAATCAGGGCGCAACAGAAACTGAAAATACCGGCGCAAGAGTGCGCCGGATCTCAACCAAAGCAAAATACCCGATGATTAAAACTCTGGCAAAACCGAATGAACTGCTTTGAAAATATGAGTTCCATCATCAACGGCTGACGATGCTTCATATATTGCTTCGGTCGCTTTCATAAGCGAATTTTCTCCACCAGCTAAGGACAGCGCCGATACAGCACGAGCTTGACTAAACAACTGAAGACCATCTGGATTTAAGCTTTGTCCTTCATCCAGGTTGTCTTGCAAGTCAAAATACTTCTCATCTAACTGTGCAGCTAAAGCATCTAGCCCAGAAACCTGATCGGTTGTGAGTTTATTACCAGACTGTAGTTGCCTAAGAGACTCAACAACAATAGGCACATCTACTGGACAAGCCTGAAAAGCAAGTTCGCAAGCCACTTTTACAGCAACTCTTCGTTGCTCCTCGCTGACCAACTTAAGTTTTTCTACAAGTCCTTTCTCAACCATTTCTAAACGCATAATCATTTTTTAGCCTTTGGCAGTGGTTTTAATGGCGTTGACACATTGGCCCCTGTCGGCTCAATTACGTTCTGACATGATGCACAGACAGGACGTGTCGCACCGATATCAACAACTTTCAATCCGTTAGCGTTGGCATAGCTGACAATATCCGCTTCTGCATGGCCAGTTCCAACAACTACTTTTTCGCCTTCTTGCAAACTAACTCCAGGACGAAGATAGCCACGAGGTTCACTTGTACTGACCAGAACAGAGCGAACACCATTGGCATCCTCTACTACCGCAACACCCATAGTTATTCGGCCTTGAGAGTTCGCAGGTATTTGTGACTGAATTTCACTTACACGGCTTTGGATAAGGTTAGATGGGTTATCGTAGGCAAGACCACGCTCCAGAGACGTACCTGCGCCTTTAGCACCGCCAGCGATTATCCCGCCCATTCCCTTCACATCGCCATCATCATCCACCACTCCAATTCTCTTCGGAGTAAAAGAAATAATTTTTACAGGGCGATTGCCGTGCTCCAACTGGAATTCATCATCTTCATCATCACTTCCCAGCGTATTATTCTCAACCGCATTCTTCCCTGCAACCGCGCCCTGAATCCCACCCTCAACAGAACCAGATGCCACACCCGCAGACAACTGCGCTGCCAGCTGGCCGAGCGCACTGACAATCTGCTTCTGATCCTGCGTCAGGTCGCTGGTCTGCTTGCCGGGGTACATCGATCTGAGAATAGCTCTGGCCATCAGCTCGCCACCTGCAGCCCCCGCAGCACCCGCTGTTGCGCTGTTTCCTGCCAGCTGAGCCAGTACTGCACCCGCGACCGCGTGAGCCATGGTGTTAGCCAGGACGTTAGTCTGCTCCTGTCCGTCGACAAATGTACTGGTTGCGTGCTTAATTTTATTGGCGATATACGGTGCCATCCCACCAGCTGCGGCTGCACCCAGGTTACTTGCGCCAAGGCCACCCAGAACGCCGGTCACAGCTGCTGCTGCCATGGAATAGCTGCCGCCAGTGCCCCACTTTTCTGCAACGGCCCTATAGCCGGGATCATTTACGATTAGAGTGTTTAATTCCTCGTTTGAATAACCAGCAAGTTGCGGGTTTGCTTTAAGCAGTCTTTCTTTGGTCTCATTTTCAGCACTCTGCATTTTGTAGCTGCTGATATCGCCTGCTACACGTTGGCCCAGCTCCTGAATTCCCTGTGCGAACTCAAGCTTGCGTGAAACCTTATCCTTGTCGAATATCTTGTCGATATGGCCGTTGGCGTTATCGGTATCTCTGCTCAGGTCTGCGACGTTCTGTGTCTGAGCCTGACCGTTACGTACTGTGATGGTACCGTCCGCCACAGCTGAACGGGTGGTGCCAGATGCACTGCCATGGGTATTAGCAGAGGTGGGCATCGCACCGCCTGACATTTTATTATCTTCGTTACCCCCACCCATGCTGATGGATGAGCTACTGGCTTTGTAAGAAGCGTGGTTGTCGATGTCTGTCCAGCCCAGCGTGCCGGTGGAGAGCGCATTGTTCGCGGACTGCGCCGTTGATGCGATCACCGCGCCATTCAGTTGAGTGTGGTTGCCAACATAGATGTCATAGCCACCATTCCCTGCAAACAGGCCGCTCTGATCGCCGACGCTGGCGTACTCACTGTTCACTTTGCTCTGGCTCAGACTGAGGCCAGCGGAGCCGGTCATGCTGCCGAACGTGAAGCTGAAGCCGCCGCTGGCGCTCTGCTGTTTGCTTTGATAATCATCGGTATCCTGCAGGCTGGTCATCGTCAGATCATGACCAACATCAGCAACAATCCGATTACCCAGTGCCTGCGCGCCAGACAGCACCGTATCGTTACCGCTGCTCAGGGTGAGGTCATTGCTGGCGTTTACACGGCTGTTGACGTAATCGGTGGTTTTGCCGTTCTCCTTGCCGCTGGCCATAAAACCGCTGGCCTGTACGCCAATGCCTGTTTCTTTACCTATCGCAACATGAATACCGCCACTCCAGCCGGAAGCCTTATTGCTGCTTTTCTGTTCGGTGTTATTGGTTGCCGCCGTGAGATTGAGATCGTGCGCCGCTGCCAGCGTGACATTTTTGCCGGTAATGCCGCTGCCAGAGAGTGTAATATCACCGCTGCTGCCGTTAGCGCCGGTCGCCACCACCGCAATGTTGCCGCCGCCATTGAGCGAGCTACCTTTAACGGCATTGGCGTTATATTCCGATGAGGATTTACTCTTACTCGCGCCAACGCTGAGCTCAATTTTAATCCCTGCGTCACTCATATTGCCGTTTGCCATAGCCTGGCCAGACTGCATGGCTTTTCCGCCAGACATCGCCCAGCCACTTTCCAGAGCTTTTACCGCACCCAGTGCTTTAAGCCGACCGTCGCCGGCCTCACTGGCAGATTTTGCCTGTTCTCCAAGGCTTAATAAGGCATCGGTAATTGGGCTGGTAAGCTGGAGTGTTAAGCCGCTTTTCTTCTGTTCATAAACCTGACGACGACTGACAAGATCATTGCCCGTATCAATATCAACGGAACCGCCGACCACGCTGATATCTTTTTTAGCGATGACATCTGAGCCGCTAATGTGGGCATTATTACCGGCGATCAGCGTGACGCTACCGCCAGTGCTACCTACGGCGCTGGCGCTCTGGCTTTGGGTGGTGCCGTCGCGATTAAGCTGCTGGCGAGTAGAAGCGCTACCGAAGGTCACGCCGATACTTCCGCCACTCATCATGCCGCTCTTTTTGGTTTCTTTCAGGCTGTAGCTATGCTGCTCTTCGGTGGCCGCAGTGATCGCAAGATCACGTCCTGCCTTCAGTGCAACGTTGTTATCGCCTACCACGCTGGAACCCGTTACAGCCACATCACGTCCGGCGACGATCGCGACATTGTTACCACTTAACGCCGAAGACTGTTCAGTCGTGGCTGAGTTCTCATGAACTGTGTGTGTGGTTTTTTTAGAGAAAAGCTTTTTCTTAACTTTTGTATCTTCGTCGTAGTGATAATCGCTTTCGGTTGCCGTAGTGATAGCTACGTCGCGTCCTGCCTGGACAGCAAGATCGCCGCGCGCATCCGCTCTCGCCGCTTCCGCGACCACATCCCTGCCCGCTTTAACCGTCGTACTCCCACCGCTAGCAATTTCAGTGCCCTGCTGGCGTACCGACTCATTAATCTCAACCTTCTTACCCGATTTGTAGCTATTGCCAGAACCGGTTTCAGCCGCCAGCAGATTGACGTCACGCCCTGCCTGTAAGGTGACGTCTTTGTCTGCGGCAATGCCTGCCGCCTGGCTATTAATATCGCGTCCGGCCTGGAGTGCTAAATCGCCGCCACTGGTCAGCGTCGTGCGATCCAGACCGGTCGAATGGGTTTCACGTTTGCCCTTCACCTCATTCTGGCTGGTCGTCGCACTGTTGAGATTCAAATCGTTACCGGCTGCCAGCGCCGCGTTTTTACCGGCGTTGATGCTGCTGGCGGTAACGGTCAGATCGTGACCCGCCTGCATCGCCATGTTGCCGCCTGCGGCGATCTGGCTGCCGACCGTGTTGACCGTGGTTGTGCTGGTCGCATCAACCTTTTGCCAGCGGCTTCCGAAACCGGACTGCGCGCTGCCAGTGACGTTCTGATTACCGGTGATGGCAATATCATTCCAGGCGTTCAGCAGCAGATCGCCACCTGCTTTGAGGTTAGCGCCGGTGACAGCAATATCGTTGCCCGCCTTGAGGCTCAGAGAATCAAGTGACGTGATGCTCGCCGTTGGCCCGCTCAAGGTCTCGGTATAGGATTTCTTCGCACCCTTACCGTTGTCTGCATCCAGATGCCAGAGCTGCGACGTGGTCAGGTTGTTGATGTCACCGTTGACACTCTCCAGTGCCACCTTTTTACCGCTGATAGTCGAGCTGACGTTGTTGATATCGTTCAACGCGCTAAGTTGCAGATCGCCACCCGCATGGAGCAGACCGGCGTTGAGGTTACTGAGCGTGTTCTGGCTGTCGATGGTCAGATTGTTTTTGGCCATCACGCTACTACCCGTGTTGGTGATGTTCCCGCCTTTCAGCGTTACGTTGTTCCCCGCAATCACGCTGCCATCGCGCATTTCCACATCTTTTGTCGACAGATAGAGCTTCGGCACCATCACCGTTTCACCGTTGATCGTGGTGGCTTCCCACCAGACCATGCTCTTGTCTAAAGAGGCGAGTTGGTCAGCAGAGAGTGAAACACCGAACTGCAAGCCCAGCGACTGCTGCGCCGCTGCCGCGTTGTCCATCAGATAGCGCATCTGGGCGAGATCGGATCCCAGGCCATTGATGTAGCGGTTGCCGGTCTGGTTCAATACCGCATTGCTGACATAACGGGTATCAAATGCCGCATCGCCGAGAAAACGATAATCATAATCGGGCTTCAGGTTCAGCCGACTCAGCATGTAAGAGGAGCCGAGGAATGCATTCTCGTCAGTGTACTGAGGGCGGGTTTCCTGTAATGGCGTGGTAGCAGGCTGTTTGCCGAGTTTTGCGTTCAGCTCGCCGAACAGACTCTGATCCAGCTGTCCCAGACCGTTGAGTTTGGGGTTAACGGTAATGAGATAGCGGCTATTGGTGTTCGACGCGACAAAGTAGCCGTTCTGACCAGAAGGTAACGGATAGGCGCTGATATCAACCTCAGCGGCCTTGTAGTTATGAAGCGACGCAGGCCCCTGAGCAGCGCTTGTCAGGTTGATGGCTTTACCCAGTGCCGCGTTGTTTTTACCCGCCGCAGCATATTGCGTCAGCGGTGCACTGCCCTGTGAAGCGCTCTCCAGCGTCCCTGCGCCATTAACCTGCTGCAGTGCATTCTGGAGCTGATCGCGCCATTGCGGCGTATTGATTGCGGCTTTGTCGGCGGTGGCCAGTTGCTGATGCGACTGCGCGCCAGCGGTGCCTGCAGCGGTTAAGCCGCGTAAAGCGGGGGCAGAAAGCGTATTACCACTCCAGCCGGCATTCGCAGTGGTGCTGGTATTACTGATATCGCCGCTGAAGTTAGCGGAGACATTGCCGCCGGCCTGGATAACCGACCGGTATAACTCTCCAGGGGTAAAACTCGTCCCTTGATCTGAAAGTGTATATGTTATTGATTTTACTTTAGGCTTATTGCGAGAGCCGGTAGTAGCATAAGTCTGTTGATAACCGTTTTCACTAGTACTTGTATATAGATGTGCGTAATCAAACAGTATCCCTTCATACTTATAATTAAAATAAGTATTTTGTGTCCCAGCCTGCCAGGATTGGTTGTTCAATTGATTTCCAGAGAGAGAGATATCCCTCTGCGCCAGAACATTACTGGCCTGATTATCAAACGAACCTGCCCTTATATTAATATCACGTCCTGCGGCTATGCGAGCTGCACCACCATTACTGGTGACGTTTATAGTAGTGCTAGATAATGAAAAATTCTTACTCGCGGCTTCTTTTGTTGGTACGTAGTAATAAGCTGTTGAAGTTTTACAACCTTGCCCATTTTTACCCCATGAATCACATGTTTTCCTTGAGTTTACGAATACCCCGTATTCCTCTGGTTTAAATTCAGAGATTGGAACCTTTATCAGGTCTACGCCTAAGCCCGTCTGGTTTGAAGCGCTATGCGTTTCAGAAACACTCAACCCATCCCTTGTATTCAGCAAATGCCCCGTATTAATCGTGATATCGCCGTTCTGCGACTCAATGGTGCCAGAGGTATTAATTACTTCGCCATTCGCATTGCCTGCTGCATCGCGCTGCATCCACAAGCTGTTACCGGCCAGCACGTCGCCGCGCTGGTTTTTAATACTGTTGGCAAACAGAGAGAGATTACCCGCCGCGTAGAGCAGCGCGGTATTAACAATACTGCCCGGTGCGCTGAGGGTCAGATTGCCCAGCGTACCCGTGAAACCGCCCAGGGTGATATCGCTACGGCTGGCTAAATTGATATTCCCGCCGCCCTGCAGACTGCCATTACCGTTCATGGCGATACGATTGCCACTTAACGCGCTGTCACCTGTTCCCGTGGTGAGCTGACCATTATTGGTGAGATCGCCGCCTGCACTTAGCGTCAGCGCGCCGCCCTGCATCGTGCCCTGGTTGTCTATGGCACCATTACTGCTGACGGTGAGTCGCCCGCCCGCCGCCAGAATATCTCGACCGGTAAAGCCATTAGCGATTTCCAGCGTGGCGTTACCCAGCGCCACAACCTGCCCGCTCTGGTCAAAGCCGTTGCTGTGAACCCGCAGGTCGCCGCCGCTGAACAGGCGACCGCTGCTTTGCTGACCAACCTGAGCGGCCATCACGCTTAGCCGGTTGTTACCCAACAGCGTGCCGCTGTTGTTTACCTGCTGATAATTAACCTCAAGGTTACCGCCCTGGGCTGTGCCCTGGTTGCTGAAGCCATTGCCGGTCAGCGTACCCTGGCCGTCGGCCAGCAGCGTACCGTTGTTGCTGGCATGGGTCGCATTGAGAATCAGCTGCGACGCCTGTAACCAGCCGTTGTTATTCAGCTGCGGCGTATTGAGAGTCTGCGCGCCACCCGACAGCCACCGGCCTTCATTTTGCGTTAAGCCGGTTATCGTCGCGACACCGTTGCCGTTACCCTGAATCAGGCCATAGTTGAACAGTTCTGGCCCGGTCAGCGTCAGAGCGTTTTGCGTGATCATGGCGCCGTTGCCGCCGTTGGTAATGCGTCCACCAGCATTAACCAGCAGGCTATTATCACCCTGTAAACGTCCGTTGTTATCCACCGCGCCCGTGGTGATCTGCAGGTTGCCGCCCTGTACGCGTCCGGCATTATTGAGCGAGGATGACTGAAGCGTCAGCCTGCCCGCGCTGAGCAGCGTTTTATCCTGCTGCTGGGTCAGTGCACCATTAAGGTCAACCGACAGCGAATCAACACCGGTCACGGCGCCATTATTGTTTAGCGTGTCGCCCTGTAGCGTCAGGTTTCTGGCAATCCATTCGCCCTGATTGGTCAGTGTCAGTGCCTGCAGTGCCGCAGTGCCATTCGCTGAAATCTTGCTGCCCGCGCCCGCATCAAGGCGATCCGCCAGAATCAATTGCAGCGCATCTGCACTCTGGATCGCGCCATTATTGGTCAGCTGTCGGGCATTGAGCAGGATCTGCTGACCCTGCCAGCTGCCGTTATTCACAACGTCATCACCGTTGATGTTCAGCGTGCCCTGGGTCAGCAGCGATCCGCCCTGATTATTAATCAGCTGACGTGATGGCGCGGCCAGCGCCGTGAGCAGCATTCGCCCGGCCATCTGTGGCATTGCTGCAAACGTTAATGCCTGCAGACCGATCAGGCTGCCCTGATTCATGACGCTGGCCGGGGTAATGGTCAGGGTTTTACCCTGAACCGATCCGCTGTTATTCAGCGCAGCGCCGTTCAGCGTCATCGCCCCTTCACTGAGCAGTGAGCCGCTGTTGTTCAGTGTATTAGCCACGATCTGCGCACTATCCTGGCTCATCAGAGAGCCGGTGTTATGCAGCTCATTGCTGACGCTGACGTTCAGGTCTTTGCTGCCCAGCAGCGATCCCTGATGCAGCCAGTTGTCCGCGTTAACCGTCGTCTGCTCGCCCTGCAGCACACCCTGGGTGTTGAGCTGGCCCGCATTGAGCGTCAGTATTCCTCCGCTCAGCGTTTTGCCGCCGGCAGATTGCGTGATGTTATCGGCCTGAGCAGCCAACGCCGAGCTGCCCTGTAACAGACCGTCGTTGTTCAGGCTGGTGCTCTGCAACCCCAGCTGGTTCGCCATTATTTTGCCGCTGTTGCGCAGCGTAGTGGCATTCAGGTCGCTATTGCCCTGACTGACCAGCGTGCCGCTGTTGATCAGATCGCTGGCGATGTCAGCGCGCAAGCCGCTGATGCCATTGATGCTGCCGCGGTTATCGAGAGAATCCAGCGTGAGGTCGAGTTGCTGACCCTGCCAGCTGCCATCATTGGTCGCGCTGCCACCCTTAACGCTCAGCCGATCGCCGCTCAGCAGTTGCCCATTATTGTGGTTGAGTGTCTGAGCAAATCCGAGATCCACCAGCGCGTCGCCCTGCAGCAGCCCGCTGTTTTCCAGCGTGTTGCCGCTGGCGCTGAGTTGCCCGGCTGCGATCTGGCCGCTATTCGTGAGGGTTTGCGCATGCAGATCGGCCTGATGGCCGGTCACGATCTGACCCGTTCCGCTGTTATTCAGCGTATCGGCAATCTGAAGATTGAGGTCATCGCTCAGCAGACGTCCGCTGTTGTTGAGACGGTTACCGTTGACCGTCAGCGCACCGTTAACCTGCAGCAACCCGTCGTTATCCAGCTGATCTGACGTCAGCGTCAGCGGACTCCCGGCGATTAACTGGCCATCATGGAGGTTGTGGATCTGCTGATGATCGAGCGTTAAGGTGCTGTTGCCCTGCAGCAGACCCGCGTTACTGAGTACTGGCGCATGCAGGCTGAGGTTATCCGCCGCCAGGGTGCCCTGATTATCAATCTCCGCTGCCTGCAGATTCATCTGCTGCTGGCTGAGCAGACTTCCGCTGTTCGTCAGCGCACCGTTAATCACAGCGTTTAAGGCTTTGCCGACGCGAACTGTGCCGCCGTTCTGCAATGTCCCGGCGTTTAACGTCATCTCCCCGGCCTGCATGGCACCGTGGTTTGTCAGTGAAGTGAAGTCACCCTTCAGCGTACCGTCACTCAGCAACTGGCCGCCCTGCTGATTGTCCAGCTGGTTACCTGCCAGCGTAATCTGCTGATTACCCTGAATCAGGCCACTGTTAATCATGTCGCCACGCAGCGTCAGCGCCTGGGCAATCAGCCAGCCGCTGTTATCGGTGTGGTTCGCTTTCAGCGCGATGCCCTGCTGTCCCAGAATTTTGCCGCCATTGTCCAGGGTGCCGCTTTGCAGATCGGCGTCGGCTTCGCTCAGGGCATTGCCGCTGTTCTGCCAGCGGTCAGCCTTCACTGTCAACTGTTTACCCTGCATTAGTCCGCTGTTGTCCAGCGTCTGCTGTTGCACACTCAGCTGGCCCGCGCTGAGCAGCGTGCCGCTGTTGGTCAACGCGCTGCCCTGCAACGATAATGCCTTATCGCCCTGGACCGTCCCGCTGTTAGTCACCTGGCTGACATCACTTTTCAGCGTTCCGGCAGCCATCGTTCCCTGATTGTTCAGCGCATCACCCTGCAACCGGAGCTGATCATCAGCCAGCAATTTACCGCCCTGCTGATTATGTAAATTTTTGAGGGTGGTGTTCAGGCTGGCAGCGTTGATCTCTCCGCTGTTATTCAGCTGTTCGCCAGAGACCGTCAGTGTTTTGCCGCTGGTGATCAATCCGCTGTTATTAAGCTGGGGCAGCGCAAGCCCAAAATCGTTATCGGAGCTGATCGTGCCCGCAGCCAGGTTATCCAGCTGTCCGGTATTGAAAGAGAGCAGCGTATTGCCCTGAACCAGGCCGCCATTACTGATTTGACCGGCGGTCAGGGTCAGATTGGGTGCGATTAATGACCCTGAGTTCCGCAGCTGGGCGCTGTTCATAATCAGGGCGTTCTGACTGCTGATGGCTCCCTGATTTTCCAGCCAGTTACGCGCGGTCAGTTGCGCGTTCCCCCCGGCCGAAAGCGAGCCGTTTTGTTGCAACGTATCGCTGTTAATCACGACTTCGCCATTACTCACCATCGCGCCGCTGTTATTCAGGATTGGGGCATCGATTTGCAGACGCTGACCGATCAACTTGCCACTGTTATCAAGGCTCCCGCTTTGGATGTTCAGGTCGCCGCCACTGATTTCATCGCGGTTATTCAGCAGTCCACTGACTACTACCGTATTTTTACCCTGTGCCAGCAGCTTACCGTTCTGTTGCAGGGTGTTAGTGCGAACCTGCACGTCCCCATTACTGGCCAGGCTGCCACTGTTAGTGATCTGTGCAGCCTGGATATCGAGTGTTTTTGCTGCGGCGAGTTGCCCGGCATTGTCCAGCTGAGATGAGGCAGAGAGCTGTAGCGCGTCTACCGCACTACCGCTGCTGCTGTTATCAACACTCTGGCTGCCACTGTTGAGCCGCACATTCTGGCCCGCTTTTACGCTGCTGCCTTTGAGCGTGATACTGCCCTGACTGTTGAGATCCAGTGAGGCGTCGCTGCCCAACGAGGCTCCATTTAAGGCGATATCCTGCTGCGCAGTCAGCGCGACGTTGCCGCCGGCTTTATGTTCTCCCTGCAGGGCGATGCTGCTGCCTTTTGCATTCAGCGTGCCGCTGGTCAGGCTGTTGTTGATGCTTAACCGACCCTGCGCATCCAGCACCATATCGCCCTGGCGGGCATTGAGGTTGCCGAGATTAACGCCCACGCCATTTTCGCTGGAGACCAGATGGATGCGGTTTGCGTACATGCCGCCCAGCGCGCCGGTATCCACGGCGACCGATGGCGCAGCCCCCGCGCCCGCAATGGGTGTCACGCTGCCATCAGCACCGACCCGGTTTGCGCCCAGCGTCACATTGAGATCTTTGGCATGAATGCCCGCGTTGATTTCTGTTGCGCGCGCGATGATCGAGACCGCATCAGCCTGGCTGCCATCCAGCCCTTTACCCTCAATGCTGATGGCACCCTTCGTCACTTCCAGCGATTGCAGATTGCCCTGTGCATCCAGCTGCGGCTTACCGGTAGTCAGCGTAACGTTGGGCGTATTGATAAAACCGCAGCCGTTACAGGTAATGCCATAGGGGTTGGCGACCATAACGTTTGCCGCTTTACCCGCCACTTCGGTGTAGCCCTGAAGCTGGGAACGGTTGGCCCCGACCACCTCGTTGATGATCGCCCGGGCTTCCTGCCCCGCTTTCAGATTCGGGTTGTTCTGAACGAGTCCACCCAGTTGTGTCTGCGTCAACCGGCCGGTTGCGTTATTCAGAATCAGCCCTTCCTGGCCGACGTTGTAATTCTGATACTGGTTGTGTGACAGGCCTGACGCATTCGGCGTCGCGATGTTGATGACCGGCACGCCATTACCGGCAGCATCGACCTGAGTACCCTGTGTTACAGGCGTTATCGCAGCCGAAAAGGCGGGCAGCAGGGGCTGAAAAGCGATCATCGAGCAGATGAGATAGCTCAGGAGACGACGCGGCAGTGAAAGCGCTAATTGATCATCCATAATCGGGGCCTTTTTTTAGAAAACGAGTCCAATACGCGCGTAAACGCTGAGGCGATCAGGCGCAAGGTAATCGGGATAGCTGACGGGGATGCCCAGCGACAGCTGAGTAGAGACGTGGGCGTTTCGGGTGCCAAGCCCCAGCGAACTGCCCCACAGCGTGCCAGCTGCATAGCGATCCTGTTTGTCGCTCTGCAGCCACCCCCCATCCAGTGCCAGCGTGGTACTGACCTCGCCAATGGCGGGCAGGGTAAACAGCGTGTAATTGAGTTCGTTGCGCAGGTAGCCGCCAACATCGCCGGACAGGTATTGTTCTTTGTAACCGCGAACCGAGCTCTCACCCCCAATCGTCAGACGTTCACTGCCATACAGACGATCGGGCGACCACTGGGCGTAAAAGCTGCTGAGCCACCATATCTTCTGAGTCACCGGCCGCTGGTAGCTGCTGCTGACACTCCATTTGCGGAATTCAGCTTTCGGTAAATCGTCGCTTTTACCGCTGTCGCTTTCGGCATTGAACCACGGCATCCCACGGCTCAGCATCGGGTTGATCGTGGCAACCCCGCCTGCGACTTTTTGCGTATGGTTAAAGCCAATCTGCAGGCTGGTCATTTTGCGGCTGCTGCTTTGCAGCAGCGTCTGGTTCAGCCAGTTATGGCTGACGTAATGGTTCAGACCCGCCTGAACACCGGTTTTGATATCCCCGTTGCGGAACAGCACCCACGAGCCGCTGAGGCGGTTAGAGATGTTATCGCCGTTGCTATACCAGTCGAAATTATTGGCGTTAAAGCGGCTGTGATAGTTGCTCCAGCTATAGCTGTAATCCAGCAGTCCATAGCCATAAGGCACGCTGACGCCCGCCTGGAAATTTTGCGCATCGCGCCAGTCGCTGAACGCGCTGCTGCGGCCACCGCTGACAAACCAGCGATCGGCAACACCCAGCAGGTCGTTGCCCACCAGCGAGGCGGAGAGCTGACCAATGCCTGTGCTTCGCTGGCCGCTGTTGTCCATATTCAGGCCCAGCGTCAGAGGAAATTCAGGTTTACTGGTCAGATTGACAATGGAATAACCGGGCTTAGCCGATGGGATGATTTCAATCTGAACCGGTGTGGTGCGTAGCCGGTTTATCTGCTCCATACCCTGCTCAATGTCGCGTAAATTTAAAATACGACCGGCACCGGTCGGGAATGCCATTTTCAACTGACGTGAACTGGCCCCCTGCAAACGAATCTCTTCCAGCCTTCCCTCCAGCACGGTGACAGTCAAAACGCCGTGAGAAAGGTTCTGTTCTGTCAGGAAAGCCCGGCTGGTGATATATCCGCGCTGGACATACCATTCTGATATGTCGCGTACCAGCTGATTAATGCGCGCCAGACTCAGACACTGATTGATATAGGGCGCGACGAGTTTCGCCTGCTTATCCGGCGCGATTAATGTCGCCTGTTGCAGAATAATCTGCCGAATATCAAAACAGGGACCGCTGGCAGGCGCCGACGCCGTTGTTTGCAGCTCAACCTGGTGCGCCTGTGTTAAAGCATCACGCTGCTGCTGGTTCTGCTCCAGGCGCTGCTGCTGCTGATTTTGAATAGCGTCAAGGTCGCCAGGCGTAACCGGCGCAGCCATGAGATTGCTGATAAACAAACTGGCTCCGAAAACCAGCCACTTCCCTGTTTCAGGCATTTTCATCGAAGGGTTAACAACGCTTATTGTAAGGTTTGTGTAAGCACAGGCGTGCAGATTACCACCTTAATAATCAGAAGTTCCTTATTGACTTAAAATAACAACCTCCTGATGGAAAAAGTAAAATTCCCAGTGACATATTGTTTTCTAAGGCAAATTCACCGCTTTTTGACCACTTTCTTTGAGAGTGGGGGGTTTTATGAATGTTAAGGGAATGAATGCAAAAACACGCAATTATGACTATTCATCCGCACAGGATTACTCATTCATGTAACCGCGCTGGGGTATTAAGGGGGATGAAAGGCGATGAGGTGGCTGTTTTTCGTAATGAGCGCTGATGGTTGTTATCTCACCCCAGAACGCAAAAAGGCCCGCATAGCAGCGGGCCTTTAACCAGACAAAACAACCATTATTTTTCATGGTAACGATGCACAGCCGGATAATATTCCAGTCCATACAGCTGGCTGAGCGGCAGCAGCAGTTCAACGTTAATGTCATGGCTGTGCGCATCCGCCGCAGAGCCGTTCAGCAGCTGTTCAAACCAGGCTATCAGTTTCTGTTTCATCTCAGGTTCTCCGCATCGGTTGATGACCTGAGTAAACCTGCTTATGCGCGCAATCTGAAGCAAAAATTTCTGCGCTGCTTATGCCGGAAATGGCATAAGCCACCTGCCTGATTGTGTAGCCAGCTTCAGACACTGGCTCCCATACGTTTACTGCGTTATCAGCGTCACCCAGTTCGCGCCTTTACCGGCCGGCGCTTCAGCGATCCGTTTCAGTTCGCCGCTGGCGGGATCGATGGCATAGCTGCCAATCACGGCGCTCTTCTCTCCGCTCACGATCAGCCATTTGCCCTGCGCATCAATCGCGATACTGCGCGGCTGTTTTTCTACCGGCCAGCTGCCGATCAGTGTTAACTCACCCGACTGTTTATCAACCCGGTAGCCGCTGACGGTGCTGGAGGTGCGCTCGCTCACATAGATAAATTGCCCGTCCGGCGTGATTTTGATGTCTGCCGCCCAGATGCGCGGTGTCGGATCGCTATAGCCCGCCGGGCGCTGCTCGCCATGCTGCAGGTTATATTTCTTCGCCACCGCATTCGGCCAGCGTTTCAGCTCCGTCAGCGTGCCATCCGCAGCGCGCCGGAACTGCGTGATAGTGCCGCTCATCTCCGCGAGGTTATAAAGGAAGCGATTGTCCGGCGATATCACCGAATGCCGCGCACCGCTGTTCTTCTCGCCCTGAACAAAACCGGTCCCCAGCGGCGTGATGGCCCCGTCACTGGCAAAAGCATATTGCAGCACCCGATCCGCGCCCAGGTTGCCAACGTAGAGCGAATGGTTGCTGACGTCAGTGATCACCGAATGGGCGTGTGGCCCGGTTTTCACCTCGCCCGTGACCTGGGGTGTCACAATCCCTTTGTCATCAATCCGGTTGCTGGTGACGATATCGCTGTCATAAGAGGCCCCCAGCAGATAGCGCCCGCTCCTGTCGGTGGTGATCCACGGAAAGCTGGCCTTAACCGGCGTTACCGCCAGTTTCTGCAAATCACCATGCGGCCCAGTGACGCGCCAGCTGATGATCGAATAAGGCGGACTGCGCAGCGCGCCATAGAGCCGTTTACCATTCGGGCTGGCCGCCAGCGGCATGATCTTTTTCCCGGCAGGCGTATCGCCCCGCCATTGCAGGCTGCCGTTCGCCTCACTCAGCTGATAGCGGGAAACGGTGCCGGATTCGGCATTCGACACATAGACAAAGGTTGTCGCCCACAGCGGGCAGCTACACAGCAGCGGCAGGAGTGCCAGCGCCGTTTTCAGACGGATCATAGGGTCACCTTTATAAGTATTGTCTGCGTCAGTGCGCAGCAGGCATTACGCTAATCCTGTCTGAGGAGTCTGGCTTTGTGCAACTGACTGAAAATCGGATCGGAAGTCTGGAGATGTGACGAAGATGTTATTTTTGGATGGGGAGATGAGATTCAGCGCCCTCCCCCTGTGCCGGGGGAAGGCATAAAGCGAGTGCTACCCTGTTTTAGCGATCATCTTGCGATAGCGGTTAAGCCACTTGCCGCTGTTGAGTCGCCACCAGAAGAAGATGCCGCGCACCGTCCAGTCGAGGAACATCCCCAGCCAGACACCGGTGACGCCCATCCCCAGCACAATGCCGAGCACGTAACCGACCACCACGCGCGCGCCCCACATACTGAACATCGAGACATACATGGTGTAGCGCGCATCGCGTGCGCCCTTGAGTCCGGCGGGCAGCACCCAGGACGCGGCCCACAGCGGCATAAACAGCGCGTTAAGCCACAGCAGATGCTTCGTCACATTAATCACTTCCGGATCGCTGGTGTAGAAGCGCGCCAGCAACCCGGCCAGCGGCACCGTCAGCAGCGCGATCGCGCTCAGACACAACGTCGCCAGCCAGAAGACATGCCGCACCTGGCGTTCCGCCTGAAACACCTGATTCCTGCCCAGACGGGTGCCGGTAATAATGGTCGAGGCGGAACCCAGGGCATTGCCCGGCAGGTTGATCAGCGAGGCTACCGAGAAGGCGATAAAGTTACCGGCGATCTCGCTGGTCCCCATCCCTGCCACGAACACCTGGGTCAGCAGTTTACCGCCGTTGAACAGCACGGACTCGATACTGGCAGGCACACCGATGCCCAAAACTTCCATCAGAATGCTGCTGTTCCAGCGCCGGAAATAGCTCGACAGCGTGATTTTCAAGGAGGCGTTGAAGCCGATCATCAGCACGTAAATCACCGCGATCGCCCCGATATAACGGGTAATAGTCAGTCCAAGTCCGGCACCGACAAACCCCAACCCCTCCCACGAGAAGCAGCCATAAATCAGCACGCTACTGATGATGATGTTGAGGATGTTCATACCGCCGTTAATCAGCATCGGAATTTTGGTGTTGCCTGCACCGCGCAGCGCCCCGCTGCCGATCAGCGTGATGGCGGCCGCCGGATAGCTCCAGGCGGAGGTCTGCAGATAGCTCAGCGCCAGCGCTTTGACTTTGGGATCGGCAGCACCGGCTATCGCATCCACGATCAGATGGCCCCAGAACTCAATGGCGATCACCAGCACAAAGGCGAGAATCGTCATCATGGCCAGCGACTGACGCGTAGCGGCGCGGGCGCGCTTGCCGTTGCGTTTTGCCAGGCTGAACGCCACCACCACCGTGGTACCGAGATCGATGGCAGCAAAGAACGAGATGATCACCATGTTGAAGCTGTCGGCCAGGCCGACGCCCGCCATCGCCTCTTTACCCAGCCAGCTGACCAGGAAGGTGCTCAGTACGCCCATCAACAGCACACAGGCGTTCTCGAAAAAGATAGGCACTGCTAATGGCGATATTTCACGCCAGTAGAGCGTGCGATAAGAGCGGCGTTTCGGATACCACGCCGTGCGCCTGATCGCCTGCATCACTGCTACGCCGGGATTTTGCAAAGGATTACCAAATCAGAAGAGACTGGACAGGAGATCTAATGATGATAGGGGGCAGAGAAATATGCAAAGTCTTTCCGGCGCAAATTAATCATGGTTACAAACTTTTTAATCCCGTAACGGCAGATTCTGCCTCCCTGCCCCGCCCGCTGTAGCAAAGCTGATTATTTCCCTGCGGTTATGATCGGATGTTAATACTTTGCTGCGGGTTGCTTTGCCTCACTGCTGTCACCTGAAGAGCGTCTGAAAGAGATGATATCTCTGCTGAAATAGTAAAGATTTTCTTAATGGATTTCAGCGCGCCGGATTTTCTTTTAAAACCGCACTGCTCAGATTTTCTGCGTCGTTAGCGCAAAAAAAAGGCGATCACAGATTCTTCACCAATCTCTCTAACAAACCCGCTAAGCTTGGGGCAAATTGCGGAAAAAAATGGAAGGAGAAACCATGCCGACACTACGGAAAAACCTGACCAGCCAGCAGGCGCTGGATGAACTTGAACGTCTGTACGATGGCGCCGTCGATGCGCTGCGCGCGGCGATTAAAGCCTTTACCGAAAACGGCACGCTGCCGGATGAGGCCGATCGGGCGAAAGGACTGTTTGTCTACCCGGAGCTGCGCATCAGCTGGCACGGCGAAGGTCCGCAGCAGAATCGCACGCGAGCCTGGGGACGTTTCACCCACACCGGCAGCTACAGCACCACCGTCACCCGCCCGGCGTTGCTGCGTCACTACATTTCGGAACAGCTTCAGATGCTGGAGAAGGAGTATGAGCTGGAGATCGACGTGGTGCCGTCCAGCCAGGAGATCCCCTATCCTTACGTGATCGACGGCTCCGACCTGTCACTGGATCGCACCATGAGCGCCGGTATCGCGCGCCACTTCCCGACCACCGAACTGTCGCAGATTGGCGATGAGACCACCGATGGTCTGTTCCACGCCGATGCCAAATTCCCGCTGTCGCATTTCGACGCGTTGCGCACCGACTTCTCGCTGGCGCGCCTGCGTCACTACACCGGCACCAGCGTCGAGCACTTCCAGCCGTTTGTGCTGTTCACCAACTACACCCGCTATGTTGATGAGTTTGTGCGCTGGGCAATCGAGCAGGTGCGCGATCCCAGTACGCCGTACGACAGTCTGGCCTGCGCCGGTGATGTCGTGCTGACCGCCGACACCGCCGACAGCGAGTCGATGCTTTCCGATCTGGCGTGGAAGAAGCACCAGATGCCGGCCTGGCATCTCACCTCACCGAATCGCCGGGGTATTACGCTGATTAACATCGGTGTCGGCCCGTCGAATGCCAAAACCATCTGCGATCATCTGGCGGTGATGCGTCCGCATGCCTGGCTGATGATTGGTCACTGTGGTGGCCTGCGTGAAAGTCAGCGAATCGGCGATTATGTGCTGGCTCACGCCTATCTGCGTGACGATCACGTGCTCGACAGCGTGCTCCCGCCAGACATCCCGGTGCCCAGCATTGCCGAAGTGCAGCGCGCACTGTATGACGCCACCAAATCGGTAAGCGGCATGCCAGGCGAAGAGGTGAAACAGCGGCTGCGCACCGGCACCGTGGTGACCACCGACGATCGCAACTGGGAGTTACGCTACTCTGCGTCGGCACTGCGCTTTAACCTGAGCCGCGCGGTCGCGGTCGATATGGAGAGCGCCACCATTGCCGCGCAGGGTTATCGTTTCCGTGTGCCCTACGGCACGCTGCTGTGCGTTTCCGACAAACCGCTGCACGGCGAGATCAAACTGCCAGGTCAGGCGAACCGCTTCTATGAGGGCGCAATTTCGGAGCATCTGCAGATCGGTATCCACGCGGTTGAGCTGCTGCGCGCCGAGGGCGACAAGCTGCATTCGCGTAAGCTGCGGACGTTTAATGAGCCGCCTTTCAGGTAGGGTTTTAACCGCCTGATGCGACAGAGGCCGGTACTGCTGACAGGCAGTCCCGGCCTCTTGCTTTGGAATTCAGCCAAAGCGCATGCCATGCCGGGACAATTCAGACTTTAAAGGTCTCTACAATCAGCCGGAGCGACTGTGCCTGATCAGAGAGTGACTGTGACGCACTTGAAGATTCCTCGACCAGAGCGGAGTTGTTTTGAGTCACCCCATCCATCTGACTGACAGCGATGCTCACCTGCGTAATCCCCTGCATTTGTTCAGCCGACGACAGCGCAATGGCATCCATGGATTCTGCCAGTTCATCCACCCTGTGCACGACTTTCAGAATGCTCTGGCCGGTATCACTGGCGACGGCCACGCCGCAATCGACCTGCCCGACCGCCTGTTCAATCAGGGTCTTGATGTCTTTCGCAGCGGTAGCGCTTCGCTGTGCCAGCGTTCTGACCTCAGAGGCGACGACAGCAAAACCGCGTCCTGTTTCTCCCGCGCGTGCGGCTTCAACCGCCGCATTGAGGGCAAGGATATTGGTCTGGAATGCGATACTTTCTATGACGGCGGTGATATCTCTGACTTTAGTCGCACTCTTAGAAATATCACTCATGGTGTCTGACATTCGTTTGACGTCAGTTTCCCCTTTTTTAGCAATCGACGCGGTCTCTCTTGCTGAGTTAGCCGTTTCTCTGGCCGTTTTGCTGTTGCTTTGTACGGTAGCGGTCAGCTGTTCCATACTCGCAGCCGTCTCCTGCAATGCCGCCGCCTGCTGTTCAGTACGGGAGGCCAGCTCATTATTACCTTCTGAAATTTCATTCGCAGAAAGGGCTACTGAAGAAGAGCCTGATTTAATCTCTGAAACAACATCGCGCAGTCGTACCTGCATGCTGTTCAGCGAAGCCATGAGGCTGAGCGTATCATTTTTCTTCAGCCTGACCGGCGTGGTCAGATCCCCGTTGGTAATGGCATAAGCAAGATTTCGCGCTGTACCAGGTTCATCGCCCAGTTCCTGCATAAGTTTACGAATCAGGTAAACGCTCGTGCCTGTGCCAAACAAAATCGCCGCCGCTAAAAGCGTCAGCAGGATGATGCAGGCACTTTCTGTCGTTTTCGCGTTTTGAGCCACTGAAGCCTCTGATTGCTGAGTCAGGATTTCAGTCATTTGGGTTAATCCGTCAAGCAACGGAACCTGCGCAGGCCGGACGATTTCCAGCAGATACTTAACGGTGATATCACTGTTTTTTGCGAGTGCCAGTGGAACGGTATTGCTGAAGGCGTCCAGGGCATTCTTCTCGCTGTCGGTGATTTTCGTCAACGCTTTAAATTCTTCACTGTCACCCGACGCGCTAATCATCTTATTCAGCTGATCTCTGCTGGCCGCAAATTTGGCTTTTAGTTTCACCAGGCGTTCCGACTGCGCCTCAATAAGGGCCTGATCAGAAAAGAGTGACAGGTTCCTGACGGTTATCGCCATGTCGCGCTGCGCCAGGGTTAGCTCATTAATGAGTTTTGTTTTTTTCATGTCGCCCTGAACAACCGATTCGAGGGTGGTTTTAGCCTGATACAGAGAATGAATAGCGACAACGATACAGATGGAAAAGAAGATGATTAACGTGCCAAATCCGGAACCGAGGCGTGTGGAGATTTTCATTATAATTCCTTAAAGGGGTCGGCGATGGTGATATATCGGCATATCTCTTTCTGACTTCAGTAAATACTTATCACGTAAAAGGCTTACATCAGGATTAATAACCCATTGCGAGGATTGTTATCTAAATCACAAACGTCCGGGGCGCTGTCAGCGCACCAGCAATGGCTTTAAAGCAATCAGATATCTTATATTTATGGCCTGGGAAATTATTACGGCGTGACACCCTGCATCCTGTGACCTGCTGGTTATGTCATAAAAAGTCCATATATCTTTCTCAGAGAGACTCTTTGGCTGTTATATGCAGGAAGTGATCTCCCGACAAAAAAAGCAAAAGAAAACACATGTTCATTTTTTTATTACGCTTTTAGCCGCAGACAATAAATAAGGCGCATTTATAAAATAACCTTACAAATAACGTCCGGAACGGTTTAGCCGGTGGCAGCAGAAACCGTCGCAAACGCCTTCCTGAATTTGTGAATAGCTGGCGAGGCATCACGATGTCGGGTTGCGAGTAAGACAGCCGTATTGAGTTTCAGGTTTTGAAGCGGTAAAAAGACGACTCCGCCATGTAAACTGTTTCGCAAAGAATCAGGGACAATTGAAATACCAAAACCGGCACTGACCATGGGAATGATCGCCTCAACCTGCAGTGCATACTGTTCGCACAGGGGCGTAAATCCCGCCTGATGACAGGCAGCCATAAGGTCATCAGACAGTTTTCCGATGTTGTTTCTCTCGCACAGAACAAAATTTTCAGGTGCCAGCCTGTCCAGCGAAATAACGCCGCCTGCCGTAGCAAGCCGATGATTTACAGGTAATACAACAGCTAAAGGCTCCTGCACAACCGGTGTAAGCTCAATACCATCCAGCGTATCCGTAAGCGGACGAATAAATGCCGCATCCACATTGCCCTCCAGAAGTTTCCTGATCAGGTCAGGTGCATGCCCCGCCAGAACGGACTTCATCAGTAGTTCAGTGTGATGACTTTTAAACTGGCGGAGACGAGCGGCCACATCCGGATTGAACCAGGTTCCTCCTGCAAAGCCTGTATTTATTTCGTTACTTTCACTTCGCCTGAAGCGTTGCACGTCATTCAACGCATCATCAACATTAGCCAGAATATGTCGTGCATGCCTGAGTAACACCTTGCCGCCTTCAGTAAGTTCAACTCCTCTGGAACGGCGATGAAATAATTTTATTTGTATCCGCTTTTCCAGACGCTGTATTTGCAAACTCAAGGGGGGCTGGCCAATTCCTAAGCGTTCAGCCGCACGGCCAAAGTGTCCTTCTTCTGCTACAGCAATGAAATAGCGCAGGTGATGCAATTTCATATATTTGCCCTTCCATTTTTCACTAAAAGATATCAAAAAGGCCACTATGGCTGTATTGCTCCGATAAATCAGCCGTGCATACTGCTTCAGCTTAAAGATTTGGATTCACACGCCCCTTTAAATTCAGGTTAGCAGAACCAGTCTGACTGATTAATACAAAACCGGAGCACCTGCTTTGAAAAAGAACCGAAGAACTGTGTGGATATTGATGATGATCTTCTGTGCGCTGTTCTGGATTGTGCTGTTCTCTGTCCTTAATCATGCTCTGGCGACCGACCAGTATCGTAAAAAGAACGACGGCTATGGTGACGTTCCTCCGGAAGAACTTGTGCAAAAGATAAAGCGACTCGATTTGACGGAACAGCAGAGAAAGTTCCTTGAATCCTTATTGCAAACCGATGCGGCTGCAGATCAAAAGAGTGATTAGTACTTTGTTTACTTTCATCTTATTAGGTTGCGTTGATGGCTAACCTGAAAAAATTTTGCAGCGCCATTATCAGCCTGCCTGTAAGGGCAATTTCAGGCAGAAAGGTGGCATCTTTTCGCTGTAACCACGCGAGAAACTCAGGATCGGTGGTGAAGGGATTGTATTCACAATAAGCCAGCCTGATATGAGTTAAATTATTAATGTATGCATCCAGTGAGGTATACGTCCCCTCGCTGAGCTGCAAAAGTAACAGGTCAGTACGTATCTTTATGTCTTTCACGAGTTCATATTTTTTCTGCATTCCATTACCCTGCACTCTCTTATTGCCGTTGTAAACGCCAGCGCTGATTCAGCTTCAGCAGTGACGCTGTCAGAGAAAACCTCAGAAGAAAAATCCGGAAACTTCCAGAACCGTACTGAGGTAACTATTTTCAGACTAACGTTTGAGTTTCAGCTTCACGTTCAGAATTTATCGGCAATTTTGCTGGTAACAACAGGTACAGGAGTAACATCATTTTCGACATGAAGCAGGAGCAGGCAGGCTGTTAAAATATTTTTTAGGGCTGGTAAAAATCCACGGCGGCAAGTGCATGATTTGATTGGTCAGAGGAAGTCACGATCAAAAATTCTTTTTACGAATAAAATAATAACGTAAATATTACACCTTTATTTTATGGATTATGATGGGAAACCATCATTTTACGCGGCATCGTTTTTTTATAAATTGCAGTTAAGTCGCATCTCTTTAATAAGGAAGCTCTCTGACAGCGCCGCTTCGCAAAGCGCTCCCTGTCTGCAGACGAACACTTTCATAGCTGGCTGATAAATAAACACACACAAATAAAAATGTGATGCCCGGCAAATAAAATCTACAACGGGTGCGCTTAATAGGGCTGAAAGAGGGTCGATAACTTTTTATATCCTTCACCAGGGATATATTAAATGTTGAACAACGGCTTTATCTGGCTCCCTCCGGAAGCCTTTTTTATGGGTGAGACTCACCGCTGGCTCGCGTAAAAACGGATAAAACAGTCCAGTGGGGTGCTGATATTGCCGGGCATTATTATACTGGCGTCCATCCAGTCAGACTGAAGTCAGCAGTCAGAAGCTACCCGGTACAAAAGAAGAAACACAGAACATGCAGCCGGGGCCTCTGGAGAGGCATCCGCCCACAAAGCGAAACAAGACAGTTCTTCCTCGCTTTAAGCGGGCGGAATCCACCCTACCGGCAAAGAAACCCACCGACAGGGGTTTTAAGAGAGGCGTCCAAATCGCTGAGGAACAACAGGAGGCAAGGATGAGCCGACAGGACGTCGGCGAAAGGACGTTTCGCGCCAGGGATGGCGCGTCCGGACGGTCCGCGGGCCGCAGGGCGTGACGAAGGTACCCCGTGAAACGGGGCGCGCAGGCAGCCGGACGCCGGGATTGTTAAGGGGCGGGCGTCCGCCCCTTGACGCGTCCGCCTGCACAGGCGACCTCAAACTCCCCACCGCCTGGCGGGCGTAACCTGCTCAGTGTGCAGGCCCGCCGCCAGCGCAGCATCCCTGCCGCCAGGCATCAGTTAAGCACTCAGCCAACCCAGCTTAATTACAAACAGAATCGACAGTATCACCAGCGCCGCATTCACCTCTTTCGCACGACCGCTCAGCAGCTTCACCAGCGTCCAGGTAATGAAACCAAACGCGATGCCGTTAGCGATGGAATAGGTCAGCGGCATGGTCAGCGCGGTCACGGTGACCGGCGCGGCAGTCGTGATATCTTTCCAGTCAATATCCGCCAGACCCGATGCCATCAGTACGGCGACAAACAACAGCGCAGGCGCAGTGGCATAAACCGGGACGCTGGAAGCCAGCGGCGAGAAGAACAGCGCCAGCAGGAACAGCACACCCACCACAATTGCGGTCAGTCCGGTACGGCCACCGGCACTGACGCCCGCCGCCGATTCCACATAACTGGTCGTGGTCGAGGTGCCCAGCAGCGAGCCAAACAGCGCAGCCGCACTGTCGGCAATCAGCGCACGGCCCATCTTCGGCACGTTACCCTGCTCATCCGCCAGACCGGCACGTTTGGTCACGCCCAGCAGTGTGCCGGTGTTATCAAACACATCGACAAACAGGAAGGCAAAAATCACGCTGATCAGGCCGACGTTAAACGCCCCGGCAATATCCAGCTGCAAAAAGGTCGGTGCAATTGACGGCGGCGCAGAGAAGACACCAGCAAACGGCGACAGACCGATGCCCATCGAGATAAAGGTCACCAGCAGAATACCAATCAGCACCGCACCGGTTACGCGACGGGCTTCCAGTACCACGATCACCACAAAGCCGAGCATCGCCAGCAGCGGCCCCGGTTTAGTCAGATCGCCAATGCCCACCAGCGTCGCCGGGTTATCGACCACGATGCCCGCCCCTTCCAGCGCGATGATCGCCAGGAACAGACCGATACCGGCACCAATCCCGGCGCGCAGCGGCAGCGGGATACTGGCAATAATCCACTCACGGATCTTAAACAGCGACATCGCGAAGAAAATCACCGCCGAGAGAAACACCGCGCCCAACGCAACCTGCCACGTGTAACCCATGTGCAGCACGACGGTGTAGGTGAAGAAGGCGTTCAGTCCCATGCCCGGAGCCAGCGCAATCGGGTAGTTGGCAATCAGCCCCATCAGCACGCAGCCAATCGCCGCCGCCAGACAGGTCGCAACAAACACCGCGCCCTTGTCCATGCCGGTTGCGCCCAGAATGCTGGGGTTCACAAACAGAATATAAGCCATCGCCAGGAAGGTGGTGATCCCGGCGATAATCTCGGTACGAACCGTGGTGTTATGCGCTTTGAGTTTGAATAGTTTTTCTAACATCATCATCTCTCGATACAGGAGACATCAGTCTCTCTTGCCAAAGGGGTTTGCATGCTGATTTATTCTGTTTCCGGGACATGGATACCGGCCGCTGCATACCTGCGTGCCAGAACCGCCTGAAATCCCTGCCTTACCCACTGCCCAAAGCAATTGCCATGCCATCTACCGACGCAATCGATTACCTGGCAGAGCCGGACACGCCTAAGAAGATTCCTAACCAAAACGAGGCGCGATTATGGTGCAATGCACCGATCCCGCGCAATCGTTTTCCTGCGGTAAAAGAGCAACCCCGAAAAACTCTGCGCCAGCGCACGCTTCCGCACTCTCACAGGCGAAGCTGGTCACGTTTCAGCACGCTGCTTCAGCAACCTTTTCTGGCCTGTGTAGACTCCAGAATTAACTCTTTCGTAACATTGAGGCCGCGCCATGAAGCCAGCGATTTTGGTGGTGGATGACGATCCTGCTGTCTGCGATGTCCTGCAGGATGCGTTAAGTGAACATCTGTTAACGGTCTACCGCTGTCATCAGGGACGTGAGGCGCTATCGATGCTCAGCGAGCACCCGGAAATCTCGCTGGTGATGCTGGATATGATGCTGCCCGATACCAACGGATTACTGGTGTTGCAGCAGCTTCAGCGGCAGCGACCGGAAGTGCTGGTGATTATGCTGACCGGTATGGGTTCGGAAGCGGAGATGGTGGTGGGTCTGGAGATGGGGGCAGATGATTACATCGCTAAACCCTTTAATCCACGCGTGGTGGTGGCGCGCGCCCGTGCGGCCCTGCGTCGCAGCGGACGGATTGCGCAGCCCGATCCCGAACAGGCGGGCTGGCGCTTTGGCGGCTGGCAACTGGACGATGGCCGCTGCCAGCTGTTTAATCCGCAGCGTGAGCTGGTGCCGCTGACGCAGGGAGAATATACCCTTTTGCGCGCGCTGGTGCGTCACGCCCGCAAAGTGCTGACCCGCGATCAGCTGCTGGAGCTGACCCATAGCGAAAGCCTAGATGTCTTTGACCGCACCATCGACGTGCTGATCATGCGACTGCGCCGCAAAATCGAAACCAACCCACATCAGCCCGATCTGATCCGCACCATCCGCGGGCTGGGTTACGTCTTTTCGGCTGACGTGATGAAACCCGAAACCGCGCTGCGCGCCAGCCAGATCGCCTGAGTCACCCCGCCGGGCCGGCGAACAGCGGCCCGATCCTACCCATCGTCACTCCCGCCATACGCGCGCGGCACCAGATCGACCTGCGCTTCACCACTTGTGATGACGGCGAGAATCGTTTCGGCCACGCGTTCCGGAGTGTGAGCGAACGCGGCGAATGCGGCGCTCTGCTCAGTCGCGACCTCCTGTCCCGATTTCACTGACTGATAAAATTCCGAGGCAGTCACAAACGGATAGATGGTGGAAACAGTTATTCCGGCGTCAGCCAGATCCAGCCGAGCCACATCCGAGAGCATATTCAGTCCCGCCTTAGAACTGGTGTAGGCCGCCGATCCCGGATAGGTCGCCAGCGTCGCGCCGGAGCTGACGTTGATAATGCTGCCTGCGCTCTGCTCCCGCATCTGCGGGATCACTGCCTGCATCATCATCAGTGGAGCAATCAGGTTAAGGTCGAGCAGCGCCCTGAATGCCGCCGTATCAATCTCCTCAACAGAGGCAAACAACCCCTGCCCGGCATTGTTGATGAGCACATCAATCCGGCCAAAGCGTGCCAGCCCCTGTCTGACAGCATTTTCAATCTCGTCGGCCTGGGTGACATCGCAGGCGACCGCCAGTGCATTGACGGACGTCTCAGCCAGGGCATCAATACGCTGTTTACGTCGCGCCAGTAAGATAACCCGCGAACCGGCCTGCAGCGCTGCGCGCGCCGTGGCTTCGCCAATTCCCGACGAGGCGCCGGTAATCATGATCACTGAATCTCTGATGTTCATTAAACGTCTTCCTGCAAAACGGACAGAAAACGAGCATAATCCTCAGCCGGTTGCGCGGCGGCTGCAATTCTGCCTAAAATTTGCCTGTTCCTGCTTTTCTTCCCACAGGCGCTAATCCCGCCGGAGACGCGTGACATGAAGGGTTTTGAGGCGTTAAGAGAGGAAGTGCTGGCATGCGCGGCTGACGACCTGACTGCGACGACGATTCCGCGCGTGGATTTTTATCGCGTCAGCCAGCCGATGGCCCTGCCGCCGGAAATCTATTCGCCGTTTGTCAGCCTGATCCTGCAAGGGGAAAAAAGGCTGCAGGTAGGCGACCTCACTATCTGCTATTCCGCCGGGGAGATGTTTACCGCGTCGTTCGATCTGCCCGCCACCGGCGACATTACCGCTGCCAGCGAAACCTCACCTTATCTGGCCGTGCGTCTGACGCTCGATTTCGCGGCCATCAGCGATCTGCTGCATCAGATGCCCGTCACCGATCTTCCTGTGACGAAGCGTGGTATTGCAGTCAACCGGGTGGATGAGGCGCTCGCGGATGCCTGGCTGAGGATGGTGCGCCTGCTGGCAAAGCCGGATGAGATAGGAGTAATGGCCCCGTTAGTCGAGCGCGAGATTCTTTACCGGCTGTTGCAGGGTCCGCAGGGCGGCGTGCTGCGTCAGGCGGCGGAGGTGAACGGGCATTTCGCGAAGATCAGGAAGGCGCTGGTCTGGCTGCGCACGCACTATGCCGACGCGTTTCGCATTGAGGCGCTGGCAGCGATTGCAGGCATGAGCCTGTCGGCGTTTCATCGTGGATTCCGGGCCTGCACCGGACTCTCGCCGCTGCAGTATCAGAAACACCTGCGGCTTTACGAGGCACGCAAAGGGCTGGCGCTGCGACCGGGCAATGTCGCCGCCGTCGCGGCTGATGTGGGCTATGAGAGTCTGACGCAGTTTACGCGTGAGTATGCGCGGCTGTTCGGCGAGCCGCCCGCCCGCAGCATCAGAAAACTCAGGCTGACCGGCGCTGAACCCTTACAGGGGATCGGATCGCAGGGTTAATGCAGCCTGCCGCGTAACCCCTGGCGGGCCTGCACACCGTTTCAGAGAAAGACGTTTCAGAGAAAGCCGTTCGCATAGTCATTACACAGCAGCCAGCGCGGCGCTTCATCCTCATGCAGCGGGTTGAAACGGGCCAGCGGCGTCAGAAATACATTGTCGTTTTCGTCATCGTTGGGCATTGATACTTCGCCCACCAGCACGTCGCCGAAGCCGTTTTCACCCCAGAAACTGTGCCAGATGCCCGCCTCCAGCGTCACGCTTTCACCCGGAGAGAGCCGCAGCTGTGTTCCGGCCGCATGGATCTGGCGCAGGCCATCCAGCGACACCGCCACCGGCGAGTCAGCCAGTCCGTCACCCTCGCGGTTATGCAGTTCGACAATCAGGTTGCCACCGCCGCGATTGATGATGTCTTCCATCTTGCGCGGATGATAGTGCATCGGCGTCAGCTGCCCTTCACGCACGTGCATGATCTTCTCGGCGTAGGGTTTATGCCACGGCTGTCCGCCTGGCGAGCCGTTGCGCAGGGTAAACAGCGTCAGCCCGGTGTGCATAAAATCTGCCGCGCCAAAGCTGGTGAGATCCCAGCCCAGCCGCAGCGCCAGAATCTCCTGTGCCACCTCGCGATCCTGGGCGCGCCACTGACTGACGCTGTAATCGGCCCACCGCGGCAGATGCACATCCTGCTGACGGAAGAACTCGCGGGTATGTTGCAGGTAATAGTTAACCTCTGAACGTTGCATGGTGGCTTCCTGAGGGCGGCACCCGGAGGTGCCGCATTAACGCTTATTTCACCGTCCAGCCCTGATAGCTGCCGATATTATTACGATCGATCAGTTTCACCGGGATCAGCACCGGCTTATCCGGGGCCGGTTTGCCCTGCAGGATGTCATAGCCAATCTCGACCGCTTTGGCTGCCATGACCTGCGGGTCCTGGGCTGGCGTGGCGACGAACAGTGAGTTTTTGCGCTTCAGCGCCTCTTCCCCGTCCGGCGATCCATCGACGCCCACGATAAAGAATTCACTGCGCTGCGCCTGTTTCGCCGCTAAGTCGGCACCAATCGCGGTCGGGTCGTTGATGGCAAATACCGCATCAATTTTCGGGTTAGCCGAGAGCAGACCGGTCATGACTTCCAGTCCGCCTTCACGACTGCCTTTGGCGTTCTGGTTGGAGGAGAGCAGCTTGATCTCCGGATGGGTTTTCAGCTCGTTCATGCAGCCTTCAACACGGTTCTGCACGGCGGAGACGGGCGGTCCGTTGATGATCACCACGTTGCCTTTGTTCTTCAGGCGGTCAGAAATATATTTACAGGCCATCGCGCCCGCCTCGGTGTTATCGGAGGTGATGGTCGCATTCGCGCCATCCGCTGCCACGTCAACCGCCACCACCACGATACCGGCGTCACGCGCCCGCTTCACCGCCGGGGCGATCCCTTTGGAGTCGGCGGCATTGAGGATAATCATGTCGACTTTCGCCGCAATAAAGTTATCAATCTGACCCACCTGCTGACCGAGATCGTAGCCGCTGGAGACCAGCGTCACGTTTACCTTATCGCCCGCCAGCTGACGCGCCTTCATCTCTGCGCCTTTGGTGATCTGCACGAAGAAGGGGTTAGCCAGATCGCCGACCGTGACGCCGATAGATTTGAGTTCTTTTGCCTGAGCCATACCGGTGCTGAACAGCGTTGCCGCCAGCAGCCCGGTTACAATCGGATTAAAACGCATAGACCTTCTCCTGCTGTTTTCAAGGTGCCAACCGCTTAATGGCGTTTTTTGGGTGGCGGAGGCTGAATGGCGCATCCGCCCTTTTAAGCCTCAACTCACATGATGACGGGTACGGTATTTGTCGATCAGGACCGCGATGATGATCACCGCGCCTTTGATCACCAGTTGCCAGAAATAGGAGACGCCCATCAGCGTCATGCCGTTATTCAGCGTGGCGATAATCAGTGCGCCAATCAGCGTGCCGGTGATGGTGCCGATGCCGCCGACAAAACTGGTGCCGCCGAGGATCACCGCCGCAATGGCATCCAGCTCATAGCCAACGCCCAGGTTGCCGTTGGCGCTGTAGAGTCGCGAGGCGCTCATCAGACCAGCCAGCCCCGACAGCAGACCACTCATGCCGTAGACAAACAGCAGCACGACGCCGACCTTGATACCGGTAAGACGTGCAGCCTGAATATTGCCGCCGACCGCGTAGATATGGACGCCCAGCGTGGTGCGACGGAGGATGAACCAGCAGAGGGCGATCACCGCAAAGGCAATCACAATCAGCCACGGCACCGGCCCGAGATAGCCGTTGCCGATCCATTCAAAATTGATATCGGAATTGATTACCGTGGTGCCGTTCGCCAGCAGATAAGCCGCTCCGCGCAGTGCGGTGTAGGTGCCGAGCGTCACGATAAAGGGCGGCAATCCGGCCCAGGCGACCAGGATACCGTTGAACAGCCCCATCACCAGACCCGCGCCCAGCGCCATCGGAATGGTCAGCGAGGCAAGCATCGGATCCAGCGACGCCACCAGCGCCACTACCGCCGTGGTGCCCAGCATCGATCCCACCGACAGGTCGATACCGCCGGTGAGAATCACAAAGGTCATGCCCGCCGCGAGCACGATATTGATCGACGCCTGACGGGTGATGTTGAGCAGGTTCGCTTCGGTAAAGAAGTTCGGCGTGACGAAACCAAATACCGCCACGATCAGGATCAGAATCGGCAGAATACCCACCGTTTGCAGCAGATCGCCCATCAGGGCGCGTTTCAGCGTCGGCGCTTTGGTGCGGGCCAGTTGTGTCATGGTGGTCTCCTTAGATTTCGCCTGCTGACGCGCTATGCGCACCGGTTGCCAGCGTCATAATATTTTCCTGACTGATGTGGCTGCCCTCCAGCTCACCGACGATGGTGCCTTCGTGCATCACGTAAACGCGGTCGCTCATCCCGACCACTTCCGGCAGTTCGCTGGAGATCATTAAAATCGCCACGCCCTGTCGCGCCATCTCCTGCATCATGCGGTAGATCTCGCTTTTGGCGCCGACGTCCACGCCGCGCGTCGGCTCATCGAGGATCAGGATGCGCGGGCCAATCGCCACCCAGCGTGAGATCAGCAGTTTCTGCTGGTTACCGCCCGACAGACCGCCCGCCCGGACCTGAGCGTGGGGCACGCGGATATTGAGTGAGGCAATCGCCTCATTGGCGATGGTTTGCCCTTTGCGGCGGTTGAGCAGCCCCATGCTGGCATCACGCTCCAGCGTGGCCATCACGATATTCTCCTGCGCGGCCATCTCCAGAAACAGCCCCTGCTCTTTGCGGTTCTCGGTGAGGAAGCCAATGCCGCGCGCAATCGCATCACGCGGTGAATGAATGGTGACCTTCTCGCCGTCGATCCAGATCTCGCCCGCTTTCGGCTTGTGTACGCCGAAGATCAGCTGTGCCAGTTCGCTGCGGCCTGCGCCCACCAGACCGGCCAGCCCGACAATCTCCCCGGCCCGCACTTCCAGACTGCTGGGATGCACTTTGCCGCCGTCGGTCAGGTGATTAATCGCCAGCCGGATGTTGCCTGAAGGGATCCCGCGATCTTTGTTGAACAGGTCGCTGAGCGGCCGTCCGACCATCATCCGCACCAGTTCGCTGGCGTTCAGCTGGTCACGTGTCAGGCTGCCGACATACTCGCCGTCACGCAGTACGCTGACGCGATCCGACAGCTCATAAACCTCCGCCATACGGTGGCTGATATAGATAATCGCCATGCCTTCGCTGCGCAGCCGTTTAATCAGCGCGAACAGCTGTTCGGTTTCACGGTTAGAGAGCGCGGCGGTCGGCTCATCCATCACCAGAATGCGGCTGTTGCGTTGCAGCGCACGGGCGATCTCCACCTGCTGCTGCTCGGCGATGCTCAGACGACTGACCAGATCCCAGGCGCTGAACTGCGCACCGAGCCGGTCAATCACCCGCTGCGCCTCTTCGGCCATCTGCCGCCGCTTCACCAGCCCGCCGGGGGCGATTTCGCTGCCCAGAAAAATGTTCTCCGCCACCGTCAGGTTGGGTGCCAGGTTGATCTCCTGATAAATCAGGGTAATCCCGGCAGCCAGCGCCTCTTTCGGCCCTTTTAGGGCGTAGGGTTTGCCTTCAATGAGAATTTCCCCGCTGCTGGCGGTATAGGCACCGGCCAGAATCTTCATCAGTGTGCTTTTACCCGCGCCGTTCTCTCCCATGAGCGCGTGAACCTCACCGGGATACACCGTGAGATCGACCCCCTTCAGGGCATAAAAATTGCCGAAGCGTCGGGTAATTCCCCGCATTTCCAGTATCGGTGTGGCTGTCATCGCCTCGCTCCTGCGAACTGTGGATAGCCGCCAGTAAAGCAACACCAGATAAACGGAAAATGTCAGCGGCCATTCATATTTGTCATAAACGCCTGACATCACGCTCCTATACTCGGCGCATCGTTGCAGTGATTAAGAGGTCGTGGGATGCAGCGCAGTTATCCGTGGCAGGCCGGGGCGCGTGGACGCCTGTTGATGTTCAATCTGCTGGTGGTGTCGGTCACGCTGATGGTGAGCGTGGTGGCGATCATCGGCTTTCGTCATGCCGGGGCGATTCAGGAGCAGGCACAGGCGCAGACGCTGGCGGATATGAACGGCAGCCTGGCGCTGGCGCGCGACACCGCCAACGTGGCGACGGCGGCGGTCCGGCTGTCACAGGTAGTCGGGGCGCTGGAGTATCAGAGTGAATCACAGCGGCTGCAGCAGAATCAGCAGGCGCTACAGCAGTCGCTGAGCCTGCTGGCCAGTGCGCCGCTGGCGGCCCGTCAGCCGGAGCGCATCGCCCGGATCCGCGCCCGCAGCCTGATGCTGGAGCAGACGATTAACAGCCTGCTGCTGAACAGCCATCAGCGGCATCTGCAGCGCAATAACATGCTGAGCGACCTGTGGCAGGCGCAGATTCTGCTCGGTCACATCGACCAGCTGGTGCAGCGGGAACAGCGGACGCTGCCGGATGCCGCACTGCGTGAGCAGACCGAACGGCTGATCACCATCGCCATCCGTACGCCGTCACCCATCGCCGTCATTGAGCAACTTCAGCAGGTCATGACCCCGTGGCGCAACGTGCCGCTGACGGGCGTGACCGGCGAGAATGTGCAGCGACTGCTCGCCACACAGCAGCGTCTGCTGCCGCTGGCGGAGGCGCTGGAGCAGAGCGATCTGGCCATCGCCTACGCCACCTACCGGGTAAAAGCGCTGGTGGCGATGCTGAACGACGATATCAACGCGTCGGTGCAGCAGGTCGCGCTGCAAAGCGAGGCGCGCACCCAGGCCACCCACCACGAACTGGATTCCATCATCGGCTTTATTGCGCTGTTTGTGGTGCTGGCGCTGGCGATCACCGGTTATGCCGGGATCTATATCTATCGCAACCTCGGGTCGAGCCTGACGGCGATTGCCGGGGCGATGACGCGGCTGGCGCAGGGTGAGCAGAACGTCAGCGTGCCGGGACTGCAACGGCGCGACGAGCTGGGCGAACTGGCGCGGGCGTTTAACGTCTTTGCCCGCAATACCGCCTCGCTGGCCCACACCTCGCGGCTGCTGAAGGAGAAGAGCAATCAGCTGGAGTCCACGTTCCTGGCGATGCGCGACGGCTTTGCCCTGTTCGATAACAACGGTCAACTGGTGGTGTGGAACGCCCAGTATGCGGAGCTGCTCGGCATTGCGCCGCGTGAGCTGCATCGCGGCGTCCACTATCAGCAACTGCTGGCTCCGCTGGCGGTCGATCTGCACGATCCCGGTGAACAGCAGGAGATCCGGCTGGCCGATGGCCGCACGCTGGAACTGCGCTTCAGTCCGATTCCGCGCCGTGGCATGGTCAATACCGTGCTGGACCGGACCTCGCGGAAAACGCTGGAGGAGGCGCTGCAGCACAGCCAGAAAATGAAAGCGGTCGGTCAGCTGACTGGCGGACTGGCGCACGACTTCAACAATCTGCTGGCGGTGATTATCGGCAGTCTGGCGCTGACCGAAGGCCAGCTGATGCCCGGCCCGCTGGCGACCCGGATTGAGCGGGCGCGGCAGGCCGCCGATCGCGCCGCCCAGCTGACGCAGCGTCTGCTGGCATTCTCGCGCAAGCAGGCGCTCTATCCGCGCGCGGTGTCGGTGGTGACGCTGGTGGATAATCTGCAGGGATTGCTGCAGCACTCATTGCTGCCGGGACAGCAGCTGATTATTGATGCGCAACGTCCCGGCTGGCCCGCCTGGATCGACGCCAGCCAGCTGGAAAATGCGCTGATGAATCTGGTGGTGAACGCGCGCGATGCCATGAACCGGCAAAGCGGCGAGATCCGGCTGCGCATCTGGAATCAGCGCCGTCCGGAGGGCGGTGAAAAACGTGACAGAGTCACAATTGAGGTGATCGACCACGGCTGTGGCATGTCGGCCGAGGTTCGCGAGCAGGTTTTCGAGCCGTTCTTCACGACTAAAGCGACCGGCAGTGGCAGCGGACTGGGGCTGTCGATGGTTTACGGCTTTGTGCGGCAGTCAGGCGGGCAGATCGAACTCGAAACCGCACCGGGCCAGGGCACCACGGTGCGGCTGCTGTTGCCGCGCGCGACGGACGCCGCCGCCGCAACTCTCATCGCCCCGCCACCGCCTGCCCCCAGTGAGGCTGAGATGGCGGCAGACATTGACGCGGCCAGCAACCGGCTGGTGCTGGTGCTGGATGATGAACCGGCGGTGCGCCAGACGCTGTGTGAGCATCTGCATCAGCTGGGTTATCTGACGCTGGAGTGTGGCGACGGTGAAGAGGCGCTGGCGCTGCTGCGCCAGACACCAGATATCGACCTGCTGATCAGCGACCTGATGCTGCCCGGCGAGATTAACGGCGCGGAGGTGATCCGCCAGGCGCAGCAGAACTGGCCGCAGCTAGCGACGCTGCTCATCAGCGGTCAGGACCTGCGCCACCAGCCGGTGACGCTGCCACTGTGCGAACGGCTGGCGAAACCCTGGCAGCAGGCACAGCTGGTGCAGGCGCTGCAGCGCGCCTGGCAGCGCAGCGAGCGCCTTAATCGCGCGCAGCAGGCTGCCACAACGGCACCGGCTTCCCACTGATGTAGCGCTTACGCAGGCGGCTGGAGATGACATCCATCACCATCACCACCACCACCAGAATCAGCGTCAGGAACATCACCACATCCCAGTTCCACAGGCGCATGTTCTCGGCGTAGACCAGGCCGACGCCACCCGCGCCGACAAAGCCGAGCACCGCCGCCGAGCGGGTGTTGGACTCGATCTGGTAAAGACTCAGCGCCAGAAACTGCGGGAAGGACTGGGTGAAGATGCCGAAGCGGTGTTTCTGCAGGCTGTTAGCGCCTACGGCACCCAGACCCCGACCCGGTGAACGTTCCACCGCTTCGTGCCCTTCGGCGTAGAGTTTGCCGAGCAGGCCGACATCCTGCAGGATAATCGCCAGCACCCCGGCCAGCGGCCCCATGCCCACCGCACGCACGAAGATCAGCCCCCAGATCGCCATATCGATGCCGCGTAATACGTCGAACAAGCGGCGCATCATAAACGCCAGCGGTTTAGCCGCCCGATCGTGCATCACATTGCGTGCCGCCAGAAACGACAGCGGCAGCGCCAGCAGTGAGGCGGTCAGCGTCCCGGCAAAGACAATCCCCAGGGTGATCCCCACCTGTGAAAAATAGTAGCCAAACGGCCAGTTCAGGAAGTCGTGCCAGACAAACATTCGCAGGAAATAGCGCCCCAACTGCTGGCAGCCCATCAGCAGGCGCGACGACTCCAGGCCAAATACCGAGAAGAAATAGAGGTAATAGAGCAGCACGGCCAGCGCCATCAGCCCGATGCGGCGCAGATAGCGCGGCTGGGCGGCGAACAGTTCACGATGCTGCTGCTTCAGCAGGGCGACATCCGGTACGTGGCTTATCATGTCCGATCTCCTGTCACACGGCGACGAAGCTGGCCGGATAGCGTGTCCAGCAGCGAAACCACAATCAGAATCAGCAGCAGCGTGATACTCACCTGATCGTAGCGGTCCAGTTTGATATTGGTCATCAGCTCCTGGCCGATGCCGCCCGCGCCGACCAGCCCGAGGATGGTTGAGGAGCGGAAGTTAATCTCCAGGCGCATAAAGCTGTAGGAGAGAAAGACCGGTTTAACCTGAGGCCAGAAGGCGAAGCGCATCCGCTGCAGCTTGCTGGCGCCACAGGCGGCCAGGCCGCGCACCGGCTTATCCGAAGCTGACTCAATCGCCTCGTAAAACAGTTTGGTCAGGCTGCCCACGGTGTGCAGCGCCAGTGCCAGAAAACCGGGGATCGCCCCGATGCCAAACGCCATCACAAACATCACCGCCCACGCCAGCTCCGGCATGGTGCGCAGAAAGGCAACAAAAGCGCGAATCGTCATCCGCACGCTGACCGGCGTCTGGGTATTGTCGGCCGCGAAAAAGGCCAGCACCGCCGCCAGAGCCACCGCCACCAGCGTCGAGGCCAGCGCCAGCTGCAGCGTTTCCCAGATCAGCGGCAGCTGAATCGGCAGACGATAACCCCAGTAAGCCAGCGAGCCTTCGGTCTTACCGTCGGCAAACAGCAGCGGCAGATGCAGCACCGGCAGGATTTCATGCAGATAGTCGAAGAAGTGCGGCAGCGACTGCCAGACGGTAAGCAGATTAAATTCTGCCACCCTGCCCGCCGCCAGATAGAGTGCCACCAGCAGCAGTGACCAGAGCAGCGTGTCACGTTTCTGCTGGCGGCGGATGCGTTGGTAGTAGTGTTCGAATTCGGTCAAAGGGGGATCTCCGGCGCTAATGCAGCGGGACGCCGGCGGGGTTGCCGCGTCCCGCTCTCCCCGCCTGAGCGGGGACAGTCAGGGCGTCGTCGGCCTTAGCCGCGGCTGCCTTTCATCAGGTCACGCTTCATATCGATAATGCTTTTATAGTCAGCGACCGTCGCATGACCGATATGCTGCTCGCCGCCCACCGCTTTCACGAAACAGGCGTGATCTTCCTTATCCAGCTTTTTAATTGCCGACACCACTTTCGCTTTGAAGTCAGCGGGCAGCTTGTTGCTGACCAGAACCGGGCCGTTAGGGATCAGCGGCGATTTCCAGATAATGCGGATCTGCTTCATCAGGTCCGGATGGTCCATGCGGATCAGACGGCCAAACGCGCCAGAGGTGTAGCCGCTGTTATAGTCACCGACCAATGAGGTCCAGGTGACGGCGCCATCAAACTGATTGTTCAGCACGCCCAGAATGTCCTGCTCATGGCCGCCAGAGAAGGTGACGCTGGAGAAGGTGTTGTTATATTTGTCATCCACCGAGCCGCCGAACATTTTCTTAAACGCCTGGTTTGGCATCAGGAAGCCGGACGTCGAGTCAGGATCGGCCATACCGAATGATTTGCCCTTCAGGTCTTCCAGCTTTTTGTACGGGCTGTCCGCTTTGACGATGACGACAGAGTGGTAGCCGCGTGACTGATCTTTGTCATCCACGACAATGCCCACCACGTCTACCGCTTTCGGGTCCTGAATGTAGACCGAGGCAAACGAAGCCGGTGACATGCTCAGCACCATATCGATCTTGCCGCCCAGCAGCCCCTGAATCACGCCCGAATAGTCAGAGGCGTTGCGCATCTGGGTATCCACACCCAGCTCTTTATCAAAGAAGGTCTTCACACACTGATTGTCGCCGATCTGCTGGGTGGCGTTCTGCCCGCCCAGAATCCCCAGATTAAGCTGTTTCGGCGCATCCGCTGCGCTGACACCAAACGCCATGACACTGGTCAGAAGTGCTAAAGAAGTCAGTTTCATTCGTAATTATTCTCTTGCTGTGGACGTTAATGGATTTGGTTAAGTTCATCACCGTACAGCTGGTGAAGCAGGCTGTCGGTGAGTCGGGAAGGATGGCCGTCAAACAGCACCACGCCGCGCTGAATGCCAATCACGCGGGTGCAGTAGCTTTTCACCAGCTCAATCGAGTGCAGGTTGACCATGACGCTGATGCCCTGCTCGCTGACCTGACGCAGCACATCCATGATGCGTTTGGTATTTTTAGGGTCGAGCGACGCCACCGGCTCATCGGCCAGCAGGATTTTCGGGTTCTGCATCAGTGCGCGGCAGATCGCCACGCGCTGCATCTGCCCGCCAGAGAGGTTTTCCGCACGCTGCAGCGCCTGCGGCAGCATGTTCATCCACTGCAGCAGTTCGATGGCGTGCGCCCGGTCCTGGTCAGAGAAGATTTTAAAGAAGGACTTCAGCGTGCCGGTCTGGCTCAGACGGCCCAGCAGCACGTTGGTCAGCACGTCGAGGCGCGGCACCAGACAGAAATCCTGAAAGATCATGCCGCACTGGCTGCGCCATTCGCGCATCTGGCGGCTGTTGAGCGAGACCACGTTACGATCCGCTTCGCCCTCATGCAGGCTGATAATCGCACCGGACGTGGCGTTAATCGTGCCGTTGAGCATGTGCAGCAGCGTCGATTTTCCCGCGCCAGAGCGGCCAATCACCGCCACCAGCTCACCGGCGTGCAGGTCGAAACTGACCTGATCCAGCACCTGCGTGTCGCCGTAGGCTTTGCTCAGTTTCTGCACCGACAACACTTTTTGTCCGCTGAGGCTGGCCGGTGGCAGATCGTTATCGACCACCGTTTTCAGAAGTGCCTGTGCCATGGTGTTCTCCGTCATCGCTGATTGCGTTCTGCCGGTTATTAAGGCGTGACGCGATGAATACGGGATGACAGTCAGATGATCAAACTGTGACAGGCCAGTGCGCGCCGCACAGCAATGTCTGGCCGTCACGGGCAGGCAGCACGCCCTCCGGCAAGGAGTTTTCGGCTAACCAGTTATCCATCTCATGGCTAAGGTGGGTCAGCCACGTCTGACGCGGCCGGAGCATCTCTGCTATCGCCAGCGCCTGGGTCAGATCATTGTGATTACGCGGCTCGGCACGCGGCGGATCGTTGCAGTCAATCACCAGTTGATCCAGCGGCTGGCCGCGCAGAAAGTCGGCGGTGTCGGGCGGCAGCCCGCAGGTGTCGCACAGCCAGGCGAGCCGGGTATCGTGCCAGTCGAACAGATAGCCATGCGTCAGCTTCGAGTGTTGCAGCGGCAGCGGTGTGACCTGCAGTTCACCGAAGGCGTGCGCCACAAACGGAGTTAAGGCGGGACGGAAATCAAGCAGGCCAGGGTGTTTATAGAGGTCGTCACAGCCACGTGGATCGGGCGGGCCCCAGACCGGAATCGGCGTGCCCACTCCCCAGCGCAGCGCAGCGCAAACAGGCCCTGCACATGATCCATGTGGTAGTGAGTGAGCAGAATGCGCGTCAGGGTGCCGGGCGGGAAGCGCGACGCCAGCAGCGGCAGACCGGCATCCAGCAGGATCCGTTCGTGGCCGAACTCAATCAGCGCGCTGCAGGGCGCACGCGCATGGGCGCTGTTGCGCTGCGCCCGCTGACAGGCACGACAGTCGCAGCCCGGCAGCGGTGCCGCCGTAACGCCGCCGGTACCCAGAAAAGTGAGTTTCATTGATGCGCCTCCAGTATCTGGCGCAGCTGGCAGACGGTATCCGCCAGCGCGCCGTCGTTGTTGAGGAGAAGGCTATCGGGCTGCGGCTGGGCGGCGCGCGCCAGCCGCCGGGCGATCTCCGTCTCATCTTCCCGTCCGCGCTGACGCAGGCGCGCCGCCAGCACCGCGGGTGACACCTGCAGACAGACCGGCAGCAGCTGCGCGCCAAAACGGGCCTGTGCCTGCGCCAGATGCAGCCGCGAACCGTTCACCACCACATTCTGCCCGCGCAGCAGCCACTGCTCCGTCTCACAGCCGATGCCGTAGCGGAAACCGTGCGCCTCCCAGCTCACCGCGAACAGACCGAGTGCAGCGCGACGTTCAAACTCCGCCTCAGTCAGCGCCACATGGTTTTCACCGCCCGCATCGGCGGCGCGGGTGATGTAGCGATGGGCGATCAGCAGACGCGGCGGCGGTGCCTCCCGCAGCGCATCCAGCAGGCTATCCTTGCCGGAGCCGGAGGGCCCGGTAAGCCAGATCAGCCGCGCCATCAGTACACCTGCCGGCCTTTGCTCCAGACATGCCGCACGTGCGGGTAGCCGTGTGCGGTGTGCGCCAGCACCAGGTCGGCGCGGCAGCCTTCGGCGATGACACCGCGATCGAATAGCCCTAACGCACGGGCCGGGTTACAGGTCACCAGCGCGATGGCCTGCGCCATGCCGAGGCTGTTGCGCTCGTCATCCGCCAGCCGGAACGCCGCATCCAGCAGGCTGGCCGGGTAGTAATCGGACGACAGAATATTCAGCAGGCCATGTGACGCCAGTTCCCACGCGGCGACGTTGCCGGAGTGCGAACCGCCACGCACGATGTTAGGCGCGCCCATCAGCACCTGCATGTTGCGATAGCGTGAGGCACGCGCTGCCTCCAGCGTGGTCGGAAACTCCGCGATACGGCTGCCTGCCG
This sequence comes from Pantoea sp. Lij88, assembly GCF_030062155.1. Lineage (NCBI taxonomy): Bacteria > Pseudomonadati > Pseudomonadota > Gammaproteobacteria > Enterobacterales > Erwiniaceae > Pantoea > Pantoea sp. Lij88. The sequence continues at coordinate 1,598,892 of NZ_CP118269.1, read as the reverse complement.
CATGGGACTCTTCCACATGCGCCGCCGTGGCATCATCGTGGCTGGCAATGGCGATGCCATGTTCCCGGCACAGTCCGGCAATTGCCTGACGATTGGGCTGCGACCACTCTGCCGCCAGGGTGAGCTGGTCGTGCTCGAACTGATCCATCTCGGCGTCGTTGAGCTGATATTTGCCCTGATAATATTCGCGATATTTGGTCAGCGATGCGTACTGGCGCTGGCCCGGCGAATGGTCCATCAGCGACACCAGCGCCAGCTCCGGCGTGCCCATCAGCGCTTCAAACAGTGGCGCAGTGGTGGGATGCGGCAGTTCACAGCGCAGATGCAGCAGATGCTCGGCCCGGTTCAGCCCTTTGCGGTTGCTGTCACGGATGGCGTCAATCATCTTGCTGAGGTTATCCAGCCGGTGCCCGCCGTCGCGCACATCGCCGACGCCAATCGCGTCCAGCACCGTAGTAATGCCGCTGGAGACCATCAGCGCATCGTGGCTGCTCATCGCGGAGTGCGCGGGCCAGTCCACTTTCGGTCTTGGGGTGAAGAACTTGTCGAGGTTATCGGTGTGCAGCTCTACCAGCCCCGGCAGCAGCCAGGCGCCTTCGCCGTCCAGCGCACCCGGCTGCTGGCTGGTGGTTTCGCTGAAGCTGCTGATGCGCTCGTCGCGAAACTCCAGCGATCCGTTCACCACTTCGTTTTCCAGCACCAGTCTGACGTTATTGATGATCATGCCTGCACTCCTGTATCGATCGGGTGCATCAGGTGCAGCCTGTCGGCTACCCGCTCGCGCACCGCCCGATCGTGAAAAATACCGACGATGGCGGCACCACGGGCGCGCGCCTGTTCAATTAAGCTCACTACCGCCTCGCTGTTGACGTTGTCGAGCGAAGCGGTGGGTTCATCCAGCAGCAGCACCGGATAGTCGGCGATAAAGCCACGGGCAATATTCACGCGCTGCTGCTCACCGCCGGAAAAGGTGGACGGGGCCAGCGACCAGAGACGCTGCGGCACATTCAGCCGGGTCAGCAGTTCGGCGGCGCGCACTTCGCAGAATTCGCGATCGACACCGCGTTCCAGCAGCGGCTGCATCACAATCTCAATCGTTGGCACGCGTGGGATCACCCGCAGAAACTGGCTGACCCAGCCCAGCGTGTCGCGACGCAGGGCGATAATCTGCCGCGCTGATGCCTGCGCCATGTCGATCCACTCGCCCTGATGTGCGACGCGGATGTGGCCGCTGTCGGGCTGATAGTTGCCGTAAAGCGCACGCAGCAGCGTGGATTTGCCGCTGCCGGAGTGACCGTGCAGCACCACGCATTCGCCCTCGCCTACCGTCAGGCTGGCGTTGTGCAGCACCGGCAGCGCCGCGCCGTTCTGGTTGTGCAGCACAAAGGTTTTACACAGATTTTCTACACGCAGGCGCGGAGTGAGAGTCGTCATTTAATTGAGCACCGAAGAGACCAGCAGTTGAGTGTAAGGATGATGAGGATCGTCCAGCACGCGGTCGGTCAGACCGCTCTCCACCACCCGCCCCTGTTTCATCACCAGCAGGCGATGTGCCAGCAGCCGCGCTACACCGAGATCGTGGGTGACAATTACCACCGCCAGATTCAGCTCGCGCACCAGCGTCCGCAGCAGATCCAGCAGTCGCGCCTGCACCGAGACATCCAGCCCGCCGGTCGGCTCATCCATAAACATCAGCTGCGGCTGCGTCACCAGGTTGCGGGCAATCTGCAGACGCTGCTGCATCCCACCGGAAAAGGTGGTCGGCAGATCGTCGATGCGACCGGCATCAATCTCCACCGCCTGCAGCCAGCGGCTCGCCTCGGCGCGGATGTCGCCATAGTGGCGCTGTCCGGTCGCCATTAGCCGTTCGCCGATGTTGCCGCCCGCGCTGACCTGCGAACGCAGTCCGTCCATCGGATGCTGATGCACCACGCCCCACTCGGTGCGCAGCAGGCGACGGCGATCGCTTTCACTCATCTGATAGAGGTCGCGATTCTGATAGAGAATGCTGCCCTGCTGCGGTGTCAGACGCGCCGACAGGCTCTGCAGCAGCGTGGTTTTACCGGAGCCGGACTCGCCGACAATCCCCAGCACCTCGCCGGGCCAGAGATCAAAACTGACCTGCTCAAACCCTTTGCCCGGCGCATAAAGATGGGTGAGCTGGTTCACCGCAAGCAGCGGCTGTTCACTGTGCATGTTGCTGTTCCTGCTGCTGATGGCAAAAGTCGGTGTCGGAGCAGACAAACATCCGCGTTCCCTGGTCGTCCATCACCACCTCATCGAGATAGCTATGGCGCGAGCCGCACAGTGCGCAGGGTTCATCCCACTGCTGAACGGTGAAGGGGTGATCGTCGAAGTCGAGGCTCTCCACGCGGGTGTAAGGCGGCAAAGCGTAGATGCGCTTTTCACGCCCGGCGCCAAACAGCTGCAGCGCGGGCATCATGTGCATCTTCGGGTTGTCGAATTTGGGGATGGGCGAGGGATCCATCACGTAGCGATCGTTGACCCGGACCGGATAGGCGTAGGTGGTGGCGATATGGCCATAGCGGGCGATATCTTCATACAGTTTCACCTGCATGATGCCGTACTCCTCCAGCGCATGCATGGTGCGGGTCTCGGTTTCACGTGGTTCGATAAAACGCAGCGGCTCGGGAATCGGCACCTGGAAAATCAGGATCTGATCCTCTTCCAGCGGCGTTTCCGGGATGCGGTGGCGGGTCTGAATCAGGGTGGCATCGGCGGTGCGCTCGGTGGTCGCCGCGCCGCTGACCCGCTTAAAGAACTGGCGGATCGACACTGCATTGGTGGTGTCATCTGCGCCCTGATCGATCACCTTGAGCACATCCTGATCGCCAATCACGCTGGCGGTAATCTGGATGCCGCCGGTGCCCCAGCCGTAAGGCATCGGCATCTCGCGTCCGGCGAACGGCACCTGATAGCCGGGGATCGCCACCGCTTTGAGGATGGCGCGGCGGATGGTGCGTTTGGTCTGCTCGTCGAGATAGCCGTTGTTATAGCCGGTGAGTTCAGCCATGGTTGCGCTCCTGATAATCGTGCTGCAGCTGTTTCAGCAGCGCCAGCTCGGCCTGAAAATCGACGTAGTGCGGCAGCTTGAGGTGCGAGACAAAGCCCGCGGCTTCGACGTTGTCGGCGTGCGACAGCACAAACTCTTCGTCCTGCGCCGGGCTGGTCACGCGCTCATTCTGCTCGCGACATTGCAGCGCCCGGTCCACCAGCGCCATCGCCATCGCTTTGCGTTCGGCACGGCCAAACACCAGCCCGTAGCCACGGGTAAACTGCGGCGCGGCATCGTCACTGTGGGCGACGCCGTTGACCATTTCACATTCGGTCAGCAGCAGTTCCCCAATATCCAGCTCAAAACCCAGCTCTTCGGGACAGATGCTGACGCTGACAGTGCCGGTGCGGATCTCGCCGGCAAACGGATGGGTTCGGCCGTAGCCGCGCTGGGTCGAGTAGCCCAGTGCCAGCAGAAAACCTTCGTCGCCGCGCACCAGCTGTTGCAGCCGTGCAGCGCGTGAGGCGGGAAAACGCATCGGCTCGCGGGTGATATCAACCGGCTCGCTGCCGTCATCCACCTCTGCCGCAGCCAGCCCTTCCCCGGTCATCATGCTGAACATGTGCGGGCACTGCTCAGGCATCGAGCGGTCGTCACGCGGCGCGGCAGGCGTTTCGCCATTGGCCAGCAGGGTGAAGTCGAGCAGACGGTGGCTGTAGTCATAGGTTGGCCCCAGCACCTGGCCGCCCGGCAGATCTTTATAGACCGCCGAGATGCGGCGTTCAATGCGCATCGCGCCGGTCGCCAGCGGCGTGCTCTCCGCCAGCCGTGGCAATGTGGTGCGATAGGCGCGCAGCAGAAAAATCGCCTCCACCAGATCGCCGCTGGCCTGCTTGATCGCCAGCGCGGCCAGTTCCGGATCGTATATCCCGCCTTCGGTCATCACCCGATCTACGGCCAGGCCCAGCTGTTGCGCCACCTGGTCACAGCCGAGTTCGGCTACTGCCCGATCGCCGCGTCGCAGATCGGCCTGCAGCTGGTGAGCATTAGAGATGGCTTTTTCGCCCCCTTTCACCGCGACATACATCAGCACACCTCCACAACGGTGGTGCGCGGCACGGCCATCATTGCTTCGCCACAGGTGAAGATCAGATCGACGCCCTGCGGGAAGGGATGCGGACGGGTGCGCAGATATTCCAGTACGCTTTCCGGCAGCTGTGGCGCAATGGCACGGGTTTCCCGCAGTCCAGGGCCGGAGAGGCGCAGCGTTAATCCGCCATTCAGCGACGGCACTTCGATGATCAGCGTGGTGCTTTTCTCCGGCGACATATTGTCACCTGCCGCGAACTGCGTCGGATCGGGCTGCGCTGTCGCATGGCTCAGGGCGAACGGTGCATCCTGCTGCGAAGTGATGGGCGCGCCAGTGTGGAAGCGCAGATTATTGCGCAGCTGTTCGTTGTCGATTTGGGCATCCAGCCAGACCGGGCTTTCCTGATCGACCAGCGTCAGCAGCAGCGCCGTGGCGGCCGGTGACAGTGCGCCCCAGCCCTGTTGCAGCGGCAGCGAGACCATCACGCCCGGCTCGCTCATCGCTTTCAGAATGCGGCGAAACGCGCGCTGTGCATCCGCCACCGGATGGTTAAAACTTGCCAGTAAAGTCATCAGTTATCTCCGCGAACCAGCGTAAAGAAATCCACTTTGCTGCTGGCGATTTCACGGGCGCGCAGCTGTCGCTGCTCATCGCGCCACGCCGCCAGCGGGGTAATAATCTTCTCTTCCAGCAGTGGCCGGGTTTCCGGCTGCTGCAACAGCGCATCCAGCAGGGCGCAGCGTTCGGCATGGGCTTTGTCGCGCCCCAGCAGATAGCTGTAACCCAGGGTGCCGTCGCCCAACTGCACCACCGCGCGTGTCACCGTGGCATCACCCATCACAAAGCGTTTGCCGGTGGCCCCCATCCGCGCCTGTAACCGCGTCAGCCCGATCTCTGCCGGACGGATCAGGGTGAACTCGGGCTGGAGGTTAAGCGCCTGCCAGTGCTGTTCAAGCAAGGCGGCGCTGCTGTGCGCCAGCACCGACAGCCAGCGCTGGCGATCCGTTTGCTGTTCCATTAGTGCTCCAGAGTCAGTTCGATCATGTCGCCGCGTGTCAGGCTGACGGAGTATTCCGCCACTGCGCCATCACTGGTTTTGTTCAGCGTCCGCACGCAGAGCAGCGGCGCATGCAGCGCGATGTCCAGCTGCCGGCACTCCTTCGCCTGCGCACGGCGGGTGCTGATACGCGTCTGGGTGCGCACCAGCTGTTTGCCGGTGTGCTCCACTAAGAAGTCGTGCAGCGATCCGCTGTTAAATTGCTGAAGCTGCGGCCACCAGCTGAGGTCGGCGAGGAAATGGTTGATCAGGCAGAGCGGCAAGCCGTTGGCGCGGCGCAGAGTGCGCAGATGAATGACGTTGTCGCCCTCGTTTATGCCCAGCGCACTGGCGACGTCGTTGCTGGCCGGACGCAGCACTGCCAGCAGCCGTTCGCTGGTCGGGTGACTCCCCTGCTCCATCAGGTTCTGGCTGAAGCGCGCCTGGGCATGCAGCGGATAGTCATACGGGCGCATCAGCACCAGGATGCCGACGCCATGACGGCGCTGCAGCAGGCCTTTGTGCACCAGCTCATCGACAGCGCGACGCAACGTGTGGCGGTTCACCTCATAGTGATCGGCCAGCTGTTGTTCGGAAGGAAGATAGTCGCCGCAGCGGTAGCGCTCTTTCAGCGCCTGCTCCAGTTGCGCGGCAACAGCCTGATAAACAGTGGTCGGATGTCTGGATAACTCCATCACGATGAAATCCTCACGGGTTACAGAGTGTGAACGCAGTGATAAGACGCTGCGGGATGGTGTTAGCCTGAGGGACGCAGATGACAGAACCGTGACGCGGGGGTGAAGGTGGGGTGAATGTGGGGGCTGGAGAGTGCAGGTGTTTATAAGTGTGATTGATGAGGCAGGAAGCCGCCACACAGGAAGTTATGGCGCCTGCTTGCGCGTCATTTTCGCTGCCCGGCGAAGAGCCAGTCCATCAGAAGAATGTCATTCCCTGATAGGGCTGAGTCAGGCAAGCTCTGATACGACTTTCAAGATCGCCATCATGGATCTCCAGCTTGTGGCCATCGGGGTCTAGAAAGTAGAAAGATTTCCCCTCGCTTTTATTGCGCTTCCACTCTGTCACACCCGCCGCTCTCAATCGCTCAACGAACACCTCGAATTCGTCACCAGCAATAGTGAATGCATAGTGGGTGTAATCATTTCCAGCAGAGACGGTATCCACAGAGAGACAGAGCCAGAGTTCGCCCAGCGAGAGATAAGCGCCATGATCCCATGCAGCTTTGGGGATGAATCCAAGAGTGCCAGTATAAAAGCTCAGGCTACTGGCCAGGTTGCTTACTGCGAGGGTGATGTGATTGAGTCCTGTCAGCATGTAAAACTCTTTATCAGAATGCAGAAGAATTTAATTTATAGGATTTAGATTTCTTTGCACACATAGAGAATTGAGAAACGGTTGTATATCGGCTGACTCTTTGCCGGACTCACGTCTGAAACAGGAAATCGAAGCGGATGATACAGCCGGGACAGTTACGCGATGAGCGGGTGACTAAGGTCGGGCTTAGGCGCAAGGGACGACGGCCTTCATGGTGTACACTGGCACGAACTCATTAAGCGTTAAGGAAAGAAAATGTACGGACCGGATCCGGCCAATCCCCATCCAATGGAAGGTTTCCCTCAGGTTTGTTTTATCAAAAACACGGTGAAGAACCCCAACATCATCATCGGTGATTTTACTTATTATGATGACCCTGAAGACGCAGAAAACTTCGAGCGCAATGTCCTTTATCACTTCCCGTTTATTGGCGACAAACTCATCATCGGCAAATTCTGCGCTATCGCAAAAGGCGTTCAGTTCATCATGAATGGGGCTAACCACAGCATGGCCGGCTTCTCCACTTATCCGTTTTACATCTTCGGAAACGGATGGGAAGCCGGTCAGCCTCAGCCCGGCGATCTGCCCTATAAAGGCGATACGGTGATTGGGAATGACGTCTGGATGGGTTATCAGGCGCTGATTATGCCAGGCGTTAACATCGGCAACGGCGCGATCATCTCGTCACGCTCTGTCGTCACGTCGGATGTCCCGGCTTATTCGGTTGTGGGTGGCAATCCCGCAAGAGTTATCAAACAGCGTTTTAGCGATGAAACCATTTCGACACTGGAGAAGCTGGCCTGGTGGGACTGGCCCGTAGAAAAGATTACCCAACACCTTCCGGCAATTATCTCAGCAGACCTTAAAGCCTTGCCAGAAGAATAGCTCTGCAGAATCATCAACGTTCGCTGCGGGAAAACGGTGGCATTCATTCATAATCCGTTGGGATGATTTCGCACAGCCTGATTTCTAAAATTGCCTGCTTTACCACTGGAGCGCAGGTTAAAACAGGAGTCGTTATGCTCTACATTTTTAGTGGCCTTCCGGGTTGCGGAAAAAGCACGATCGCTAAACTATTATCTGAAAAATTAAAAGCGGTGTATTTACGCGTCGATACGATCGAACAGGCATTGCGTAATGGTTCAGCAGCTTCAAGGCACATTGGCCCGGAAGGCTATTTCATCCTGTATGCGCTTGCACGGGACAACCTGAAACTGGGATTACCGGTTGTCACTGACTCGGTGAATGACCTTAATCTGGTGCGTGATAGTTTTCGGGATATCGCGATATCTTCAGGTGTTCCCTTTCTGGAAATAGAAATCCTCTGTTCGAATCCTGAACAGCATCGTGCGCGTGTAGAGAAAAGAATCTCTGATATTCCAGGCTTGAAAGTACCTGACTGGCAGGCCGTTGTGGATCGTGTTTATGAGCCATGGAAAAGAGAACATTTGAAGCTGGATACGGCGCGGTTATCGCCTGTTGAGTGCGTAGAGGAGATCGTTAGGGTTGGGGGTTAGTGATGGGCGGCCGTCAGACCATGCCATTGGCTGTAATGGATGGTATGAACCTTATGCTGAGTATTGGCTCTGCCTGCAGGAATTTAAAGCGACCACATCACTCAATTCGGTCAGGTCAGAGTGACGATATCAGCGGGGTTTCGGAGAGTGTTGAAGTGCAAATCTGGGTCGAAAAAGGGTTTGGTCCTCTATAAGCGAGAAGCGGACGTGATATTCCTGATATCATTGAAATTTTCGAGCATTCCACTCATCGCGGGTGATTTCCCAAAGATCAGAATCCAGAAGGCCGCTGACATAATCCTTCTTAACAGTTTTAATAAGCTGCATTCCGCTAGTGACCGAAATACGCTGAGAGCGGCTGTTAAGGGCTGCTTTAGGTGCGCGTAACACCGGCTTATTCAACACGTTGAACCAGTAATCTGTAGCCGCAATACTAGCTTCACGCATATAGCCCTGACCCTGATATTCCGGTGCGAGCCAGAATCCACGATTGTTATCTTCTTCATCGTAAAGACAGATCAAGCCCATGACTTTATCTGGTATCTCACGATTTCTGATAGTCCAGAACCATGCAATTCCTTTCGCCATGTCAGGCAGAGCAACGTTATTAACGTAATTCTCTGGATAAGGCCAGGGGACCGATGCCACCATATAGCGGACTATTTCCCAGCGGGGATAAAGCGTCTGGATCTGCTTAGCATCTTCGGCGACTAGTGGTTTTAAAAGCAACCGATCTGTTGTAAGTGTGGGGGTTGGCATGGGCAATTATCCTTGCTGGTTGATGAATTCCCTATCAGATTTTGTTTATCTTACGAAAAATATGAACATACCGTCATCTGTTGCATCATGCAAAGATGGTATTACGGCTTCAGCGTCCGCTTCTGGCAGAAAAATGAATTGCGGCAGGCTAAGGTCCGCTATGAGCGAGAAGCGGATACTTTCACCTTACGAACAGACTTAAATATGAATTTTTTCAATTGTGTAGTGGCTCTGAGGGTATGCTTTGACATGTTATCTATGCAAAAATTAAAAATTAAATCATTTATGAATTCTGGCAAACCATGGCTATTATGTTTATTCCTGCTCTTGCTGAACTGCTTGAAGATAGAGAGATGGACTCCGGACGAGAATTGACCCGAGAGGATGTTAAGTCAATACGAGATAATGCTACTGCTATTGAATTACCTGCAGAGTTTGCCAGAGACATGATCAAAAGCCGAGGCTATCCCGATATTGATGCGGAGAATGTTTGGAATGAGTGATTACTATATAAAAATACTAAGAATCAGGGGGCGTATTGATGTGCTCCGAGCACAAATTCTCGGAATCGTTAAGCGATTCGAAAGAGGAATATTATGATTTTCGGTGATCCCTATCGCTTTGCAATCTGGATTGAACATGTTCCCCAGTGGGGCGAGTCTATAAAGAATGGTTTCTTTTATTTCTTTTTAAACGGCAATATGTATCCTAATGACATCCGCACGTCGACCTTATTCGTTGATTATGATGATGTTGTTGATCATGAAAATGCGCTTGTAGCTATGCCAATCGATGACGAAATATTTAACGCACCTACGGATAAAGCTTTTAAATACCTGTATGAAATGGCTTATCCACAACCCACGCCAGAAGATGAATATCCTGAGGGAATTGGCAAGTTCAAAGCTTCACCCACAATAATTTTAGAGTCTGGAGCATGTTTTTTTGCCGTCTCGAATAAAGACTTTGTTAGAGTATTAGGTGGTAAAGTGTCTGAATTAGTTGATTGTGGTGAGAGACGCAATTGGCAAGACATAGAGCATCCTGTTATAGAAGATATAACTCTAGCGAAAAAGGAAGTTAATGAAATAATTTCCAGCTTTAGGGAGCACACCGCTTCTTTATTACATTTAAATAGTTAATGATGGTCAAAGGGCAGGTTTTTAGTATCTAAAACACTGATACCCTCATCTGAGAACATCACAACAAGGACGTTTGTAACATCTAGTATTCAGCTCATATGTGCAAGAGTTTCTCCCACTCAATGGGCTTGAACCATGTGGCAAACGTCCGCTTTTGGCACAAAGCGAACACATCCACCAGCGCCCACATCCTATTAATAAAGAAGGGAGCAACAGCCATCAGGATGCTCACACATCTCATCAAACTGCCGCTCCCAATACCTAAAACGCCCTACTCCATCACCCCTCTCCCAACCTTCTCCGACCCGCTATCCGTCAGCGACGCCCTCACCTGTGGCAGGCTTTCCGGGTAATTCTGCTGAATAAATTCAATCATCTTCTCACGCACATAACAGCGTAAATCAAAGGCGATTGGGGAGTTCTGGGCAGTCATCAGCATCCTGATGGTCATGGTTTTTTCGGTGGTGTCAGTCACCTGAAGCACAGAGGTTTCCTGATCCCAGAGCTTGGTTTCACTCAGCACTTTTTCAAAATGTTTGCGCAGCGGCTCCAGCGGCATCGAGTAATCCACATAGAGAAACACCGAGCCTAAAATCTGGGCATTGTTGCGCGTCCAGTTCTGAAACGGATTCTCAGTGAAGTAGGTGATCGGCAGCACCAGACGGCGCAGATCCCAGATGCGAACTACCACATAGGTCAGGTTAATCTCTTCAATCCAGCCCCACTCTTTTTCCACCACTACCGCATCATCAATCTTGATGGGCTGGGTAAAGGCGATCTGAATACCGGCGAACAGGTTAACCAGCGACTTCTGTAAGGCAAAGCCAATAATGATACCGGCCACACCCGCACCGGCCAGAATAGTGGTACCGAATTTACGGACGCCGGGAAAGCTCAGCAGAATCAGCGAAACACAGAACAGCACCAGGATGACGATAACGACTTTTTTGACATAGATAATCTGCGTGCGAATTTTACGCGCACGAAGGTTATTGGAAATATTAATGTCATAGCGGATATACAGCATATCCTGCGCCACGTGGGTCAGCCGTATTAAGACCGAGCAGAATGACATGATAATAAAGACGTTGATGATATTGGTGATCAGATCAAGTGATTCAGGATGGAAATCGATGTAATTAATCCCGACATTGATCATTAATAGCGGGATAAAAAAGAACATGGAACCGCTAAGGTGCTTTTCCAGGGATTTGAACAGCTTTCTGTCACGAATCTGCCAGTAGCGGATGAACCGGAGCAGGATAAGGCGGGCCAGGAAACCCACAACAAATGAAAGCGAGACGAGTAATACAACAGGCACCCATGAGGGGAAGCCAGATAACTCACCGAATAACAATGGCATTATTTTCCCTTACAGTCAGCTGACAACCTCAGGCTGTCAGTTAAGTGACAAACTCAGTAACCGTTGTCATCACGGTTATCCGTTCGTAACACAATCAGCGCTCATGAGTATGAACCATAGCGACGAAGTTGGCAGGAAATGCGCGGTAATGGGATGACCACTGCTTCTGCGCATCAGGCTCACCGCTTCTGAGAACCGTGCACAATCCCGGCCTCTATGTCACCTACCTGCCATACCATCTTCATTAAAATAACTGATACAAAGCGCACACTCTCCTGCACCCACTCTTCAGTCTTTCCCGGCCTGGCGGTAACAAAAAACGTTGCCAGACTCACTAACCGCAACGGTTAACGTGAAACATTTATTAGCATCTGCTAGTTTTTATTCTGTTCCCCTGCTGCTGAGAAAAACAACAATATGATTAACACCATTAAACTTTCCTCTGATTTTCGCCGCAGTTTCCTGCGTGAAGTGCTGGTGCCGCTGGTGGCTATCCTGTTGCTGACATTTGTGGGTGCAGGCGCTGCGCTGTTTGTGGGTACCTCACTGACTAATGCCGAGGCCCGGCATCAGCAGCAACGGATGATTGAAGCCTCTTTTTCACAGAGTCTGAATGAGCATCTGCGCCAGCTGCATAGCCTGTCGCGCTGGGGGCCCTTTGAGCAGCATCTGGCGGAGGGCAACAGCGGCAGGTGGCTGGATGAAAACATCGGACAGTGGCTGTATGAGATGTTCGGCCATCAGCTGATTATGGTGCTGGACCCGCAAAACCAGATTGTCAGAGTCTGGCGTGAAGGTCAGCGGGTCTCCGCCGCGGACAACGACCCGCTGATTGGTGACGTGCTTAAAAGCCCGCTGGTAAAAGATCCGGCGCGTCAGGATAACGCCGATTATGCGCGTGTGACGAACCGTGCCGCAGCGCTGGCCGTGGGTAACATCCAGCGCGACAGCGACGCCCAGCCGCACTACCGGCTGGTGAGCCTGAAATTTCTTGATGACGGCTACCTGGCGGGTCTGGCAGAACGCAATCAGCTTCAGGGACTGCATTTCTCCGACGGCTCGCCTCAGCAGGGCACCGATGCGCGTTATCTGTTGATCGCGCAGGCGGGCGAAGCGGTCGGCTATCTGAACTGGATCCCTTCCCGTCCGGGTGCGCAGATGCTGCGCACCATCGGGCCGTCTACCGGGCTGGCCGTGCTGGCGATATCCCTGCTCTGCCTTTATATGGTGCGGCGACTCTGGAACTCGTCAGTCAACCTCTCGCAATCGATGCTCAGGCTTGGCGCGTCGGAGGCACAGGCACAGCATCTGGCGTTTCATGATGTGCTGACCGGCCTGCCGAACCGTGCGCTGGTTGAAGACCGCCTGACCCAGGCGCTGGCGCTGGCGACGCGCAACGATCAGCGTGTCGCCCTGCTGCTGATCGACCTCGACCGCTTTAAGGCCGTCAACGATACACACGGCCATCACGCTGGCGATGAGCTGATCATCGCCGTGGCCCAGCGCCTGAGCCGTATCGTGCGGGCCAGCGATACCGTGGGACGCATCGGCGGCGATGAATTTATCGTGGTGATGCCGGAGGTCGATAATATCGGTCAGGTGAATAGCCTGGCGCAGCGCATTATCGACGAGCTGGCCCAGCCTTTTACCCTGTTCGGCAACGATGTCTGGAGCGGTGCCAGCATCGGGCTGGCGCTGGCACCCAGAGATGGCATCGATCGGCTGGAGCTGATGCGCAAAGCGGATATTGCGCTGTATGAAGCCAAAAGTGGCGGACGCGGGCGCTATCGTCAGTTTGAACGGGCGATGGATGAATCGGTGCGAACCCGCCAGACCATCGCCGACGATTTACGCACGGCGCTGCAGACCCGTCAGGAACTGGAGGTGTGGTATCAGCCGCTGATGGATGTGGGCGGTCAGCAGATGGTCGGCATTGAGGCGCTGCTGCGCTGGCACCATCCGACGCGCGGCCTGATTGCACCCGGCGAATTTATCGCGATAGCTGAAGAGACCGGCCTGATTATCCCGCTGGGCGAGTGGGTGCTGGCGGAAGCCTGTGTCACTCAGCAGCGTTTTCCCGAGCTGCTGGTGGCGGTTAACGTCTCGCCGGTTCAGTTCCGCTCCAGCGGCTTTGTTGAGCGGGTGATGGCGATTGTCGGCGAGCATGGCGGTGATCCGAAGCGGCTGGAGCTGGAGATCACCGAAGGGGTGTTAATCGAGGATGAACGTGAAGCCCGCCAGATCATTGTGACGCTGCGGGAAGCGGGCTTCCGCATTGCGCTGGATGACTTCGGCACCGGCTACTCCAGCCTCAACTATCTCAGCACCTTCCCGGTGGATAAAATCAAAATCGACCGCTCGTTCACCCAGTCGCTGGGCGTGGCGGAAAATTCAGTGGCGATTGTTGAATCGGTGGTAAAACTGGGTCACGCCATGGGCCTGATGGTGACGGCAGAAGGCGTGGAAACCGCCGGACAGATGTCGGCGCTGGCGGATGCGGGCTGTAATCAGTTGCAGGGTTATCTGTTCAGTCAGGCGGTGCCTGCCGATCAGCTTGACGCGCTGATGAAATCATCCGCGCCCGATCAGCAGGGTTAACCGCCTGTCTGGATAGCCTGAGCGCGGCTAAATGCCCAGGCTATCCAGCAGCGCGGCAGATGTGGCGACCGCGCCAAAGATACCGCCCTGCATATGGATCATGCTCAGCGCCGCCTCATGATGCCGCCGCTCTGTCGCGGCACAGCAATCGGACAGCACCAGGCACTCAAAGCCGCGATCGTTGGCTTCGCGCAGCGTGGTATGGACGCAGACGTCAGTGGTAATGCCGGTGAGGATCAGATTACGGATGCCGCGACTGCGCAATACCAGCTCCAGATCGGTGGCATAAAACGAACCCTTACCCGGCTTGTCGATCACCACTTCCCCCGGCAACGGGGCCAGTTCCGGGATAATCTCCCAGCCCGGCTCACCGCGCACCAGAATACGGCCACACGGTCCGACATCCCCAATCCCGGCGTTCATCCGTCGTGAACGCCAGCGTTTGTTGGCAGGCAGATCGCTGAGGTCGGGACGGTGTCCTTCACGGGTATGGATAATCGGAAACTGCCGGGCGCGCATCGCCGCCAGCACCTGCTGCAACGGGGCGATGGGTGCACGGGTCAGGCTCACGTCATAACCCATGCTATCGACATAGCCGCCGACGCCACAGAAGTCGGTCTGCATATCAATCACGACCAGCGCCGTGTCAGCCGGGGTAAAGCTTCCGTCAAACGGCCATGCGTAAGGGGTTGAATTAACGCTGTAGTCGGGCATTGCTGTTCTCCATTACCGGGCGCGGCATGCGCATTTTAGTGATCACGCTGTAGCTGATGGCAGCGGTCACCAGACCAATCACCGCTTCACCGAACTGCGGGAAAGCCACGTGGGCGATAACCGCACACAGGCTGCCAATCGCCCAGGCGGCAAACGCGGTGCCACGGAAACGCTGCGCCGGACGCTGCTCGCTGATGCGCGCCATAAAGATCAAATCCACAATCATCACGGCACCAAACGGCGGCACAACCATTCCCAGCAGGCTGAGCCACTCCAGGAAATAGGACCAGACGCCCGCCAGCGCCAGCACGCCGCCAATGGCCCCGAGGATCAGCGTCCAGATCCGCATTTTGCTGCTGAACAGATGACTGAAGCCCACCGCGCCATTGTAGAGACAGTGGGTACAGACCGATCCCAGATTGATAAAAACAAACAGGCAGGCGACGACCGACAGAAAGGCGCTGTGCCCCATCAGCATCGGCAGGAAGTTGCCGCCGTTGGTCAGTGGATCAACCGCTGCGCCCACTGCCACAATCACCACGCCAAACAGATAGGAGATCACATTCGCGACCGGGAAGGCAGAGAATGCGGCAATCACCGCTGAACGTCCATTCTTTGACCAGCGGGTAAAGTCAGCGGTCATGGTGCCGGAGTCGGCAAAACCGGCCACCACCATGGTGACGGCAGTGCCCATGCTCATCGCACCGGCTGCGCTGGCGCTGCCCTTCCACTGCGTCACGATGGAGAAGTCGTGCTGTTTGCTGATCAGCCACAGCGCCACCATCCCCAGCACCACAAACAGCGGTGCCGCGATCATCCCCAGCACCGACAGCGCCCGCACGCCCAGGAACGTGATGCCGGTATAGAGGATCATGGCAAAGGCCGTGACCGCCAGCGCATTCCAGCCAAAGGTCTGATTGATGACCGTGCCGGTAAGGCCGGTCTGGAAGGCATACCAGCCGATCACCACCGTGGAGAGGAAACCGGAGACCAGGATGTAGCCTTTGCTGCCAAAGGTGCGTCTGGCCTGTAAAGCAAAGTTCATCCCGGTGTTACCGGCGTACCAGCTTAGCGCGCCGACATAGGCGAACAGCACCAGGTTGCCCAGCAGAATGGCGATCAGCGCGGGCCAGAACCCCAGATGCCAGGTGATGATGCCGCCAAACAGCGCGTTGGTCAGGATCATCGGGAATCCAAACCAGACGGCTGAGACGGAGCGGGTTGAATGGCGGTGCGACAGCGGCACTGGCTCATGTTCAAACTCCTGCTCCAGCGCAGGTGTATCAGACTTTTTCATTGGGCGATTCCGGGTTGAAGGTGATTCCACGGCTGAATGCGCTCGAAAGCGGCACTGGCAGCCAGCACTAAAGCATCATCAAGATGACGTCCGACAATCTGCAAGCCGACGGGCAGGCCGCTGGCGGTGAAACCAGCGGGCACGGATGCGGCGGGCTGGCCGGTGAAGTTGAACGGGTAGCAGAACGAGAGCCAGTGATCGTTGCGGACCATACGGCCATCGATGATCTCCGGTCCCTGCATCCCCAGCGGGAACGGTGGCACTGCCAATGTTGGGGTGATCAACAGATCAAAGCGCTGCATAAAGCGCCACAGGCTGTTGCTGACCGCTTTGCGGGTGGCGATGGCATCGGTGAAGTTTTCCGCCCGCCAGTCGCGCTGCAGCATGGCGACCAGATGGGGTGACATCTCGCTACCCTGTTCCGCCATCATCTGGCGCATGCCGGTGAGGTCGCTCTCCATCGCCACCAGCGCACCAAAGGCGGCAGCCGGATCCGGGAAGCCGGGATCGGCCAGCTCCAGTTCCGCACCGATTTCAGCGGCAAAGCGCTGCACCGCTGCACTGACCACCGCCCGCACTTCCGGGTCAACGGCCACATAACCAAAATCTGCGCTGAAAGCGATGCGGAGTTTGCCGGGCAGATGTTCTGGTGCACCCAGCCAGTCAACGTCGCTGCAGGGGATCGAGTGGCGGTCACGCATATCCGGCCCCGCCATCAGCGACATCATCAGCGCGGCATCACGCACGCTGCGCGTCATTGGCCCGATATGTTCCAGCGACTCCCAGCTCGACACGCCAGGATAGCGTTCATCACGGCAGCCGGGCCACAACGGCACCCGCCCCATCGACGCTTTGAAACCAAAAATACCGCAGTGCGCCGCCGGAATGCGCACCGAGCCGCCACCGTCGCTGCCCAGCGCAATCGGGCAGAGCCGCGCCGCCACCGCCGCACCGGAACCGGCGCTGGAACCGCCTGGCGTCATCGCCAGATTCCAGGGATTACGCGGCGACGGGAACAGCGGATTGTGCCCGACGCCGCTGTAGCCAAACTCCGGCGCAGTGGTTTTGCCCAGCAGAATGGCATCGGCGGCCAGCAGGCGTTCCACCGTAATGTCGTCATCTTCCGGTACGAAGTCTTTGTAGGCCGCAGAACCGGAGGTGGTTCTGACGTTTGCAGTGCAGATTAAATCTTTTACCGCCAGCGGTACGCCCGCCAGCGCGCCCAGCGTTTCTCCGCGCGCCCGTCGGTCATCCACGGCTCTGGCCTGTTTCATCGCCCGTTCCGGCGTCGGGGTACAAAAGGCCTGTATCGCCGGTTCCCGCCGCTCCATCCGCGCCAGCGCCGCCCCGGTCAGCTCGCAGGCCGAGACTTCCCCGCTGCGGATCAGTGCAGCCATCGTGGTGGCATCTTCGTCTAATAAGGAGTCAAACATGGGTTACCTCGCCAAAAGTGTACCCGTTAGCGAGTGCATGAAGCGTGCCAGATAACGGTGAACGGTTCGGTCTGAAGCAGGGATGCCAGATGGAATACGGGCTGGGATACAAGATCGAATTCTTATGATGTCGGGAGCGGGCAGCTGTTTATTTTTTCAGCACGATGATGGCGCAGGGCTGCGCGATAAGGGGGCGTCATAGGTGAATGGTTTGCGGGCTGGCTTACAAAACGATGTTGTTAATCCGCAACGGCGGCTGAAATGCTGGAATGAATAACCTCACTTTTACCAGGGATGTTTGACGATGCTGAGCAGGAACTGAAAAATCGAGTTTCAGGGATTCATACGCTACGGCAGGGATGAGAAGTGCGCATTGAAGAAGATATTTATCTCGAAAACTACGAAATCAGACGAAAAAGATTCATTTATGACCGCCAGATTTATCACAGCTACGTTTTTGTTGTCGGTTGCGAAACTTACACTGTCATCGTTGGCGACCGGATAGATGAACAGACCTTTACCCGCATCGGATATCAGATGCCACCCGGTATCTCCTTTCCGGTTAATGGCCTGGCTGAGGTCTGTTTTGACGTGTTCGATGGTCTGGAGTGCCTGAGCGATTTTCGCCACATCAGCATTCCCGGATTAGGCAGTGCAGTCGTTTTAAAAAGCGTAGTACTTGCGTTAATGGCACACCATGAAAGCTTCTCTATCGGCGGTTTTGTTTTCCAGCCTGCGTCAGGCGAGATCGTTGAACGCAATCGTCCTACTCCTCTGGAAGAGATTTATGACGCCATGCTTGGGTTAAAAAATGAACTACGCTACAATCGCCGAACAGGGTTGCCGAAAAAAGCGCCGCAACCTTTAATCCCGGACTGTTTCCAGGCTTATAAAGTAGTGACTACAGGGAGAGCTTGCTATGTCGTTTTATGATACACACGATGAAACAACCCCTTTGGCTCCGGTTGAAACCCGATATAAAGAGTTAAGGGCACTTTTGATTGCAGAGTGGCTGGCCCGGCCCGATCTGCCCGCCATTCAAGCCCAGTTAGCTCAGGCGAGAAAACGTTCCTCATCTGCCCTGTTGCGCCGTAAGCTGAAAGAGCTGAATGCGCGCGAGAGGCAGCAAGCTAAAATCCCCGATTAGCG
The DNA here is from genome assembly GCF_030062155.1 of Pantoea sp. Lij88. Lineage (NCBI taxonomy): Bacteria > Pseudomonadati > Pseudomonadota > Gammaproteobacteria > Enterobacterales > Erwiniaceae > Pantoea > Pantoea sp. Lij88. The sequence continues at coordinate 1,580,446 of NZ_CP118269.1, read as the reverse complement.
TTTAAAGGCCCGATAAATGGGCCTTTCGTATTTTTAACCGCATCTGGTTCATCCTCAGGCGACTTCACGCCACCCGCAACTCACCTTTACTCCGGAAAATCCGTCTCTACCGACGTCTGTTTCCACGCTTCGATCTCAGCCAGACGCTCTTTGAGCTTGCTGGTCACAGCGTCATGGCCCCAGGCACCCATCACCAGATGGCGTGGCGGGTTGGCATGTTCGGTAATGGCGATCATCGCCGTAGCGGCCCGCGCCGGATCGCCCTTCTGAGTGCCGCTGTATTCGGCGGTGGCTTTCATCCGCGCAGCCGCAGTTTCTGCATATTCCGGCAGGGTGCTCGGCGTCTGATGCAGTGAGCGTCCGGCCCAGTCAGTGCGGAACGGACCGGGCTCGACACAGGTCACGTGAATGCCCAGTGGACCGGCTTCCAGTGCCAGCGAATCGGACCAGCCTTCTACCGCATGCTTACTGGCAGAGTAGTAGCCTGAGCTGGCGAAACCAATTAAGCCTGCCACCGAAGTGATGTTGATGACGTGGCCGCTGCGCGCCTTTCTCATCGCAGGCAGCACGGCGCGGGTCAGGGCAAACAGGCCGAAGACGTTGGCATCAAACTGTGCGCGGATTTCGCTTTCCACACCCTCTTCCACTGAACTCTGATAGCCGTAACCGGCGTTGTTTACCAGCACATCAATGGTGCCGAACGCATCCAGTGCCGCTTTGACTGCCTGGTCGATGCTCGCCTGCCGGGTCACATCCAGCGCCACCGCCAGTGCGTTGTCGTGTCCCTCAACCAGATCGGCAATGGACGCGGTGTCACGCGCCGTCACGACAACCTTAAAGCCACGCGCGATGGTCTGCTGCGCCAGTTCACGACCAAAACCGGTCGAACATCCCGAGATTAACCAGACAGGGCTGGAATGAGCAGTCATAACAAGACTCCCGTTGAGTGTGATAAAGGGGTTTAAGACCCGGACGCGAAAGCATCCGGGGATCAAGGTTAGCGAGGCGCGACCGCCCCACTTAGCCCTTAATGCTTTTTATGAAACAGCTGGCTGGCGGTGTCACTGATGATCTGCGCCGCGCCGCGATCGCCCTTCACCATCGACGCCATAAAGGCTTTCGCCTGCTTAAAGGTGATGTGCGGCGGTAACGGCGCAACTTCCGGATCGGTTTTCACCTCCAGCAAAACAGGGCGATCGGCGCTGAGGGCACGCTGCCAGGCCCCCGCCAGATCGTCAGGATTATCGATAAAGATACCGATCATCCCCAGCGACTCAGCAAACTCAGCGTACTTCACATCCGGCAGCTGCTGCGAAGCGTCAAAACGCGGATTGCCCTCCATGACGCGCTGCTCCCAGGTCACCTGATTGAGATCCTGGTTGTTGAACACGCAGACGATCAGGCGCGGGTCGGCCCACTGCTGCCAGTATTTCTGGATGGTGATCAGCTCGGCCATGTTGTTCATCTGCATCGCACCGTCACCCACCAGCGCCACCACTGGCTTTTCCGGGTGGGCAAATTTCGCGGCAATCGCGTAAGGCACCGCTGCGCCCATACAGGCCAGACCGCCGGAGAGCGAAGCGCGCTGCCCCTGTTTTACCCGATAGTCGCGGGCAAACCAGTTGGCGCAGGAGCCGGAGTCCGAAGTAACAATGGCGTTGTCCGGCAGCTGTGGCGACATCTCCCACACTACCCGCTGCGGATTGACCGGATTCGCGGGTGCCATGGCGCGTTCTTCCATGAGCGTCCACCAGTCCCGCACCTGAACCGCGATATCCTCCTGCCAGCTGCGATCCTCTTTGTGCTCCAGCAGCGGCAGCAGCGCGCGCAGGGTTTCAGCCGCATCGCCATGCAGATTGACTTCGCTGGGATAGCGCAGGCCCAGCATGGCGGGATCGATGTCGATCTGCACCGCACGCGCCTTGCCCTCTTCCGGCAGGAATTCCGTCCACGGAAAGCCACTACCAATCATCAGCAGGGTGTCGCAGTTCTTCATCAGATCGGAGGACGGCTTCGTACCCAGCAGGCCAATCGAGCCGGTGACAAACGGCGCATCGTCCGGCAGCACATCTTTGCCGAGCAGCGCTTTTGCCACGCCCGCGCCCAATACATTGGCGACCTGCACCACCTCAACGGCGGCGTTACGTGCGCCTGCACCGATCAGAATCGCCACTTTTTTACCGGCGTTAAGCACCTCAGCGGCGCGTTGCAGATCCGCTTCGTAAGGAATGACTTTAGGACGCTGATAGCCGCTGCCGGAATGGGTAAACCCGTGCAGATGCTGCGGTGGCTGCCACTCCTCATCCTGAATATCTTTAGGGATAATGATTACCGCTACGCCATTTTGCGCTTTGGCGATGCGCACGCCCCGGTCCAGCAGATGGCGCACCTGCGTCGTGGTTGAAGCTTCCTGAACGAAGTTGGCCACATCCGAGAAGATGCGATCCAGGTTCATCTCCTGCTGGTAACTGGCACCCCGCGCGGTCGCTTCCGCCTGTCCGGCAATCGCCAGCACCGGAGCATGATCCATTTTGGCGTCATAGAGTCCGGTCAGCAGATGGGTTGCGCCCGGCCCGCCGGTTGAGAGGCAGACGCCCAGCTCACCGGTGAATTTCGCGTGCCCGGCCGCCATAAAGGCCGCCATCTCTTCGTGGCGAACCTGAATAAATTCGATGCCGTCGCCTTTAGCGTTCGCGCGCTGGATGGCGCCCAGCACGCCGTTAATGCCGTCTCCCGGATAGCCGTAAATGCGTGTGACGCCCCACTCTTTCAGGCGCTGGACAAAAAAATCACTGGTTTTCATGCTCATCGTCGCGTTTCCCCTCGTAGTCCTTGCAGACTTAAAGCGTAGTAGACGATGCGCAATCGCCGTTAATTGTTCGCCATGGCTGGGTATCGCTGACGCAAATCACTGAATATTTGATTCATATCCGCCGTTTCGCCTATCCGTGCCACCGCCCGGAATACCTGGGTTTTCAGGAAGTGACGCCAGCTGACCGGCGCGCTTGCCAGGAATGTGGTCAGTGCCTGATAACGCTGTGGCGTCCAGAGCGTTTCAAAGCGACTGCGTGCTTCGCCGTGATCAAAATGGTGCGCGGCCTGCTGCGGCATGGCGGCGCGCAGGCGTTCTGTCGCTTCCCGATCCACGCGATTATCAACAACCACCACGCCATACTGCGCTCTGGCTGCCGCGACGCTGAGATAGCCACAGTGCACATCCTGCATAACCGCCTCAATATCACGCTGTGACGGCAGGCCGTAACCGCCCGCGCCGGGGCCGCGCACTTCAACCACGTCACCCGGCTGGCAGTGGATCACATCGGTATTGCCATGATTGATGACCTCGCCGTCACGCCGGGTACGAAAGTAGGACAGCGCTCCGCTCTGGCCGCCCACCACGCCCGCCGAGGCAAACACCGACCGGTTACGGTTCCGCGCGGTAATGGTGGTATTGGGCGAGAAAATCTCGAAGGCCATTTCAGTCGCAAGGCCACCGCGATAGCGACCGGCTCCGGCGCTGTCCTGCGCCAGTCCATAGCGATGAAAACGGATCGGCACTTCCGCTTCGTTGATCTCAATTGGGGTGTTTTTCAGGAAGGCGGACAGGCCGCCGGAGCCATCGGGACCGTCGTGACGGGGCGTGCCACCCGCGCCGCCGCCGACCGGTCCCAGCGAGGCGACCACGCTGCGGTTCTGCGTCTGGGTACGGATGTTCATAATCGAGTTGCCACCCGGTGAATTCGCGGGCAGGCGGTCCGGCATCGCCAGCGAGAAGACGCCGACAGTGGCAATCTGCGACAGCGCACAGGTCAGCGAGCGCATCCCCACCGCTGCGGGTGCTTCACAGTTCATCACCGTGCCCGGCGGCAGGATCGCCCGGGTTGGCCGCAGCGTACCGGCGTTAAGCAGCAGAGACCGATCAAGAGTAGAGAGCACATAGGTGACGCCCACCAGCGCCAGCGGATGCCGCTCGCGCCCGCCGGTCGGCATATTCAGCGACGAAGCCAGCTGCGGGTCGCTGCCGGTGTAGTCCAGCTCCAGCCGATCGCCCTGCACCCGCAGAGTAATGGCGATGCGGCAGGGATAACCGCCCTCGCCATCTTCATCGGCGTAGTCGGCATAAAAGTATTCCCCGTCGGGAATGGTGCTGATAATGCTGCGCGCCTGCGCTTCGGCGTAATCGAGAATGCCCTCAATGCCCTGCAGGAAATCATCGATGCCAAAGCGGGCAATGATGTCGTGTATTTTGCGCTCACCCACGTTCACCGAGGCCAGCTGCGCCTTGAAATCACCCCAGTTCTGGTCCGGCACCCGCACGTTGAGCCGCATGATGCTGGCGACCTCTTCGTTAAGCTGCCCCTGGCGCATGATCTTCAGCGGCGGGATGCGGATCCCCTCCTGCACGATATCGGTCAGCGAGCGCGACAGCGAGGCGGGCACCGCGCCGCCGACGTCGGTGTTATGAATATGACCGACCACGAAGCAGACGATTTCACCCTCATGGAACACCGGTTTCCAGATGTGGATATCGGGTGAATGAGTTGCGACGTTCCCGGCGTAGGCGTCATTGGTGATGCAGATATCACCGTCGGCGTACTCTTCAATCAGCGCCAGCACCGGCGCATAGTCGATACCGCTGTACCAGGGCGCGCCGAAGCTGCGCGGCGAGGCAAACGCCAGCCCGCTGCGGCTGACAATCTGGCAGGAAAAATCTTCCGTCTCTTTCACAAAAGTAGAATGCGCGGTGCGCATCAGGGTGAAGGCCATCGCATCGGCAGCGGCGGCGCAGTAGTTCGCCAGGATCTGTAAGTTACGTCCATCAATCGCCATGTTATGCCTCGCTCGCCGTGATCAGCAGATTACCGAATGAATCAACCGTGACGCCCATGCCGGGCGGTACGCAGGTGGTGCAGTCATCCTGGGCGATGATGACCGGGCCGATGAGCTGATGTCCGGCGCGCAGCACAGAACGCAGCACCAAATCCACCTGATGCCAGCCACCATCAATCCACGCTCTGGTCTGCTTTAGTACCGGCACCGGTTCCGTGGCAGGTGCCAGCGGGTTAATTACCGGTTTCGGCGTCGGTGAAGCGATAACCAGCCGCAGGTTGATCAGCTGCACCGGTGCCTGCGGGTCACAGTGACCAAACAGCTGCTGGTGCTGGCGATCAAAGGCGTCATGCAGCGCAGTGAAATCCGCCTGCGTCAGCCAGTTCTCCTCCAGCGGCACGTCGATCTCAAACGACTGACCGCGATAGCGCATATCGGCGCTGAACTGCAGGTTGTAAGGCATGTCGCTGCCGTGCTCCTGCACCAGCCAGCCGCAGGCCCGCTGCCGTAAGGCTTCGGCTTCAGTGGCTAAGGTGTCCGCCAGCGCCGGTGTCAGATCGCCGTAAAGCGTGCGGATAAAGTCATTGCGGATGTCCGCCACCAGCCCACCCAGCGCGGAGAGCACGCCCGGCGTCGGCGGTACAATCACCCCTTTCATATTCAGTTCGCGGGCGAGAAAACAACCCATCATCGGACCCGCGCCGCCGAAGGCAAGGAACCAGAATTCACGCGGATCGAGTCCAAAACGCGACAGCAGACCGCTGGTGTCGCTGTACATACTGGAGATCGCCAGCTGGATAGCGGTCTCGGCGGTCTCCTCTACCGAAATATCGAGCGCATCGGCCAGTGGCTGCCAGGCCGCACAGGCCGCGGCGACATCCACTGTGACCGCGTTATAACCCAGCGCACCGTGGCCCATCATGCCGCAGGCGGCAAAGGCATCGGTGGCGGTCGGCTGCGTGCCGCCGCGCTGGAAGCAGACCGGCCCTGGCAGCGAACCGGCACTATCCGGCCCCATCTGCAAGACGCCCTGCCCGTCGATCCACGCCAGCGACCCGCCGCCCTGACCCACCGAGGTGACGGCGACAGAAGGAATAAAGATCGGAAAATCCCCGATGATTTCGCCGTTGCCCTGCGCCACTTTGCCGTCGATGATCACCGCCACGTCGGCGCTGGTGCCGCCGATATCCAGGCTGAGGATTTTGTCAAAACCGCAGGCGCTGGCGAGATAGCTGGCCCCAATCACCCCGGAGGCGGTGCCGGAGAGCACCATCTGCACGCATTCGCGTTTCGCCTGGTCAACACCCATCACCCCGCCATTGGATTTGGTGATGCGCGGCGGGGGCTTCACGCCGAGCCGTTGCAGCGCCTGCTCAAAGGATTCCAGATAGTGAATGACCATCGGCTGCACGTAGGCGTTGATGGTGGCGGTGATGGTGCGTTCATATTCGCGGATGATTGGCCAGATGTCGGCGGAGCAGGAGGTCAGCAGTTCAGGCGCCACCTCATCAATAATCGCTTTCACCGCGGCTTCATTGTGCCGGTTGCGATAACTGTGCAGCAGCGACACCACAATGCCCTGACAGCCTGCGGCGCGCGCCTGTGCAATGGCGTCGAGCACGCTCTGGCGATCAGGCGCGAGCAGCACGTTGCCCTGTGCGTCACTGCGTTCGCGGATGGCAAACACTCTGTCGCGGGTAATCAGGGGGGCTGCGCGCCGCGAGAAAAGATCATGAATATGGGGGATTTTCAGCCGGGCCAGCTCCAGCACATCGCAGAAGCCTTCGGTAGCGAACAGGGCCAGCCGCACGCCGCGCCGCTGGATCACCGCGTTAATCCCTACCGTGGTGCCGTGGGTGAAGTAGCCAATCTCAGCGGGATCGATACCCTGATGCTGCTGAAACTGCGCCAGCCCGGTCACGATTTCGCTGCCGGGCTTGTCCGGACGCGACAGGACTTTCAGGGTGTGGATCTGGTTCGTTTGCTGATCGAGCACGACGAAATCGGTAAAGGATCCGCCAATATCCACGCCAACGCGGTATCGCATATCGGGTTAACTCCGGTGTCAGGAGGGGGGGAATTCCATCAGCGTGTCGGGGTGCTGCACCACACGCCAGCCGAGCCGCTGATAGACCTGATGGGCATCCTGGGTTGAGAGCATCCAGCGATGCACCGTCTGCAGTTCGGGGTGTTCGCGGACACAGGTCGCCAGCCAGCTACCCAGCCCGTGACCGCGCCAGTTTTCATCAATCATCACGTCGCACAGCCAGCCGAAGCGGGTGTAGTCAGTGATCAGTCGGGCAAAGCCAATCTGTTCCTGCTGATGATAAAGGCCAAACGGCAGTGAACCGGCAATCGCACGTACGGTTTTGGCCAGCGGCTGGCCTTTGGCCCAGTAGGACTTCTCCGCCAGCTGGATGTGGATCCAGGCCAGGTCGAGCCGCTGGCGATCGGTAGAGACGGTGAACGCATCGCGCTGCCACTGCTGGTCAGCAATCTGTAATGAGTCCATGACAACTCCTTGTATCAGTTGAATTCAGTGTAAAAGGGTTCGCCCGACGGTTGAGGCTGTAGCGCGCCACAAAACCGGGTGCAGCAGCTGAATTTTGCAGCGGAAAGAAATTTTATGCTGAGGCGAATAGAGCAGATTACAGCGTTAAATGACGTGGAGAGAGAAAGGGTAAATTATGCAGCGAGATAACAGGATAAGCGGTGACGGCCCTCTCTCCCGTGGACGTGAAAGAGGGGCGACCGCGTGTTATGCGCCGAACTCGACCGAATTATGCTTGCCGATCAGCGATCGCAACGGCACGCTGCTTTTCATGATTGGGGATTTAATCACGATGTAGCTGAAGTACTTATCGATGCCGATCTGCGCATCGAGCATCTTCTCAATCACTTCCTGATAATGTTCAATGCTGCGGGTAATGAAGCGCAGCAGATAGTCATAGCCGCCGGTAATCAGATGGCACTCCATCAGCTCATCGACGTCGCGCATCGCACTTTCGAATTTCATAAAGTCTTCGCGGCGATGGCCGGACAGGGTGACTTCGGTAAAGACGGTCACCGAATCGGTAATGCGGGTGAGATTAATGTGCGCTTCGTAACCGGTGATAAACCCGGCCTGCTCCAGACGTTTGACCCGTTGCAGACAGGGACTGGGCGAGAGGCCTACGGCGTCGGCGAGGTTAACGTTGCTGATACGGCCATCTTTCTGGAGTTGCACCAGGATGTTGATGTCGATGCGGTCGAGTTTCATTAAGCCGTTCATAGCACCCCCCTCATTGTCAGAGCCTGTTGGGCCAGGCGCTTAATCAAATGTTCAGAACCTCCCGATGATATAACACGCTTTACGGTAAACGCGCCAGCGCTTCGCAGTGGTTATACCAGCAGGAGATTTTCAAATTACCCTAACAAAATCAATGAGGAATACGGGTTTAACCCAGCCGCCCAGTCGCGCGCGCCAGCGCAATATCGAAGATATGCATCGCCTCTTCCAGCTGCGAGTCGGTGGTCACCAGTGGCGCCAGGAAACGGATGGTGTTGCGATGCAGGCCGCATTTGATCAGCAGCAATCCTTCCTGACAGGCGCTGTCGAGGATCTTCTGGGTCAGCGCCGCATCGGGACGACCGGTTTCGAAGTCGAGGATTTCCACCGCCTGCATAAAGCCCACGCCGCGCACGTCACCGATGCAGGCATATTTATCCGCCAGCTGTCGCAGACGGGCATTGAGCTGCTCGCCGAGCTGGCAGGAGCGCTGCAGCAGGTTCTCATGCTCAAACAGATCCAGTACCGCCAGCGCCGCCGCACAGCCCAGCGCGTTGCCGCCGTAGGTGCCGCCTAATCCGCCCGGTGTTGGCGCATCCATGATCTCTGCACGTCCCACCACGCCGGAAATCGGCAGACCACCGCCCAGGCTTTTCGCCAGGGTGATTAAATCCGGTTTGATCCCCAGCTGCTGGAAGGCGAACATCGTGCCGGTGCGCCCGAAGCCGGACTGCACTTCATCGCAGATCAGCAGAATACCGTGCTGGCTGGTGATGCGACGCAGCGCCTGCATAAAGGCTGGCCCGGCGGGCAGGAAGCCGCCGTCGCCCTGCACCGGCTCAATGATAATCGCCGCCACACGCTCCGGCAGGATCTGCACCGCGAACAGCTGATCCATCGCCTTCAGACAGTCCGCTTCGGTAATGCCGTGCAGCGGGTTCGGGAATGGCAGACGGTAGATGTCGCCAGGGAACGGACCAAAGTTCTGTTTGTAAGGCGCGGACATGCCGGTCAGTGTGACACCCAGCAGGGTACGGCCATGAAACGCGCCATCAAACGCGATGATACCGGGGCGCTGAGTGTGTGAGCGGGCAATTTTCACCGCATTTTCCACCGCTTCGGCGCCGCTGGTGAAGAAGACGCTCTTATACGCCTCATCGCCACCGACCAGTTTGTTCAGCCGCTGCGCCAGCTCGATATAGCCCGGATAGGCCACCACCTGAAAACAGGCGTGAGACACCAGACCGAGCTGGCGGGTCACCGCATTGACGACCGCCGGGTGATTGTGACCGACATTCAGCACGCCGATACCGCCGACAAAGTCGAGATAGCGATTGCCCTCTACGTCCCATACTTCACTGCCTCTGGCGCGTTCGATCACCAGCGGATGGGCGGTAACGACACCGCGCGGCACATTCTGCTCGCGTGCATCCAGTAACAGGCTGTTATCGGAATATGCTTGCTGCTCTGCCATGACATTCTGCATTTTAAACCCTCATCCACGTATCGTTCGGTTGGCTCAAGTATCGCAACCTGCTGGTTTCTCACGCTGCCGTAATTGCCCGGGCAGCGGCATTTCCTGTCAAAATCCCGCTGCATTCAGCAGGGAAATTTCTCTGCCAGCGCCTGACGAATCAGTGTGACAAAAACATTAACGCCATGCGGGATCAGCGCATCGTTGAAGTCGTAAGCAGCATGGTGCAGCGGCTTACAGGGAGCCGATCCCAGCCACAGGTAGGCACCGGGGCGCGCCTGCAGCATAAAAGCAAAATCTTCCGAGGTGAGCGCGGGCTTGGGCGCGGCCTCCGCCGGGATGCCCGCCTGCGTCAGCGCCTCAAGGCAAAACTGCGCTTCCGCCGCGCTGTTAATCGTCGCCGGGTAGTACCGCTGATAGTTCACTTCTGCGCGCAGGCCATGGGCGGCGGTGATGTGCTCCGCCATCTGACGCAGCCGCGTTTCGATCGTATCCTGTGCCGCCGGGCTGAAGGTACGCACCGTGCCGGTGATGTTTGCCTCTGCCGGGATCATGTTGTGCGAAAAGCCGCCCTGCATCCGGGTGACGGTGAGCAGCGCCGTTTCGCACGGATCCAGGGCGCGAGAGACCAGGGTGTTCAGCTGCACCACCAGCTCACTGGTCGCCAGCAGCGTATCGCTGGTCAGGTGCGGTTGTGCGGCGTGGCCGCCCCCGCCCACCACCCGGATATCAAAGCGGTCGGCCGCCGCCATGATGGCACCCGGCCGGGTCTGAACCTGGCCGAGCGGCAGTTCCGGCCAGTTATGAATGGCGTAGACGGCTTCGCAGGGGAAGCGGCTGAAGAGGCCGTCATCGATCATGGCTTTTGCGCCTGCCAGCCCCTCTTCGGCGGGCTGGAAGATAAAGCAGACACTGCCGTCAAAGCTGACATCGCGCGCCAGTTGTTCGGCGGCCCCCAGCAGCATCACCATGTGGCCGTCGTGGCCGCAGGCATGGCTCACCTGCTCTGCCCGGCTTTGCCAGTCGGTGCCGCTTTGATCCTGCATTGGCAGCGCATCCATGTCGGCGCGCAGGCCAATCATGCGTTCACTGCTGCCCTTCTTCAGTATCCCGACCACGCCGGTTTTACCGATACCGCGATGCACCTCAATGCCCAGCTCCTGCAGGAAATTCGCCACGATGTCGCTGGTGCGCAGCTCCTGAAAGCCCAGTTCGGGATGCGCATGCAGGTCGCGGCGCAGTGCCACTAAATGTTCCATTTTAATATCCTCGCGAACGGTCAATCACACCCTGTAGCGGCTCGCCACGCTGGTAGCGCCGCAGGTTTTCCAGCAGTGCCGCGATGGCGCTCTCATTCTGCGTCTGGCTGGCGATGTGCGGTGTCAGCCAGATGGCGGGATGGTGCCAGAACGGATGACCCGCCGGTAACGGCTCCGGGTCAGTGACGTCAATCACTGCGGCGCGGAGCTGACCGCTTTCCAGCGCCTGCAGCAGATCGTCATGATTGAGCTGCTGACCGCGTCCGGCCTGCACCAGCGCCGCGCCCTGCGGCAACTGGCTGAACAGCGTCTTATTCAGCAACCCCTGTGTGGTGTCAGTCAGCGGCAGCAGGCAGACCAGAATGTCGCTGTGCGCCAGGAAGTCAGCAAGTTGATCCGCGCCGTGCCAGCAGCGCACGCCAGGGATCTCGCGCGGTGTGCGGCTCCAGCCTGCGCAGTCAAAGCCCAGCGCGACCAACTGCGCTAACGCGGCCTGCCCCAGTTCGCCCAGGCCCATCACGCCCACCCGACGCTGCGCGGCCGGTAAGGCGGCGTGGGCCAGCCACTGCTGCTGGCGCTGCTGATTGAAATAGCGCGGCATGTCGCGATGCAGGCCGAGCACCGCGAAGGTGACATATTCCACCATGCCCTGGGTCAGGCCTGGCTCGATCATTCTGATCACCGGCAGGTCGGGCGGCAACGCAGTGAAATCAAACTGATCGGCTCCGGCTCCCACCGAGAACAGCAGTTTCAGCCGGGGAAACAGCGCCGGAATGTCAGCGGGGGGCTGCCAGGCGACCAGCGCCTCAACCTGTGCCGGATCACCGGTTTCGGGCCAGATATGCAGCTGAATGTCAGGCGCCTGTTCCGCCAGCCAGCGCTGCCAGATCCGGCCACGTTCCGGCTCCGATTTATAAACGATATGCATCAGGCCATCGCCTGAGTCATCAGCCCAAACGCCTGCATCCCCTGCGGCGTCCAGGGCGTGCCGCGCACCATCGTGGTGGGCGCATCGACCTGAGGAATGCCCAGACTCTCCAGCCAGGCGGCCATTGGCAGCGCACCGTCGGTATCAATGCGCAGGAACTGCCCCTGCAGCGATTGCATCAGTGAGGCGACCAGCGCCTGAGCGGCCGGGAAATCCGCGGCTATTACCGGGCCAATCGCCCAGCCGTGACCAAAGCGGCGCAGGCTGGCGAAGCCCTGAATCTGCTGCTGCGCATCCTCTAAAATCACTGTCTGGCAGTCGCGCAGTAAATGCTCAATCAGCGCCGGACGAAGCATGCCATTTGCCTGCTGATCCAGCGTCACCAGCGTGGCGTGATCGAGCCGGGTCGCGGGTCGCAGCTGCAGTCCCGCCGGGATCACCACGTCAGGCAGTGTGGTCACTGCACGGGTCTGGTGCTGACGGATTTCACCGCAGCTGACAAAACCGAGCTTTTCATACAGGCCTTTGCCCATTTCGGTCGCGTGCAGACGCACATTACAGTCAGGCAGTTTTTCCAGCTGCGCCAGCATCAGCTGTTTGCCCAGGCCGCGCCCCTGCTGCTGGTTATCAACAATAATCAGTCCCAGCGTGGCGGCACTGTCGCCCCAGCGCCAGAGTACTGCGCTGCCAATCAGCTTACCCTGCTCTTCAATCACCGTGCCCTCGCCCAGTTGCAGCGCCAGCGCCCAGTCTTCGCGTCGGTGGGGCCATTTCAGCGCCTGCGTTAAGGTGAAACATTGGTCGAGATCGTCGGGCGTCATTGCGCGTATAGTCAGGCTCATAACAGCTCTCCTTACATCATGCCTGGCGTTTCAAGTCCGCTGCCGTCAACCAGACGGCTGTAGCGGTAAGGGGTCGGATCAACGATCGGTGTAGCCTCAGTCGCCAGGTCGGCGGCCAGTCGTCCGGCTCCGGGTCCGATACCGAACCCGTGGGCGCTGTAACCCGCCGAGAGCACCAGCCCCGGCAGTTTGGCCACGGTAGAGATGACCGGAATCGCATCCGGGGTGCTGTCAATCATGCCGCCCCACGACTGCGCCAGCTTAAGATTCGCCAGCGCCGGGTATTCACGCCGCATCGCCGCCAGGCCCTCTTCCACGATTTTTGCATCTGCTGCCGGATCGAGAATACGCATACGCTCAAACGGTGACTCGCGGTCAAATGCCCATTTCCCCATCGCTTCCGGGCCGTTGAAGAATGGCGACAGGCCGAGATTCAGGGTGAGATTCTTGCGGCGGCTTTTAAAGGTCGGATAGAACTGGCGGGCATAGCGCAGCCCCTGCGCGCCCGGCTCCAGACGCCCGCGCCCTGAGACGGAGACGGTGTAGCTGCCGTCCATTTGTGGCCGACAGGCAAAGCCCGGCGTGTAAAGCGGCATGGCGATCGCCTGCTCGATGGGCTGCGTGCGGAAGGCGGTGCCAATCACATTGCCCAGCGGCAGGTCGATGCCGTGACGACGGCAGAACATCGAGGTCCAGGCGCCAGCGGCGCAGATAACCCGGCTGGTTTTGATCAGACCGCGTTCGGTCCAGACGCCGCTGACCCGACCTGCGGCGATATCCAGCCCGCGCACCGCGCACTGCTGAAACAGCAGCGCACCTTTTTTCAGCGCACCCGCCACCAGGCCAGGCGCAGCGAGGCGTGGCTCGGCGTGGCCGTCGGTGGGTGCTGAGAGGCCGCCCCGCCATTGGGTGGTGCTGCCGGGCGTCATCGCTTTGGCCTGTTCCGCCGTAAGAATCGAACTGTTTACGCCATAGCCTTTTGCCATCTGGATCCACTTATCCCAGGCCGCGATGTCCGACTCTTCCTGCGTGGCGTAGACCAGCCCGCTGCGGCGGAATCCCAGCTCTTCGCCGGTTTCGTCGTTCAGTTCACCCCAGCGTTGCAGCGCATAGATAATCAGCGGCAGCTCACGCTCATCACGATTCTGCTGGCGACACCAGCCCCAGTTGCGGCTCGACTGTTCCGCCCCTACCAGGCCTTTTTCAATCAGCACAACCTTCAGTCCCTGCTTCGCCAGCTCCCAGGTGGCTGCGGCACCGGCAATACCGGCGCCAATCACCACCACATCGGCGGAATCGGGGAAATTCGCACTGTCCTGTACATAACGAATCGGTGCAGGCATAACAAGATGACCTCTGTTGTCAGTATCTGATCTGGCTCAGGGCACTATCGCCGCTGTGCCAGACCCGCGCCGCCTGCGCAATGCATCAGTGCTGTGCAGGCGGGTAAATAAGAGCGCGTTAACTCACTCTGCTTTTAAAATCTCTTCATGCTCATCCAGCCAGCCCTGACGCAGCTCCGGCACCGCACGTTTCAGGCGCTCGAAATAGAGCTCGCTGGTCGGCTTGTCATAATCACTGCGTGCCAGCTGAGTCACGATACGACCGCTCTTCATCACCACAATTTCGTCGCACACCGCCCGTACCGCATGCATGTCGTGGCTGATGAAGATCACCGAGAGCCCCAGCTCGCGCCGCAGTTCGCTGATTAAGTCGAGGACGGCGGCGGCGACCACGGTATCCAGCGCCGAGGTCACTTCATCACACAGGATCAGGTCCGGTTCAGCCGCCAGCGCACGCGCCAGATTGACGCGCTGCTTCTGCCCGCCGGAAAGCGCCCAGGGACGCCGCCACAGCACGCTGCGCGGCAGCTTTACCAGATCCAGCAGCTGATAAAGTCGCTGCTGGCGCGCCGCGCCGCTCAGGCCGTGAAACAGCGTCAGCGGTCGCGACAGGATGCGTTCAACGCTGTGGGCCGGATTCAGTGCAGTATCCGCCATCTGGAACACATACTGAATGCGGCGCAGCTCGTTGTCAGGGCGTTTCTGCATATCGCCTGCAATGTAGTGGCCGTTAAACAGGATGTGGCCGTGACTGGGGGCGTTGAGTCCGGCAATGGCGTGCGCCAGGGTGGTTTTACCCGAGCCTGATTCACCGATAATACCAATCGCCTGTCCTTTCCAGAGCTTGAGGTTGATCTCCTCCAGAATGCGCACTTTTGGATGGCCGTCATTACCGCGTGGGCCATAACCTGCGCTGAGGTCGCGCACCTCCAGCAGCGGATGAATATCGGCGGCGGCCGGACACCAGTTGCTGGGCCGCTCTTTCTGCCGCGCGGCGTCCATCAGTAAACGGGTGTACTCCGCCTTTGGCGCACCAATCAGATTTTCGGTGCTGCCATACTCCGCCATTTTGCCGCGCAGCAGTACCAGAATCCGGTCAGCCATCTGCGCGACTACGGCCAGATCGTGGCTGACGTAAATCGCGGTGACGCCACGCTGCACGACCACGCGGCGAAACGCTTTCAGCACTTCGACCTGGGTGGTGACATCCAGCGCGGTGGTCGGTTCATCAAGGATCACGACGTCAGGATCGCCAATCAGCGCCATCGCCGTCATCAGACGCTGCAGCTGACCGCCCGACACCTGGTGCGGGAAACGGTCGCCAATAGTCTCGGGGTTTGGCAGCGCCAGTTCGCGGAACAGGCCAATCGCCTTCTCTTTCGCCGCTTTACGGGTCAGGGTGCCGTGGATAACGACCGGCTCAATCACCTGGTCGAGGATCTTCATCCCCGGATTAAAGGATGCCGCCGCGCTCTGAGCGATATAGGCAACTTTGTTGCCGCGAAACGCGCGCAGCTGGCCCGGCGTCAGACTGTTAACGTCGGTGCCGGCAACGTGAATGTTACCTTCGGCGATGCGACAGCCGCTGCGGGCATAGCCCATCAGCGCCATGGCGATGGTGGTTTTACCGGAGCCGGATTCGCCAATCAGCGCCAGCACCTCGCCTTTCTGCACCGTAAAGTGAATGTCGGAAACCAGGTCGATCTCTTCGCCGCGATCGGTCTGCGCGGTAACACGCAGTTTATCTACCGAAATCACCGGCATGGCGGTATGTGGTGTCACGTTCATGCTCCCTCCTTCGCCAGCGTCATCGGACGCATCGCCTGCAGGCTGTCGATAAACAGGTTGGCGCCAATGGTCAGGCTGGCAATCGCCAGCGCGGGCATCAGCACCGCAGGCGAACCGTCAAACAGCCCCTGCATATTTTCACGTACCAGCGTGCCCCAGTCGGCGTACGGCGGCTGCACGCCCAGGCCCAGGAAGCTCAGGCCGCTCAGCAGCAGCACGATGTAGACAAAGCGCAGGCCAAAGTCCGTCAGCATCGGGTGCACCATGTTGGGCAGGATGTCATGAATGGCGATATACCAGCGGCTCTCGCCCCGCAGCCGTGAGGCACGGACGTAATCCATGCTGCGCAGCGAGCTGGCCATGGCAAAAGCGATACGGAAGGCGCCCGGCCAGTAGGTGAACACCGCCGTCAGGATCAGCATCGGCAGCGAGGAGCCAAATACTGCGACGATCATCAGCGACAACACCTTGCCCGGCAGCACCAGCAGTGCGTCGTTGACGCGGCCGAGTAACTCCTCCAGCCAGCGTCCCGTCACCGCCGCCAGCAACGCCAGCAGCGTGCCGATCAGGCTGGCCAGCAGCGCCGCACTCAGCGCCAGACCGATTGAGAACTTCGCGCCATAGAGAATACGGCTGAGCATGTCGCGTCCCAGATAGTCGGTGCCCAGCAGGTTATCGGCTGTCAGGCCGCCCATCAGTGGGCCGCCGCCGATGTCATCAATGCTGTGCGGCGCCAGCGGGGTGCCGAACACGGCCATCAGCAGCCAGAACAGCGACATCATCAGACCCAGCCGACCTGACCAGGAGAGCGCCTGAAAGAAACGCCAGGGCAACAAGAGAGTATTCATGCGCTTCTCCATTTCGGGTTAAAGGCGATAGTCAGAATGTCAGCCGCCAGCAGCAGTACCAGATAACAGGCGGCGAACAGCATCACGCAGAGCTGCACCACCGGCAGGTCGCGGTTACTGACCGCGTCCACCAGCTGGCTGGCCAGACCGGGATAGCTGAAGATGGTTTCGATGATGATCACCCCGCCAAACAGATAGGAGAGGCTGAGTGAGATCGCGTTGGCGATGGGGCCGACCGCGTTAGGCAGCGCATGACGCAGCACGGCGCGAAGCGGCGACACCCCTTTCAGCAGCGCCATCTCCAGATAGGGGCTGTCGAGCTGATTGATGATGGCGGCCCGCGTCATGCGTGCCATCTGCGCCACCAGCACGCAACAGAGTGTCAGCACCGGCAGCGCATAGGCTTTGAGGTAGCTGAGCAGGTCGCTGTCCGGACTGCCGAACGACATCGCCGACACCCAGTGCAGCTTGACGGCGAAAATCAGTACCGCCACCGTCGCCACCAGAAACTCCGGCACGGCTACCGTCGCCATGGTGCCGATAACCAGCGCCCGATCGAGCCGGGAACCGCGATTCATCGCTGCAATGATGCCGATGATCAGCGCCATCGGCACGCAGATCAGCGTGGTGATGCCCGCCAGTTCAAAAGTGGCGGGAATACGCTGCGCCACCAGCTGTGAGACCGGCAGATGGCTGGCAAACGAGGTGCCGAAGTCACCCTGCACCATGCCTGTCAGCCAGTGGATATAGCGCATCAGCAAAGGCTGATCGAGACCCAGCTGCTGCCGTAACGCCGCCACCGTTTCCGGCGTGGCGTTCTGGCCGAGGATCATCTGTGCCGCGTCACCCGGCAGCAGGCTGGTGATGAAAAACACCACCGCCGAGACGATAAGCAAAGTCAGGATGCCGGCGCCAACCCGCCGGGCAATCAGGAACATCATGTATCGGTTCATCGGCGTACTCCTTATGAATAGCCTAATGGGATAGGCTAAGATCAGGCGGTCAGCCAGGCAAACTCATGGAAGCGATAGCCCATCATCATGCCTGACGGCCAGGCCTCGACCCCTTTGACCTTTTTGCTGTAGCCATCGGTGGAGCTGATAAAGGTCGGAATGATGGTGCCGCAGTGGTCATAAATCAGCGTCTGCATGTCGCCATACATCTGCTTGCGTTTTGCCTGATCGCGCTCACCGCGTGCGGCGACCACCAGCTGATCAAACTGGGGATTTTTCCAGCCCGATTCATTGTTCGGTGCCGTAGAGAGATAAAACTGTGAGAAGAGCATGTCGAGCGTCGGACGCGGGTTAATCGAGCCATATCCCACCGGATCTTTCATCCAGTGCGAAGACCAGTAACCGTCATACGGCACACGTCGCACTTTCACATTGAGTCCTGCCCCGCGCGCCATCTGCTGGATCAGCTGACCGCCTTCGTTCGCCCCTTCGATATTCGGCGTAGTGATGATCTCTATCGTGGAGCCGGCCATGCCCGCTTTTTTGATGTGGAACTTCGCTTTTTCCACGTCGAGCGGACGCGGTTTGAGGTCGGCGTTGTAGAGCGGATGCCATGGCGGCACCGGGGTGTCATTACTCACGTCGCCATAACCCTGCAGCACCGTTTTCACCAGCATTTCACGCGGCTGCAGGTATTTCATCGCCAGCACAAAATCTTCGTTGCTGCCCGGCTTCATGTCGGTGCGGATAATCAGGTTGGTGTACATGCCCGATTTACTCTCCAGCACGCCAAAATCGCTGGTGGCTTTGATACGCTTGCAGTCCGCAGCGCTCAGCGTGGACACGATTTGCAGATCACCCGACATCAGGGCATTAACACGTGCTGCGGCATCGGTGACGCCTATCAGCTCGACCTCATCCAGATGCGGCAGACCCGGCTTGTAGTAGTTGGGATTTTTCGTGCCGATGGTGCGCGTACCCGGCATAAAGGTTTTGCAGATAAACGGACCGGTGCCGATGCCTTTGCTGAAGTCGGTGGTGCCGTCTTTCACAATTAAAAATGGGGGTGTCGCCAGCATGTAAGGGACGTCGAAGTTGGCGCTGTTCAGCTCCAGCTGCACCTCATTATCGTTGACCGCGGTGAACGTTTTGAACTGATCGGCCAGCTTAAAAGCGATAGAGGCGATGGCCGGATCTTTGTGGCGGCTGAGCGAGAAGATGACATCTTTGGCGGTCAGCGGTTTGCCATCATGGAAGGTGACCCCTTTACGCAGTTTGATATGCCAGGTGATGCCGTCACTGGAGTCCAGCGACTCAGCCAGCGCCGGTTGCACCATCAGGTTTTTATCCAGCTCGGTCAGACCGCTGTAGAACATGAACTGGCGGGTGTAGTCCGCGCTGTTGTTACTTTTGGCCGGATCGAGTGTATCGGTGGCCGAGGAATTCGACATCGCCGCCCGCAGTTTACCGCCTGTGACCGGCTTGTCGTCCGCCAGTGCTTCCCCTGAAAAACCGATCAGGCCGCTGCTCATCACCGCACCTGCGGAGAGGATTTTCATCAGGCTGCGACGTGACAGCGAGCCTTCGGTGATCATGCGCGTCAGTGCCGGATTTACCGCATCGGCGTCTTTATTATCAAATTTACTCATCTCTGTACCCTCAATAGTCAGGCGAACCGGGGATTATTTTTCTGGCGGTGCTGGACACCTGGCGGCCAGCACCCGACGGGACGTTATGAAAGGCGATCCTTTGCTTTGTAATAGAGTCCTGCGAGCGGTAAAAACCATGGCTTGCCGTGATAACCGGGCAGCGCGGGCCATGCGTCGCGCTGCCAGGGATTTTCAGTGCGTTTTTCGGCCAGCAGGTCGGCCATGACCCGCCCCATCCAGACCGACATCTGCGTGCCGTGACCGCTGTAGCCCAGCGAATAGAACAGGCCATCCTGTTCACCCGCGTGTGGCAGACGGTCGGCGGTCATGTCGACCATGCCGCCCCAGCAGTAGTCCACCCCAGCTTTACCCAGCTGCGGCAGCATCTGCGTCATCGCGTGGCGGAGGATCTCGCCGCTGCGCGAATCGGAGGTTGGGTTGCTGACGGCAAACCGCGCGCGGCCGCCAAACACCAGCCGGCTGTCGGCGGTGGTACGGAAGTAGTTGCCGATATTCAGCGACGTCACATAGGTCCGGTTATTGGGCAGCACCTGACGCAGCAGCGCCGGGTCGAGTGCTTCCGTGACTACAATAAAGCTGCCGACCGGCACAATACGGCGCTGGAACCAGGGAAAAGGGCCGACGTTGGAGCAGCCGGTCGCCATCAGCACTTTATCCGCCAGAATCGTGCCCTGCGCGGTGTGTATCCGATGCTGATAACCCTGCAGGCGTTCTAACTTCGTCACGGCGTGATGCGGGAAAATTTTCGCGCCGCTGCGGGCCGCCGCTTCCGCCAGCCCGATGCCAAATTTACCCATGTGCATCTGACCGCCACGCTTCTGCAGCAGGCCGCCGTGGAAATCATCGCTGGCGATCTCATCGCGCACCGCCGTTTTATCGAGCAGTTCGATCTCCGGGTCTACGGTGCGGCGCATCAGTTCATACGCCTCCCGCAGCCCGGCCATATGCGACGCTTTGCTGGCGAGCTTGAGCTTGCCGCACAACCGGAAGTCGCAGTCGATCTCTTCATCCTGGATCAGTTGCTGGACGTAGCTCACCGCATCGTCAAACGCCCGGTAGAAGCGACTGGCCTGCTCCAGACCCTGACTTGCCACCAGCGAGGCGAAGTTCTGCGCCACACCGGTATTGCAGTGGCCGCCGTTGCGCGCCGAGGCCTGGCTCATCACGTCACCACTCTCCAGCAGCACCACACTGATGCCACTGCGCGCCAGGTTAAGCGCCGCCGAGACGCCGGTGAAGCCGCCGCCGATAACCACCACGTCCGCCTGTGCGGGCAGCGGTTCACGGGCGGCACCGGTAAAGGCCGGAGCGGTGGCCTGCCAGAACGATTCCAGTTTCATGGGGGATTCCTCAGAGTCCGACGACGCCAGGCAGGCCGCCGATATCTTTGATTTCGGTGTACTGGTAGTAAGGGTTCGCCGGTTCATGACCGCGATTGACCCAGACTTTATTTTTGATGCCGAGATCGTGGGCGGTCATCAGGTCATAGCGGAAGCTGGAGGAGACATGCAGGATATCCTCCGGGCCGCAGCCGAGCTTATCCAGCATGTACTCGAAGCCTTTCATCTGTGGCTTGTAAGCCCCCGCCTCTTCGGCCGTGATGGTCATATAGATGGGCGCACCCAGACGCGGTTCGTGATGCGGGATCAGGTCTTTCATCGAGTTAGTCAGCAGCACCAGCGGGAACTCCTTAGCCACTTTTGCCAGCCCGGCGGGCACGTCGGGATGCGGACCCCAGCTGGCGCAGTCGGTGTAGATAAAGTCGCTGTCGGCTTTGTCCCACTTCACGCCCCACTTTTTGCAGGTGCGCTGAATCGCATTACTGACCACGTCGTAATAGGGTTTCCATGCGCCGAGCACCTCATCCAGACGGTAGGCGGCAAAGTCAGCGGTAAACGCGTTCATTGCATCCGGATCGACACGATCGCTGAAACAGCGTTGGGCGGCGCCCGCCATATCAAAGCGAATCAGCGTGCCGTAACAGTCAAACGTGATGAATTTCGGTTTAAACAGTGCCATGTAACAGCCTCGTCTTTGTCAGTTGCGCTTAGAAATCGATGAGTACACTCTTCTGGCGCTGGCAGGCCTGAAACGCCTGACGCCCTAAGTCTTTCCCAATGCCGGAACCCAGGAAGCCGCCGGTTGGAATGATGAAGTCGCCGGAGCGGCCATAGCGGTTGATCCAGACCGTGCCCGCATCGATGGCGCGCATCGCACGCAGCGCGCGCGGCAGACTCAGGGTGTGGACACCGGCGCAGAGGCCATAGGTGTCGTGGGCGGCCATCGCCAGGCCCTGCTCTTCATCGTCAAAGGTCTGCACCGTCAGCACCGGACCAAAAATCTCCTGCTGCACGGCCGGATTATCCTGCGCCACGTGGCTCAGCAGCGTGGGCTGCCAGAACCAGCCGTTTTCGGTGTCGGCAAAACGCTCTCCGCCCACCAGCACCTCTGCGCCCTGCGCTTTTGCTGCCTCAATCACCGAGCAAACTTTGTTGCCCTGACGTTCGTCGATCAGCGGCGCGTAGCGACTCTCTTCGTGCCAGGTGACACCCGGTTTAAGTTCGCGGCAGAGCTGTGCCAGCCGCTCAACCAGCGGGTCGGCAATATTGCGCTGCACAATAAGACGGGTGCCCGCGACACAGGCCTGGCCGCCGTTGGCGGTAAAGCCGCGCAGAATACGCTGGGCCAGCACCTCAAGGTCGCCCGCATCATCAAACACCAGCTGCGGACTTTTGCCGCCCAGCTCCAGCGTCACCGGTTTCATGCCGTGCTGCGCGGCATCGCTCATGATGCGCTTTCCGGTTACGGTCGAGCCGGTGAAGGAGACTTTGCGCACCAGCGGATGGGTCACCAGCGCGCTGCCGGTTACAGCACCGCTGCCCTGCACAATGTTCAGCACGCCCGCCGGTAAACCGGCCTGGATCGCCAGTTCGGCCATGCGCACGGTAGAAAACGGGGTGAGTTCAGAGGGTTTGAGGACGACCGCATTGCCTGCCGCCAGCGCCGGTCCGCATTTCCACGACGCCATCGACAGCGGAAAATTCCACGGGGTAATCGCGGCGATAACGCCATACGGTTCGGCAATCAGCATGCCGAGGCTGCTGTCGCGGGTAGGAAAGAGGTCGCCGCTGTATTTGTCAGCGCATTCGGCATAGAAGCGAATCGCTTCAGCGGTAAACGGGATTTCGTGTAGTACGACGTCATTGATCGGGCGGGTTGAACCCAGCGCTTCCAGCTGTGCCAGCAGCGGGTCCTGCTCAATCAGATCGGCCCAGCGGCGTAACACACGGCCGCGTTCACGCGGCGGACAGCCGGACCAGCCGCTGGTTTTCAGTGCCTGATGCGCGACGGAAACAGCGCGATCGACATCCTGCGGCGTAGCGTCCTGCAGCGTGGCATAAACCCGGCCATCAGAGGGACGTTTAACCTCAAAGGCTGCGCCCTGGCTCTGGCAGTGCTGGCCGCCAATATAATGGCCAGCCGGAAGAGAAACTTTTTCAGGGTCGAAACTTAACATGGAAGAATTCCTTATTTGTTACACCCATCAGTTGCTGATTTATTAGCGTTTACAACGGCCGATTTCTGCGGTGTTAATAAGCTAATGCAGAAAGTATGCCAGCCGGGCAAAAAATAAAAATGCGTTTAAAACAGCGCAAAAAAATTTTCTGCCGTATTGCCGGGGGATTTTTTGCGGAATTGCCGAACAATTAAACAGATGATTTACTTCACAAAATTTATGCGCCCTGCTGGTGCAACCTGCACGGAAATTGCACCAAAGCGGATATAAGGGGTCAGGCTGCTCATTACAGTGCCAGGTCCCCGCCGATTTACCGACCGGTCTCACATCCCTGATAAATTCTTTCGTTTTTAAAGACTATTATTTGACGCCAAAGAAATTATCCTGAGCATCAGGCAAAAAAAAACGCCAGCCTGATCATCCGGCTGGCGTTCTATTAATATTTAATTACAGACTGCCAATGTGAAATGTTTTCTGTTCCAGATATTCATCAATTCCGTAGCGGGAACCTTCCCGGCCAATACCGGAGAGTTTCACACCACCAAACGGCGCAACCTCCAGGGAAATTGCGCCGGTATTAAAGCCGACCATGCCAAACTCCAGCGCTTCCGCTACCCGCCACGCCCGCCGGATATTCTCGGTAAAGAAATAGGCTCCCAGGCCGTAAGGCGTGTCGTTCGCCATCGCGATCGCCTGCTCTTCATCATCAAAGATAAACAGCGGCGCGACCGGGCCGAACGTCTCTTCATGGGCGATGCGCATGCCGGACGTGACCTCACCGAGTACCGTGGGCTGCACGAAGGTGCCGTTGCCCTGGCTCATGCCGCCGGTCAACAGGGTTGCTCCCTGACTGAGCGCATCGTCGATGTGACCATTCACTTTCTCCACCGCGCGGCTGTTGATCAGCGGGCCAATGGTGCTGTCGGGCGCAAAGCCATCGCCCACTTTCAGGGTGGCGACCGCCTCCAGCAGTCGGGCGGTGAAGCGCGGATAGATGCTCCGCTGCACCAGAATGCGGTTGGCACAGACGCAGGTCTGCCCGGCGTTGCGGAACTTGCTGAGCATGACGCCGGCGACCGCAATCTCAATATCGGCATCATCAAACACGATCAGTGGCGCGTTGCCGCCCAGTTCCAGACTCAGGCGCTTTATGCTGTTGGCGCTCTGCTGCATTAATAACTGCCCGATGCGGGTCGAACCGGTAAAGGAGATTTTACGCACCGTGCGGCTTTCAGTCAGCGCCGCACCAATCTCCGTGGGCAGGCCGGTCAGCACCTGCAACACGCCAGACGGGAAACCGGCGCGCTCTGCCAGCACCGCCAGTGCCAGCGCCGAGAGCGGCGTTAACTCCGACGGTTTAACGATAATCGGACATCCGGCGGCCAGCGCCGGGGCTACCTTTCGGGTAATCATCGCAATCGGGAAGTTCCACGGCGTAATCGCGGCGGCAACCCCAACCGGCTGTTTCAGCACCAGAATGCGACGGTCCTCGCTGGGCGCGGGAATGGTGTCGCCGTAGATGCGACGCGCCTCTTCCGCAAACCATTTCACAAAACTGGCGCCGTAGAGCACTTCGCCTCTGGCTTCTGCCAGCGGTTTTCCCTGCTCGGCGGTCATGATGATCGCCAGGTCGTCAGCATGTTCCACAATCAGCTGATGCCATTTTTCCAGCAGCGCGGCACGGCTGGCATTAGGGGTTTTGCCCCAGCTGATGCGCACCGTTTCCGCATAGGTTATCGCCTGTTCCGTCTCTGCCCGGCCCAGCGCCGGAATCGTGGCCAGCGTTTCGCCCGTGGCGGGATCGATAACCGGCAGCGTGGCGCCCTTATGCGCATCCTGCCAGCGTCCGGCAAACAGCGCCTGCTGGCGCAGCAAATCGCTATCGGTAAGTTTTAATCGCGACATAACATCCCCTCGTGGTCAGTTAATTCCACTTTATCGCGCCGGGTCAGCGCAGGATGTTGTTGTGCAGGGTGAGAAAGGTCACTGAGCGAATTTTTCGCGCTGATTTGAAATTTTATGCCGTGCGGGAACGGGGGCGCATCCGGCGGGATGCGCGGTGTGATTAAATCTGGAAGTCGATGACCGGTTCGTCGTCGTTACTGTAGGAGAGTGCCTGGCGTTTAATCTCCTCCAGCGACAGGTTGGCGTTGCAGAGTTCCAGGAACTGCCAGACGTAGTTGCGCTGCAGCTGACCGCGCTTGAGGCCAAGCCAGACGGTGCTGGCATCGAACAGATGCGTGGCATCCAGACGCTCCAGCTCTTCACTTTCTTCGGTTTCACACGCCTGATCGGCCAGGATCCCGACACCCAGACCGAGTTTGACGTAGGTTTTCACCACGTCGGAGTCCTGAGCGCTGAGCACGATATCCGGTTTCAAACCCGCCGTCTGGAAGGCACGGTCAACCCGCGACCGGCCGGTGATGCCCTGCCGGTAGGTAATGAGGGGATAGCGGCTGAGGGTGCTCAGTGAGACCGGCTGGTTCTGCACCAGCTCATGCCCTTTTGGCACCAGCAAGGCGTGATGCCAGCTGAACCAGGGGAAGGCGGCCAGACTGCTGTTGTTGACCAGCATTTCACTGGCGATGCCGATGTCCGCTTCACCCGCCAGCAGCATGGTAACGATTTCCTGCGGCGATCCCTGATTCAGTTCAAGCCGGACGTTGGGATAGAGCTGACGGAACGCCTTGATCACTTTCGGCAGGCTGTAGCGCGCCTGAGTATGCGTGGTGGCGATGGTCAGGATGCCGCTGGTTTCATTGGTAAATACATCGGCCAGCCGCCGCACTTTGCCCGCCTCATCCAGGATGCGCTCGGCGATGGTCAGCAACGCTTTGCCCGGTTCGGTCATCCCCAGCAGACGCTTACCGCGACGGATAAAGATCTCCACACCCAGCTCATCTTCCAGATCGCGGATGTGCCGACTGACACCCGACTGGGAGGTAAACAGTGTGTTAGCGACTTCCGTTAAATTAAACTCACAGCGGGCCGCCTCGCGGATGATCTTAAGCTGCTGGAAATTCACGATATTTACCTCCCTTTACATAATCTGATTCTCTGATGGTAAGAACTATTATTGATAACCGGAAATACTAAAAAATTTGGCTTTATGACTTTAGGGAATAAAGGGGGGATGGTTGCGCGGATGCGCTGAGGTGTTCGCTGCGCGAACGGGCTTGCTGCGGAGCTGAAGCTGGGAGTGTTCGCTGCGCGAACGGGCGCCGGGAAGGTTTCGTTCGCCTTGCAGGCTGCATGTGAAAAAGCCGGGGTGTTTGCTGCGCGAACGGGCTATGAGAAGGTTTCGTTCGCCAGGCGGGCCGGGCAGTTTCAGTAACGCCTCTGCAGGCGACCAACAAGGGGGCGCCAGTCGCCGCGCCCCCTTGACCCCCAGGCTCCGGCCTGCTTCACCGCCGCTTCGCGGTCCCTTCGCCTCTTCCGGATTTCTCACGGACCGCCGGGACGCGCCATCCCTGGCGCGAACCCGCCTCTTCGCGACATCCATGTCGCTCGTCCTGAAATCCCTCATCCGCTCAGCGGTTCTGACGGCCTCCCCAACCCCTCGCTGTTACTTCTTCTTTTTGTGTGGGGTATCTCATCGCTTTACGTTTCCGGAGCTGTCACTGGACAGCAGACAACGCAGCACTAAAAAAACATAAATATTTTGCAGGCGGGGGGGTTGGGAGAGGCGTCCGAAGCGCTGAGGAACAACCGGAGGTAAGGATGAGCCGACAGGACGTCGGCGAGAGGACGTCACGAGCCAGGGATGGCGAGTCCGGACAGTCCGCGGGCCGAAGGGCGTGGCGAAGGTACCCCGTGAAACGGGGCGCGGAGGCAGCCGGACGCCGGGATTGTTAAGGGGCGGGCGTACGCCCCTTGACGCGTCCGCCTGCACAGGCGACCTCAAACTCTCCACCGCCTGGCGGGCGTAACCTGCTCAGACTCAGACCGCTGCAAAGCCTGACCTTAGCCCGCTGCAAACCCTGACCTTAGCCCACTGCAAACCCTGACCTCAGCCCGCTGCAAAGCATTGCCTCAGCCCGCTGCAAGCGCCCCCCTTACCCTACTAACATCAACTCCCGCTCCTCATTCAGCGGCTTGTTCAGCAGCGACAGCAGAATATTCTTCACGGCTTGTGCAGAAGGTGACAGCGGTAACCGGGCGGAGATGTTCAGCGACAGCGGCAGGCTCAGTGACGGGCTATTGATGCGTGACATCCAGGCATCCGTCGAACCCACCAGTGAACGGGCGGCAGATTCAGGTAACACGGTGACGCCCATGCCGCTGGAAATGGCTGACGTCAGGGTTGAAATCGATTCGATCTCACCGATGATGCGCGCGCTCAGGCGACGCAGTGAAAATGCCTCATCGACGCGCTTGCGCACGGCACTGTAGTCACGCGGCAGGAACAGGCTCATCTGCGCGACATCCGCCAGATCGACACTGGCACCCGGATAATCGGTGGCGCCGACCAGGAAGAGATCTTCTTTCATCAGCGGCATGCTGTTGATACCGGCTGTGGGAGCGCGATCGTACAGCACCGCCATATCCAGCTGACCGCTCATCACTTTCTCATTCAGTACGCTGCCACTGTTTTCGTGCAGGTAGACCAACACTTCCGGAAACTGATCGCGGACGGTTTGCAGCAGTGGCATCGTCAGCGAGGATGCTGCCGTACCCGGTGCCAGACCAATCGACACCTGACCGCTCAGCACCTGACCGGCGTTAATGACCGCCGTCTGTGCCTGTTCACACTGGCGCAAAATGGTGCGCGCATGACCATAGAGAATCTTACCGGCTTCAGTTGGCGTAACGCCGCGCTTGGTGCGGATCAGTAACTGCTGATCCAGTTCATTCTCCAGCGTCGCCACCTGCTGACTGAGTGCAGGCTGTGCGATGTGCAGCACTTCGGCTGCCTGCGTCAGACTGCCGATATCGACGATTTTCACAAAGTACTTCAGTCGTCTTAAATTCATCTTGCCTCCGTCACTCACCCCGAATAGCGAAATGGGTTAGACCCCATCGCCCTGATAACAGAGATTTTGCAAGATGCAGGCCAGGTTTAAACGACACTTGCCAGCTACCCGCCAGATTTTTCCTAACGGCCCGGAAAATAAGCGTTTCTGATTACCTCTTAAGGGTTAATAAGCATCAGGAATGCCTGAACAGATAAGGGGATGGGGTCAGGCGCACTGTGACAGTGCAGACGCTGCGAGTCAGACGTGCAGAAAAGTGATGACAGGCTGTACAGTTTTAGTGCAGTGGAAACGTATTGCACCTGATGAAGGCTTGCCGCGCCTGACGCGTAGCGTGACGAAGGGGCCGGAAAATGTAACCGCTATCAGCGGGATTTCTTATCGCTGATAGCTACCGGAGGGGAAAAAGCAACCGTTGCCCTCTCCCGCATACGGAAGAAGGCAACGCCTGCTGATTAACGTTTTTTGCGGTTACGATGCATGTCGATAGAGACCGCAGCCACGATGATCATCCCTTTGATAATGTCCTGAATGTACGCATCCACACCCACGAAGGTGAAGCCGCTTTTGATCAGACCGAGGATCACAGCGCCAATGAGTGTGCCGGTGATACGGCCCACGCCGCCCATCAGGCTGCTGCCGCCGATAACGGCTGCGGCAATCGCATCCAGCTCGTAGGACATCCCCATGCTTGACTGGCCGCTGCTGACACGCGCCGCCAGTACCACACCCGCCAGGCCAGAAAGCGCGCCGGCAATGGTGTAGACGATGATCAGATACTTATTAACGTTGATACCGGAGACTTTCGCTGAGGTCATGTTGCCGCCGATGGCGTAAACATACTTACCGTAGCGGGTATGTTTCAGGGCGATGTGGAACAGCAGCGCCACGACCAGGAAAATCACCACTGGCATTGCGCCCTGCCCGATTGAAGTAAAGCCGTCGGACAGGAAGCTGATGGGATTACCCTGGGTGTAATACTGCGCCAGACCACGCGCCGACACCATCATGCCCAGTGTGGCGATGAATGGCGGAATACCGGTACGGGTAATCAGCACACCGTTGACCACACCCGCCAGCAAACCGACGCCGATACCGGCCGCGATCGGGATTACCGCAGGCATATTCACCAGCGACGGATACATCGGTGACAGGCTGTCAGAAGTCTGTGCCAGGCTCGCGGCCACGACCGCCGCCAGGGCGATGACGGAACCGGAGGAGAGGTCGATACCCGTGGTGATAATGACCTGCGTCACGCCGACCGCGATAATCCCGATAATCGCCACCTGCAGGACAATCAGGATCAGACGGTTGGTGTTGAGCAGGAAAGACTGGTCACGCACATACCAGCCAAACATTTCAAAAATCAACGCAATCCCCACCATCACCACAAAAATGCCGGTATCTTTCGGCAATTTATGACGCAGACTGGCAAAAAAAGAGGGTTGCTGCGGGGCTGCCGGAGTGGCAGTAGCTTTCATATTGCTCATAGTGGTCTCGCGCCTCACTCGGATGCCAACGACAGAATGGTTTCCTGATCGGCTTCTTCTTTATCGAGGATGCCGGTTATACGCCCGCCGTGCATCACCATCACCCGATCACTCATGCCAAGGATTTCCGGCAGTTCAGAAGAGACCATGATGATAGCCACGCCACGGTTGGCAAGTTCACTGATTAAGCGGTAAATCTCCGCTTTTGCACCGACGTCAATGCCGCGCGTCGGTTCGTCCAGAATCAGAATCTTCGGTTGCGCCAGCAGCCAGCGGGCAATCAGAACCTTCTGCTGATTACCGCCGCTGAGGTTGTTGATGATCTGATCCATGGTCGGCGTTTTGATATTGAGCCGACGGATCTGGTCCATGCAGTCCTGCGCCATCTTCACATGGCTGACAAAACCGCTTTTGCCGCTGTACTCCGGCATGTTGACGATGCTCATGTTCTCCATCACCGACAGCACCAGAAACAGCCCGGACTTTTTGCGGTCCTCGGTGAGAAACGCCATGCCCTTCTCAATCGCCGTTGAGGGTGAGTCGATCGTCACCGGCACGCCATCAATTAAGATCTCGCCGCTGTCGAAGCTCTCCATGCCGAACAGGCTCTCCATCACCTCACTGCGACCGGCACCCACCAGTCCGGCGACGCCGAGGATTTCACCCCGGCGCACGCTGAAACTGACGTCGGTGAAACGATCTTTGCAGGTGAGATTACGGACCGTCAGCACCTCTTCCCCGATGGCGCTGTTGAATTTCGGGAACAGCTGCGTCAGTTCGCGGCCTACCATCTGGGTAATCAGCGACTGACGGGTATATTTCGCCGTCTGATCGCTGGCGATCCAGGTACCGTCGCGGAAAATACTGACTTCATCGGTGATATTGAAGATTTCATCCATCTTGTGACTGATATAGATGATCGCCTTACCCTGCTCGCGCAGGTCACGAATGATGGTAAACAGGTGCGCGACTTCGGTTTCGGTCAGCGCGGAGGTCGGTTCATCCATGATGACGATGTCTGAATCCCAGGAGACCGCTTTGGCAATCTCGACCATCTGCTGCGACGCAATGCTCAGCTCGCCCACCATCCGATCGGCTTTCAGGCGGATATTCAGGCGGTTAAGCAGTTCCTGCGTCTTCTGATTGAGTCGGGCGTGATCGACAAAACCAAACTTCATCGGCTCACGACCCAGCCAGATATTCTCGGCGACGGTCATGTAAGGCACCAGGTTGAGCTCCTGGTGGATCATTGAAATGCCGGAACGCAACGCGTCCATGGTGTCCTGAAACTGCACCGGCTCCCCTTTAATTTTGATGGTGCCCTTATCGGGACGATACATCCCGATAAGGCACTTCATTAAAGTGGATTTGCCCGCGCCATTTTCGCCCATCAAGGCATGTACCGTTCCCGGACGCACCCGCAACGACACATTGTCGAGGGCTTTAACGCCGGGGAAGAACTTGCTGATGCCTTCGGCTTCAAGCGCAAACGCGTTCATACATCACCTCCGTACAGCTGGGTCGGGAACGATTATTTCAGGTTACGATTGGTAAACTGTTCCATGTTGTCTTTGGTAATCAGCTGGTAAGGGATGTTGATGATTTTCTGCACTTTCTCGCCCTTCACCAGTTTGATCGCCGTCTGCACCGCACCTTCACCCTGGCCCTGCGCATCCTGGAATACCGTGGCGACCATCTTGCCCTGCTTCAGCATCTGCAGTGCATCCGGCGTGCCATCGACGCCCGCAATCAGGATTTTGTCCGGGTTTTTACCCAGCGCCTGCAGCGCACCGATCGCCATTTCATCGTTGTTTGAGGCGATGGCATTGATCTGATCACCGGCCGTCATCCAGTTACTGACCACATCCACCGCGTCGTTACGGGTAAATTTGGCGGTCTGTTTCTGTACGATTTTGATACCAGGGAACTTAGCGGCAACCTCTTCCACGCCTTTGGTACGGTCGCGGGTGGCTTCGTTTGCCAGGTCACCCATCAGGATGGCAACGTTACCTTTGCCGTTCATCGCTTTAGCCAGCGCTTCCATCTGTAAGCGTCCGGCCAGTTCTGAATCGGAACCGACATAGGCCATTTTGCCCGTCAGCTCAGCGCCTGGACGGCGGTTCACGAAGATCAGCGGGATGCCCGCTTTACTCGCCTGATCCATAATCGGTTTCACCGCGTTGGTGTCGACCGGGTTGACGATCAGTGCATCAACACCCTGACCGATAAAGTTTTGTACCTGCTGCAGCTGCTGTGAAACGTCGCCCTTTGCATCCTCTACCTGTCCTTTGACGCCATCTTTCTGCATCTCTTTCTGCATTGAAGTGCGCAGAATGGTCAGGAAGTTGTCATCAAACAGCGCCATCGAGACGCCAACGGAGATATCTTTTGCCATAACCGCGGCAGGTAACATGCAGGCTAACAGTGAGGCGACAATCGTTTTTTTAATGTTCATAGGGACCCTTCTTATTTGTTAACTTGCTCAGCGGCTGTGACTGCGAATGAAAAATATCTTTTACATTCATCCAACCTGACTGGCGTCTGTTTCGGGAAATTTGAGGTAAGACTTCAGGTTCTGGCTATTTTTGTGATCGACCACTCCTTTTCACAATCACTTGATCTACAAACAGTTACTTTCAAAATGCTGTTTCACTTCCGGACAATGGTGACGACCGTGATGATAAGCAGTTTATTTATTCCATCTAATCTCGTTTTGAAATTTTTATCATAAAAGCACTGAAACGGTTGTTTTAACATCGGCAAATAACAAAACTTTGACATGCCTCTAACATCTACTGAGAAATGCCCACAAAGTGAGATCCTGCTGGCAGTTTGAAAATCCATCAGAATCAGGTAAAAATCACCAAACCGCTGCTTTTACGAGCATCTGAACGCAATTCAGTAAACAGGGCTTTGACAAGCGGGATTAGCGCCGCTAATATTCGCCCCGTTCAAGCGATTCCTCTGTAGTTCAGTCGGTAGAACGGCGGACTGTTAATCCGTATGTCACTGGTTCGAGTCCAGTCAGAGGAGCCAGAATTAGAAAAGCCAGCTCAGGGAAACCTGAGCGGGCTTTTTGCATTTAACTTGTCGGTCACGGCGGAATGACTTTTCCGCCTGAGTGGCTCACACCACGAACCCGTAGTGCGAGCCGTCTGGTAGCTCCACCACCAGCCGCAGCGTCCCCCCAGCCGCATCGACGTAGCGTTTGAGCGTGGAAAGCTTCAGGTCACGCCCCGGCTTTTCCATACCCGCCACGGTCGGCTGTGTGATGCCCAGCGCCTGCGCCATTTCCACCTGTGTCTTCTGCACTTTCTCACGCAGTTCGGCAAGGTGAATGTTGAGCAGCATTTTTGTCGCCATGACCTGTGCTTCAGCAACGACTTCCGGTTTTTCATGCCAAAGGCTAAATATACTGGCTCATTTGATGATAAGCACCACATGATGTTAGGACGCTACTCTATCGTCTGTATATCTGATGCCATATGATAGAGTGATAAAATAACGAATCCTCTTTAAAAGGTACGACTTTTGTTATTTTAAATAGAAAAAAGGGATGGATAATTGTATTTATTTTTTAAACGGTTGGCATGAAGTGGCTTGTACTAATAAATAAATTTCAGATAATTACATATCTAAACCTTCCGGTTGTTAGAACCGAAAAATTTCCAAAAAATTGTAAAACGCCATATGTTTCCACTGAAAACCCACGTTTTTTAGTACCAAAATTAGCCTTTTAAGAAAATAGTTTTAGTGAAGATGCTACGCCACCTTAATTTAAGTTTGAAAGTTTTCCACCGCAATATTACGTCACACCGACAGTCGGCCATTATTACTTACAACATTGGTCAGAAAACTTTGATGCAATCACTTAAAGTAAACGTGCTCTCAGTAAAGCTCTACCCTCTGAACATACTCCCGAGCTGATGATACGAATTAACGTTTATCATGGACTATAGTTTACCCGACTGGCGGTCAAAGTTACCCACCTGACCTTCATTCGTTCCAGTGAGCCGTGCTTTACCTGCAGTATTGAATTAATTTAAAAAGTCGCACCATACTGTAAAAGAAGATCTGAAAGCATTGTCTGAGGTGAAAGTTACACCACGGAGAATAAATGTAAAATCCTCATTTTCACTCTCAAAAAACACCACCCAAATTTAAATAGATTAAAAATCACTACTAATTATCCGAATCGTAATGAACCTCACGCGATTGACTTTTATTAAGCGGAACGTTATGTCGAACACCGCTTTTCATTACGATGGTGGGCTGCATTGGTGATTTTTTTCATGAAAGCATGATTAAATCTTTTGAGTTTGCACTGGATAGTGAGGTACTTTATCATATGAATGTTTATAAGGTCAGTTAGTCAGCCGCCCAATAGCAATTCACTAAATAGAGGAGATTTACTGGTGCAGTACATTTTTAAAAAAAACACTCTTTTTGCTTTAAAAAACGCCGACAAGATAATTGCCATTATTATTTTCATTTGTACTACAACAGGCGCATGGTTTTTGTTCAGTTATGCAAACGGACATGGCGTTAAATTCACAGAATTAATACAGCCTAATTTATTGATAAGTTATGGTGCTTTTTCTTTTTTTATATTATCTTTAATAATTGCATTCTTCTTACTTGCATTTTTTATTTCGCCCATAATAGCAAGAAGCCTTTACTTCCACATTTTAATTAAAGAAAAGCATGCAAAAATAAAGCATATAAAAATAAATTATTTTTTATTTTTCTTTTTATGCAGCATTGCTGCATCATTATGCGCTTTTAAACTAATATTTTTCCCTTTTGTTGTTTTTATCTTTGCCTTGATAGAGCATGTCATTGTCTTTGGAGTAAATATTTCATGGAAAAAAACTCAGAAGACACTCACACTCTTTATACTTTCATCTTTGCTTTTAGTCATTAGCTATACACTCCTTATATTCCTTTCTATTGCATTAAACTTTAAAATAGAGAGCACGCTTTCCTTCAATGGCATTTTACAGGCCCTATTTATTTTCATAATTACCTTTCTACTTTCTGGTGTAGGATTAGCGGATGTGCATCAAAGAATAAAGCACAATAAAAACAGAATATTATTCTATATGTTTTTTTCTTTTACTTGTGTTTTTTACATAGCGACAGCATTTTCAAATGGCACTTCAGAAGGGATAACACGACAAATAGGATTAGGATTCCAATACAGATGTTATAATCACAGTGATATGGTTAAGTATTCCATCCCTGAAAACCTCACAAACAAACAAACATCAAAAGGAAAAATAAAAGTTTTCGTAATTTCCGATTCGAACGGTAGAGTATATTTATCCAGAGGAGAAGCATACCGTGCTGAATATAGCTTCCCCGCTACCGACTTGAGGGAAATAGCCTGTGATAAATAAAATCAAAAAAACAGCTGATAAATAACTTTAGACGCCCTCTACTAGTAAAGTGTCGGGGGCCATCAGATATTTATGACGCCATTCACCGTAGTAAAACTAGACCTCTAACTCACAATTAACTATGTAAAAAACGAAACACACTTAATCTTTTTGAAAAAAATCACTCCGCATTTCTAATGCTATCCAGAATAATAAAAGTATCCATTTCTTAATTGATTTCTTTTGCCACATCTAGCCTAGCTAACTCTTGTAGTAGGGAACAAGTCAAATAGCTTGTTGGTGCTTATAACTATGACGAGACAACTTGCAGCGGCAAAGCCAAGCAATGTCATACCCTGCCTGACAGAACGATGTATCGCAGTTAGTGGGAATGTCATGGCCGCCTGACGGTCGAAACTAGCTTGCTGGCCTCAGGACAGCGTACAACCTGTTTCGAAATTATGATTGTATAGCTCGTACAAACTATATTGACCTGACTTTTACTCAGGCTAACTGAGATATGAACGCCCCCCTTCTATCGCAAACCGGCGAATTTAGTAACGCCACCACTTATCACTCACATAGTAATGAAGAGATACTGCCGAAACACATCATCGGTCCAAAAAGTGGTGACGTGATTCTGTAATGGAGACATCAGAAACTGCTGATGCTGCATGCCTGTTGCTTCAGCAGCATACACCCTCTTAATCTATGAGAGTTTCAGTCACTTTATTGGAATGAGGGATTCAGAAAGCTATCCCATCCTTCGCTTTTGCAACAAAACCTGCCTGTAAACTATAAAGGTCTGTACCGAAACCAGTCAGGAAACACTTTTGTGGAGCGAGCTGCGCTGCCTAAATGGACAGCTTACCGTGAAACTCCGGACGCCTTCCGAAGAGGGCGTAGTGCAGTGAATTGCTGAAAATAATATTCAGTCTATGTTAATGCCATTGAAAAATTATTAATTAACAGTGATATGGATCGGTATCAAGGCAGGAGAAAATAGCCCTTTGTACAAAAGGAATGGCTTTTCTGCCTGAGTGGCTTACACCACGAACCCGTAGTGGGAACCATCCGGTAGCTCCACCACCAGCCGCAGCTTCCCCCCAGCCGCATCGACGTAGCGTTTGAGCGTGGAAAGCTTCAGGTCACGCCCCGGCTTTTCCATACCCGCCACGGTCGGCTGTGTGATGCCCAGCGCCTGCGCCATTTCCACCTGCGTTTTCTGCACTTTCTCACGCAGCTCGGCAAGGTGTATGTTGAGCAGGATTTCTGTCGCCATGGCCTGTGCGTCGGCAACGACTTCCGGTTTTTCATCCGCAATAAGCTGTTCCAGCGTTCTGCCCATCACGTTACTCCTTATAGTTAAAGCTTTTTAGCCAGTGTGTGAATTCCCGATCGGCAACCGGAAGTTTGATGACATGTCAGAAAGGGGTTCCGTTATGTCTGTTAAGCAGACACTAAAGCTGCACGGATTTGCGAGCTGTCGCTGATGTGCTGAAGGATGACGGATGGGATCAGAGAGTGATACAGGCGTTGCTTTAAGTCAGGCAGCCCGCCAGGGGTTATCCGGGCGGGCTTTTCGATTGAACGGTGTAAGCTTTGTCAGGGTTGCCCTTCCATATTCCAGCGAGCTGATCCCATCACATCGAAAACGTGCTGGTCAGTGAAAGCCGGGAATCTGGCACGTTTTGCCGCCTCGATTAACGCTTTGCAGTAATCTCTGTCGCCCCCTTTGACGATGAAATTATCCAGGGTGCCATCAATTTTAAAATCCAGATGGGCATTACAGCGTTTTCCATTCCAGGCGTGCGGCTCTGTTAATGCGGCATCCAGTGCTTTCTTAATGCCCGACGCCTGCTGGCCATAGATATCCTTGTCCCCTACTTTGCCTGATTGGTTATAGCTGCAGGTTTCGAGTGCCGTCTTTTTATTACATTCACTGGGAGCAAGAGGCGTACAGCCTGCTAAAGCAACTGAGAGCAGCATCAGGATGATTTTTTTCATATAAGTCCTTTTAAGGTAGCGCCGGTGCAGGATTTCCTGTGTTAATGCGATGCACGGGTAAGGTCAGATCATCGGTCGCTTATTTTCTGCAGATCTGCCTTGAAGCAGATTTATTTTTTACGCCAGAAGAGAAAAGCAGCCAGCGCTGTGAGCACCCCAATCCACGGCATCGTGCCCGCACCAGCCAGAAAGTTGTGTCGATCAATCGCATTGTCTTTTCTTATATCTGCAAAGCGTGCAATGGCCTGCTTTTCATCAGCGGCATGCACTTCCTCAACCTCTTTCTTATATCCCTGCGCCAGCAGATCTGCGGCGCGATTCACGCTTAATCTTGCCAGGGCAACAGTCTGTTTTCCCTGCGTATAGAAACAGTAATCTGGCATTGGCTTTGCTCATTCTGAAGAGTCGGTGTTCTACTCTATCGGATGCCAGTCAGGATCGGTAGCATTGATGAGTAGTCTATGTGAGGTGCGTCTTCCGGTCTTCTGCGTGCAACCCTTCTGAATGCAGACGCGACTGAATCGTGTCAGAGAATTATTTCCTCAGAGCCATATTTTAAATATATCGCCCCTTCAAATTCATCATCTGAAAATAGCCATTATTTTCTGAGGCGCTTTCACAGCCATAAGTTTGATCTATATCAAAAAATGAGGGTTAATTTGAAAAAACATTACTTACATTAAATTAATTCAATTTATTCATATAGTTAAGCACAAACCTCCGTAAGATTAGCAACCAGATAATTACCAGGAAAAACAATATATATCTAATTAATTAATTTCCGACACAATCTGAAATAACTTTAAAGAATAATTTCACCCTGACGATAAGAAGATCATCTTTGGATTTATTTAATGCTTTTTTTGCTTCTGAAACCTCAATAAAGGTGAACCTCATGGGTCTTGCTCAACGCATCTCAAATATTAAAATCGGGAAAAAACTGGGCGTCGGCTTTATCATCGTCATCGCTGCCTCCCTCGCCATTACCGCTATCGCTTTCGATTGTTTTCGCAGTATTAAAGACAACTCTGCCCGGCGCACCATTACCGTGGAGATGGTCAACACGTTAAGCAAGGCCCGCCTTAATCGCACCCTCTACCAGTACACCAAAGATCCTAAATTTGCCACGCAGAACGTTCAGGCCCTGCATGAGTTAGATGCCCTTTATAAACGGCTGGATGGATTCAGGTGGGATGATATAGGTCAGCAGAAAGTCGCGGCAATTGGTCAGCTACTCAACGAGTATAAGATTCAGCGTGAGAAGTTCGTGTCGTCTGCGGAAGCAACATCCGCTGCCTTTGAGGCTATAAAGCCGGGCGCCCTGATTGTCCTGGCGCATCAGTTCGAATCACTCGATATGGCTCTGGCACCCGATGCGGCGCTGCCGGTCATGCACATGGCCGCTGCGCTGTTTGATGCGACCAATGTTGAAAAAGCCTTTCTCGACAAGCCCTCAGAGAACACCCGAAAGGCGGTCATTGAGGAATACACTGCAATCACCACTCTGAGTGAGCAACTGGACAGTTTCGCCCAGCCCAATATCGATGAGGCCACGCGGAATGTGATCAGCACTCTGGCGCAGCAGCGCGAGCCTTTGACGCGCTATGTTGATGCTTCAGAGAAAGAAAAAAGGGAATCTGCAAGTCTGAGCACCACCGCAGAGCGCCTCAATGCGGCGGTGGCCGATACCTTTGCTTTCCAGTCCCAGCTATCCGCTGAATTTATCAAACAGGCGGAGTGGCGTATTGCGTTTGCCGCACTGACCTGCGTCATCCTGAGCCTGCTGATCGCCTGGCGGATTACCCGCAACATTACGCTGCCATTGAAAGAGACACTGAATGCCGCGCAGCGTATTGCCAGCGGTGATTTAACCACCTCACTGAAAACCACACGGGGTGATGAGTTAGGCCAGCTAATGCAGGCGGTGGATGCAATGAACAGCAGCCTGCAGAACATCATCACCCACGTACGTGATGGCGTCAGCAGCGTGGCACGTGCCTCGGCAGAAATTGCAGCAGGCAATACCGACCTCTCCTCCCGCACCGAACAGCAGTCTGCCGCCGTGGTTCAGACGGCTGCCAGTATGGAAGAGCTCTCCTCGACGGTGAAACAGAATGCGGAGAACGCCCACCACGCCAGTCAGCTGGCAACCGATGCGTCAGTGAATGCAGGACGCGGTGGTGAGATTATCCGTGACGTGATCGTCACCATGAACAGCATCAGCCAGAGTTCAGGAAAAATCGGCGAAATCATTCACGTCATCAACAGCATCTCCTTCCAGACCAATATCCTGGCGCTTAACGCCGCCGTTGAAGCGGCACGGGCCGGTGAACAGGGTCGCGGGTTTGCGGTAGTTGCCGGTGAAGTCAGGAATCTGGCACAGCGCAGCGCGCTGGCGGCTAAGGAGATCGAAACGCTGATCAGCGAGTCACTTGACCGCGTTCATGACGGTTCTGAATTTGTGGAACGCGCCGGCACCACCATGGATGAGATCGTCCGCTCGGTCAGTCAGGTTAAAGATATTATGGGTGAGATTGCGGCTGCCTCAGACGAGCAGAATCGCGGGATTTCACAGATCGCTACGGCAATGACTGAGATGGATACCACGACACAACAGAACGCCGCGCTGGTCGAGGAGTCCTCCGCCGCAGCCAGCTCTCTGGAGTCTCAGGCAGAAGAACTGGAAAAAACGGTGGCCATCTTCCGTCTTTCTCCAGGCCAGAATCGCACTGTTCCTGCTCTGGCACCACGTTCAGTTCCCGCGATGCCGGTAACGGCTTCCGCCGACGCCAGCTGGGAAAGCTTTTAACGGTTAGCGAAGCTTTATCTGGCCTGATGCTGTCCAGCCAGTCTCATGTCAATGGGGCTGGCTGAAAGAGCGTTCCCAGAGGAATAACCTCTTCCGCCATACTCAGTTTCGCGCCGGATTGTATTTCGGGTTCGGGAGAGAGGAAAAGCCGTATGGTGGGGGTATAACGCGATGGCGAGAGAAGTGTCGTCCCTGACATTTTCTCCGGCCGGTATACGCTTTCGCGCAACCGTTGAGGTCGTCCGCTTCGTCGTTTTCCGGCCGGAGCCGGACTACGTCCACTGGCGTCAGTTCAGTTACTGCTGGTTCAGTTCTTCGTTCAGGCCTGCAAGAGTCTGCAGGTACGGCACCTGCTTTTGAGCAACCGACGGTGACTTAAAACTGCTCAGCCAGCTTCTGGCTTCGGAGATTTTTGTCAGCCGATCTTCGTTGCGTTCAGATTTCGCCATAAAACCCAGTTGGGTAAAAAGTGATGCGATACTGATTTCTTTCTCACCCAGGGCAAGGCTGAGTGCCGCTTCGCCAATAATGACGTGGCCTTTCTCGTCGTCTCGAAATAACACAGAAAATCCTCCATTTGGTACGAATTGATGACAACCTCACCAGAGACTGTAGTTCTAAAAGCGAGAACTGCCCGAATTAATCACTAAAAATCGCGCAACCTCCTGATCGAATGTACTAAATGTTTTTTTCCGGATTGTTCTGTTTGTCTCTGCCGTCCTTCCTGCCAGACTGGCTGGTCTTATCAGCACGGGATGCCACCATGAAACTCTCTGTTCTTCTCACGTTGTTAGCCGCGACAGTATGCTCAGTGTTTGCTGCCCATGGTGGATTCGCAACGCATCAGGCCAGCCAGTCGCTCTCCACACAAAGCGGCGAAGCCATTACTGAAGAGTAATCGCCTGGTCCGGCGTCGTCACCGACCAGGCAATCGGTTATCATCCTGTGCCCTTTACCAGCCGGTTGCCCGATGTCTGCCATTATCGATACGTTTATCGCCCCACCCTGCTTTGATGAGATTGCCCTCCTCTTCGAGGATGAGCATCTGCTGGTGATCAATAAACCCAGCGGGCTGCTGAGCCTGTCCGGCAAAAATCCACAAAACCTCGATTCAGTGCATCATCGGCTGGTGAAGCTCTTCCCTGGCTGTACGCTGGTTCATCGGCTCGATTTTGGCACCTCCGGTCTGATGGTCGTCGCACGCAACAAGGCGATTAACGCCGCCCTCTGCCAGCAGTTCAGCCAGCGCAGCGTTGGCAAAACCTATCAGGCACTGCTGTGCGGACACCTTGCCGATGACTCAGGGATCATTGATGCCGCGATAGCCAAAGATCCGGCGCAGTTTCCCCGCATGGTGATATGCGAGATACAGGGCAAACCCGCGCGATCACGCTATCGGGTCATGGAACGCAGTTATTTTCAGGGGAAAGAGGGAGAGGTGTTGCCGGTTACGCGGGTTGAACTGACGCCGGAAACGGGACGCACCCACCAGCTGCGCATTCACTGTCAGCAGCTGGGGCATCCGATTCTGGGCTGTGATCTTTACGGCGGACTGTCACTGCCTGGCACGGAGCAGGCAGAGAGACTGATGCTGCACGCCAGCGAGCTGACATTTGTTCATCCCGTCAGCGGCGAGGCGATGCAACTCTCTGCCGCCAGCGCGTTCTGAGTGCATCAGCGCGTCATTACCACATCAAATCATCGGGCACTTTGAAATCGGCATAAGGATCATCTTCATCCTGTGCTTCTTCGCTTAATGCGCTGTTTAATACGATGGCACTGGCATCACGCTGGGCAATTTTATCCGCTACGCTGGCCGGGATGATGGCGTACTGGCTCTCTCCATTCGCGTCAGCGGCGAGGCGGGCAATCGCAAGACGGCCATTAATCAGCTGAGTCTGCGTCGGCTTATCCACCATGATCTTTTTAATCAGATTATTGTCGGTGAAGTTGAAGCTGATGTTGCCTCTCTCCACGGCAATTTTGTTCATTTCAATCAGCTGTTTGACCTGCGCTTTGTACTCTTTCGACAGCACAGCCAGCTTCTGCTGCTCGTTCAGCTGCTTATCCCGCTCCAGCTGCGCTTTTTTGTTGTCTTCCACCGCCGCTCTGGCTTCGCGCGCCTGGACTCTGGATTTTTTAGCGGTCCGCTGAACCTTGTCCATCTTCTTGCTGGATACTAATCCCGCTTTCAGCATCTGCTCTTGCAAGGTGAGTTTTGTCATTGTCGTCTCTGAACCTGTGAAATTTTGTCCGGGATTATACCTGTAATCGTCCGGGCTGTGCCAGGTTGCCGCATAAGCGGTTACGGGCAGCCTCCGGACACTGTGCTAACATTCCCCGGTCAAAATCACCTTATTGAGCACCATGTCAGAACTCACAAAACGTAAAAATGACCCTGAAGGGCTGAAAAAACGCATTATTGCAGGCGCACTGAAAGCCTTTGCTGAGTTTGGTATGCAGGGCGCCAGGCTTG
Source organism: Pantoea sp. Lij88 (assembly GCF_030062155.1). NCBI lineage: Bacteria > Pseudomonadati > Pseudomonadota > Gammaproteobacteria > Enterobacterales > Erwiniaceae > Pantoea > Pantoea sp. Lij88. The sequence continues at coordinate 1,538,593 of NZ_CP118269.1, read as the reverse complement.
AGCAGATTGCTGAGCATGCGCAGACCACGAAACGGATGGTGGTGTATCACTTTGGCAGCAAAGAGCAGCTTTACATCGCGGTGCTGGAACAGGTTTATCAGCAGATACGTCAGCATGAAACCGGCCTGAACCTGGCTGCGATGGAGCCGGAACTGGCCATGACGCGGCTGGTGGAAGCCAGCTTTGATTATCACGTTGAGCATCCCGATTTTATCCGGCTGGTCTGCAGTGAGAACCTGCTGCGCGGTCGCTACATCACCCAGTCGCCGCAGATTAAAGCGCTGAACCGCAGCGCGCTGGATCTGCTGGATGACATTCTGGCACGCGGTCAGCAACAGGGCGTGTTCACTGCCGATGTGCAGACCATCGATGTCCATCGCCTGATCAGCAGTATCTGTGTTCACCACGTTTCAAACCGCTATACCTTCAACGCCCTGTTCAGCCCTGATAACAGCGAAGAAGAGAGTATTCGCCGCAATCGTCAGCTCGCTGTCACCGCAACATTACGTTATATCCGCAAATAAATGCCCGCCAGCCGGGCTCCGCTTATCCATAGTCTACGCTTAGTTACACTTGTCATGAAAATGCAATAATAAGGAATGCTGTTGTGAGCAGAGACGCACGCCTCTATCCGCTTCGCCAGACCCATATAGAACCCGATGATGATGCGCTGTGGAACTGGGCGCAGAACGCGCAAATTGGCCGCCGTCAGCAGGTTCAGCGCCCCGCCAGTGAAGCGGAGCTACAGAAAATCATCCGCGAGTCTCGCGGCAGGATTCGTGTGATTGGCAGCAAGCTGTCGCCCGGCAGGATGCTGCATGTCGCTGATGACGATGTGCTGCTCGATCTCAGCGCATTGAGCGGCCAGCTTGCCAGTGATGAGCAGAGCGTGACCTTTGGTGGCGCGACCCCGCTTGAGCAGGTTTATCGCAGCCTCACCGACATGAATCGCATGCTGGCCTCATCGCCGGGCGTGATTGCGATTCAGACGCTGGCGGGTGCGATGGCGACGGGTACGCATGGTCAGGGTTTGCAGCAGAGTTCGATTGCCGATGAAGCGCTGGCCATCCGTATGGTGCTGGCCGACGGCAGCGTGCGAGAGTTTGTCCGTGGCGATGCTGACTTCCCGGCGGCACAGGTTTCGCTCGGTGCACTGGGCATCGTCACCGCAGTAACCCTGCGTACCCAGCCGTTTCAGATCTTCACCTGCCACAAAAATGCCGTATCAGCCGATACGCTGGAAGAGGATCTGCTGCAGTGGAACAACGACTATCCGCTGAGCAAAGCCTGGTGGTTTGTTGACGACAACCTGATGCACGTCTGGAACGCCCACGAGGCGAGTGACGAAGAGCGTCAGCGTTATGAAGCGCAGGGTCGCCAGGTGGTCGAACATGAGGGCGAAGCTGACGACAGTCTTAATGACACCATCGACCAGACGCTGGCGCATATGCACCGCGATACGCAGATCCAGGGCAAAGGCGGAAAACAGTTCCGCACCGTCACCCGCTTTCGCGACTTCACCGATGTTACCGGTGACATCTATCAGCTTTTCTGCCGTGGCATCGCAGTGCCGCAGATTAATGTAGAAATCGGCGTGCCGCTGGCAAAAACCCCGGCCATCATTCGCCGCATCAAATTGTGGTATGCCGAAAACCGTCCGCATATGCACTACCCGATTATTCTGCGCTGCACCGGTGCCTCGTCGGCCTGGCTCAGCCCGGCTGCTGGCCAGCCAACCTGCTTTTTCGGCTTTGTGGTCTATTACGCCGACGATGGTTCGCTGTCACAGGAAGGCCTGCACTTCCTGACCGAGGTGGAGAAACTGCTGGCCGAAGAGGGCGGGCGCCCGCACTGGGGCAAGTATTACGACGAAGAACGCTACAACTGGCGTGAGATCTATCCGCAGTGGGACGCCTTCCGCGCCCTGCGCAGCCAGCTCGACCCGCAGGGCCGACTGGGGAATGACTACATCACGCCACTTTTTGACTGATTGAGGAACGCTATGTTTGCCTGGGTAACGCTGTTAACACAACCCGATTATCTGGTGGGCGTGAAAGCGCTGCACCGTTCGCTGCAGGAGAGCCACAGCAAGTGGCCGCTGGTGGTAATGACCACGTCGGCGATATCAGAAGCTGACTGTCAGATTCTGCAGGATGAAGGCTGCGTGATTAAACCGGTCGAGCCACTCTATCCGCGCGACGATCTGGATCAGCATTACGCCTCGGCGCAGTTCGGTGAGGTCTGGACCAAGCTGCGCGCCTGGCAGCTGACCGATTATCAGCGTGTGGTGTTTCTGGATGCCGATATGCTGGTGCTGCAGAATATGGATGAGCTGTTTACCCTGGATCTGGGCGATAACCCGCTGGCCGCCTGTCACGCCTGCCGCTGTAATCCGAACCAGATTGCCTCTTATCCGCCAGAATGGCAGCCTGAGCAGTGTCACTACACCTGGCAGGCACGCGGTGAGCAGGCTCCGGAGAGCGTTGACTACTATCTGAACGGCGGTTTTCTGGTGCTGAAGCCTGACAATGCGACGTTCGACGCCCTGGAAAAACGGATTGCCGCGATTGATGATCTCAGCGCCTATCCTTTCTCCGAACAGGATCTGCTGAACGAAGTGTTTGCCGATCGCTGGAAACCGCTCTCCTATATCTACAATGCGTTAAAAACGCTGCCGTTCCAGCACAGCGGTCTCTGGCAGGGTGATGAGGTGAAGAACCTGCACTATATTCTGGCGAAGCCGTGGAAGCGCGATCTTAACCAGCCTGAAAGTCAGCGCGATCGCTTCTATGCGCTGGATAAATTGTGGTGGGAGAAAAGCGGTCTGATCTGACTGTATACGGGCGGGAAACCACAGCTTCCCGCCCTGCCCGCCTGCGTTAATCAGCGAAACAGCAATACTCTCTGTCACTCAGCTTCTGCACTACACCTCTATCCAGCGGCGCTGCTCAGCGGAGTGCGCAATCGCTTCCAGCACCTTCTGCACCTGCAATCCTTCTGCGAAATCGGGCCACATGCGATCGCCCGCCGCGATGCCGTTGATCAGGTCGCGGATCTCCACCGTCTTCTGATCGTTAAACCCGATGCCGTGCCCGGCTGAAACACAGAAGTTCGCGTAGTCCGGATGTGCCGGCCCGGTCAGGAGTGTTTTAAATCCCTGACGCCCGACGGGGTCGTCATGCAGATAAAGCTCCAGCTCCGCCATACGCTCCTGGGTGTAACGCAGCGTGCCTTTGGTGCCGGTGACGACGTAGGTCAGTCCCATCTTCGCGCCACAGGCAATGCGAGAGGTTTCAATCACGCCATGCGCCCCGTTATGGAAGCGCAGCAGCGCGCTGGCCTGATCTTCGTTTTCTACCGGTAACTGCCGAGAAGGCGCTTTCGGGTCAGGCCGTGAGGTAATCACCGTCATCATGTCGCCACTCACCTCTGCAATGTCACCGACCAGGTAGTGCGCCATATTGACGATGTGCGCTGCCAGATCGCCCAGCGCGCCGAGCCCTGCCAGCGCTTTCTGGCAGTGCCAGTCGAGCGGCGTTTCCGGTCTGGCGAGATAGTCCTCGTTATGGGTGCCGTAGAAATGCACCACATCACCAATCTCGCCGCTGGCAATAATCTCTTTTGCCAGCTGGCTGGTGGGATTTTTCATATAGTTGAAGCCAACCAGCGTTTTCACCCCTGCCGCCTCAGCGGCCGCCACCATCTCCTGCGCATCCGCCACGCTCAGCGACAGCGGCTTTTCTGAATAGACATGCTTGCCGTGGCGTATCGCCTCCAGCGCCATCTCTTTATGCAGGAAGTTAGGCGCGCAGATATCCACCACATCAATTGCCGGATCGCTCACCAGCGCGCGCCAGTCGCCTGTGGAACGCGCAAAACCAAAGGTCGCCGCCTGTCGGGCCGCCAGCTCAGGGTTCACCTCAGCCAGCATCTCCCGCACGATTTCGCCTTTCAGTGTAAACACGGTGGGAGCCTGGGCATAGGCAATCGCGTGGCAGCGCCCGATATAGCCGCTGCCAATCATGCCGATTCTGACTTTGTTCATTTCAACTCCGGATATTCAGTTCAGGGTTGAAATGGAATCTACGTTTCATATTTGTTGCTGACAAAGTCAGAATGGAGACTTTGTGACGGCCATAAAAAACAATCCGGTTAAATCATGCGTAGTGCGGTCTGACAAGGGCCACGCAGCGCCAGAACACCTCATAAACACCTCAGTTCGTCGTTTGCTTTTTAACTGCTCTCACGGGTCCTGCAGGCCATGCTTTCGGGGCTTAACACAGCATTATGGCGACTATTTCAGCAGTCGCGCGAATTTATGAAAAAGAGCTTTGACATGGCCCTGCGTGGCCGTTACTATGCGCCCCGTTCAAACGATTCCTCTGTAGTTCAGTCGGTAGAACGGCGGACTGTTAATCCGTATGTCACTGGTTCGAGTCCAGTCAGAGGAGCCAAATTTGAAAAGCCTGCTCAGGAAACTGAGCGGGCTTTTTGCTTTCTATTCTTTTGATAAATTTTTTGTACCTGATTAGTTCTTTTCCCTTCCGAATTACCGGTCCTTTCGTTATTAGCTGAGACTTAACCATTCAAAACAGCCATACCTGAAAAGTTCATTTCTGACACTTGATCTCTTGTTCCTTAAATCAAAATCCTCAATCCGCGCTCAAAGGGTCATAAATGACCTTTCATCAGGGTAATTTACCCTCCAGTTTTAAAATTTTAAAATCATACCAACCAATGGTTCAAAAATGACCTTTTCCGCATTATAGTTCAGCTATGTCATATCATAAACGTGCTGAAATTGCATAAAAGGTCAAAAATGAACCTTAATGAGATTAAAGCTTCGCTGATAAGCCTTTCGGAGTCAGAGCGGAGAGAGGTATTAGCGCCATTAGCTCTTAGTGCACAAGTTGTAGAAGAGGCAATAAAAGCGGAAGAACAGGACACTCGATTGGTGTTCAGTCCCCTGACAGTTGAGACACTGCCACAACTCCTGGTCAGTGAACTCAAGCGACAAAATATCACTTACGAAGAGATGGCGATTCAGATCGGTGTGTCACTCTCGACATTTAAACGACTGATCGCTAAGCCATCTTCTGCAAAGGCAATCAATCTTTATGCCTTGCTTAAAGAACTGGGTATAAAAGTATGGCTCGAAAAATAGAAGTGTGGCTTTACAACAAACTGGCAGGAACGTTGAGTGAAGAGCAAAGTGGTTATACTTTCTGCTATCTGCCAGCCTATCGCGGCTGTGCGATATCTCTCAGTATGCCGGTAAGGCCAGAGCCCTACTTAAGTGAAGACCTGCATCCTTTCTTTAAAGGTTTAGCGCCCGAAGGCTGGCTGCGAAAACGCTATTCTGAAATTCAAAAAATTGATGATAACGATCTGTTCGGTTTACTGATGAAAAATGGTAACGATATGCTTGGGGCTGTCGTTTTCAAAGAGATAACACCATGAATGCAGAGCGCTGCCTGATCACTTTGAACCGTCTTAAAGAATCAGAGTTGAAAACCGGCTACTCATCTAAAGGCATCCGGCATCTGTTGGGTAGCCAGGACGTGGCTCTTACGCTGCCTTTCACACGCAGTCAGTTTATTCAGGAACTCCCCGAACGTCAGAAAGGGATGAGCATTTCAGGCTATCAGCCTAAACTGTCACTTCGCCTGGAAAAAGGAGAACTGGTCGTCGTCAGCAATGACGGCACCTATATTCTGAAACCCTCTCCGGAAGAATATCCGCACCTTGCAGAAAACGAGCATGCCACCATGTGCGTTATGCAGCGTCTGAAATTTGATGTTCCCCCATTCGGGCTGATGGCTTTCAGACATGATGAAAATCGGCCACGTGAACTGGCGTTTGTTATCAAAAGATATGACCGTTCAGAGGCAGAAAACGCGAGATTACATCAGGAACAGCTGGATGGCGCGATGGGTCTCGGCGATAAATATGGCAGGATTGGTAATAATAAAGCCATCAGTTATGAGAGGGCCGCTAAATTCCTGAATACCAGAGTCAGCAATAGTTTAAAGAGTAAGCGCGACCTTTTTTTGCGCATCGTTTATGCGTATGTGCTGGGCAACAATGATTTTCATCTGCGCAATATCGGCATCATCCTTCCTGAAAAGAATTCTCCCTTTCTGGCCCCGGTTTATGACTTTATCAGCGTAGTGCCCTACCCTGCAGCATTCGGTGAGTATTTAGCTTTGCCCCTGCTTGAAGGGGAAGAAAATGATGGAGGAAACGCGCCGGGGATAAATTCAGAGTACGGGGAGTATCTGGGCGCAGACTTTATCCTGCTTGCGCAGGGCATGGATATTAACCCGGCTCTGGCTCGAAAATGGCTTTCCGGTGTGGTGAGTCAACATCAGCTTATTATCGACACGTATACCGAAAGTCACATGCCTGAATTACCGCGGGAAGTTGTGCTTGATTATGTTGCCCGAAGAATCACGCTATTGGCTGTGACCGAAATTTAAACGTGATGCAGAAGCGTTAATCAGCAGAATAACCCCGCTTAAACCTATAAAAAAACCCGCTGACATTAGCGGGTTTCAGATTTAACAACGTCAACAGCTATCAGATATCAAACCGGTCCAGATTCATCACTTTGGTCCAGGCGGCGACAAAGTCTTTGACGAATTTTTCGCGGGCGTCGCTGCTGGCGTAGACTTCCGCCGAGGCGCGTAACACCGCGTTGGAACCAAACACCAGGTCAGCACGCGTGGCGGTGAAACGGGTTTCGCCGCTGACGCGATCGCGTCCAATGAATTTCTCATTGGTTGAATCGGTGGCTTTCCACTCAGTGCGCATATCCAGCAGATTCACGAAGAAGTCCGTGTTCAGCGATCCCACATTGTGCGTGAAGATACCGTGCTGGCTGCCATCAAAGTTAGCGCCCAGCGCACGCATCCCGCCCACCAGCACCGTTAACTCCGGCACGGTAAGGGTCAGCTGCTGCGCTTTATCGATCAGCAGGCTTTCGGTGGTGGTTTTACCAAAGCCGGTGCCGTAGTTACGGAAACCATCCGCACGCGGTTTCAGCAGATTGAACGACTCAATATCGGTCTGATCCTGACGCGCATCGACACGGCCCGGCGTAAAGGGCACGTCGATTGAGACACCCGCCGCTTTCGCCGCCTGCTCAACGCCAACAATACCCGCCAGCACGATCACATCTGCCAGTGAAGCCTTGTGGGCTTCGCGCTGAATAGCTTCCAGCGCAGGCAGCACGCGTGCTGCAACGGCATTGACGTCCCACTCACGCTGCGGCAGCAGAGCCAGTCGGGCACCGTTAGCACCACCCCGTTTGTCACCGCCACGGAAGGTCGATGCCGAAGCCCAGGCAACGGACACCAGCTCGCTGACGCTGAGACCGGAGGCCGAAATCTTCTCTTTCAGCTGCGCGATATCTGCCACGGTTGGATGATAAACCGGTGCAGGCAGCGGATCCTGCCAGATCAGATCTTCCTGTGGCACTTCAGGACCGATGTAGCGCGCTTTTGGCCCCATGTCACGATGCGTCAGTTTGAACCAGGCACGGGCAAAGGCTTCGTTAAACGCCTGCGGATCGTTGTGGAAACGACGCGAAATTTTTTCAAACTCCGGGTCAAAACGCAGCGTCAGGTCGGTGACCAGCATGGTCGGTTTGTGTTTCTTAGTGGAATCAAACGCATCCGGGATAATGTCCGGCGCATCAGCTGCCACGAACTGAATCGCGCCCGCCGGGCTGCGCGTCTGGACCCACTCATATTTGAACAGGTTTTCGAAGAAGTAGTTGCTCCACTGGGTTGGGGTCTGCGACCAGGTCACTTCCAGGCCGGAGGTGATCGCATCTGCGCCGACGCCCGTGCCGTGGCTGTTAACCCAGCCCAGCCCCTGCGCTTCAATCGGTGCGGTTTCCGGATCGACGCCGACGTGGCTGGCCGGTGCGGCACCGTGGGTTTTACCCAGCGTATGTCCACCTGCGATCAGTGCCACGATCTCTTCGTCGTTCATGCCCATGTTGCCGAAGGTGGCGCGAATAGCCGGAGCCGCAGAGGCAGGATCGCCGCTGTGTTCCGGGCCTTCCGGGTTCACATAGATCAGACCCATTTCAGTGGCGCCCAGTGGCGACTGCGCCAGGGATTCCGGATGGCGATGTTCCAGCCAGGCGGCTTCTTCGCCCCAGTTCACATCCATATCCGGTTCCCAGACATCGTCGCGTCCGGCACCAAAGCCGAAGGTACGGAAGCCTGAGTTTTCCAGCGCGACGTTACCCGCCAGAATATAGAGGTCGGCCCAGGAGATTTTCTGACCGTACTTCTGTTTCACCGGCCACAGTAAGCGGCGCGCTTTATCCAGACTGACGTTGTCCGGCCAGGAGTTTAACGGTGCGAAACGTTGCTGACCACGGCCCGAACCACCGCGTCCGTCCACGGAGCGATAGGTTCCGGCGCTGTGCCAGGCCATGCGAATGAACAGGCCGATATAGCTGCCCCAGTCGGCGGGCCACCAGGCCTGTGACTCGGTGAGCAACCCTTTGATGTCAGCTTTCAGCGCAGCGTAATCTAATTTGGCAAATTCTTTACGGTAATCGAAGGATTCATCAAGCGGGTTCGAACGGGATGAGTGCTGGTTCAGCAGGTCAACCCGGAGTTGATTTGGCCACCAGTCGCGGTTGGTTGTGCCGCCGCCCGGAGCCTGATTTGACTGGGGTGGTTTACCCGCATGAAAAGGACATTTGCTCTCAGGCGCTTCGCGATCGGCTTCGACAATAGGCTTTGCATCTTTTGCATCTTCATCAACGGAATTGCTCATGGTCACACCTCTTTTTTGTATTTTCATCGCTACTCTATAGAGGATTTTCAGGATCGCACACCTGTCTCATCCTATATGTTTGATAGCTTTTACCTTTTTATGCACCTTCTTCAAAAGCTTGAGACAATGAATCGACGGCTGCCGCTGTGCTTAAAAAAAGCAGCGAAGCGGCAGCCGTCACCCTGAGACTATTCCGACCGCGCGGGTTTCACAACTGCCGTTTTGCTGTCCGGCAGACGAATGCGGAACCAGATCGCATACATCGCAGGCAGGAACACCAGCGTAATAAGGGTGCCGCCCAGCGTACCGCCGATCAGGGTGTACGCCAGCGTCCCCCAGAACACAGAATGCGTCAGTGGAATAAACGCCAGAATCGCCGCCATTGCCGTCAGCAGTACCGGACGCGCGCGCTGCACCGTCGCTTCCACCACCGCAGCAAAGGGTGCCAGCCCCTCCTGTTCGTTATGGTGAATCTGCCCTATCAGGATCAACGTGTTACGCATCAGAATGCCTGACAGGGCAATCAGCCCGACCAGCGCATTAATACCAAACGGCTGACTGAACAGCAGCAGCGTCGGCACAACACCAATCAGCCCGAGAGGTGCGGTGAGGAAGACCATGACCATCGCCGACAGAGAGCGCACCTGCAGAATAATGATCAGCAGTGTGATCGCTATCATAATCGGGAACAGCGGTGCCATCGCCTGGGTGGCTTTACCGGACTCCTCTATCGAACCGGCCAGTTCAATACGGTAGCCCGCAGGCAGTGTTGCGATGATCGGTTGCAGGGTTTTATTCAGCGCCGTGGAGACATCCGGCGGCTGCAGGGAGTCGGCAATATCACCCCGGACGGTAATGGTCGGTGTGCGGTCGCGCCGCCTCAGCAGGGGATCTTCCATTTTTACCTGCACATCACCAATCTGCGACAGCGGGATACGCTGACCCGCAGCACCTACCAGCGTGAAGTCGGCGATTTTAGCCGGATCGCGCCGGATTTCCCCGGCGGCACGCCCCACAACCTGGACCGAGCGGATATCTTCCCGCACCGTGGTGACAGGCACGCCCGTCAGCAGAAACTGTAACTGCCGGGCGACCTCACTCGAACTCAGCCCCACCGCCTGCAGGCGGTTCTGATCCAGCGAGAAATGCAGCGTCGGCACGGGTGCGCCCCAGTCGGTGTTCACCGTCCTCATCATCGGGCTGGCCCGCAGCACCGCTTCCACCTGATTAGCAATCACGCGCAGGCGTGCCGGATCCGGCCCCATCACCCGCCATGCCACCGGATAAGGTGAATAGGGCCCAAACACCAGTTGCGTCACGCGAACCTGCGCTTCAGGCACCAGGCCGCTGGCGATGGCGGTACGTAGCTGTGCTTTCAGGGCATCCCGCGCGTCCTGACTGTCGGTCAGCACCACCAGCTTGGCAAAGGATGGATCGGGCAGTTCAGGTGCCATCGCCAGATAAAAACGTGGCGGTCCCTGACCAATATAGGTGGTGACGATTTTTGCCTCACGCTGCTGTTTAAGCCAGGTCTCAACCTTTTCAGCGGCAGCCCGGGTCTGTTCAATGGCGCTGCCGTAAGGGAGCTGAACTTCAACTAGCACTTCCGGTCGATCCGAGGTGGGGAAAAACTGTTTTTTCACCAGAGCCATGCCGAGCACCGCGGTGATGAACAGAGCAATCACCACGCCTGCCACCCAGCCTTTACGGGCAATCACGCGGGTCAGCAGTCGCCGGAAGCGGTTGTAATGGCGGGTGTTATAGATGGCTGCGTGACCGCCCTCCACCGTTTTGATGGCAGGCAGCAGCTTGACGCCGAGATAAGGGGTGAACACCACCGCGACGATCCAGGAGGCGATCAGGGCGATGCCGACTATCCAGAACATATTGCTGGTGTACTCACCCGCCGTGGACTGTGCAAAACCATTGGGCATAAAGCCGACGGCGGTGACCAGGGTGCCGGCCAGCATCGGTGCCGCCGTATGGCTCCAGGCATAAGCCGACGCCTTGATGCGGTCATAGCCCTCTTCCATTTTCACCACCATCATCTCGATGGCGATGATGGCGTCATCCACCAGCAGGCCGAGCGCCAGAATCAGCGATCCCAGCGTGATGCGGTCAAAGTTTTTACCGGACGCCTCCATGACCACAAACACCACCGCCAGCGTGAGCGGCACCGCCGCCGCCACCACCACCCCGACACGCCAGCCCATACTGACAAAGCAGACCACCATCACCACCAGCAATGCCACGACGAACTTAACCATAAATTCATCAACCGCCGAGCGGATATTGACGGACTGATCGGTGACCTGAGTCAGCGTCATTCCCAGCGGCATCGCCTGGTTAATACTGGCCGTTTCGGCCGCCAGTGCCTTGCCAAGCTCAAGACCGTTCCAGCCATCACGCATCACAATACCGAGCAGCAGCGCCGGTTCGCCCTGATTGCGCACCATAAACGTGGCGGGATCTTCGTAGCCCCGGGTCACCGTGGCCACGTCCGCCAGTTTCAGGCTTCTGCCCTGCGCCACAATCGGCGTCTCACGGATTTTCTCCAGTTTATCGAACGCGCCATCCAGCCGGATAAAGACCTGCGGCCCCTGAGTATCAATCGACCCCGCGGGCGTCAGGACGTTCTGGTCGTTCAGCGCAGCAAAAATCGTCTGGGGGGTGATGCCGAGTGTCGCCAGCCGATCGTGTGAAAACGACACATAGATGCGCTCACTCTGCTCGCCGATAATGTTGACCTTTTTCACACCCGGCAGATGCAGCAGTCGCTGACGCAGCGATTCCGCCTCACGCACCAGCAGGCGCTGCGGCTCCCCTTTCGCCTTCAGCGCCAGCAGTGCAAAGGTCACGTCGGAGAACTCATCGTTGATCATCGGCCCGACAACCCCGGCGGGCAGATTTCTGCTCTCATCGCCCAGCTTCTTACGCGCCTGGTAAAACGCCTCCTGAACCTGAGAGGGCGGCGTTTTGTCCTGCAGCGAGAGCATGGTGAAAGCCAGGCCGGGGCGCGTATAGGTTTCGCTGCGGTCATACCACCTCAGCTCCTGCAGCCGCTTCTCCAGCGGTTCGGCCACTTGATCCTGCATCTCCTGCGCCGTCGCACCCGGCCACGCGGAGATAATCGTCATCTGTTTTACGGTGAAAGGCGGATCTTCTGCCCGTCCCAGTTCGAAAAATGACAGCACACCCGCCACGGTAATCAGGATGATCAGAAATAGCGTGATGGCGCGTTCGCGCACGGCCAGTGCTGACAGATTAAAGCGTCCGTGGCTCATGGCTGACTCCCGGCAACATCAGCGTCATCGGGCCGCACGCGATCGCCCTGCTGCAAAAGATGTGCGCCCAGCGCCACTATCTTATCCCCGGCGTTAAGCTGACCGGTCACGGTGGCCGCCTCGTCACCGATCGCGATAACCGTGACCGGCCGCCAGGCAACGGTGGCGGGCTGACCGGTGATATCCCAGACGCCGGGTCCTTTACCCGCATCGTAGATCGCAGCCAGCGGCACCTGCAGCAGCGGTTGCGCCGGTTTATTCGTCAGCGAGAGCGTAACGGTGGCACCCAGCGGGGCGCTCGCCAGTGCGCCCTCCAGCACATATCTGGCCTCATAGGTGCGCGTCATCGGATCGGCCACATCCGCCAGTTGCCGCAGTCGGGCAGAAACCGGCGCACTGCCCGCACCATAGAGCGTGGCCTGCGCCTCACTACCAACAGCCGGACGCAGGGTCTCCGGCAACTGCACGCTTGCCTCACGCTGTCCGGCTCTGGCCAGTCTGATGACGGCCTCGCCCGCACTCACCACCTGCCCTGGCTCCGCCAGTGTGGCCATCACCACACCGTCGTCATCCGCCAGTAACAGCGCATACCCGCTGGCGTTACCGGCCACGCTGGCCTGCGCCTGCGCCGCTTTCAGATCAGCCTGCGCGGTGGCCGCAGCAGCCCGAATCTGATCGTAGGCCGACACGGAAACGGCTCCGGTTGCCACCAGCGTGCGGTAACGCGCCTGATCGGCGCGGGTCTGCCTGACCCGAGCCTGCGCAGCGGCAACGGCCTGCTGCTCTGCCTGGGCCTGCAGCCGAAGATCGACCGGGTCGAGCCGCATCAGCGGCTGACCACGCTTCACACGCTGGCCGCTGTCCACCAGCCTTTCGAGGATTTTGCCCGAGACCCGAAAACCGAGGTCACTCTGAACCCGGGCAACCACGACGCCGCTAAAGGCACGGCTCCCGTCGCTGGCACTGATGACCTTCGTTACCCTGACCAGGGGCGGCTGGGTGCGCGGATCCGCTTTGGACGCGTTATCCCGACAGCCCGACAGCGCCAGTGGCAGCAGACAAACAACCAGAGTGGCAGGAATGAACCTGAGCATAGATGACCTTCAACAGTAAGCAGGAGAGTGCCGCCATTCTCATATCATGTGACCAATATTGTCAATGGTCACAAATTGCGGAAAGAGACTCTCCACTGATAAGGGGGCAGTTAAAACGCTGCATTACGGGATTAGAGAGACAGACAGAAAGCAGATTGATTCTCAACAGGCGCCGGAATCGGCTCACGAAGCGCGTGACCAGATAAATTAAAAGTCACAAATAAGAGAATCGGGCGCATCGGAAAAGCATTATGGGCAGCGCTCTGCGAGGCCAGAAATGGATCGCCAGAAATAACGCTGAGGGCATGGAGCAGAAGAAAACGGGAAGGAATAAAGCGCTTTTACAGAAGAGAGTGCCCGGACGTGCACTGTCTGCGCGTCCGGGCAATCAGACAGCGCCCTGCTTATCCAGGGCGCTCTGTGACTTAACGCCAGCCGAGTTCCGGGGCGACATACTTCAGAATCGCCTCGATCACATGGGCGTTGTAGGCGACACCGAGCTGGTTAGGCACGGTGAGCAGCAGCGTATCCGCTTCGGCAATCGCCTCATCCTGCGCCAGTTGCTTAATTAACACTTCCGGCTCTGCGGCATAGCTGCGGCCAAAGATGGCGCGGGTTTTCTCATCGAGGAAGCCGACGGAATCCTGGTCGTTGCCGCTGCGGCCAAAGTAGGCGCGGTCCATATCATTCACCAGCGCAAAGATGCTGCGACTGACGGAGACGCGTGGCGCATGCTGATGCCCTGCCGCTTTCCAGGCCTCACGGTAGGCGCGGATCTGTTTCGCCTGCTGAATGTGGAACGGCTCGCCGGTTTCATCATCTTTCAGGGTTGAACTTTGCAGGTTCATGCCCATTTTTGCGGCCCACTCTGCGGTGGCATTGGAGCCGGAGCCCCACCAGATACGATCACGCAGGCCTTCAGAGAGCGGCTCAGGGCGCAGCAGGCCCGGCGGATTCGGGAACATCGGCTGTGGATTCGGCTTCGCAAAGCCTTCGCCGCGCAGCACTTCCAGAAACTCTTCGGTGTGGCGACGGCCCATATCCGCATCGCTTTCACCCGCTTTCGGTTCAAAGCCAAAGTAGCGCCAGCCATCGATCACCTGCTCCGGTGAACCACGGCTCAGACCCAGCTGCAGACGACCGTTGGAGATCAGGTCTGCTGAACTGGCGTCTTCCACCATGTAGAGCGGGTTTTCGTAGCGCATGTCGATGACACCAGTGCCGATCTCAATCGTTTTGGTGCGCGCTGCCACGGCAGCCAGCAGCGGAAACGGCGAGCTGAGCTGGCGGGCAAAATGGTGGACGCGGAAGTAAGCGCCATCTGCGCCCAGCTCTTCGGCGGCGACCGCTAAGTCAATCGATTGCAGTAACACATCCTGCGCGGTGCGGGTGGCGGACTGCGACGAAGGCGTCCAGTGACCAAAGGATAAGAAGCCAATATTTTTCATCTGTATTTCTCCTGACAGGCGCTAAACGCCTGTGGGCTATAGGTAATTTTTGATAGGGAAAGGTTACGCCCTCCGCGCGGCAACTGATAGTCAATATCTTTAAGCGCCATATTCAGGAATTTCGACATAGCTAAGCAGATTATCCACTTTGTCTTTGTCCGCCCTTTCTTTCACTCTCCAGACTCTTGCTTCCGCTGTCAGGTGAACGATGCACAACGGTTATCTCTCTTTACAGCAGCGCGCCTGGCTGAAACAACGCGCGCGCAGCTGGCTCTGGCGCAGCGAACTGCCGACCTGGCTGCTGATGGGCGTGATTTACGGCGGCTGGTTCTCAGTGATGCTTAACTGGCAGACGCTGGGACGACTGCCCGCTACCCTGCTGCTGATCGTCTTTACCACCTGGTATATGTCACTGCAGCACGAGCTGATCCATGGCCATCCCACGCGCTGGCAGCGAATAAACCAGCTGTTCGGCACCCTGCCGCTGGCAGTCTGGTATCCGTACGGGCTCTACCGCGATTCTCATCTGGCCCACCATCACAATCACACCCTGACCGAGCCGGAAGAAGATCCGGAAACGTACTATTTTTCCGCTGCACGCTGGGCACAGTTGCCGCGCTGGCAGCAGCAACTGGTTCATCTGCGTAACACCTTTCCGGGACGTTTGCTGCTCGGCCCACTACTGGATGTGGCGGCGACCCTCAGCGGGATGTGCCAGGCACTGCGCCGCCTTGATCGACCTGCAATTTGCATGTGGTTGCTGCACGGAATGCTGCTGACGGTGCTGTTTTACTGGATCGCGCGGCAGGGATTTTCACCGCTTTGGTATCTGCTGTCGGTAAGCTATCCGGCGCTGGCGCTGACCAAGATACGTTCCTTTTACGAGCATCGTGCGGCGGACGATCCGCTGGCGCGCTCGGTGAATAATGAAGCGGCCTGGCCGTGGCGCATCCTGTTCCTGAATCTGAACTACCATTCAGTGCATCACGATCTGCCTGGCGTTCCGTGGTATGGCCTGCGCCCGCTCTATCTGCGCGACCGCGATCAATACTATCAGCGCAACCACGGTTTTCGGGTAGCGGGCTATCGGACCTGGCTGCGTCAGTTCTGGGCCAGGCCGGTTGGCGTCAATGTCCATCCGGGCCGCTCAGGGGAGAAAATGCATGAATGACCTGCTCGCTTTGCCGATGTATGCGATTCATCCGCCTGCTACACAGGCGCTGATGCAGGCAATGGTTGCCCTTCTGGCGCAGCACGGCATCGCCGCGCAACCCGTCTGGCCTGACGATCTGCTGGCACACTGGCAGGATAACCGGCTGCTGCTGAGTCAGACCTGCGGCTATCCGCTGGTCAGCCAGCTGCCTGCGGTGCAGCTGGTCGGCACCTTTCACTATCAGGCACCGGGCTGCAGCGGCCGGGACTATCGCAGCTGGCTGATAGCGCAGGATAAACAGGTGACGCTCGCCGATTTCAACGGCCAGCGGGCCGTGGCGAACAGCCTGGACTCTCACTCCGGTTATAACGCGCTGCGTCTGGTGGCCGCGCTTCAGGGCGTGACGTTTTCGCAGATGTTGCTGAGCGGCGGGCACCGTCAGTCGCTGGCGGCGCTGCGTAATTCACAGGCAGACGTCGCGGCGATTGACTGCGTCAGCTGGGCGCTGCTGGCGCGCTATGCACCTGAAGAACTGCGTGGCCTGCATATCATCGGTGAGACGCCAGCCGCCCCCGGATTGCCGCTGATCACCGCAGCCTCAACATCAGTGAGCCGGCTGGAGACGTTACGCACGGTGCTGCATCAGCTGGTGAGTGACCCCGCCTTTCGTGCCGTCTGCGACGACAACCTGATCGGCGGATTCAGCCCGGTACAGCGGGACGATTATCAGGGCGTGCTGGCGTGGGAACAGCAGGCCGCCGCGCTGGGCGTCACCCGGCTGTAATGCATACGCTGTTTCGCCCCTCAGAACGGGAAAATCTGATTTCTCTGCATCATCAACGCCCTGCTCACGCTTTCCTGACCTGTTATTTCATGCTACCCGGTGTGCTTCAACGGAGGTTAAGACTGGTAAGCCCGTTCACGGCGTTTTAAGGTAGAGGTTTTCAGCAGAGGGAGAGCGGGATGCGCATTCTGATGGCAGGTGCCGGCGCGACCGGTGGATATTTTGGTACCCGACTGGCTCAGGCGGGTCAGGACGTGACCTTTCTGGTGCGCGAACGGCGTTATCAGCAGCTTCAGGCCAGGGGTCTGGTGTTGCAGACGCCACAGGGCACTGAAAAGTTACAGCCGCAACTGACCCAGGCAAACACTCTGACGGGACACTATGACCTGATCATCGTGACGGTAAAAAGCTTTGCCCTTGATCAGGTGATGGATGACATTGCGCCTGCGGTCGGCCCGGACACGCTGATCATGCCCATTCTTAACGGAATGCGGCACATCGCGACGCTGCAACAGCGTTTCGGCGAAGATAAGGTGATTGGCGGCCTGTGCAAAATCAACGCCACGCTGGGCGATGAGGGGGAAGTGATCCAGCTGACGCCACTGCATCAGCTGTTATACGGCGCGCTGGACGGCAACAACGATGCGCGGCTGCAGCGGGTTGATGCGGCGCTGCGCGACTGCCAGGTTGATACCCTGTTCAGCGATAACATCATGGATGAGCTGTGGGAGAAGTGGCTGCTGCTGAGCACGCTCGGCGCCGTCTGCTGCCTGGCGCGCGGTAATACTCAGCAGATCCTCACCTCGCGCGGCGGTGAAGCACTGCTACAGGGAATTTTTGCGGAGATTCTGTCCGTCATCACTGCCGAGGGCTATCAGCCACGTCCGGCGGTCACCGCCCGCATTTTTGAGCTACTGAATAATCCCTCCACGCCGATGACCTCCTCCATGTACCGCGATCTCACCCAGGGCTTTGATATCGAAGCCGATCAGGTGATAGGCGATCTGCTGCTGCGGGCGAAACGAAATGGCCTGTCCACGCCGCTGCTGAATGCGGTGGATGTGAATCTGCAGGTCTATCTGCAACAGCGCTAAATAACGGCCGACTGCGCTGACCGGGTGCGGCAATGGCCCCGTCAGCGCGTCGATGAAAGTGTGGCCAGCAGCAGCAGCGTAACAGGAAAATTTGCTACACTCGCCGCTTCATATTCTGGAGAGTTCAATGACTTCCCGCTCCGTGACCCTCGATGATGTCGCGCAACTGGCCGGCGTCTCATATCAAACCGTTTCACGTGTTTTAAATCGTTCTGAACAGGTGTCAGCCCGCACGCGGGACAGGGTTGAGGCGGCGATGCAGCAGCTCAATTATGTGCCCAACCGCGTAGCCCAGCAGCTGGCGGGCAAGGCGACGCGCACGCTGGGACTTGCCACCAGCGATCTGGCCCTGATGGCACCCGCGCAGATCGCCTCGGCGATTCAGCAGCGTGCTGCGCGTGCGGGCTATCATCTGGTGATCGCGATGGACAGCGGTAACGATGCGGCCGCCACCGTCAATGAACTGCTGGCACAGCGGGTCGATGGACTGCTGATTAATCTGCCGCTGGATGCGGATGAGGCGCAGCAGATCCAGTTGCTGTGTGGCAGTAAGCCGGTGCTGTTTCTGGATGTCGAACCGCAGGCGGCGGTCGCGCAGTGTCAGTACCCGAATGAATCTGGCGCGCGTGCCGCCGTGGAACATCTGGTGGCGCTGGGTCATCGCAAGATTGGTCTGTTGAACGGACCGCTGCGTTCGGTGTCAGCCCGTCAGCGTGAGCATGCCTGGCGTCAGGCGCTGGCCGATCATCAGTTAACGCCGCACTGTTCCCTGCGCGGCGACTGGAGCGCGCAGTCAGGCTATCAGGCGCTGCTGGCACAGCTACCCGACGATCTGCCGCAGGCGCTGCTGGTGGCGAATGATCAGATGGCGCTGGGTGCGATGCGGGCGCTGCATCAGTATGGCGTGGCGATTCCCGGCGAGATTTCGGTGATTGGTTATGACGATACCGCCGAGAGTGCGTGGTATCAGCCGCCGCTGACCACGGTGCGGCAGGATTTGCATTTTCTTGGCGCGCAGAGCGTTGAGCGGATGCTGGCCCGGCTTCAGGGTGAAGAGGCTTCCGGCATCGTGCTGGAAACCACGCTGGTGATTCGCGAAACCACCGCCCCGCCGGCGGATAAGCAGGTCGATTTAGTGGCGCTGTCACAGCAGTTACAGGGCATTGCCCGCCGGCTGGCAGGCAAATAACGCCGCGCTGAGGCGGGCAATAAAAAACCCGCTCCACCAGAGTGGAAGCGGGTTCGCAGGGGACGCACAGCGCGGGAACGCTCTGCTTTCTGCCCTTACGCTTTCGGGTGTTCGCCCACGCCCATCGCTTTGATCTTTTTAGACAGCTCGCGGCGCTCTTTAGACAGGTCAGCGTTTTTGATGATGTACTCATCTACGCGATCTTCATAATCCACACGCATGCTGGCGATGATTTCCTGAATAGCCTCAACGCTCATGCCCGGTTTGATATATTCGCTCAGGTTGTCGAGCAGCAGAACGCGCTTCTGGTTGTCGCGGATTTTCTTCTCGTTGTCGACGATTTCACGTTGCAGTTTGTTTTTGCGGCGGAACATACGCACGAACTCCAGTACGTCCTGAAATGACTGCTTGGCATTTTCCATGATGGCACCTTTCTTTGAGCCTGCTGACGCAGGGAGAGAGTCAAAACGATCAGCTTAGCGGTTAGCCCGCCAGGTAAGCAATTTTCACAGCTAAATTCAGACTGGCTCTTATCTTAGCGCAAAGAAACCCGGTTTCACATTAAGTCATTGTCTGAGGTGATTATTTGCGCAGCGCCATCCGCATCAGATCGGTCATCCGCTCCAGCTGTTTCGCCAGTTCCAGCGTCAGCCAGACGTAGCCATAGATTGGCGTCTCCTCCAGACCCTCGCTGCCCGCGTCGGCGATCAGCCGTCGCAGTTCACCGCTGATTTCGGTCAGCTCATGGCTGTTGGCAATCACCTCTTCCGTTTCCCCCTCAATCGCCATCACCGACAGCGCCCGCAGCGTGTTCTCGGTCATCTGCTGGGTGCGGCGTAATGCAGGCGCATTGAGCATGATCAGATGGCTCTCGCGCGATGCCCACCAGGCATTAATCTGCATCTCAATCGTGTTAACCATATTACGGTTAATGGTCTGAATGGCTTCAAGCACCGACTTCGGAATGCGCGTCTCTTTGCTCGATGGCTCCAGCAGCGCCCGCATCTTAATAACGCTGCTCAGCAACTTGCCCAGTGGTTTGTTGAGGCGCGGCTTCTCAACCAGATTCGGCGAGAAACCGGCGTGATAGATCTTGGCCATTTCCGCCAGCGCGTCAGAGAGCTGAATGCGCCAGTGGGTGTAAGCACGCTGCGCCCAGATCGCGGTAAACAGCAACGCCATCAGCGATCCCAGAATCACATCACCGCCGCGCCACAGCGCCATGGTGAAATCGCCGGTTGGCGCACCCACCACTACGCTCAGCGTAATCCCGATTAACAGCGCCATGTAGGGATGTTTACCCAGCGTCAGGTAGCCGCTGATCACCATGATGATGCCGCACCAGGCCAGCATCATCGGCATGGAGATCAGCTCCAGCTTCAGGGCAATCAGACCGGAGATGGACCCTGCCACCGTGCCGCTGATACGCTGCAGCGCGCGCGGAAAAACATTTCCCCAGGTGGAGATCGGCCCCATCACCACCACCAGCGTAATCAGCGGCCAGGTGCCTTCCGGGATATGGGTCGCGCGGACAAAGATGAAGCAGAGTATAAAGGCGATGGCGATGCGCACGCCGTGGACGGAGCGGTAATGGCGATAAAACCAGAACTCCAGTTTTGATATGGGCTTATCAGGACGCAAAGTGACTTTCCGGTTGCATGAACATAAGGGGGCTATCTTAACCCTGAACGAGGCTCAGGCTTAGCGCAGGCGGGATATTTCCAACAGATTTGACGTTCGCTTACAATTATCAACATCCGTCTCACATGTCTGCCCGGAAGTTAAAAACAACTGATTACGGCTGTGTAACCTTTACCGGCTCTGAGTCACCCGTTCCGGGTCTTAATATGAAAACGGGCAGCCCGCAGGCTACCCGTTTTAGTACTGACACGCAGCTTATCAGAACTTCTGCTTGAGATAATCCGTCAGGCGGGTAATGACACCGGCCGGTTCGACGGCACTCAGCGCCACCAGCGGATAATGCGCAATCTGCTGATCTTTATCCATCACCTGAATCTCACCAATCACTTCGTTGGCTTTCAGCGGCGCTTCCAGATCTTTGCGATCGATAACGTACTTCGCCTTCACGTTCTGCACTTCGCTGCGCGGCAGAGAGAGATAAACGTCGTCTGCGGTACCTACATCGACCTGATGAGGGTTGCCGTACCAGACGTTTTCGCTGCCAATCTTCTTACCGGCATGGAACAGCTGAACGGTATCGAAGGTATTCTGGCCCCAGACCAGCAGTTTACGCGCCTGCTCTTCGCGGCCTTTCGAGCTTTTACCGCCCATCACGACGGCGATCAGGCGATGCTTGCCCACCACATTCGAGGCGATAATGTTAAAGCCTGCGGTCTCAGTGTGACCGGTTTTCAGCCCGTCAACGTGCAGATTATTGTCCCACAGCAGACCATTACGGTTGTTCTGGGTGATGCCGTTCCAGCTCAGGGTTTTCTCACTGTACATGGCATAAAAGTCAGGCTCGCCATCAATAATGGCGCGTGACAGTTTCGCCATATCGAGCGCGCTGGAGAACTGACCCGGCGCATCCAGGCCATGCACGGTTTCAAAATGGGTATTCTGCAGGCCGAGTTTCTCAACGTAGTGATTCATCATGCCGACGAAGCTCGCTTCGCTGCCCGCCACGTAATCAGCCAGCGCAACGCAGGCGTCGTTACCGGAATCGATGATGACACCACGGCTTAAATCGCGGACGCTCAGCTTATCGCCAGGCTTCAGGAACATCAGCGAGGAGCCTTTGAAGACCGGATTACCTGCCCCCCAGGCATCTTTCCCGACCGTAACCATGTCGTCGCGACTGATTTTTTTCTGGTCGATGGCGCGATCGACCACATAACCAGTCATCAGTTTGGTCAGGCTGGCGGGGTTGCGGCGTTCATCGGGATTACCTGCAGTCAGCACCTGCCCGGTGGTTGCATCCATCAGCACCCAGGAAGCGGCATCAATCGCCGGAGGCGTCACAGGAAAGGGGATCGCATCAGCCTGTGCCAGCGAGGCCCAGAAAACAGTAGCGGTAACGGTGAACAGCAGACGCCTTTTCAACACTTCATCCTTAATTGCAGGGGAGAGAAAATTTCTGAAAACGAAACGGAAACAGCCGCACGTTTTACGGCAAAAGCGTTGTGAAGGTTTGAATAAATTGAAAAAAAGTATGAACCGGGCCGATCTCAGATGATCGTGGCTGGCGGCTTACCCCTGTCGGCTGGCGTCATCAGGGAAGATAAGAGGCGGGTTGGTACTGTGAAATGGCCTGGGAGGAGTCAGCCCGGCATTGAAAAAATGTGTAACGGCTTCCGGTTTCGGAACGGGTACAGGCTCCGGCAATCCGGGTTCAGGCGTCTGAAGCGGCTGTCCTTGCTGCCTGGCGGCAAAACAGACTTCAGGCAGGCTTAACCCTTAACTTCAGACGTGCCGGAATATGGTTTACCATACGAGGCTGGGTCAGCCGCCGTCAGGAGCCGCTATAATGTCCCACACAGCAGACTTCACAGTCAGCGCGCATCAGACAGAACGATCATAACTTAGCCTGCTGCGCGCAGAGAGAGTCAGAGCGAACAGAAAGCCGTGGGCTTTCTGTTCATAAAGTCAGTGAACGCAATGAACGGATATGAAATTTGAATAACGACCGCGTACAGCCCACTTTCCTCTTTCACGATTACGAGACCTTCGGCACCAGCCCCTCTCGTGACCGGCCAGCCCAGTTTGCCGGACTGCGCACCGACAGTGAGTTCAATCCGGTCGGCGAGCCAGAAGTGTTCTACTGCCGTCCGCCAGATGACTATCTGCCTCAGCCCGAAGCGGTGATGATTACCGGCATTACTCCGCAGATCGCGATGAGTCGCGGTGTGATCGAAGCAGAGTTCGCTGAACGCATCCATAAGCTGTTCACCACAGAGCAAACCTGTGTGGTGGGCTACAACAACGTGCGTTTCGATGACGAAGTGACGCGCAATATCTTCTATCGCAACTTTTACGATCCCTATGGCTGGGCCTGGCAAAACGGCAACTCACGCTGGGACCTGCTCGACGTGATGCGCGCCTGCTATGCGTTGCGGCCCGAAGGAATCAACTGGCCGGAGAATGAAGAAGGCTTTCCCAGCTTCCGGCTGGAGCATCTGACCAAAGCCAACGGCGTGTCCCATGAAAATGCGCACGATGCGATGTCCGATGTGTATGCCACGCTGGCGATGGCGAAGCTGGTCAAAGAGAAGCAGCCAAAACTGTTTGAGTTTTTGTTTACCCATCGTAACAAAAACAAGCTGATGAACCTGATCGACATCCCGCAGATGAAACCGCTGGTCCATGTCTCCGGCATGTTCGGTGCCGCGCGCGGTAACACCAGCTGGATCGTGCCGCTGGCCTGGCATCCTGATAACCGCAATGCGCTGATCGTGGTGGATCTGGCGGGCGATATGTCGCCGCTGCTGCAACTGGATGCCGACACGCTGCGTGAGCGTCTTTACACGCCGAAAAACGATCTCGGCGATCTGCCGCCGGTGCCGGTCAAACTGGTGCATATCAATAAGTGTCCGGTGCTGGCGCCTGCCAGTACGCTGCGCCCGGAAGATGCGGCCCGGCTGGGCATTGACCGTCAGCACTGTCTGGCGAATCTGACGCTGCTGCGTCAGCAGCCCGATGTGCGGGAGAAACTGGTCACACTGTTTGCCGAAGCGGAGCCGTTTACGCCGTCAGACGACGTGGACACGCAGCTCTATGATGGGTTCTTCAGTGATGCCGACCGCGCCGGGATGAATATTATCCGCCAGACCGCACCCGCCAATCTGCCTGCGTTGGATCTGAGCTTTGAGAGTGCGCGCGTGGCGAAACTGCTGTTCCGCTACCGGGCACGTAACTTCCCCGGCACGCTGGATGATGCCGAGCAGCAACGCTGGTTGCAGCATCGCCGTGAGGTGCTGAATGCTGAGCGCGTGCAGGCGTTTATGCAGGAGCTGGAAGGCCTGGCAAATCTGCATGAAGCGGATGCAGAAAAGGTTGGGCAGCTTAAAGCGCTCTATCTGTATGCCCAGGAGCTGGTCTCCTGAAACACTGATATAATCTGACCCGGCATCCCCTGCCGGGTCAGCGTTTCTGATCATGCTGAATCAGAGCACGGTCCACGCCAGCCAGGTCAGCGCAAAACCACTTAATCCCATTATCGTCGTCAGTACCGTCCAGGTGCGTAAACCATCAGCCACCGAAAGCCCCAGATAACGGGTGACCACCCAGAATCCCGCATCATTGACATGCGACAGTCCCAGGCCGCCGAAACAGGCCGCCAGGGTGACCAGAACCCGTTGCATGTCCGTCACGCCGGTCACCGCCTGAGTCAGCAACCCGCTGGTGGTCAGGATAGCGACGGTGGCAGAGCCCTGTGACGCACGCAGCGCCAGCGACAGGATAAATGCAGCAGGCACCAGCGGCAGATGCAGCGTTTCAAGGGTGATCGCCAGCGCTTTACCCACGCCCGACTCCACCAGCACTTTGCCGAATGCCCCACCAGCCCCGGCCACCAGAATCACGCTGGCTGAGGTAGGAATGGCCCGGCCAGTCAGATCTTCCAGCTTATCTTTACTCCAGCCACGCCGCACACCCAGCAGCCAGGCCGCCAGCCCTAAGGCAATCAACAGGGCAATCGGCGGTGTGCCAATCACGGTCATGACGTTACGCAGCAGACTGCCTTCCGCCAGCAGCGTGTGAGACAGGGTTCCCAGCACAATCAACACAATCGGCACCACAATCAGACCACTGATGGTCAGCGCACCCGGCGGGGCCGGTTCATTTTTCTTTTCCTGTCCCTCAGGCTTCGCCATCTGCAACTGTTCCAGCACCTCCACTGACAGATGGTAATGGCGACGATTCATGACTTTCGCCACGTAGTAGCCGATGATCCCGACCGGCACTGAAATCGCGATACCCAGCATCATCAGCCATCCCATGTCGGTATGCAGGATCCCGGCCGCAGCCGCGGCGCCTGGATGGGTCGGCAGCGCCACGTGCACTGTCAGCATCACGCCCGCCATCGGCAGGCCAAATTTCAGCGGTGAGACGCGCGCGACTTTGGTGAAGCCATAAATCAGCGGGATGACGATGATAAAGCCTACTTCGAAAAACACCGGGATGCCCAGGATAAAGGCCGCCATGGTTAAAGCCGCGACGGTGCGCTTCAGCCCCAGCGTTTTACTGAAGCGTTGCGCCAGCGATTCAGCGCCCCCCGAGGCTTCAATAATTGCCCCGAGCATGGCACCAAGCACGATGATGATGGTGATGTGACCGAGCAGGCCGCCCATCCCGGTGATAATCGTCTCCATGATTTTCTCAGCCGGAATGCCGGTTGCGATAGCCACCAGCAGGCTGACAATTAACAGGGCGACAAATGGATGAACTTTGGCTTTGATGACCAGCAGCAGCAGGATCACGATGCTGGCGGTCGCTATGGCTAACAGCAGTGCGGTAGACATGGTAAACCTCAGAAATTGTTATATTTTTTGGGTTATCGGTGTACAGAAATAGCAGGTAAAAGGCCGGATAAAGGGCAAGCCGCGCCCTGCCGGTGCCGGAACACCGGTTTCAGAGCGCGTTAAATCAGGCGGTTATCTTCCAGGGAGCAAACCAGCCAAGACCCTCGGTCGTGCTGCCGCGCGGGATATACTCGCAGCCCACCCAGCCGGAATAGCCGACCTCATCCAGCAGTGAGAAAAGCCAGGGATAATTGATTTCCCCCTCGTCCGGCTCGTGACGATCCGGGGCCGACGCAATCTGTACGTGGCGATAGCGCCCGGCATAGTGGCGAATCAGATGGCTGAGGTTGCCGTCCACCCGCTGCGCGTGAAACAGGTCGAGCTGAGTGAAGACATTGGGCCGGTCGATCTGTTCGACCATCTCGAGCGTCTGATACTGGCTGGCGTAGAGATAGTTGGGTTTAGTGGTCGGATTAAGCGCTTCTATCAGCAGGATGATGCCATGCGGTGCAAAGCGCTCAGCCGCATAACGCATGTTGCTGATAAAGGTTTCAACGTAGCGCTGACGGTCGGCGTCCGGCGGCACCGTCGCCGCCATGATGTGAACCTGCGGACAGTTCAGCGCCAGCGCATAGCTCAGGGCGCGATCGATGTCCGCCTTCGCCTCCGCTTCCCGTCCGGGAATGGCAGAAACGCCCCACTCACCGGCCGCGACGTTGCCCGGTGCGGTATTGAACAGCACCAGTTGCAGATGATTATCATCGAGCCACTGTTTTATCTGCGTGGCGGGATAGTCATAGGGAAACAGAAATTCGACCGCCGTGAAACCGGCCTCAGCCGCGGCAGCGAAGCGTTCGGCAAAAGGGTATTCTGTAAACTGCGTCGAGAGGTTAGCAGCAAACTTCGGCATTATCGGCTCCTTAATTCCGCCACTTCGGCATCATTGAGATAACGGATCGGGCGGTCGCCCAGAGTAAAGATCAGACGGGCGGTCTCTTCCAGCTCTTCGGTGTTGTCTGCCGCTTCCTGTAATGATTTGCCCACCACTACCGGCCCGTGATTCGCCAGCAGGAAGGCGCGGTAGCGCGGTGCCAGCGCCGCCAGATCCTCAGCCAGTCGTCCATCGCCCGGCTTGTAGTAAGGCACGACCGGCACATCACCGACCCGCATCACCACATAGGGGGTAAACGGACGAATGCAGTTCTCCGGGTTCAGCCCCTGTAAACAGGAGAGCGCGGTCAGGTAGTGGCTATGCAGATGCACCACCGCCCTGCAGTCGGGATTGTTCAGGTAAAGCGCGCGGTGAAACGCAATCTCTTTGGAGGGCTTGTCGCCGGAGAGCCATTCGCCTTCAGGCGTTACTTTCGACAGCCGCTCACCCTTTAATTCACCGAGGCAGGAGCCGGTGGGTGTCGCCAGCAGATTGCCATCCTCCAGCAGCATTGAGAGGTTGCCCGCCGAGCCAGTGGCATAGCCGCGCCGAAAGAACGAGGCGCCGAGACGCACCATCTCGTCACGCGCCTGCTGCTCCGCTAAAGAGAAAGATTCAGTCATAAGTAAACTCCGTTTGCGCGCGGCGGAAGAAATCTTCATCGCCAAAATTGCCCGATTTCAGTGCCAGAGAGAGCGGCTGATGGATGTCACGAACCCAGGGCACGCCGGGCGAAATCGTCGGACCGATGTGGAAAGCCGTCACGCCCAGACTCTGCGCCACCACACCGGAGGTTTCCCCGCCCGCCACGATAAAGCGCTGCCAGCCGCGAGCTTTCAGTTCACGGGTGACGGCGGCGAACAGCTGCTCAACGGCTTCGCTGCTGCGCTGCGCACCATAGCGCTGCTGAATCACCTGCAGCTGTTGCGCATCAGCGGTGGCATAAAGCAGCGGTGCCAGCGCCTGATGACGGTTTGTTTCCACCCAGTCGCACAGCTGCCGGGCATAGCCCTCTGTCTCTTCCAGACACTGATCAATGTCGACTTCGCAGGCGGGTGCCAGCTGGCGATACGCGGCCACCTGACGATGGGTCATCTGCGAGCAGGAACCGGACAGGACTACGGCGCGATCGCCCTGCGGACGGCCTGCCTGCTCCGCTTCCGCATCGGACTCAGCCGTCGCCCACTGCCGCGCCAGACCGATGGCCAGCCCGGAACCGCCGGTGACCAGCCGCATATCGCTCAGCGCCGCGCCCAGCGTTAGCAGATGCGCCTGATGCAGGGTATCAGTCACGACGTAGTTGATCCCCTGCTCCGCCAGCTCGCCCAGCGCCTGACGCACTGACGCTGCGCCCTGATCGATCTGTGCCGCCGCGATCAGCCCGGCCTTGCCTGTCGCCTGCGCCGTCATCAGACGCAGCAGGTTGCTGTCGTGCATTGGCGTGACCGGATGATGCCGCATACCGGAATCTGACAGCAGCTGGTCGCCGACAAACAGGTAGCCCTGATAGACGGTACGACCATTCACCGGCAGCGCCGGACAGATGACCGTCTGCGTTTCACCCAGCGCATTCAGCAGAGCGTCGGTCACCGGACCGATATTGCCCTGTGCGGTGCTGTCGAAGGTGGAGCAGTATTTGAAGTAGAAGCGCTCACAGCCCTGCTTCTGCAGCCACGCCAGCGCAGCCAGTGACTGCGCAACCGCCTGCTCTGCCGGGCAGGAACGGCTTTTGAGGCTGACCACAATCGCCTGCGCCCCGGTGAGTTCCTCGCGGGCCGGGATGCCGTTGAACTGAATGGTGGTCAGGCCGTTCTGCACCAGAAAACTGGCGATGTCCGTGGCCCCGGTAAAATCGTCCGCTATGACACCAAGACGCATCAGATTTTCTCCCCTGCCTGCGGCAGCGTGATGCCGCTGAAGATTTTGATGACCGCACTGTCATCTTCACGTCCATAACCGGCGTTGCTGGCTTCGGTGAACATATTGAGGGCGGTTGAGGCCAGCGGCAGCGGGAAGTGCAGCGACTTCGCGGTGTCTGCTACCAGGTTGAGATCTTTCACAAAGATATCAACCGCCGATTTTGGACTGTAGTCGCCGTCTACCACATGCCGCATGCGGTTTTCGAACATCCACGAATTACCGGCCGCATTGGTGACCACTTCATACATGGTTTCCAGCGGGATACCGGCCCGCGCCGCCAGCGCCATCGCTTCTGCGCCCACCGCGATGTGAACACCCGCCAGCAGCTGATGAATAATTTTAACGGTTGATCCGAGGCCGATTTCATTGCCCACGCGATACACCTTAGCCGCGACCGCATCCAGCACCGGCTGCAGTTGTGCAAAGGCCGCGTCACTGCCTGAGGCCATCACCGTCATCTCACCGCTGGCCGCTTTGGCCGCGCCGCCGGAAACCGGGGCATCCAGCATCAGCAGCTGATGTCCGGCCAGCCGCTGCTCAATCTGCTGCGCATCCAGGGCGGACAGCGTGGATGAGACCATGACCACCGTGCCGGGGCGGAGTTTTGCCGCCAGGCCCTCTTCACCAAACAGAATGGCGTTTACCTGCTGCGCATTCACCACCAGCAGCAAAACGGCATCGAGCTGGTCTGCAAAGGCTGCGGCGGATGACTGCGCATCCCGCGCGCCCGCCTGGCGTAAAGTCTCCAGCGCGGCAGGATTCAGATCGACACCCCAGGTATTAAGACCGGCGCGCAGACAGGACTTCGCGGCCCCCATGCCCATAGAACCTAACCCGATAACGCAGATGTTTTCAGCTGGCACGTTACGCCTCCACTGTTAAATTAAGTGATTATTTGTTTGTTACTGTTAATCCTGCCAGCTTCCTGCCGGTAAAAATGTGTCTCTCCTCACAAAAAAACATCATCGATGTGAAAGGGAACAATTTTTAACATTGCCGGATTTACAGCTGCGACAGTACCTGACCGCAGAAAAGCAGGTGCCGCCGGGCTATCCGCTGTTGTTTTTTGTTCTGGTTAACCGGCAGATACTTTATAATGTGAAAAAATGATAATTATCAGGGAGCAGATATGATTCCGGTTGAACGTCATCAACAGATTCTGGCGCTGGTCGCCGATCGTGGCGTAGTGAGTATTGCAGAACTCACAGAGCGGCTGGGTGTGTCACATATGACCATACGCCGTGATGTGCAGAAACTGGAGGAGCAAGGTGCCGTGTTATCGGTGTCTGGCGGCGTGCGCTCTGCCGACCGGCTGGCGGCTGAACCGTCACATCTGACGAAAAGCGCGCTCTACAATGATGAGAAGCGCGCCATTGGCCGCACCGCCGCCCGCCATATTCCGCGTAATAGCTGCATCTATCTGGATGCCGGGACGACTACGTTAGCGCTGGCGCGGGAAGTGGTGGATCGGGATGATTTGCTGGTGGTGACCAATGATTTTATGGTGGCGAACCTGCTGATGGAGGCGAGTCAGTGCCGGGTTATTCACACAGGTGGCACCGTGTGCCGGGAGAACCGCTCCTGTGTCGGGGAGTCGGCAGCACGCAGCCTGCGACATCTCGCCATCGACATTGCCTTTATCTCCGCCTCCTGCTGGGGACCGCGGGGCCTGTTTACGCCGGATGAAGATAAAGTGACGGTAAAGCAGGCGGTGAGTGAGGTGAGCAGTAAACGGGTGCTGCTGAGTGACAGTTCGAAATACAACAGGATTGCGACGTTTCTGGCGTTACCGCTGGAGAGGTTTGATGTCGTGGTGACCGACAAAAAGCTGAGTGAGGCAGGACGGGAGTTATTAAGTGCGGGTAGCTGGGAGCTGGTACTGGCCAGTTAAATCGTTGCCGCCTTGCCGGAAGACCGGGAAGGCGGCAACGTGAGCGCAATTACACTTCTTCGCTGAACTGCGGCACCGGATTACGGAAGCTGCGGGTCACAAATGCCAGGTAGATAATCCCGATGGCGGCCCAGATCAGGCCCAGCTCCATCGAACTCTCTTCCAGGTTTACCCACAGCGCGCCGACCGTCAGTGCACCCAGCAGTGGCAGCAGCAGATACTGAACGTGATCTTTCAGCGTGCGGTTACGCTTCTCACGGACCCAGAACTGCGCGATGACCGACAGGTTAACGAAGGTAAACGCGACCAGCGCACCAAAGTTAATCAGCGCGGTGGCTGTTACCAGATCAAAGTTAATCGCCATCAGCGCAATCGCACCGACCAGCAGCACGTTGAGCGACGGGGTACGCCATTTTGGATGGATGTAACCGAAGAAACGCTCCGGGAACACGCCATCACGGCCCATGACATACATCAGACGCGATACGCCAGCGTGCGCTGCCATACCGGATGCCAGCACCGTGACCACCGAGAAGATCAGAATGCCGACCTGCAGCGCTTTACCGGCCACGAACAGCATGATTTCAGGCTGTGAGGAGTCCGGGTGCTGGAACCGGGTGATGTCCGGGAAGTAGAGCTGCAGGAAGTAAGACGCAGCGATAAAGATCACACCACCAATCAGCGCAGTCAGGAAAATAGCGCGCGGAATGGTGCGTTCTGCATCTTTGGTCTCTTCCGACAGCGAACTGATGCCATCAAAGCCGAGGAAAGAGAAGCAGAGTATGGTCGCACCGGTAATCATCGGCACCACATGCGCATTCTCAGACCAGAACGGACGGCTGCTCACCAGCGTGCCGGACCCGACGCCGCTTGCCACACCGTAGATCACCATCGCGGTAATCCCGACCATGACCACCACCTGCAGCACCACAATCACACTGTTGAAGTTGGCGACGGTTTTGATGCCCTTGAGGTTAGAGAGCGTCATAAAGCCGACCAGCAACACCACGAAAATCCACGACGGGATGCCCGGCACCAGCGATTCGAAATAGTTTTTAGCCAGCAGGATGTTGATCATCGGCATGAACAGATAGTCCAGCAGTGATGACCAGCCGACCATGAAGCCGACGTGCGGACTGATCGCCTTCTGAGCGTAAGTATAAGCGGAGCCCGCAGAGGGGAAGCGGCGTACCAGCTTACCATAACTCACGGCAGTGAACAGAATCGCAATCAGCGCGAAAGCATAAGCGGTGGCGACGTGACCATCGGTCAGACCGGAAACGATGCCAAAGGTATCGAACAGGGTCATAGGCTGCATGTAGGCTAAGCCCATCATGACGACCGGAAGTAACGTGAGTGTTTTTTTGAGCTGCGCACGCTGCGGTGCGGCGGAGGTATTAAGCGACATGCTTCAGTCCCCCATGTGCGACAACCTGGCTGGGCTGGGTCACAGGGCAACTGCGCATTAAGCGACAGGGAGTAAGGTTAGCGGTTAACGCGGCGCCGTAGTCATCACGAAAACGCGTACCAGCGTTGGCTGGCAGAGTGAAAAACATCCCCATCTTTGTAATCCTCAATCTCACGCTTATGCGTGTTTTCAGTGTTTATCTATCCGGGTGCGTGCCCGGCCTCGGTTAAGTCAGCAAAAACGCTCTTATAAAACTGGATGCAAAAAAATAACCGGCGCGTGGAGCGTCGGTTATCATCTGATTTTGCAGGCCGCGTATTCTGCCCTAAGCCGTGGCAGAAATACAACCCATCGGGGCATGTTATGCAAAAAAAGCGCGCATAAGTGCCGGAAAACCGGCGTTTCAGGCGTTTTTCAGCATCCAGTCGATTTCCGTAGACGTAATCAGCCGCTCAAACTGCATCAGTTCATGGTGCTTACAGCTGTGCCAGACGCTGGCAAAGCGTTCGCCCAGTAACTTCTGCAACGGATAGCTGCTGTCAAACTCATACAGCGCATCGCTCTGGCGGATCGGCAGTGCCAGCCCCTCAGCTTGGTGACCGTTACCGGTGACCGGATGTGGCAACGGCAGCTGCGTATCAAGCCCGTGCAGCATCCCGGCAAGAATAGCCGACACCACCAGATAGGGATTGGCATCTGCGCCCGCAACCCGGTACTCAATCCGGTGGTTGTCGGTATCACCGCATGGCACCCGTAGCGCGACGGTCCGGTTGTTATGACCCCACGAGGCCTGTAACGGCACATAGGCGTCCGGAACAAAGCGGCGATAGGCATTCACATTGGGTGCCAGCAGCGCCATTGAAGCCGGCATCAGGTCGATCATACCGGCCAGCGCGCGTTTCATCAGCGGTGAATCGCTGCCGTCATCGCAGGCGAAGGCATTGTGATCGGCGGCATCCAGCATACTGATATGCACATGCATCCCGCTGCCCGCGTACTCCTCATACGGCTTCGCCATAAAGGTCGCGGTCATACCGTGATTTTCCGCCACCTGACGAATCAGACGCTTCAACTGTACCGCATGGTCGCAGGCGCGCAGCACGTCGCGGGTATGATGCAGGTTAATTTCAAACTGTCCGGGCGAGGCCTCTGCCAGCGCACCATCGGCCGGGATGCCCTGCTGACGCGCCAGATCGTCAATATCGCGCAGCACATCGGCGAAGTGATCGAGGTTATCCACCGAGTAAACCTGGCTCTGCATGTTGCGTTCATCACTGCCGGGGGAACATGGCGGCTGGATAAAACCTTCGGCATCGCGCTTTTTGTCCACCAGATAGAACTCCAGCTCTACCGCTACCACCGGGAACAGACCTCGGTTACGCAGCTGTTGCCACAGCCGGTTAAGGACATTTCGGGGTTCAACGTCAAAGGGAGTGCCATCTTGGTTGCACATGGTTAACAGCAGCTGCGCAATGTGTTGAGGGTCAGACGCGGAGGGAACTAAGGTACCGGAGACGGGCAGACAGAGATTGTCGGGTTCGCCCAGTGACTGGCCGAGTCCCGCTTCCTCAACCGTGTTGCCGAGGATATCCATGGCGAACACCGAGGCGGGGAAATAACACCCTTTTTCCAGCTTAGGCAGCGCAGAGACCGGAATGCGCTTGCCGCGGAACACACCATTTAAATCATTTAACAGGATGTCGACATACTGCG
Organism: Pantoea sp. Lij88; assembly: GCF_030062155.1. Taxonomy (NCBI): domain Bacteria; kingdom Pseudomonadati; phylum Pseudomonadota; class Gammaproteobacteria; order Enterobacterales; family Erwiniaceae; genus Pantoea; species Pantoea sp. Lij88. The sequence continues at coordinate 1,505,406 of NZ_CP118269.1, read as the reverse complement.
TTTCAGGATGGCGTTCCAGCCAGGCTTTCACCTCATGCTGGAACGCGCTGGTTCGTTTCTCTTCACTGTGAAGCATAAAGTCTTCTACTTCTACCAGGTTAGTCATGATCTCACCCGCCCCTATTAGGTTTGCGTAATGCTCAAAATAACAGCCACACCACTAACATAGCGCCAACATAAAAAGTGTGCAAATGTAACAAATCTGTTTGAAGAACAACCTGCAGATTGCTAGATTGAAAAAATATTGCACACTTAACCGCCAGACGTGCCCTTTCGGTAGATATTTCGAACAGTGATGCGAGGACGTAAGATGGGCATTATTTTTGACAAGCCGTTGATTGGCGTAGTGATGTGCCAGAAAAATCTGGGCGGTCACGTGAGCCAGACCGTTCACAACAAATATATCGATGCGGTTGTCCTTGCGGGCGGCGTACCGCTGGCCCTGCCCCACAGTCTGATGAATGCGCCTCATCTATTAGAAAACGCTATGGCTGTTCTGGATGGCCTTCTGCTGACCGGCAGTCCCAGCAATATCGAACCCTGGCATTATGGCGAGGCGGGCGAAGAGCCCCATGCCGATCCGGGCCGTGACCGTCTCGCTTTTTCGCTGATCACCTGGGCCACCAGCCACAAAATGCCGATGTTCGGCATCTGCCGTGGAATGCAGGAGCTGGTCGTCGCCAATGGCGGTGCGCTGTGGCGGGAGGTCAGTGAGCAGCCGCCGTTTCAGCGTCATCATGAAGATGAGACGCTGCCACTGGATCAGCAGTATGCGCCAGCCCATCAGGTCACTATCGAACCGGATGGCGTGCTGGGGACACTGCTGGACAGCAACAGCCCGCTCAGAGTTAATTCACTGCATCATCAGGGCGTTCGTGAGCCTGGTCCGCAGCTGCGCGTTGAAGCGCGCGCGCCGGATGGCCTGATTGAGGCGGTGAGTCTGCGTCATCATCCCTTCGCCCTTGCGGTGCAGTGGCACCCCGAGTGGCAGCCGGAAAGCACGGCGGGTTCGCAGGCGCTGTTCAGCGGCTTTATTCAGGCCGCCATTCGCTATCACAGGGGAAAAGCTGATGAGTGATGCCACGCTGGCACCGGGACGACGGCTGGCACAAATCCGGCAGACGATGGGGCTGTCGCAACGCCGGGTTGCTGAACTGGCCGGACTGACCCACAGCGCTATCAGTACTATCGAACAGGATAAAGTCAGCCCGGCGGTCAGCACCCTGCAGAAGCTGCTGAAAGTCTATGGGCTGTCGCTGTCAGAATTTTTTTCTGAACCCAAAGCGGATACGGAGCCGAAGGTGATTGTGCGCCCCGGCGATCTGCTGGAGATTGGCAGCCAGGGCGTTTCGCTGAAGCTGATCGACAATGGTCGTGCGCAGCGCACGCTGGGGATGCTGCTGGAAACCTATCAACCCGGCGCCAGCACCGGCGAAAAACTGCGTCATCCGGGGGAAGAGACCGGCACGCTGCTGGAAGGAGAAATTACGCTGATCATCAACGGACAGCAGTTTCACCTCTCTGCCGGAGAGAGCTATGTGATTGATACCGGCTTACCGCACAGCTTCACCAACAGTGCTGAAATTCCCTGCCGCATTGTCAGTGCCCACACGCCAGCTAATTTTTAGGCGCTTCCGGAGGTTGTTATGAATTACGTGGAGAGTTATTACGCTGCGACTGCCAATCCGCATGCGCCCTGGCCGACCTTACAGGAGAGCATTCAGTGTGACGTCTGTATTATTGGCGGCGGTTTCACCGGTCTTTCTGCGGCGCTGCATCTGACCGAGGTCGGCTACGACGTGGTCGTGCTGGAAGCGGCGCGGGTCGGTTTTGGCGCAAGCGGTCGTAACGGCGGACAGGTGGTGAACTCCTACAGCCGCGACGTGGATGTGATTGAGCAGCGCTACGGCAAAGAGAGCGCCCGTATGCTGGGCGGTATGATGTTTGAAGGCGCTGAGATTATCCGCGATCGTATTAAGCGGTATGCGATTGAGTGCGATTACCGGCCTGGCGGCATTTTTGCGGCCCTGAATGCACGTCAGATGGCGCATCTGCAAAAACAGAAATCGTTGTGGCAGCAGTATGGCAATCACGATCTGGAGCTGCTGGACGAACGCGCCATTCGCCGCGAAGTCGCCACCGAACGCTACGTCGGTGGGCTGCTGGATCGGCGCGGTGGCCATCTGCATCCGCTGAATCTGGCGCTGGGTGAGGCGGAAGCCATCCGGCGCCATGGCGGGCGCATCTATGAACAGTCTGCGGCGACAGGGGTAGTTTATGGCACGCCTAACCGGGTGAAGACCGCCCAGGGTGAGGTCAGCGCGCAATTTGTCATCTTCGCCGGAAACGCCTATCTGTCACCGCAACTGGAGCCGCGCCTGAGCAGGAAAAGCATGCCGTGCGGTTCGCAGATTGTGGCGACCGAGCCGCTGACACCCGACCAGGCACTGTCGCTGATGCCAGACAACTACTGTGTGGAAGATTGCAACTACCTGCTGGATTACTTCCGCCTGACCGCAGACAACCGGCTGCTGTATGGCGGGGGCGTGGTCTATGGCGCTCGGGAACCGGCTGATATTGAAGCATTGATTCGACCCAAGCTGCTCCGCACGTTCCCGCAGTTACAGAACGTAAAGCTGGACTTCAGCTGGAGCGGCAATTTCCTGCTGACGCTGTCGCGCATGCCGCAGTTTGGCCGGCTGGAGAAAAATGTCTATTTCATGCAGGGCGACAGCGGTCATGGCGTGACCAGTACTCATCTGTCCGGCAAGCTCATCAGCGAAGTGCTACGCGGCGATGCCGAACGGTTTGACGCCTTCGCCCGACTCCCTCACCTGCCGTTCCCCGGCGGGCGGCGGTTTAAGGTGCCACTGACGGCGATGGGCGCGGTGTGGTACGCACTGAGGGATCGATTAGGCGTATGAGGCTGAGGGCCAGACGTTCCTGTCTGGCCTGCTTAACCCCGTTCTTTCAGCAGGGCACATTCTGCCGTGTCGTTTAAGTGCTTTTAGTATGTTGTAACTATGTAGCGAACAGATCGCTCAACCCGTTAGGCGGGGTCACCCTGCCCCCGCAATCATGCCAGCCGTCTGTCACTCCAGTGGCATTTTTACCGGGTCGTCATAGCGGTACTCAAAACCGAGTTCGTTACAGATGCGTAATCCATCAATCAGCTTGCCGCTGTCTTTAACCGCTTCCGGCGCGAACTGCGGCGGCTGCAGACCCAGCTGGCGCGTAACCGCAGGATAGAAGGTGTCACGCGTAGGGTGTTTCGGCGCACTCAGGTTGTATACCCGCCCCCCTTTCGGCGACTGCAGCAGCAGTGTAATCGCCTCAACCACATCATCCAGGTGAACCAGATTCACACCCTGCGAGCCATTGGCGACATCCTGCTTGCCGGCCAGGAAGCGTCCCGGATGACGCTTAGGTCCGACCAGACCGGAGAGGCGCAAAATATCGACGCTGGTCCCCGGCAGATCGTGCAGCCAGCTTTCCAGTTTGACCAGCGTCTTACCGGCTATCGTTTCTGCATTCAGCGGGCTGTTTTCCCGTTTAACGCCGGAGCTGCCGCCATAAACTGACGTTGAGCTGGTAAAGATGATGCGCGGTACTTTATAGACCAGCGCGGTATCGACCACATTCTGTACCGCCTGCAGATAAGCTTCGCCGCCTTCTGCGGTGCGACTGGCGGGCAGCGTGACGATCAGCGCATCAACGTTGAACAGCGGCTCGATATCGGCGGCCTCACACTGCAGTTCCGGCGTCAGTTCCAGCTGGAACGCCTCGATACCGCAACGGCGTGCGGCTTCAACACCGTCTGGCGTGGTTTTGCTGCCGGTGACCTGCCAGCCTCGCGCGGTTAACGCCGTGGCCAGCGGCATACCCAACCAGCCCAGTCCCACTATCGCGACCTTCTTCATTTTGACTCCTGACGTGAAACATCAACCCTGACTTCACCGTAGTTTGCCCCCGGATTGCAAACCAGAACAACCTGTTTCAGCGCTTTCCGAACCGCCTGTTTAAAAAAGTGTTGCCAAGCGCAGCCATCTTCGCTAGGTTAAACCCCACAAATGAATACTCATTCATCGACGAGATTATTATGACACGCGTTCAGTTCAACCATCATCACCACCATCATCCTGACTAGTCTTTCAGGCGATTGGTGCTGGAAGACTTTCAAGATCTTCCAGTGGTGTGAACGCAAGAGAACCCCCGGAAGATCGTCTTCCGGGGGTTTTTTTATGGGCTGATGCAACCACACATTCAGGACAGGATTAAGAGGACAGGAACCATGTTAGATAACACCCGTTTACGCATAGCTATGCAGAAATCTGGCCGTTTAAGTGATGATTCACGCGAACTGCTGGCGCGCTGCGGCGTTAAAATCAACCTTCAGCAACAGCGCCTGATTGCGTTTGCGGAGAACATGCCGATCGACATCCTGCGCGTGCGCGATGACGATATCCCTGGCCTGGTGATGGATGGTGTGGTCGATTTAGGCATCATCGGTGAAAACGTGCTGGAAGAAGAGCTGCTCTCGCGCCGTGCCCAGGGTGAAGATCCACGCTACTTCACCCTGCGCCGCCTGGATTTCGGCGGCTGCCGTCTGTCGCTGGCGATGGCGACTGATGCCGAGTACACCGGCCCGGAATGCCTCGATAAATCCCGTATCGCTACCTCCTATCCGCACCTGCTCAAACAGTACCTCGACAAGAAAGGCGTCAGCTTCAAAACCTGTCTACTGAACGGTTCCGTCGAAGTGGCGACCCGCGCCGGTCTGGCAGACGCCATCTGCGATCTGGTCTCCACCGGTGCCACGCTGGAAGCCAACGGCCTGCGTGAAGTTGAAGTGATCTATCGTTCTAAAGCGGTGTTGATTCAGCGTGACGGCGAGATGCCTGCCGCCAAGCAGGAGCTGATCGACAAGATGATGACCCGTATTCAGGGCGTGATTAAAGCGCGTGAATCGAAGTACATCATGCTGCACGCGCCGAGTGAGCGCCTGGAAGAAGTGATCAGCCTGCTGCCTGGTGCTGAGCGTCCGACCGTGCTGCCGCTGGCAGGCGATGTCAGCCGCGTGGCGATGCACATGGTCAGCAGCGAAACCCTGTTCTGGGAAACCATGGAAAAACTGAAAGCACTGGGTGCCAGCTCGATTCTGGTACTGCCTATTGAGAAGATGATGGAGTAAGCCATGGCCTTTTCTACCCCGATTGAGTGGCAGCAGTGCACCCCCGAACAGCAGCAGGCGCTGTTGTTACGTCCTGCCATCGCCGCCTCTGAAAACGTTACGCTGACGGTGCGTAACGTGCTGGAGCAGGTCAAGCTGAACGGTGATGACGCTCTGCGCGAGTTCAGTGCCCGCTTCGACAAAGCGCAGGTGGAAAACCTGCGCGTGACGCCGCAGCAAATTGCAGAAGCCAGCACCCGTCTGAGTGACGAGCTGAAGCAGGCGATGGCCGTCGCGGTGGGCAATATCGAAACCTTCCACAACGCGCAGATTCTGCCGCCGGTGGATGTGGAGACGCAACCTGGCGTGCGCTGCCAGCAGATCACCCGCCCGGTGAAGTCGGTCGGGCTCTATATTCCTGGTGGTTCCGCCCCGCTCTTCTCTACCGTGCTGATGCTGGCGACCCCTGCCCGTATCGCCGGTTGTGGTCGCGTGGTGCTCTGTTCCCCCCCGCCGATTGCCGATGAGATCCTTTATGCCGCGCAGCTGTGTGGCGTAGAAGAGGTGTTTCAGGTGGGCGGCGCACAGGCCATCGCCGCGCTGGCCTTCGGCACTGAAACCGTGCCGCGCGTCGATAAGATTTTTGGCCCGGGCAACGCCTGGGTCACCGAAGCGAAACGCCAGGTGAGTCAGCGACTCGATGGCGCGGCGATTGATATGCCAGCCGGTCCCTCTGAAGTGCTGGTGATTGCTGACGAAGGTGCCACACCCGCATTTGTCGCGTCTGATCTGCTTTCACAGGCTGAACATGGTCCCGACTCGCAGGTGATTCTGCTGACGCCATCATTAAAGCTGGCCGAAGCGGTCGCGGTGGCGGTGGAGCAACAGCTGGCGGAGTTGCCGCGTGCGGCCACGGCGCGTCAGGCGCTGGAGAGCAGCCGCCTGATCGTGGCGCGCGATCTTGAGCAGTGCGTCGCCATCTCGAATCTCTACGGCCCGGAGCACCTGATTCTGCAGACCCGTCAGCCGCGCGATCTGGTGGAGTCAATCACCAGCGCCGGTTCGGTATTCTTAGGCGACTGGTCGCCGGAGTCCGCAGGCGATTACGCGTCGGGCACCAATCACGTGTTACCGACCTACGGTTATACCTCGACCTGTTCCAGCCTGGGCCTGGCCGATTTCCAGAAACGCATGACGGTGCAGGAGCTTACGCCGCAGGGCTTCCTGAATCTGGCCGCCACGATTGAAACCCTGGCTGCCGCCGAGCAGCTGGATGCCCATAAAAATGCCGTCACCCTGCGCGTTGCCGCACTGAAGGAGCAAGCATGAGTCAGGATATTGAGCAGCTGGCGCGCGCGAATGTGCGCGCCCTGACGCCTTATATGTCGGCGCGTCGTCTGGGTGGGAACGGAGATGTCTGGCTCAATGCCAACGAATTTCCGCTGCCGGTGCCGTTTGAGCTGTCGCAGCAGACGCTGAACCGCTATCCGGAGTGTCAGCCTAAGCTGGTGATTCAGCGCTACGCCGCTTACGCAGGCTTAACGCCGGAGCAGGTGCTGGTCAGCCGTGGCGCGGATGAAGCCATCGAACTGATCATGCGCGCCTTCTGTGAGCCGGGTCAGGATGCGATTCTGTTCTGTCCGCCGACCTATGGCATGTACAGCGTCAGCGCCGAAACCATCGGCATTGAATACCGCACCGTCCCGGCGCTCAGCGACTGGCAGCTGAACCTGCCTGCTATCGCGGAACAGCTGGACGGCGTCAAAGTCGTTTATCTTTGCAGCCCGAACAACCCGACCGGCAACCTGATTAATCAGGATGACATCCGTCAGCTGCTGACGATGACCGCGGGTAAAGCGCTGGTCGTGGCGGATGAGGCCTATATTGAATTCTGCCCGCAGGCGGCCCTGACCGGCTGGCTGAAGGATTATCCGCACCTGGTAATCCTGCGTACGCTGTCAAAAGCCTTTGCGCTGGCGGGCCTGCGTTGCGGCTTTGCGCTGGCGAATAAGCCGGTAATCGACCTGCTGATGAAGGTGATTGCGCCCTACCCGCTGGCCACACCGGTGGCCGATGTGGCCGGTCAGGCGCTGAGCGAGCAAGGCGTTGCGCTGATGCGTGAGCATGTGGCCCAGCTGAATGCGAATCGCGGCTGGCTGCAGACTGAACTGGCTCAGCTGGCCTGCGTCGAGCAGGTTTTCCCCAGTGAAACCAACTATGTGCTGGCGCGCTTTACCGATTCACCAAAAGTCTTCAAAACCTTATGGGATCAGGGCATTATCCTGCGTGATCAGAACAAAAATCCGGGCCTGTCGGGATGCCTGCGCATCTCCATTGGCACGCGTGAAGAGTGCGAACGAGTGATCGCCGCGCTGCAAGCCTTTTCTGTGGAGCAAGCATGAGCCAGAAGACCCTTTTTATTGACCGCGACGGTACGTTAATCTCTGAGCCGCCTGAAGATTATCAGGTGGACCGCATGGATAAGCTGGCATTTGAACCGGACGTTATCCCGGCGCTGCTGGCGCTGCAGGCCGCCGGTTATCGCCTGGTGATGATCACCAACCAGGATGGTCTTGGCACCTCCCGTTTTCCGCAGGCCGATTTCGATGGTCCGCACAATCTGATGATGCAGGTTCTGACCTCTCAGGGCATCGCATTTGACGATGTGCTGATCTGCCCGCACCTGCCGGACGATCACTGCGACTGCCGCAAGCCGAAAACCAGAATGGTGGAAGCCTGGCTGAAAGAAGGTGCGCTGGATACGGCTCACAGTTATGTCATTGGCGATCGCCTGACCGATGTGCAGCTGGCGGAGAACATGGGCATCCAGCCTATCCGCTACGGTGCTGACGGGGAGAACTGGCAGACCATCCAGCAGCGTCTGACGCAGCGTGACCGCCATGCGCTGGTGCAGCGCAACACCAAAGAGACCCAGGTGCGGGTCGAACTGTGGCTGGACCGTGAAGGCGGCAGCAAGATTAATACCGGCGTGGGTTTCTTCGACCATATGCTGGACCAGATTGCGGTGCACGGCGGCTTCCGCATGAACATCGAAGTGAAAGGCGATCTCTACATTGACGATCACCACACGGTGGAAGATACCGGTCTGGCACTGGGCGAAGCACTGCTGAAAGCGCTGGGCGACAAACGCGGCATTGGCCGTTTTGGCTTTGTGTTGCCGATGGACGAATGCCTTGCGCGCTGCGCGCTGGATATCTCCGGCCGTCCGCACATCGAGTTTAAAGCAGAGTTCAACTATCAGCGCGTGGGCGACCTCAGTACTGAGATGGTCGAACACTTCTTCAGCTCGCTCTCCTACGCCATGATGAGCACTCTGCATCTGAAAACCAAAGGCAAGAACGACCATCACCGCGTCGAAAGCCTGTTTAAAGCCTTTGGTCGTACGCTGCGTCAGGCGATCCGCGTTGAGGGTAATACCCTGCCGAGCTCGAAGGGAGTGCTGTGATGAACGTGGTGATCATGGATACCGGTTGCGCCAACCTCTCATCGGTCAAGTGGGCGATTGAACGTCTGGGCTACACCCCGGAAGTGAGCCGCGATCCCGATGTGGTACTGCGCGCCGACAAACTGTTCCTGCCCGGCGTGGGCACCGCGCAGGCGGCAATGAATCAGCTGGAAGAGCGTGACCTGATCGATCTGGTGAAAGCCTGTACCCAGCCCGTGCTGGGCATCTGTCTGGGCATGCAGTTGCTGGGTCGCGGCAGCGATGAAAATGGCGGCGTACCGACGCTGGGCATTATCGATGAGCCGGTTTCGTTAATGGACACGCACGGCCTGCCGTTGCCGCACATGGGCTGGAACCAGATTACCGCGCAGGCGGGCAATCATCTGTTCCGTGGCATCGACGAAGGTTGTTATTTCTACTTCGTCCACAGCTACGCGATGCCGGTCAACGCCAGCACTATCGCTCAGTGCCACTACGGTGAAGCCTTCACCGCCGCGGTACAGAAAGATAACTTCTTCGGCGTCCAGTTCCATCCGGAACGCTCGGGCAAAGCGGGCGCGCAGTTGCTGAAAAACTTCCTGGAGATGTAATGATTATCCCCGCGTTAGATTTAATTGACGGCAAAGTGGTTCGTCTGCATCAGGGCGATTATGGTCAGCAGCGCGATTACGGCAGCGATCCACTGCCACGTCTGCAGGATTACGTCAGCCAGGGCGCGACTGTGCTGCATCTGGTGGATTTAACCGGCGCGAAAGATCCGGCGAAACGCCAGATCGCGCTGCTGAAAACCCTGCTCGACGGCGTTGATGTCACGGTGCAGGTTGGTGGCGGCATTCGCAGCCGTGACGATGTGCACGCGCTGCTGGAAGCGGGCGCGAGTCGTGTGGTGGTCGGTTCCACCGCCGTGAAAGAACCTGAAGAGGTAAAGCGGTGGTTTGCAGAGTTTGGCGCCCAGGCGATTGTGCTCGCGTTAGATGTGCGTATTGATGCCAGTAACCGCAAAGAAGTGGCGATCAGTGGCTGGCAAGAAGCGGCAGGCGTGACGCTGGAAGAGGTGATCACCGATTTTCAGCAGGTGGGTCTGAAGCACGTGCTGTGCACCGACATCTCCCGTGACGGCACCCTGAGCGGCTCCAATGTTGCGCTCTATCAGGAAGTGACGGCGCGCTTCCCGACGATTGCTTTCCAGTCCTCGGGTGGCATTGGCGACCTTAATGATATCGCCGCCCTGCGCGGCAGCGGCGTTCAGGGCGTGATTGTCGGACGTGCGCTGCTGGAAGATAAATTCACAGTTTCGGAGGCGATCGCATGCTGGCAAAACGGATAATTCCCTGCCTGGACGTACGTGACGGCCAGGTGGTCAAAGGCGTACAGTTTCGCAATCACGAGATCATCGGCGACATCGTGCCGCTGGCGCAGCGTTATGCCGCCGAAGGTGCTGACGAACTGGTGTTCTATGACATCACCGCCTCATCTGATGGCCGTGTTGTGGACAAAAGCTGGGTGTCGCGCGTTGCGGAAGTGATCGATATTCCCTTCTGCGTCGCAGGTGGCATTAAAACCCCGGAAGACGCAGCGCGCATTCTCGAATTTGGTGCGGATAAGATTTCGATTAATTCGCCAGCGCTGGCCGATCCCTCGCTGATCACCCGCCTTGCGGACCGTTTTGGCGTGCAGTGTATCGTGGTCGGCATCGATACCTGGTTTGACGAAGCCAGCGGCAAATATCAGGTGAATCAATACACCGGTGACGAAGCGCGTACCCGCGTGACACAGTGGGAAACGCTGGAATGGGTGCAGGAAGTGCAGAAGCTGGGCGCAGGCGAGATCGTGCTGAACATGATGAATCAGGATGGCGTGCGTAACGGCTATGACCTGGTGCAGCTGAAGAAAATGCGTGAAGTCTGCAACGTGCCCCTGATCGCCTCTGGCGGCGCAGGCACCATGCAGCACTTCCTCGATGCGTTTACTGAGGCAAATGTGGATGGTGCGTTAGCCGCCTCGGTATTCCATAAGCAGATTATTAATATTGGTGAGCTGAAGAGCTTTCTGATCGACAACGGAGTGGAGATTCGCGCGTGCTAACTGAACAACAACTGGCCCTTCTCAACTGGGACAAAACACAGGGCATGATGCCGGTCATCGTTCAGCACAACGTCTCAGGCGAAGTGCTGATGCATGGCTACATGAACCCGGAGGCGCTGGAAAAAACCCTGGCAGAAGGCAATGTCACCTTTTTCTCCCGCACCAAAAACCGCTTGTGGACCAAAGGCGAGACCTCCGGCAACTTTCTGCAGGTGGTGAGCATCACGCCTGACTGCGACAACGACACGCTGCTGGTGCTGGCGAATCCGATTGGCCCGACCTGCCATCTTGGCACCACCAGCTGCTTCTCGCCTGCCGTGCCAGAGTGGACCTTCCTCTATCAGCTGGAAGAGCTGCTGGCGTCACGCAAAACAGCTGACCCTGAAAGCTCTTACACCGCACGGCTCTACGCCAGCGGTACCAAACGCATCGCGCAGAAAGTGGGCGAAGAAGGCGTTGAAACCGCGCTGGCGGCGACCGTCAACGATCGTGATGAACTGACGAATGAAGCGTCAGATCTGGTCTATCACCTGATGGTGTTGTTACAGGATCAGGATCTCGACTTCAGCGCCGTGATTAATAACCTCCGCGCCCGCCACAAGTAATTGTGCAATAATCTGCTCAGAATTTCGTTTTCATGCGGATTCTGAGCAGAATTCTTCTCAATCCTGACCCTATTCCCCACAATAACGGCGACTCAAACCTCAGGGAGAGAACCGTGACCACCCATGAAAAATTAATCGCCCTGCTCGACCAGCATCAGGCACGCTATCGTCTGATGGAACACGAGGCGACCGGTAAATGCGAAGCCGTGGCGGCGATACGCGGCACCGAAGTCGGCCAGGGCGCGAAAGCGCTGGTGTGTCATGTGAAGGGCAACGGCGTTAAACAGCATGTGCTGGCGGTTTTACCGGCCGATAAGCAGGCCGATTTGGGCAAAGTCGCCGCGGCGGTCGGTGGACGACGCGCCTCACTCGCAAGCCCGGCGGAGACCGATCTGCTGACCGGCTGCGTATTCGGGGCGATCCCGCCGTTCAGCTTTCATCCCGACCTCAGACTGGTTGTGGACCCCGCGCTGTTTGAACGTTATCCGGAGATCGCGTTCAACGCCGGTCTGCTGGAGCGCTCAGTGATTCTGAACACCGAAGATTACCGGGCGCTGTGCGCGGCTGACGTGGTGAAGATAACGCAGTAATTGCCATCCCGGCAGCCCGGCGATACTCTGCATGAACACTCATCACGACAGAATAAGAGCAAAATCATGAACATTTTCACTCAACGCCTGCGTCAGACGCTGGCTGTAGCCGTTATGGCAGGCTGCGCTTTTGGCGCTCAGGCAAAAATCGAACAGGTGCGTTTCGCGGTCGATCCGACCTATCCGCCGTTTGAATCGAAAACGCCACAGGGCAAGCTGGTTGGCTTTGATATTGATCTGGGCAATGCGCTCTGTACGCAGATGCAGGCGAAATGCGTCTGGGTTGAGAGCCAGTTTGACGGCATGATCCCGGCGCTGAAGGCGCGTAAATTTGACGCCATCCTGTCTGACATGGGCATTACCGAAGAGCGCCTGAAGCAGATCGATTTTACCGTGCCGCTGTATGACACCCATACCCAGCTGGTTGCCCGTAAAGGTTCCGGATTACTGCCGACGGCAGAGTCTCTGAAAGGAAAAACGGTTGGCGTGGAACAGGGAACGGTGCAGGAGCGTTACGCAGTGGCGAAATGGCAGCCTCACGGTGTGACCGTGGTGCCTTATGGCGATCAGGCACAGGTTGAAAGCGATCTGGTTTCAGGCCGACTGGATGCGGTCTTCACCGATGCGGCGCAGGCGGCCATTGGCTTCCTGAAGCATCCGCAGGGCAAAGATTTTGAACTGGCTGGCCCGATTGTTCAGGATCCGATTATCGGCCCGGGCACGGCGGTTGGCCTGCGCAAAGGCGATACCGAACTGAAAACCGCGCTGGATAACGCCTTCGCCGAAATCAAAAAGAACGGCACGTTTGACCAGATTCAGAAGCGCTACTTCGCCACGGATATCTCTATCCAGCAGTAACCTCGCGGTCGCCCTTTTTCGTCCTCACCGCGATCCGGCACTATACTTTAACTTTTTCAGGACGGCGCGCTGTCGTCCTTTGCCGATTAAAGGACATTAACACGGTATGCATCAACAACATCATCCACTGTTAAGCGCCTCTTTAGGCACCCAGCGTGAAATCATCAGTTTCCATTTTGCTCCGGACCACGAGCGTCAGGTTTATATCCAGGCTGCGCTGCATGGCGACGAACTGCCCGGTATGGCGGTTGCGTGGTATTTAAAACAGCGACTGCAGGCGCTGGAGTCGGCCGGACAACTCAAAGCGGCCTTTACCCTGGTTCCGGTTGCCAATCCTCTGGCGCTGGGACAGCACTGGCACGGCACCCATTTGGGTCGTTTTCATACGCTCTCCGGGCAGGACTTTAACCGTCGTTTCCCGTCACTGGGAACGACGCTGGCGGCCGGGCTGGCCGAAAGCCTGACCCAGAGTGAATCGCAGAACCGCAGCCTGATCCGGGATGCGATTGATCGTCACTATCGCGATACCGTGCCAAAAACTGAGCTGGATGCACAGCGCTACACCCTGATGCGGATGGCCAGCCAGGCGGATCTGATGATTGACCTGCACTGTGACTGGGAAGCCGTGCCCCATCTCTATACCACCCCGCATGCCTGGCCGGACATTGAGCCGCTGGCGCGCTGGTTAGGCAGTGAAGTACAGCTGCTGGCGCAGATCTCGGGCGGTGAGCCGTTTGATGAAGCCTGCTGCGAACCCTGGCTGACACTGGCAGAGCGGTTTGGCAAAGATTACCCGATGCCGCGTGGATTGCTGCCGGTAACGCTGGAGCTGCGTGGCGTACGTGATGTTTCGCCTGAACAGGCGGAAAAAGATGCGGATGCGATTATTTCGGCGCTGCAGGAAGGCGGTTATATCGGCTACAGCGAACCTTCCATTTCCGTAGAAGTGGCCGCGCCCGTCATTGGCGGCGATGAGCTGGTCCCGGCGAGTGCGGGCGGTGACGATGTCGTGGCCATCAATGACGGGCCGATTGGCTTAAACGTGCCAGACATCGCGGAAGCACCAGGAGAAGGTGGCGTTATCAAAGAGCGTCACAGCGAGGGATCGGCGGCGTCCTCCCCTGCCCTGAAAAATCCACCTACGCCGTTAGCGGGCTGTGAATATATTCATTCGCCGGTGTCGGGTCTGATCCTGCATCGTAAACCGCTGGGCGCACTGATTCGTCCGGGAGAAGTGGTGGCTGAGATAGTTGATCCGCTGACCGACCACATCACCCCACTGGTGGCAGAGTATGGCGGTATTCTCTATGCGAGACACTGGGTGAAGTTTGCTACAGCTGGCATGCTGGTTGTGCGACTGGCGGGTGAGCGGGAGATTCGGAGCGGGGATTTGCTGGTAGGGTAAAAAAAGGGCTTCCCGAGGGAAGCCCTTTTTAGTGATTAATCTAACCACTCGGTGTGGAACACACCGTCTTTATCAATACGCTTATAGGTATGCGCACCGAAGTAGTCACGCTGCGCCTGAATCAGGTTGGCAGGCAGCACTTCTGAACGGTAGCTGTCGTAGTAAGCGATCGCCGCAGAGAAGGTTGGCGTCGGGATACCGTTCTGAATTGCGTAAGAAACCACATCACGCAGCGCCTGCTGATACTGATCTGCGATATCTTTGAAGTACGGAGCCAGCAACAGGTTAGCGATGCCAGCATCTGCTTCATAAGCATCGGTGATCTTCTGCAGGAACTGGGCACGGATGATGCAGCCAGCGCGGAAGATCTTAGCGATTTCACCGTAGTGCAGATCCCAGTTGTTCTCTTCTGACGCTGCACGCAACTGTGAGAAGCCCTGCGCATAAGAGACGATTTTGCCCAGGTACAGAGCGCGACGAACTTTCTCGATGAAATCCGCTTTGTCACCCGTGAAGGCTTTAGCCTGTGGGCCGCTCAGCACTTTAGAGGCCGCAACACGCTGCGTTTTCAGTGAGGAGAGGTAACGAGCGAAGACAGACTCGGTGATCAGTGACAGAGGTTCGCCAAGATCCAGTGAGCTCTGGCTGGTCCATTTACCGGTACCTTTGTTCGCTGCTTCATCCAGAATCACATCAACCAGATATTTACCTTCTTCGTCTTTCTTGGTGAAGATATCTTTGGTGATGTCGATCAGGTAGCTGCTCAGCTCGCCGTTGTTCCACTCAGTGAAGGTTTCAGCCAGCTCTTCGTTGTTCAGGCCCAGTGCGCCTTTCAGCAGAGCATAAGCTTCTGCAATCAGCTGCATGTCGCCGTACTCGATGCCGTTGTGAACCATCTTCACATAGTGACCCGCGCCGTCCGGACCGATGTAAGCCACACAGGCTTCGCCATCTTCCGCACGTGCCGCGATCTTATCCAGAATCGGCGCAACCAGCTCGTAAGCTTCTTTCTGGCCGCCAGGCATGATAGATGGGCCTTTCAGTGCGCCCTCTTCACCACCGGAAACACCGGTACCAATGAAGTTGAAGCCCTGGTCTGACAGTTCTTTGTTACGACGGATGGTGTCTTTGTAGAAGGTGTTACCGCCATCGATCAGGATGTCGCCTTTATCGAGGTGTGGAGTCAGTGAGGCGATAGTCTTGTCAGTCGCTTCACCCGCCTGAACCATCAGCAGGATACGACGAGGTTTTTCCAGCGATTCGACAAACTCTTCAACGGTATAAAAAGGAGCAAGCTTCTTGCCCTGGTTCTCGGCGATGACTTCATCAGTCTTTTCGCGTGAACGGTTGAAGATTGAAACAGTGTAACCGCGGCTCTCAATGTTAAGAGCCAGGTTGCGGCCCATCACTGCCATACCTACAACGCCGATCTGTTGCTTGGACATTACATACTCCTGTCTGTGAGTCTCGCATGGTGTTACCCGTAACACCACTTTGTAAGTGATCAGTATGTTAACTCAGGATAGCGGATTAAAGGTAATGAATGGTGCGGTCGCGCGGATGAAATTATCTGAAAAAAATTCACACACTTAACAAGGATTTATAAAGCTTTGTATAGCTTTGAATCATTCTATCTGCCGTGAAAAGCGATTCAAAGCGCGCCAGTGCAGCGGCACCATAGGTCATTGCCAGTTCGGAGTTGTGCCAGATTTCATCCATCGCCTTCCTCAATGCTGCAGAATCGGATGGAGGGACGACTAATCCGGTAACGCGATCAATATTGATAAAGGTCGTTCCGGTTCCAATCTCACTGGAGATCAGCGGTTTTGAATAGAGCGCACCCTCAAGTAAAGAGATGCCGAAAGCTTCTGATCGTAAATGCGACGGGAAAACCAGACAGGTACATAACTGAAGCAAGGCAGATTTTTCACTATCTTCCAGCGCACCCAGGAAGTGGATGTTATTCACACCTAACTGCTGCGCCTGCGCTTTCAGCTCAGCCTCAATCGGACCTGCTCCAACCACAACGATTGGGTAACGGCTGTTTTTTGCCGCCTCGATTAAAATATGCAGGCCTTTGTAATATCGAAACGTTCCGATAAAGAGGAAGAAGCCATCCGGAAATCTTGCCTGCCATTTTTGCAGAACGGCAGGATCATTATTCTGATAAAACTGTTTATCAAGACCGTAGGGAATAACTTCAACTTTATCTTTGAACTGCTGCAGTACCGGGCTGCTTTCAACATAGTTTGGCGACGCGGCAACGATGCGATCGACACTTGAAAGAAAGCGATTCATTAATGGCGTATAGAGCTTTAACAGCACCTTCTGCTTAACGATATCAGAATGATAACTCACTACGGATGGCTTTTTGATGCCCGCGGCAAAATGCATAAAGTCCATAAAGGGATACGGGAAATGATAATGGATGATATCCGCATGCTGAGCCAGTTCTCTGAACTCTTTTATGGCTGAATAAGAGAATGGCGTCGAGGCAAACTCACACTGCGTTTTGACCCGATGAATCTGATGATTATCCAGGCTGTTTATTTTGTTTTCAAACTGGGGACTATGAGTAAAAACAACAGATTCGATACCTGATTTAAAACCACCTTCTGCGAGCTGATAAATAACCTGCTCAATGCCGCCAAAAGTATCAGGGTAGTAGGTTTTGTAACAGTGTAGAACTTTAATCATATATATTTTGCGACCTGCTCATAAGCTTCAATGGTTTTATCCGCACACAGTGACCATGAAAATTCGCGGGCACGCGCTAACCCCGTATCAATCATACGGCGCTTTTCATCAGCGTTTTCAATCATCATCTGGATGTAATTAGTCAAAGCATGAACGTCCTGAGGTTCATGCATCAATGCTGCATCTCCAGCGACTTCCGGAAGTGATGTTGCATTTGAGCAGATCACGGGTGTTCCTGATGCCATCGCTTCAAGAACCGGCAGGCCGAAACCTTCATAGATTGATGGGAAAACAAAGCTCGTTGCAGCACTGAATAAAAACGGCAGATCTTTACCGGGCACAAAACCTAAATATTTTAGCCACCCTTCTCTCTCGCCCTTGTCAAAGAGCTTAAAGAGTTGCTCATTTTCCCAACCCTTATAACCACTAATGACTAACGGGAAGGCAGATTTTTCCTGAGCGGGCAGACGATCATACGCCTGAAGTAGCGTCAGTATATTCTTTCTTGGTTCAATCGTGCCGGTATACAGAAAGAAACGTCGCCACTTAAGATTATATTTTTCAAGAACCTGTTGTGTTTCTGCTTCATCACGGGGATGAAAATGTTCATTACAGGCCAGAGGTGCTACCGCAATTTTATTATCTTCTATACCAAAGAAATCCATTAACTCATTCTTTGTGTAATAAGAGTCAGTAATCAACATCGACGCACGCGAAACAGTATTCCTTAACTCTTTTTGCATCAGGTGAACGCGGCCAGCCGGATGAAATTGAGGCCAGTGGAATACTGACAGGTCGTGAAAGGTGGCAACACAATGTTTCACGCGAGGCGGTAGATAGTAGTTAGGACTATGAAATATATGATTCTTAAAATCCCTCAGCGCTATCATTTTCATTACCGGAAAAGTCAGGCGATATATTTCACTTACTGTTTTGCTTCTTTGTAACTTACGCTTCAGAGATTGAACCGATTGAGCAGACTCACTCGCGACTGCCAGTGAGTCGCGAGTCTTAGTGCCATGAAGAAACGTCAGTGCGACGTTTTCTCTTTCCTGAAGCTGTTTAGCAAGCTCAAACGCATAACGGCCAATACCGGTTAAAGGATATTTAATACAGTCCGTAGAGTAAACGACGTTTATTGCTTTGCTTCCAGCATCCATTTCAGGGTATCTCTAAGAGGAATTTTAGACGAGGTCTCACCGACTAAGCTATTGAGCAAAGTGATATCGCCACAAAGTTCTTTAATTTCATTAGGCCGTACAAAATCAGGATTAACTTCAATCTTAATATCATGGCCTGTCAGGGATTGGCAGAGATCGACGACTTCCCTCAATGAATGCATTTTACCTGAAGCGACATTGACAGTCTGACCAGATGAGCGGGAATGAAGTAACGCTGAATAGCTTTTAACGACGTCACGCACGTCGGAAAAATCACGCCAAACATCTATATTGCCCAGCTCAATGACATCTTTTCTCTCACGAAAATGTTTGACGATTTTCGGGATCAGGAAATTTTCTGCCTGACCGGCGCCGGTGTAATTGAATGGCCGGGTAATAATAATCGGCAATTTTTCATAAAACAGACTAGTCATGTACTCCATGGCCAGCTTGCTGACCGCATAGTCATTTGCAGGTCTGGCAGGAACCGACTCTGCTAATTTTCCCGGTGTGTTATTACCGTAAACATTAGCACTGCTGGCGACCAAAACTGCATCCGGCATTTTTGCTGATTCGCTAAGAGCCTGTAACAGATTACGCGTACCGCAAAGGTTAACACTATAGAACGCATTCGGGTCAGCATGACCAACAAAAGCGATGGCTGCAAGATGAACAACGACGTCAGGCTGAATACTGTCTACAGCATTTTTTACCTGTGCTGCATTTGTAAGATCAACCTGAAAATAGCGTGAGGAATTCTGGGCGGGAGTTGAACCGAAACCATAAACTTCATATCCGGCAGCGGATAAATCCGCTGCCATATATTGGCCGGTAAAGCCCTTGATCCCAGTGATCAATGCTTTTTTGCCATTAGTCATATCAGAAGGAGAACCCTTGTTTATTGCGGCGCAGATCTTCTTCTACCATCATCGCGCACAATTCTTCGAGCGTGGTTTTTGGTTCCCAGCCCAGAATGTCTTTCGCACGCTGTGGATTACCAATCAGTAATTCTACTTCAGCGGGACGATAGAACTTAGGATTGACCTTAACCACCACTTTATTAGTGGCTACATCGATTGCAACTTCCTGATCATCTTTGCCTTCGAAGCGCAATTCAATGCCAGCAGCTTTGAACGCCATTGAAACGAAGTCACGGACTGTTTCAGTGCGGTTGGTTGCCAGGACAAATGTATCTGGCTCATCAGCCTGCAGCATACGCCACATACCTTCAACATATTCCTTAGCAAAGCCCCAGTCACGCTTGGCGTCCATGTTACCTAACTCAAGCACATCCAACTTACCGAGCTTAATTTTGGCTACTGAATCGGTGATCTTACGGGTCACAAACTCCTGTCCACGCAGTGGTGATTCGTGGTTAAACAGAATGCCGCTTGATGCGAAAATGTTGTAGCTCTCACGGTAGTTAATTGTCATCCAGTGGGCATACAGTTTTGCAACGCCATACGGGCTACGCGGATAGAAAGGTGTATCTTCTTTCTGCGGAATAGCCTGCACTTTACCAAACATCTCTGAAGTAGACGCCTGGTAGAAACGAATTTTAGGGTTAACGATGCGAATAGCTTCTAACAGGTTTACCGGACCAATACCGGTAATTTCAGCGGTGGTCAGCGGCTGGTCAAAAGAAACACCTACAAAGCTCTGAGCCGCAAGGTTGTAAACTTCGGTCGCTTTGCTTTCCTGAAGTAAACGAATGCTTGATGACAGGTCAGTCAGATCATATTCGACCAGGTGAAGATTAGGATTTTGTTTAATTCCTAACTCTTCAATACGCCAGAAGTTTACTGAACTTGTACGACGATAGGTACCAAAGACTTTGTAACCTTTGTCGAGTAACAATTCGGCTAAATAGGCGCCATCCTGACCGGTGATGCCAGTTACGACTGCAATTTTTTCGTTCATTATAAATTCCACATTCTTCGTTTGATTGAAAATTTGTATAATATAATTATAACATTAGTTTAATACTGAAGCTGCAGTTTCAGACCATTTAGTTGATTTGTACTCTGCTTCGATTCTCTTT
Organism: Pantoea sp. Lij88; assembly: GCF_030062155.1. NCBI lineage: Bacteria > Pseudomonadati > Pseudomonadota > Gammaproteobacteria > Enterobacterales > Erwiniaceae > Pantoea > Pantoea sp. Lij88. The sequence continues at coordinate 1,485,329 of NZ_CP118269.1, read as the reverse complement.
TCACGCTGATTTATGGCATCAGGGTTTTCAATAAAATACCTGATTTTTTCAGCCCATCCAAGCACATCCCAAGGATCAATATAATCAAGTAGATCACCCGCAACCTCAGGTACTGAAGCTGCTGATGAAGCCAGACAATATTTGCCAAAAGCTAAACTTTCTGCAACTGGAAGACCCCATCCTTCATAGAGCGAAGGATATAATGTAAACCAGGCATTTTTATATAAGAGCGTTAACTCAGGATCGGAAATGTTGTTTAACTGAATGATTTTTCCTTTAATGCGCGGATCAAGACTTAGATCCGTAATAAAATCATTCATTCCCCATCCAGGCATACCAACGAAAACCAGTAATGGTAGCCCTTCGACATTATTATCGATAAGCCGAGTATATGCTTTATATAATACTTCGTGATTTTTACGACGTTCAATGGTAGACACAAAAAGTAAAAACTTTTTATCAAGAATATTCTGGACATCAACTGAAACATCGACAGATTCATTATGAACAGGAAGTTCACAGCCCAGTTTTACTATTGTGAGTTTAGGTATTGGGGTACCTAACTGAATTAAAAGCTCTTCCAGGTCATCACGTGAGCATTTAGAGATACAAAAAATTTCATCGGCACACCAGGCAACATTTGAAAAATAATGTGAAAATTTACCAGCAACATCACCAACGCAAAGATGAGGCAGTTTTACAGGAATCACATCGTAGCAAAAAAGCTTAACTTTGAGGTTTAGTTTCTTCTTTATCAGGTAAAGATAATGAAAATCTTTTTGATCCCAATCAAGACCGAGCGATATATATTCGTCGCCTTGCTGAAAAGGGAATTTGACTTCGGCCGTTGAGCTTTCAAGATGTGAATGTGGTTGATTAAAAACCCCTGCAGGTTTAATCCATTGCTTCAAGGCAAGCTTACTATATCTCAAAGACGTTAAAAAAGTATGAACAGCCTCTTTTCGTGGCAACAGATAATTAATTATTTTCCTTTGCGCTTTTGCAGGAAATATCTGGATCACTTTCAAGACATTTGATTTAACTTTTGTTTTAAGATTGGCTTTTACAACAGGATGAATAACTTCATTATTAGTTTTCTTTTTTACATGCCCATTGATTTTTTCAATAGTATTTCTAACAACATCCGCATTGACTTCATAATATCCATCTTTGGGATTATATGCACAGAACTTCATTGATTTTTTATCAGTCATACTCAGAGCATAAGTCGCACACTCAACTTCTGTTCTTACTATGCCTACTGCAGATCTGTGCCAACCTAAGATGGTTGTTACATCAAGCCAGGTATTATTCATTAATCAAAACCTCATATGCTTCACTAACTTTTAAGCAAATACTTTCAAGTGTTCTTCCCCAGGTTAAGCCTTGAATATCATGTAATTCTGATTCAGTTAATTCTGGGATTGGTGATAATAGTGCCTTACGCGTTGCAGAGAAAAACTCTTGAGGGCTGGTTATTAAACTTACCCTTGCGCAGTTAATGTAGTTTTCAAAGCCGCGGAAAGCAGACTTTGTCCCGATAACATATTTACCTGAATACAATGCTTCAGCAGTTTTCAGATTAGATCCACCGCCGTGTTCAATAGGGAGAAAATATACATGTGCGCGATTTTTTACTTCAGCTAAATCCTCATCATCAAGGACATACAATAGCTCAAGCCTACTTACATTTATATTTGCCCATTTTGATTTAAGAATCTCACGGTAAATATGTTCGCAGACACTACCTGCTATCACCAATTTACTGTCAGGAGGAATGCAAGCTAATGTATCGCCAATAATCTTGTTAAAACTGGTGAAGTTTGGGGGATGAGCGCTTGCAATATAAAGCATCCATGGTGATTTAGGTAATTTTTCAGACCATTTGTCCGTTAATGCCTTTTGCTCCCATGGTTCAATGCCATTTGGTGCAAGTATTACTTCCTCTCTGCCCCAGCTCATCATGAGTTCGGCATCGTTTTTAGTTACTGCAGCAACAACATCAGCACCCAGAGTTGCATTAATCTCAAGTGCCTTAATAACATTAATGACTTCATCTGTATCTTTAACATCATATTGCTGCAATATATCTTCTTTTAATAAATACTCTATATTCTGCGAACCAAAAACAATTACTGATTTATTGAACTTAGGGATATTTCTTATTTTAATAGCTGTTTCCCACATCCAACATTGTTCAACGTAGATTACATCTATTTTTTCAGGTAAATTTGAAACGATTTTATTGAAACCACCCGTCTCAGATGCTGCGTAATAGCCAGTCAACAAATCGTTTATAAGAGGTATATTTCTTCCCTTAAACAATCTGAAACTTGAATCTACTGGAAACGGGACATCAAATGTACCTAACTCATCCCCAATAAAACTTTCTTGTTCGTAAACAGCAATTGAACGTGTTTTCCATCCATTCTCTTTAAATTTTTTGACTAACTGATGAAGTCGAATTTGGCCCCCATGTCTGGGTTTGGCAAAAGAGTAGGTACTAAGAAAAAGAATATTTTTCATTATTTATTCCGTTTAAAAAAAGATGAAATATATCTTAAGGGAGCGGTTATTTTCCAGGATGAGCTGCCTAATATTTCATTAATCTCATTTTTAATATTTTGGTAGTCAACTTTTAATGAACTTAAAGTCTTTTCCAGAATTAACTTATCGGAGTTCAACTGTTGATGATTTAATTCCAATTGGTCATAGTTAGATTTCAACTGAGCATATGAATTAGTCAACTCTATGTTTTTTATTTTTTCTTCTTCTTCACGGTAACTAATAAATTCGTCAAAAACATTTGGAGGAGTTTGAAAACTTGCTGCCAGATAATTATGTTCCTGACATACGTAAAAGCGATTCAACCCATCGAAATATACAAATTCATAATTTCGGTCTAATATTATTTGTTCCCAATTCTCAAAACTTTCTTGTTGAGAATTTGGCTTAGTTGACTCGATTACTACAATCCAGGGTCGAAATTTTAGCCAGTCATTTCCACGAACTACACTTTCCTCAACACCTTCAACATCAATTTTTAGAAAATGGATTTCCGTGAGTTCTTCGGGTAAATTTTCATCGAGGATGTTTTTTAAAGTTCGAACTGATGTTTTAGTCCAATCACCGGTGAACCCATTTAATTCATGTTGTTCGGCCACTGATTTATCTAAAGTCGCCCATCCCCTGACTTCAGATTCCCATATTTCGAGCTCACCTTCAGTGTCGGACAATGCTACATTTAAATTAATGTCTCTGGGACGTGACTCAACAAGCACTTTAAAGTGCTTTCGTAATGGTTCAACATTAATTCCACTCCAACCATTTACGTAAAACAAATTTGTTACAGAATCAATGACTGGATCGTTTGCACCGACATCAACATAGAATCCATTCTCAATATGTCTTAGAGCACGCCACAACATGACATCTTCGAAGTTTTGAGCATAACTAATAATTGGCATATCTATTTAATCTCAATATCGGGGTCAATCCAGGCACATCCAGCAAAATGCGGTTTATTAATATTTATTATATTAAATACTAGTGCAAGATCTCGCCATTCATAATTATTCACTAAATGCGTATCGGTACTTACCAGAGCAGTTTGGATAGAATAACTTCCAGGCCCCAGGTTTGCATTAAATCTAATATTAAATGTATATATTGACCCTTTTTTAGCATCAATAATTGGCTGTTTTTTCAGGTCCGTGTTTGTTCCATAAACAACCTGTCCTAATCGATCTTTAATTCCATAACCCAAAACAAGTCTTGGAAGGTCTTCATGAACTTCAACATCAATTTTTAAAGTAACATCCTGTCCAACATCAATAAACTCGATGCTCTCATTTTTACTATTTAATATTTTTATTTCTTTTACGGTAGCTTCACCGCTACCTGAAATTGTCTGAATATTTCCATCAGGTAATTTAACTTGTTCTATTTTTTGATTTTGTTTATCAGCCAGTAGAGCATTGTAATAATCCATAACTGCTTCAGGATCACCTTCCATTTCAAGTTTACCTTGATTAAGAAGTATTGCTTTATCACACAAGCTTTGTATAGATTGTTTATCATGCGAGACGATAAGCAGTGTAGTACCATCCCGATTAAATTCTCTTATCCTGTTGAAACTCTTATGTTGGAAATAGGCGTCGCCTACAGATAATGCTTCGTCAACAATTAATATATCTGGACGCACAGCGGTAGCGACTGAGAATGCTAGCCTCATTTGCATTCCACTGGAATACACTCGTACCGGCTGATCTATATATGCTCCAATCTCTGCAAAATCTTCGATTGCAGGCATAAGTTCATAGATTTCACTGAGGCTATAACCTAATAACTGTCCAGACATAATGACATTTTGTCTGCCAGTAAAATCAGGATGAAAGCCCATGCCTAGTTCTAACATTGCTGCAACACGACCTTCTAACTTTATCATTCCAGAAGTCGGTTGTGTCGTACCAGTAATCATTTTTAGAAGCGTACTTTTACCAGCACCATTTATTCCTATAATACCTAGTGCTTCGCCTGGATTCACAGCAAAAGAAATATCTTCCAACACCCATTTTAATTTATGATATTTTTTATTACCTGGCATGAACCATTCTGCGAGGCGGCTCCACCTGGTTGGATATTGTTTGTAAGCTTTACCCACGCTTTCGACTGTAATTTTACCCATTATAATTCATCCACCATTTCACCTGAATGCTTCCTGAATAACTTCAATCCAATTATACATAATAATATCCCAATAATTAGCGCAGGTAACAGCTGATGGAATTGCGGATAAATGCCTTTTACTAAAATATTTTGGGCTGAAGAAATAACACCATACATTGGATTAAATGAAAGATAGTGTTTGATTTTTTCAGGTAGAATCTCAGCAGGATATATAATAGGTGTTAACCAGAACCAGAACTGCAATGCGATACCGAAGAACTGCCCTACATCCCTGAAGAAAACATTTAAAACTCCCAAGGTTATACCCAATCCCATTGCGAAAATGATCATGACAATAAGAACAGGAATTAAAGAGAAATAGCTTAAACCCGGGAAGTTTCCTGTAAAAAGAAGGAATAAAGTGAACAGACCAAAAACTATCGCAAAATTTAAAAGCGCATTACAAGCTATGGTTACTGGCAAGCAAAGACGTGGAAAGCTAACTTTTTTCAATAAATTGGCATATTCAAGAAAAACGTTTTGCCCCCTCCCCACAATCTCAGCAAATAAACCCCAGGTTAAGATCCCCGAGCAAAGATAGACACTATATCCAAAAGTATTACTAACTCCTGGCATCTTAGAATGCATAACCTGAGAGAAAATAACTGTATATACAACAATCATTGATAATGGATTGAGTATATTCCAGGCTGCACCGAGTAGCGAGTTCTGGTATTTAGATTGAAACTCTCGCTTAACATTACCAAGAACGAAACCTCTATAGCTCCATAATGCTTTGCCTAAAGAAATAATCATTGAGGTGCCTTTATTAATAAACTAATTTTTTCTAACATGTCGTTTACCAAGACAGATTCATTCCTTGATTCGATGTTCAATCTCAGTAAAGGCTCAGTATTTGATGTTCGGATATTCATCCTCCATGTATCAAACTCAAGACTAATTCCGTCAGTCTCGTCTCTTTTTACTGCCTTGCTTGCGTATAAATCAGTGATTTTCTCAATTATCTTGTGCGCGTTTTGGACTTTAAAATTAATCTCACCACTACAAGGAAACGCCTTCATTCTTTCCGAAACCAGTCCGGAGAGCGTCTCACCTTTTACAGCCAGCAGTTCTGCCACCAGCAACCATGGAATCATGCCGCTGTCGCAGTAAGCAAAGTCGCGGAAGTAGTGGTGCGCACTCATCTCGCCACCATAAACTGCATCTTCTTCACGCATGCGCTCTTTGATGAAGGCGTGACCGGTTTTGGACATCACCGGAATACCACCCGCTTTGGTCACCACATCAATGGTGTTCCATGTCAGGCGCGGATCGTGAATGATTTTCGCACCCGCTTCTTTTTTCAGGAACGCTTCGGCCAACAACCCAACAATGTAATAGCCTTCAATGAACTCAGCATTCTCATCGAACAGGAAACAGCGGTCAAAATCACCGTCGAAGGCGATACCCATATCCGCCTGATTCGCACGCACAGCATCAGAGGTGTCTTTACGACACTCTGGCAGCAGCGGGTTCGGAATACCATTCGGGAAGTTGCCGTCAGCTTCATGATGCACTTTGATAAACGACACTGGCGCATTGGCCTGCTTAAAGCGTTTTTCAATTTCATCAATGATATGACCCGCAGCACCGTTACCTGAATTGATCACCAGCTTCATCGGCTTAGTGAAATTATTCAGATCGATGTAGCCCATCAGGTGATCAACGTAGGCATCCAGCACAGAAATCTGTTTGTAACTGCCACGTTTGCCCTCTTCTACCGGAGCAAAGTCATTAGCTTCAGCCAGTCGCTGTACGTCACGCAGACCGGTATCACCGCTCACAGGCCGCGCACCCTCACGTACCAGTTTCATGCCGTTATAGTTCATAGGGTTATGGCTGGCAGTGACTTCAATACCGCCATCAATACCTAAATGGAACGTGGCAAAATAGATCTCTTCAGTTCCACTCATACCAATGTCGAGCACATCGGTGCCTGCATCACGCAGTCCATTGGCCAGTGCCAGCTTTAACGACTCGCTGGTCAATCGGACATCGCCGCCCACCACGATCGTTTTTGGATGGATAAATTCGCCATAGGCCCGGCCAATGCGGTAGGCAATGTCTTCATTCAGTTCAGTGCCTAACTCACCACGGATGTCATAAGCTTTAAAACAGGTCAGTGCTGCCATGTTCTTGTCAGTCCTTACTTACTTGCAAACTGTTGTTTAATCAAAATCAGGTCGTCGTCACCAAGATAGGAGCCCGACTGAATCTCCAGCAGTTCCAGTGGAATCTTGCCTGGGTTTTCTAAAGTATGCGGGTGACCGATTGGAATAAAGGTTGACTGGTTCTCTGTCAGCAACAGGGTTTTATCCTGAATGGTGACTTTCGCTGTCCCTGACAGGATTACCCAGTGTTCAGTGCGGTGATAGTGCATCTGCAACTGGAAGGCTTCGCCCGGCTTAACCGTAATACGGTTGACGTTGAAACGACCCGTGTTCACCACAAGATCACAACGTCCCCATGGCCAGTAGGTTTCACGATGGCGTCGATATTCGCTGCGACACTCGCTTTTCAGGAACTCAACCACACGCTTTACATCCTGAACCTGATCTTTACGCGCGACCAGGACGGCATCTTTGGTGTTCACAATCACCAGATTTTCAACACCAATGGCGGCAACCAGTTGATCTTCGCTGTTGATGTAGCAGTTTTTAGTGTTGTGCAGGAAGGTATCGCCCTTCAGGGAGTTGCCATGATCGTCTTTATCATTCACTTCCCACAGCGCAGACCAGGAGCCCACATCACTCCACCCGGCCGCCAGGGGTACGACGACGGCGGCATCGGTCTGTTCCATCACTGCATAATCCACTGACTCATCAGGACAGGCGATAAAGTCATCTTTGTCGATGCTGATGAAATCGTTGCCTTCTTTGACGTTAGCCATGGCACGACGGCACGCTTCCAGGATGTCCGGACGGAATTTCTCCAGCTCCTGCAGATAGCGTTTAGCGCGGAACATGAACATACCACTGTTCCAGTAATACTCACCGGATTCAAGGTACTGCTCAGCAGTGCTCTGGTTCGGTTTTTCGACAAAGCGCTGAACCTGATAAGGACCATTTTCTGCGCCAGGCAGCGCTTCGCCGCGCTGAATGTAACCGTAGCCCGTTTCCGGACCCGTTGGCACGATGCCGAAAGTTACCAGCTTGCCCTGTTTGGCATAATCGGTAGCAACCTTAATCGCCTGGTGAAATGCAGCACGGTCTTCAATGACGTGATCGGCGGCCAGTACCAGCAGAACCGGATCATCACCCTGCTCTACGGCGTTCAGCGCAGCGAGCGCAATTGCCGGAGCGGTGTTGCGACCTACGGGTTCAAGAATAATGTTATGGGATAGCTTGTTGATTTGTCGCAACTGCTCGGCCACGAGGAAACGATGCTCCTCGTTGCAGATTACCATCGGTGCGCGTGCTTCGACGCCGCTCAGACGATTAACAGTCTCCTGCAGCATGGAGTGTTCACCATGCAGACAGATGAACTGTTTTGGGTAAAGTTCGCGGGAAAGGGGCCATAAGCGGCTGCCGGTTCCTCCGGCCATGATTACGGGAAGTAACATTCCACATCCTCTAACAAATTTAAACATGCTATGCATATAAGCGGGTCAATTTTTATTCATTACGAATAAATAGCCACGCTACCGCCCCTGGCTTGCAGCAACCAATGCGCTGTGTGATAGGAATCTCGCCTTCACAGGTTAGCTTGTCGATGCGCTGATTATATTTCAATCAATCGCATACGGGTTCCGGGATAACTGCAAATAGTACATTTTGTGCGGCAAAAATAATATGCCTAATCTTTCATTGCCACTGACAAAACTTAAGAGTGACTAAACATTGATCCCACACTGCATTGGGAAATGTCATCAATGGCAAAACAGCATAGTAGCGTATGGAGAATCACGCTTTGCGCCTCTTCACAGAGTCGGATTACCTTGTATTGTGATTAATCGCTGCTGAAGCCAGACCAGGATAATTCTGTATTCAGTAATGAAACCGCCGCAATCTGGCCTTGGGGTGAGGATGGGGAGCTGGAATATGCAATTCCTCTTATCGCAGGCAAAAAAAAACCCGGCCGAAGCCGGGTGTTTGTCTATTTTTTCAACTACCGAAACCCATCCGGGTTCTTGCTCTGCCAGTTCCACGTATCGCGCATCATCTCATCGATGCCGCGCGTCACGCGCCAGTCGAGCGTACTGTTCGCCAGTGACGCATCGGCCCAGAACGCAGGCAGGTCGCCGTCACGGCGTGGCTTGATCTCAAACGGAATCGCCTTACCGGATGCCTTCTCGAATGCCTTGATCATCTCAAGCACGGAGAAGCCTTTGCCGCCGCCCAGGTTAAAGGCGGTGTAGCCTTCCACTTTGCTCAGATGGTCCAGCGCTTTCAGGTGCCCTTCGGCCAGGTCAACCACGTGGATGTAGTCACGCAGGCAGGTGCCGTCTGGCGTATCGTAATCGCCGCCAAACACGCCCAGCTTCTCCAGGCGGCCAATCGCGACCTGCGCGATGTACGGCAGCAGGTTGTTCGGGATGCCCGTCGGGTCTTCACCGATTTCGCCTGACTCATGCGCGCCAACCGGGTTGAAGTAACGCAGAGCAATCGCCTTGAACTTTGGCTCTGCTTTCGCGAAGTCACGCATCACGAACTCGATCATCAGCTTAGAGGTGCCGTAAGGACTCGTCGTGCCGCCAATCGGGGTGGTTTCAACATACGGAACCGGTGCATCTGCGCCGTAGACGGTCGCTGATGAGCTGAAGATGAAGTTCCAGACGCCGGCATTGCGCATCTCTTCCAGCAGCACCACGGTGCCCGCGACGTTGTTCTCGTAGTACTCCAGCGGCATGCGGGTCGATTCACCTACCGCTTTCAGCGCTGCGAAGTGGATCACGGCTGAAATGCTGTTGGAGACGAACAGGTCACGCAGACAGGCACGGTCACGGATATCGCCTTCAACGAAAGTCGCTTTCTTACCCGCCAGTTTCTCAACGCGGTTAATCGCTTCGCGAGAGGCATTGCAGAGGTTATCCAGAACCACAACATCATCACCGCGCTGCAACAGCGCCAGTACCGTATGAGAGCCGATGTACCCTGCTCCGCCCGTTACCAAAATTGCCATGTGAGCTCCTTTCAATCTGCCGCGCAGAACGCGGCGAATGGTTTACTTTTGTTTTGCGAGGATGGTCTGGATAGCTTCGCGGAAATCACGACCCTGCGCGTTGCTGCGCAGTCCGTAAGAGACAAACGCCTGCATGTATCCGAGTTTACGACCGCAATCGAAACTGTGACCGGTCAGCAGCGAAACATCAACGGTTTTATGTTTGCTCAGGCTGGCAATCGCATCGGTCAGCTGGATACGGCCCCATGCGCCTGGCTCAGTGCGCTCCAGTTCTGCCCAGATATCAGCAGACAGCACATAACGGCCTACCGCAGCCAGGTCAGAGCTCAGGCCTGCAGTATCTTCTGGCTTCTCAACGAAACCGGTAATGGTGCTCACGTCGCCTGGGTGATCGATCGGCTCTTCAGTGGTGATCACGGAGTACTCAGAGAGATCGGACGCTGGCATATGCTGCGCCAGAACCTGGCTGTGGCCGGTCTCTTCGAAACGGGCAACCATCGCAGCGAGGTTATAACGCATGTGGTCAGCGGTAGAGTCATCCAGCAGCACGTCTGGCAGCACGACGACGAACGGGTTATCACCGATCATCGGGCGGGCACAGAGAATGGAGTGGCCCAGGCCCAGCGGCTGTGCCTGGCGCACGTTCATGATGGTTACGCCTGGCGGGCAGATAGACTGCACTTCGCTCAGCAGCTGACGCTTCACACGCGCTTCAAGCAGCGCTTCCAGCTCATAGGTGGTGTCGAAGTGGTTTTCTACCGCATTTTTAGAAGCATGCGTGACCAGCACAATCTCTTTAATACCCGCGGCAACACACTCGTCAATGATGTACTGGATCATCGGTTTATCGACGACAGGCAGCATCTCTTTCGGAATGGCTTTAGTCGCAGGGAGCATATGCATACCGAGGCCCGCAACGGGGATTACTGCTTTAAGCTTGGTCATATTTATTCCGTTTAATAAAATGAAGATGTGGGTCGATTATGCAGGATCGGCCGGAAGTCCAAGTATAATCTTTATCTGAAAAGCGGACAGTAACTCTCTGTCATAACTTGGAAATTCGGCATTTTGCCCATTGCCAGCGACGGCATAAACTGAGTAAAGACAATCAGTAATCGAATATCGCCACTGCGTTTTTCACGCCGGGTTGCTGCAACGCTGAGACCAGCCATAAATGAAAACGGGCGACCCTGAGGTCGCCCGTTGATATATCTGCGCGGTAATCAGAGCCAGCCTTCAAACCACTCTGGCATCACAAACAGATTAAAGTGATTGACCAGCAACATGATGCCGACAAATACCACCGACACCGCCACCCATTGCCGGGCATAAGGAATAAACCGAATGCCAATAACCGGCTTGATGAAGAACGGATGAGCCAGTGCCGAAATCAGGATCTGCGAGATGGAAAGCGTCAGCGCCACGTAGAGCACGTTCGGCCAGATAAAGGTGGTCGCCAGCACCGCCAGAACCACAATACTCGCCACGATGTTCCAGTAGAACTCAACGTTAGTCCGTCCGTTGGCCTGCGAAATCGCGCCAGTCAGACCGCCCATCGGCCGCAGCATACCAAACAGCAGCATCAGCGGGATCAGGTGATAGACCTGCTCATGCGATGCGCCATACAGCACACGCACAATGACGGGTGACAGGATGCCGATCGCCAGGTACATCGCGCTGCTGAACAGCATGATCCCCAGCGTGCCCTTCAGGAACAGCTTCTTCAGCTGCTCAGCATCGTGCTGCTTCTCAGCAAAGCGCGGCAGTGCCAGACGGTTGATCACCGGCGTCACCAGCTTCAGCGGTTGCAGCACCAGCTCTTTCGCCAGCGAGTAGACGCCCAGCATCTCGGCGCCCATCACTTTACCCACCACCAGCGCATCGGCCTGGGTACGCAGCTGATTAATGGTCTGCGAGCCGAGCTGATAACTGCCGTAGCGAATCGCGCCGATAAAGGTCGCTTTGTCGAACTCCCATGTCGGACGCCATGACTTCTCACCCAGCGCAATCATGCAGAGGATACGGGTAAAGGCGTTGATAAACAGTCCGAGAATCGCCGCCGCGACGGTAAGCGAGGTGAACTCCAGCATCGCCACCACACAGAGGAAGGCAAACAGCTTGGTGCCCATCTCAATCTTCGCCAGCGAAACCATCCGCTTGGTTTTGATGTAGTGCGCCTGATACTGCGACAGGTGACCCAGCACCAGGAAGTTGAGGCTGGTAAGCATGATCAGACCCACCAGCTCCGGCAGATGATAGAACCACGACACCGGGAAGGCGATCAGCAGCATGATCAGACCGGTACATAAGCTGAGTGAGACGTTCACCCAGTAGATGGTGCTCTGCTCACGACGGGTAATGTTCTGGCGATGCACCAGATAACTGCTCATCCCCATATCCTGCAGCACACCTGCCACCGCCAGGATGGCGTTGATGATGGCTAACAGCCCCAGCTCGTGGGTTTCCAGTTTGCGGGCGAGAAAGCTCAGCTGTGCAACCTGCAGCACCGCAGAAAAGCAGGTGCTGCCGAACAGCCAAATCGCCTGTGACTTAAATCCACTCACACCAGTCGCTCCAGAATCTGTGCCAGTTCGCCGTAGGCGATATGCTGATTAAATTCAGTCTCAACTTTGTGACGTGCGGCCGCAACGACCGGCGCCACATCCACTTCGCCCTGAGAGAGCTTCAGCAGCGTCTCCGCCAGCGCCTCAGGATCGTCCTCTTCCACCAGCCAGCCCGAAACGTTGTTCTCAATCAGCTCCGGAATACCGCTGTGGAAAGTTGAGACCACCGGCAGGCCGACCGCCATCGCCTCCATCAGCGCGACCGGAATGCCTTCCATATCGCCATCTGCGGCGGTTTTGGATGGCAGCAGGAAGATGTCAGCCTCGCTCAGCGCACGACGGATCTCCTCCTGCGGCTTAAAGCCCGGCATGCTGACGCAATCTTCCATCCCCTCGCGGGCGATGAAATCACGCATCATCTCATCCTGATCGCCATTGCCGATAATGGTGTACTGAAACTGACCGCCACGCTGCTTCAGGATGGCGCTGGCTTTGACCGCCACATCCAGCCCTTTCTTCTCGGTCAGACGCGCCACCGAAACGATACGCAGCGGCGTCTGGAATGCCTGGCGCGGCTGGAAGTTAAACTTCTCCGGCTCAATGCCCATACGCGTCACGTGAATTTTTTCCGGCGGACAGCCCATCTCAATCAGCCTGTTCTCCCACAGATGGCTGATAGGCAGCATCAGCTCACTCTGGCGGAACAGATTCACATAATCGAGTTTGTGCTCTTCCAGAATGTGACGACGGGAAATATCGGCGCCATGGAACACGGTCGCCTGTTTACCCTTCAGCACGCCCAGCTCACGCAGCTTATTCGCCAGTGCACCGGCATAGCCGAAATGCACCAGGAAGACATCTGCGGTGAAAGTCTGCTTTGCATTCGCCACAATCGACGGCAGCAGCAGTTTGCTGGACTGCGCGCCATAACGGCGCACATTCAGCGAACGCAGCAGCGACGGCCTGGTCACTTTTGGCAGCACCAGCCTGATGCGCTGGTTCAGCTTATCGACAATCGAGATTTTCTCTTCCGGCAGCAGATAGTGCGTCTTCGCCGCCAGACCATACTCATCAAACGCGGCATGCCGGTTCACTAAATCGCCGGGAAAGACTGAAATGATCTCCACCTCGTAACCGGCATCAATAAAATGGGTCACCTGATTTAGTACGAATGTCTCAGAGGCAACCGGGAAACGCATGGTGAAAAAAGTCAGTTTCATCACATTACCCTAATACTTTGAGAATCTCTTCAGTGATCCGATTGCCAATTTCCCTTTCATTCGCAACGGCCGTCTCGACCTTCAGCTTGATGTTGTCGTAATCGGCAAGGACCGTTTTGACCTTGTCGATCAGCGAGCCATCCATCAGGCTTTTCACATCGGTTGCCATCTGCGGCAGACCAAGCTGGTTCATCACACCCATCGACTTGTGCTCGTAGTTGATCGCCACAGCCGGGGTGTCAAAGTTCATGGAGATAATCGCCGAGTGCAGGCGGGTACCAATGGTCAGATGGCAGTGATTCAGCAGGATGCCCAGTTCCAGGTCATTAAACTCATCCATGATGACATGGTAATGTTCCGGCTGCGTCACGTGGTCACGCAGGGTCAGTGCAACCATGCGGTCATCTTTGGCATAGCTGTCGATGCCGGTACAGGTGGAGAACGCCACGACCTGATAGCCTTCCGCGATCATGGCATTAATCACCCGGCCAAACGCCGCTTCATACTCTTTCTGTGTCACACCCAGACGTTTATCAAACGGCGCCAGTTCACGCACCGTAATCGCAATGGTTTTACGGCCATCGATAATGCCCTGCCAGTAGAGCAGGTTATGGCTCGGATTTTCGACTTCGCGCGCGCGCACCAGGAAAGCGGTATCCACACCTGATGCCACTTTAGAGCTGGTCACGCCATCGCGCTTCATCAGATCAAGGCTGACCGATTCGCGCAGCACCAGGCTGTCGACACGATCAAAGACAAAGTTTGCCAGCGCATTGACGCGCGGGTTCTGGAAGGGGCCCACCGAGTGACCGATCAGGTAGATCGGCTTTTTCGCCATCAGCGCACAGAGCGCATGGTCGAACTGGGTGACGCCATAGAGGTCAACGAAGAACGAACCGCCAACCTGAATAATCGCATCATATTTTGCCAGGCTGTCGGTAAACGCTTTCAGGTGCGGCGGCACAGAGAAAGACTTAAAGATCCCGCCCTTGCCCAGATGCGCCATCATGATATCGGGCATCAGGCGGTTCGCGACTTTACGCTTAAATGAACCGACCAGACCTTTGCCTGACTTGCTGTTGTGCAGATACAGCGCATCCTGCTGAATATCCTGCTGAAGCAGATAACCGGAGCTGGTTGGATAACGGCTAATAACGTCAATGTCTAAATCACTGCGTGCGGACCTCATTGAATCAATCAGTCCACGAAGAATCGCGCCATCCCCGCGATTTCCACACGTATGGTTACCCACCAATAAAATTTTCATAACAACTCCGAATGAATTTTTTTAATTCTGAAAGCCGCCCAGATCCGTAATGGGCAAAATGAACTCTGATTAAAGTAATGCTTTACGGGATAACGCACCCAAAGGTACAGCTCCTGTTAAAACCGGCCGCCTCCATTGTGGCGGCCGTCAAGGTGTTACGACTTAATCGCGAAGTAAGGCAGTGCGACCTGTTTGCCGTTGATGACCACGGAAACAAAGCCTTCCGGCTTACTGGTATCAACCTGATCGGCGGAGAGCGGACGCGAAGCCATCAGCAGATCGCCCTGCTCGTTGGCACCCACACCCGCTTTGCCGTTGTGCAGGCTGAAGCGCTGCGGCGCACGTTTGGTCGCGTCGCCTGACGGTGGATTGCCCTTCTCCATCACCGCGTTGACCCGTGCACAGCGACCGGTCACAAAGCGATCTTTACCGGTGGTTTTCACCAGTACCGCCGCTGACGGCGTCCAGCCCGCCAGTTTGACGTAGATATGGACATCGGTGTCATGCTCAGCCACATAGCGAACATCGACAATCGGGCTGCTGCCTTCTGCCGACCAGCTCGCTTCTGACAGATCTTTCTTGCGCTGCACGTGAATTACCGCGCGGCCGCCGGTGGTCTTGTCACCGATCAGGTTCATCAGCGGCTTATCGCCACTGCCGTTGCTGAACTGTGACTGACCAAAGATTTCGATTTCCCACGAATCCCCCACCGTCGGTGAGTAGAGGCTGCCGAGATCAAACCAGGTTTCCTGGTTAGTGTTGTTCTCTAAACGCCAGCGCGAGGTGATGTAGTTGTACTTCAGGCTGCCATCCAGCGCGACGCCATAAGACTCGACGCGGGTCGATCCCATCTCCCAGATGCTGAGCAGACGATCGCCCTGCATGGAGTTGTCGATCCAGCTGCCAGACTGCAGGCTGGTCTGACGCATATTCAGACGGGTGTTGTGCGCGATCAGCGGATTCTTACAATCCTCCAGGCTCAGCGCATCAACGATCCACTGACCGTTGGAGAGATCGCCTGGGTTGTCACAGTGCTCAATCCAGCCATTATGAATAATCGACTGGCCGCAGCGCGGCAGGTTGAGGACTTTGCCGCCACGGCAATACTGCGCATTGAAGTTCGACAGTTCGATGGCGGTGCTGTGGTCCCATTTGCCCTGCTTCTGACCTGACCAGCCCGATTTGATCACGTCGCCGGTGCAGCGTGAGGCGTACCACTGGTCGATTTTACAATCAAGGGTATCCTGCAGGCTGATAGCGGTGCCGCCGACAGCGTTGAAGCGCAGGCAGGCACCACGGAAATATTGTCCGCCAGGGCAGTTGTTATGGAAGAAGCCCTGCTGGTTGGGGCTCTTATCGCTGTTGCCGTTAAAGTTCAGGTTAGAAAGCTCGACACGACGGGCATTCATCTCGAAGACGAACTCTGACTTACCATCCGAAACAATGGTGGTCGCCGGGAAGTAGCCGAAGTTCACCATCGCACCGGACATGCGGAAGAAGTTCAGATATTTATTGCCGAGGTTACAGGCGGAGACCATGAAGGTCCCGGCCGGGAACTGCACACAGATCTGCTGGTTAGCCTGCTGTGACCACTCGAACATCGCCATAATGGCGGGTGCTGTGTCGGTTTTGCCATCGGCAATCGCACCGAAATCAAACAGCGTCAGGCGGTTGAAATCGTCCACCACGCGACGCCAGGAGAAGCCTTCGCCCGAAAAGTTTACGCCGCCATCATTCTGTACGGCCTGGAAGCTACCGACAAACTCGCCACCGCCCACTTCACGTCCTTCATGCCAGCTTTTCAGCTTAACCTTGGCGCCTTCAAACAGCGGACGGGTTTTGCGTAACTCCGCCACGGACGGGATCTCACCAATCAGCTGATAACCTGCGGGCTGCGCCAGACGCTGACTGAAATCGGCCGGGCCCGGACGGCTGACATCGGCGATGTTAAACAGCGTCTGACCGTTGTTGTCTTCGACCGTCATCGAATGCGAAGGATCGGCAATCAGCGCGGCATTATCCTGAATAAACTGCGCAAAGTTGCCTTTGTTCAGCGTGATCGGCTGCGAAATCTCTGACACTTTGCCGCTGGCATCGCGCAGGAAAACCGGAATCTGGTTGCCCGGTTTGCTGGCATCCACACCCGCTTTACCAATCCAGAGTTTGCCTTCAAAGCCCTGCCAGAATTGCGGTGGCATGGCGTAGACATTTTCCGGCGTCAGGATCGGCACGTCGCCTTTCGGAATAGCAGTGGCATCAACCGGCTTCAGGGCAATACCGTTACTTTTTGCAGCGTAGCTGGAAAAGGTGCTCACGGAGAGAGCCCCCACCAGAGCGGAGGCGGCGGTCTGTAAAACTTCTCTTCTTTTCATGCATCAATTCCCGTAGTCAATAAGGCCATTGGCCATGGCGGTGTCCCTGAGGCACGTCGCAAGTGAGCTTTTCCAGCTCCGGTTAAACCAATGACAGCCAGCTTTGCTTAATCTGGTTACCGTCGAATTTCAGCGCGGTTTGTTTGGTTTTTTCGCTCATGGCATAGAACAGCGCGTCATCGCTGGCGAGCTGCTCCATCCGCGCCAGAAACGTGGCTTTATCGTTCATCGGCACCAGGAAACCATCTTCACCGTGGTTGATAATCTCCTGAGGTCCGGTCGGGCAGTCATACGCCACCACCGGCAGTGACCAGGATTTGGCTTCCAGCAGCACCAGTGGCAATCCTTCATAGCGCGAGGTCATCAGCGCCATATCGCTGTCGCGATAGTAGTCATTGATGTTGCTGACCTTGCCGACAAACTTCACGCTGTCGGTAATGCCCAGCACGGCAGCCTGATCGTGCAGCTGCTGACGCAGTTCGCCGTCACCGGCAATGACCAGCGTCCAGTCCGGATGGTTGCGGGCGAAGTCGCGCCAGATATCCAGCAGCAAATCAAAGCCCTTCTGGTTATCCAGACGACCTACCGCCAGCGCCTGACGATGACGGGTCTGGCGCAGATAGTTTTTGTAAACCACCGGGTTTGGGATTGGCTTGCTGGGAATGCGCCAGCGGCTGAACACCTGATGATCTTTTTCGGTCAGAACAATCACGCGGTCGTAGTAGCGCAGCAGCAGAAACTTGAGGAACTTAATCGGTTTGCTGAAGGAGTTGATGGCGATATGTTCGCAGGCGTAGGCTTTGCCCCGCTTCTTCTTCATTGCCAGCAGATTCCAGAAGGCGAACATCACGCTCAGGCGACCCATGCTGATCAGGAAGACGGTGTCGAAACCCTCTTCGTTGATTCGGGCTACCGCGCTTTTAATCGGGTTGCTCTGCCCTTCGAAGCTGACGATCTGTTTAACGTGCTCAAACGGATAAAAGGTTTTACCGCTGCCTTCCAGCGAGTAGATGGTGACTTCATGTGTTTCGCCAAGACACTCTGACATGAAGTTACAGATGTTCTCGGTGCCCGCATACGAATAAGCATCTTTGATCACCAGGACAATTTTTTTCATGAAACGCTATCCACCTCAAATTTTAAAGACAATCCTGCCGACAGGCTTAACGATGCTTAAGGGTAAATAGCACACCATTCACCATATACCAGGCGTAATAGTAATAGATTTTTAACGGATTGTTTTTATAGATAATTCTTAATAGTTCAAGGTGCCACTGGGCCGCTTTGTTCTTATTACGCGAAAGGGAATCGCCTAACTCGTAATAGTTGACCAGAATCGTCTGAATTACGCGTGCCTGCTTATAGCGGGTGAATAATTCATACAAAAACAGGAAATCTTCGTGGCCTTTACGCTGGAAGAACAGACCCTGCGGCGGACGGCGGAAACAGACAGAGGAGAAGCAGACGCGATACTGCTTCTTCACAAAGTTTTCCTGCTGCAGGTAAGGTTTGCCGTAGGTGATGTCGTGTTCAGCTTTGCGGGTTTTATAGTGATATTCGGTAATCACAAAATCATCACCGGCCGCAATGGCGGCAACCTGTTGAGTCAGCTTATCCGCATGCCACTCATCGTCGCTGTCGAGAAACGCGATAATCTCTTCAGTGGCCGCGCGTAGTCCCACGTTGCGGGTCTCTGCTGCGCCCATGTTGACCGCGTTATCCAGGATAGTAATACGCGGATCCTGACAATGCTCACGCACAAACGCCAGCGAGTCGTCAGTGGATTTGTCGTTGACCAGATAGAGGTGCCAGTCGGTATAGTGCTGATTGATAACCGATTGCACAGCGCGTAACACCGTCTGACGGGCATTATACATAGGCATGACAATGCCAACGGTTCCAACAGAAGTATTCATCTTCAACCCTGAATTAATCGAAAAGAGAGGTGCTCCTGACAATCAGGAGCAGAGCGAGGCGCGGTGCGCGTCAGGAGATCGCTTTCTCACCGCCAAAACGTGCTTTGACCTTGTCTTTAACCCGGTTCATAAAATAAGCACGATTGTCTTTGTTGGTGAGGAAGAAATAGCGAGCAAAGCTCAGGCTCGCCATCAGCGACTTGCCATCCATCCTGTAGCGCAGCGGCAGCTTAAAGGCTTTGTAGGTGTGGATATCACGCGGGGTAAGATGCGGCTTCATGCTATCGAGCCAGAACATCGAGTAGTTCACCGATTCGCCTTTGTGTTTCGAGCCAAATTTCGTGACCAGGTGGTAGTTCGCCAGCGGTGCGGCGATCATCACAAAGTCATAGCCCATGCGGTCGGCACGAATGCAGAAATCATAATCCTGATGACGGATGTAGCGGGTATCGAACTGAATCTTCGCCGCGTCTTCACGCTTCAGCACGATGGTGCTGGTCTGGATAAAGCCGTAGCAGCCGAACAGATACTCGGCGACGGTTTCATTTTTGCCTGGTGGCTGCATCGGCATCACCTTCAGGAACGTGCCGTCCTGATAGATGTTCACCTGGCTGAAAATGACGAAATTCTTTTTGCCCTGAGCGTCCAGCTGCGCAATTTTTTCACTCACCTGCTGCAGCTTGTCAGCGGCCCACTCATCATCGGCGTCAAGGAAGCTGACATAATCACCGGTTGCCAGCTCAATGCCTTTGTTACGCGCGCCGGCACCGTTGAGTTTGACCTCTGAGAGCACCAGATTGATATCGAGATCCTGATAGCGTTCGCTGCGAACCACGTCCGCCAGCGCCGCGGCATCCGCCGATTTATCATCCACGATGATGACTTCGAAATTGCGATACGTTTGTGCTTTAACGCAATCCAGCGTCGTGACAATCGATTCTGACGCGTTATAAGCCGGAATTACGATGGAGAAACGAATGTCCTTCATTGCCAGCACCTCATTAAAATAATTCAAAAAATAAACAGTTCAGTCGACAACGGTCGATGAAAAACCTGTGTTTTTACCGGCAACGGCCCCTGCGTGAATCACTTCACGAGGGGCCGATCGCCGGATTAATTAGTGGACTAACCAAAACTCCCGCGCCACTTCATAGCCGGTAACCGCCTGCTTGGTTGAAATGGTGTTGTAGTAGAGGTAGTAGAGCAGGAAGAACACCAGCATGGCGTACAGCGCTGGCTTCCACGACCGCCTGGCCTGATAAATCAGGGAGGTCAGGATGATCGGCTCGACCTGTTGCAAATAGTTCGACAGGCGCGAACCTGACGGGAAGTTGTACAGGAAGATCCTGATCGCACCGCCGATAGCAAAGCTCAGAATCAGCAGATAGTTAAGGCGATACTGGGCGTAGTTTTCGCGCTTCAGCTCATCGGTCAGCATGAAATAGAAGAACACAAACACCAGCATGATGTTCTTCAGGTTCGATACCGCCAGGATGCTGCCACCCATTGCATAGGACGGGTCATTGTTATAGCCCGATGCCCTCTCCCCCAGCGATCCCAGATGTCCGGCAATCAGGGCAATAAAGCTGGAACCACCCACTACCGATAGCGGCAAGCTGGCAACGATGATAATTACCGGCCACCAGCGCCAGTCACGAATAAACAGGAACGGCACCAGCGTCACCACCATGACCCCGGTGTTGTGGCTCGTGAACGACAGAATAAAGAAGGCAAAGGCCCACCAGTAGCGCTTGAGATAGATCGACCACAGCACGCCAAGGAACAGCGCTGAACTCAGGCCAAAGCGAATCTGGTTAATGTCTTTGTTGATAAAGATGTGCGCTGAATAGAGCACCAGCGCCAGCACCGGATAGGGTGACATCTTCCGGAAAAAGTAAGTATTGATAGAAACGGCAATCGCGCAGAAGACAAACAGGAAGATGCTGGCATTGTGCGAAAACAGGCTGGTCAGCCACGCCATCGCAAAAATCAGCGGTTCGTAACGGAAAAACGCAACGGTATTAAAGAAGCCGTTGATCTCGATACGTCTTACAAAGTCTTCGAAGAAGCTCCGGTACTGAAAGTCATCCATGCCGGTGCCGAGGCCACGAATACCCCCGAAAATAATCAACGTCACGGCCGCAAAACAGAGCAGCCAGGTCAGAATATAGTTTGTGCGTTCGTCTTTTTTCAGGGCTATTTCAAACAGCGAAAGCAGCAATAAAAAGCCTGATACATACCAATATGGAGCCATGGTGTGATTCCTTAATTCCACAAGTTCTCATGCCAGCAATAATCACGCTTCGCCTCTCCGACTGGCTTTTCAGTGAGCCTGAAAGGACGGTCAACTGTTGCGTGCAGGCAATGCCATGCTGGTGATGAATTCTGTTGAGTGACGCTCGCCATGCGATTTATAGAGGTATCGCTTATGTGGGTTTGGACAGAATAACCTGTGTAAATTGATGCGTGTCGTCATTCAAAAGGACGATAAAAAGGGGCGGTCAGACCGCCCCCTGGTTATTACTCAATGATCAGCTTTTTTCGGTCTTGCTGTAGTCATAGGCGTAGTAGTCATAACCATGTCCATACGCATTCGCGGCTTTACGCACCACGGCGTTGAGGATCACACCTTTAATCTCAATACCGTTCTGGGCAAAGCGCTTGAAGCTGACGTCCACTTCTTTGGTGGTGTTGGCTTCGAAACGCGCCACCATCAGCGAGGTGCCGGCCAGCTTACCGATGATTGAGGCATCGGTGACGGCCAGAATTGGCGGCGTATCGATTAACACCAGGTCGTAGTTCTTGCTCGCCCAGTCCAGCAGCTCACCCATGCGACGATGCATCAGCAGCTCAGAAGGGTTCGGTGGAACCTGACCGCGTGGCAGGAAGTCGAAACCGTACACGCCCTGCTGAATCAGCGCCGGGCTGAACTCAGTTTTACCGGACAGCACGTTTGACAGGCCTGATTTGTTATCCGCGCCCAGCAGTTCGTGGGTATAACCACGACGCATGTCGCCATCGATAAACAGAACACGCTGACCCGCTTTCGCGACCAGAGTCGCCAGGTTGGCACAGATAAAGGTTTTACCAATACCCGGGCTGGCGCCGGTGATCATCAGGATGTTGTTTTTCGCTTCCATCATGGCGAAGTGCAGGCTGGTACGCAGGCTACGAATCGCTTCGATGGAGAGGTCAGTCGGGTTACCCAGCGCCAGCAGCGTTTCGTGCGGATCAGTTTTCACCTTGCTGCCACGACGCGCCAGGGCTTCGGTATCCTTCTTACGCTGCCAGTCAGACAGTGGAACGCTGGCATAGACATTCATGCCCAGCTCTTCCAGCTGATCCGGGTTCTCGATACCGTGATGCAGCATCGCTTTCAGCAGAACCAGACCCACTGACACGAACAGACCTAAAATCAGGCTTGCGGCGATGATCAGCAGCTTCTTCGGTGCAACCGGCGCGTTAGCGGTCTGCGCGCTGTCGATGATGCGGACATCACCCACGGTGCTGGCTTTACTGATGCCCAGCTCCTGCTGACGGTTCAGCAGCTGCATGTAGATCTCCTGACCAGACTGAACGTCACGGGTCAGACGCAGGATTTCCTGCTGAGTCTGTGGCATGCCAGCAATTTTCTTGTTCAGCTGAGCCTGCTCACCTTCCAGCGTTTTGCGTTTTTCCAGCAGCGCGCGGTAAGTCGGGTGATCTTTGGTGAACAGCTGTGAAACTTCAGCTTCACGGAAGGTCAGTTCGTTCAACTGGCTCTGCACGCTGACAGACGAGTCCAGGGCAGATTTCGCTTCCAGTGACAGGTCAACCGATTCGTTCTGACGACGGAACGTGTTCAGCTTGTTTTCCGCTTCATCCAGCTTGCTGCGAACGGCAGGCAGCTGAGTGCGTAAGAACTCCAGGCTTTTCTCGGCCTGCTCTGACTTGCGCTCAACGTTCTGTAACAGATAGTTGTTCACGATCTGGTTCAGGACTTTGCTGATCTGCTCTGGATCTTCACCCAGATATTCCAGACCCAGTACGCCGGTATCTTTACCTTTGTCTGCGACGGTCAGGTTAGCGAGTACAGAGCGAATCGCCTGCAGGTCATTCAGCTTGGTCACGGTAAAGCTGGTGCCTTCATCAGCGTGAATCTCGCTCACCAGCATGCTGATGTCGCCGTGCGACTCCAGCTGGCCGACTTTACCTTTGAACAGCTCATCGCCATCTTTAGAGACGGTGTAGCTGTCCGGGCCGGTCACTTCCAGCTCGACGTTACGTTTTTCGACGGTGCGTGGGATTTCCAGGCGCGAAATCGCAATATCAGCCGGTTTGTTGCCCATCAGGCGCGACAGACCTTTACCGATAACCGGGAAGTAGTTCTGCTCAACCACGGTATCCAGACCCAGATCGTCAACGGTTTTGCCGATGACCATACGGGATTCCAGAATCTCGATTTCCGTATCAGAGGCTGGCGTCGGTGGCAGAATGCTGTCAATTTCGTTCAGAACGGTACTGGCATTCTTCTGCTCAACCTGCACTAAGGCATCTGCGCTATAAATCGGTGTTGCAAACAGTGTGTAGAGCGTTCCCGCCAGCATGAAAAATGCGGTAACGGCAACAATGATCCAGCGATGATCAATTAGCTGTCCCACAAGATGCGCCAGATCCCATCCATTCGAATCCTCTCCCGGCGCGGTTCTGACCTTATTTTTTATATTCATGGATAATCCCAACTATCGGCTTAATACGTTGACCCACTTCTGGGTAGCGTTTTCCAGTAATCCGTAAATCTCTTCAAAGGCCTCACGGCTTTTTCTGTACGGATCCGCAATTTCTTTCTGATTGAGCCAGTGTCCCAGCAGCATGGTTTTGCCACGCGCGGCCGGATCGATGCGGTTCACCTGTTCAATATGTCGCTTTTCCATGACCAGAATCAGGTCAACATTGCGGCACATTTCTGCCGTCAGCTGTTGAGCCTGATGTCCTTCCAGCGACAGACCCTGCGCCGCGGCGACGTCGGTCGCCGTCTTATCGGCCGCGTGACCGACAAGCGCCCCCAGTCCCGCAGAGCGAACATCTAAATCGGGCAGCGCACGTTTAAACAGGCGCTCTCCGGTGGGAGAGCGACAGATGTTACCGACGCAAACGACTAACACGGACTTAATCATGGTCGGACCTTAATTACCCCAGGTGCGGATACGTGAAGCGGCCTGTGTCGCATCGTTGATACCTGCAATGGTCGGTATCAATCCTGAAATCACACGGTTCCAGCGCGTCAGCGGCGTAGAGGTGACATAGACGATGTCATAAGGCTGGAGCTGGAAATCGGTTCCCATCACCATGGATGCCGCATCTTTGGTGTTCAACTGATAGATGTTGGCAATCTTGCTGCGATCGGTGCCGTGCAGTGGACGAATAACGAAGACACCGGTCGCGTCAGAGGTGGTTTGATCCATCCCCGCCGCATTGCCCAGCGCTTCCGCCAGCGTCATGCCGCTGCGGTCCATTTTCAGGGTCGTCTGCTGCTTCACTTCACCCATCACGAAGATTTTCAGATCGTCGTTACGTGGGACGTAAAGAATATCGCCTGGATAGAGGAGGTGGTTCTGGCTCAGGTCGCCATTCTGCATCAGTGCCTGCAGAGAGACGCGCTGCTCACGACCGTTGTGCGTCAGCACGACGTTACGCCAGTCTGCATCCGCGGCCAGGCCGCCAGCGGCGTTGATCGCATCCAGCACCGTCAACGGTACGTTGGTGATCGCCTGCTGACCTGAATTCGTGACAGAACCTGTTACATAGGTTTTCTGCGATTTGAACGAGGCAATGCTGACATCAACCTGTGGGCTTTCAATGTACTGAGCCAGACGGCGCGACACTTCGTCACGCACTTCGCCGACGGTACGGCCCGCTACACGGACACGACCGATGTAGGGATAGAAGATGGTGCCATCAGAATGCACCCAGTTACCGGTGTCGCTTGCGCTACGGTACTGACCCGCTGGGGTAGTCAGCTCCGGGTGATCCCAGACCGTCACGGTCAGGACATCGCCCACACCGATACGGTATTCGTAGTTCTGAATTTCGTTCTGCAGTGAAGGATTGGTCTGAGCCACCAGTGGCTTAGGACGCATCCTTTCAACCAGTGAAGGCGTCAGCGGGAAGACGTTGACATATTTATCGATGTCAAAGTTACTGTCCTGCTGTTCAACAACATCTTTTCCTGATGTAGAAAGGTGAGAACCTGGTTCGATCGTACATCCGCTAAGGAATGTGGCGGATACCAGCAAGGGTATCAATTTCATTTTGATTGTAATCATTTAGATCTTCGCTATCAGTTATTTATTGATAGAGGCGAAACCGCCGCTGTGTAAGCGTCCAACAAAAAGTAAATCCTGGCTGACTTCAGCCTTAAGCTCTGAACCTGTCGTTCATTATCCTTGCTCCACTTGTTATAAGTAGTGACCATCTATCAGGGTCTACCTGAAACGCCTGGCATCATAGCGGACTATGGCTGCACGGCGATATCCCTGATGATGGCCACTATCAACGACACGCCTGACAACGGCAAAACACCTCTGAGCGCGCGTGAGCACGCTCATTTCGACTCACGATTAATAGGCACCGTCGCGTTTCAACACCACGCCCACTGTTTTAAACAGGATGGCGATGTCATTCCACAGTGACCAGTTTTTCACGTACCACGAGTCGAAATAGACGCGGGTTTCATAGTCAACGTCATTACGACCGCTGACCTGCCACAATCCCGTCATGCCTGGCTTAGCCATCAGGTAATAATCAACATCACCAGCATAACGACAGAGTTCATCTTCAATGACCGGACGAGGTCCAACCAGACTCATATCACCGCGCACCACGTTCCAGAGCTGAGGAAGCTCATCGAGGCTTGTTTTACGGATGAAGTGGCCCACTTTAGTAATACGTGGATCATTTTTGAGTTTGAAATCTTTATCCCATTCCGCACGGGCAATCGGATCGGTGCGCAGAACTTCTTCCAGCACTTCTTTGGAATTAATGACCATGGAGCGGAATTTCAGGCATTTGAATTTACGGCCATTCATTCCCACACGCTCGTGACCATAAATCGGCGGTCCACCATCACGACCGACCAGGAAGCCCAGCACCAGCAGCGCTGGCATAAGCATCAGGATAATCGAGAGCGCACCCACGATATCGAATGCCCGCTTCAGGAAACGCGAAGTGCGTTTCGCCAGGTTGTTCTGCACACGCAGAATCATCACTTCGTGGCTGAAGATATAAGCCATATCGGTACCGTAAAGCGGTACGCCACGCAGGGTCGGGATGACTGAAACTGAACGGCAGTTGTGCATCGCCAGCGATTTGAGCCAGATATCACGGTACTGACTCTGCTCATACTCCACAGCCACGATGAACTGGGTTTCGCTGTTGGTCAGGCTCCAGAGCTCCTGTTCGTCGCGCAGCACCGGCACACCGTTCATGATCTCCTGCGGACAGGTTCCATCAACGTCGTAGAAAGCGATAACGTCAAAACCCATGACCTCTTCGCTTTGCAGCGCCTGCCAGGCTTCGTGCGCATTTTTGCTGCTGCCGATAATAATGGTCTGTTTCTTCCACAGGCCTTTTTTATTCAGCAGACGCTTGGAAAGTGCGCGACAGGTCGGAATTAAGATCAGCGCCAGAATCCAGGTCAGTAACCAGACGAAACGCGACATCTGCCACTGTGACAGTGCGGTAATCGACAGGTCGATAACAGAAAATATAAGAATGGTACGAAAAACTTCTTTTAATTCGAACCAGAAAGGTTTCCGGTAGGTATAGTGACGAAGCCTTACCCAGAACCAGCCAATACAAATTACCGACAGACAAATGTGTGTGGCAATTTTTAAATTCATTTCTTTTTCAGAAATATCTGCCAGCGGCGAACCCGAGTGAAGATTAATTAGCATCATCGCCACAAATAATGCTGCGTTGAAACAAATTAAGTCTGAACATGCCAGCATTAATTTGGTAATAAGACTTTTAAACGTAAATTCTGTATCGCGCATATTTAACTCTTTATTTTATTTCCTTAAACCCGCAACGGCTATCGCCTGTTTAATCATTAAGCGACGAAACCTCTCCAGACTGAGCCGTTTCTAAGGGGAGCTCCTGCGGCGTTTACGCCAGCGATCTTAACCATAAAACCAATAATTTTGTGATGTATACCAACAGATTACTCTGACTTAAACACCGCCAGCGCTGCTCACTTTATCAACAAAAACGCGATTCGGGCACGCTACCGCCCTTGGCTGTCGCTGCCAATATCGCTGTCATCATTCATAATGCTCCCCGTAATGCGTTGACGTTACCGCAGCGCATCGTACAGACGTTCATCGGTGAATTACGCATTCGTCACATTGCGATTAATGTCGAATAGGTACGCGAATTACGACTCTGGGGCAGAGTTTGCTAACTTGTTGCTATACTAGTTATTACTGGCTTGTTTACAAGCAGGTCCCGCCATCCCTGGACTATTTTAGGAAAAAGACTACCAGCAATTAGTATTGATGCCTGACAGGCAGTGCAATGCTTTCTTCAAATTTAGGATTAATGCCATACTCCCGATGAGATAAATCGCATAAGCCCGGCAGGTGAATATCTCATTCAGGGGACAAAATGACTCAGAATAGTCTCCCCTGAACCCTGTGAATTTAATCAAAGCGTCATACTGATATGTTCACATTTTGCACGACACTGCGCCCTTTTAAGGACACCGCTGCCTTGTCCTGCCATTTGTACGTGGCTTCGCACTCCACTATCATCAGAGAAAACTCAATTTAAGATATTCAGGTGAACAAGACATGCTGGAGGTAATTGCAGATCCCTCGCTATGGGCGGGATTAGTAACGCTAATCGTTCTGGAACTCGTTTTAGGCATCGACAATCTTATCTTTATTGCCATCCTGGTTGAGAAGCTTCCAGGGCCGCTTCGCGACCGCGCACGCGTGATCGGACTGCTGCTGGCGTTATTGTGCCGGTTATTGCTGCTGGCATCGCTTTCCTGGCTGGTTACGCTGAAAGAACCCTGGGTAACGCTGGGTGGACATCCCTTCAGTGCGCGCGATTTACTGCTGCTGTCGGGCGGTATTTTCCTGCTGTTTAAAGCCACCACAGAGTTGAATGCGCGACTTGAAGGACATGATGAGGAGTCCGGTCAACAAAAAGGCGGCGCTAAATTCTGGCCGGTGGTGGCGCAAATCGTGGTTCTGGATGCCATCTTCTCGCTGGATGCGGTGATTACCGCTGTCGGCATGGTGAATGATTTACCGGTCATGATGATTGCCGTTACCATCGCCATCCTGCTGATGCTGCTTGCCAGCAAGCCGTTAACCCGCTTCGTCAACAAACACCCCACCATTGTGATCCTCTGCTTAAGCTTCCTGCTGATGATCGGCTTCAGTCTGGTGGCGGAGGGCTTTGGCTTTGTGATCCCTAAAGGGTATCTCTACGCGGCCATCGGTTTCTCGGTAGTAATAGAGGCGCTGAACCAGCTGGCACACTTCAATCGTCGTCGCGTACTGTCGGCAGGTCGTCCTCTGCGCCAGCGCACAGCGGAAGCGGTGCTGCGGATGCTGCGTGGCACGGCAGAACCGGCAGAGCTGGATGCAAAAACCTCGTCGCTGATTGCGGACAGCGATGCCAGCATGCTGTTTAACCGCCAGGAGCGCGTCATGATTGCGCGCGTGCTGGGTATGGGTCAGCGCCACGTTAACAGCATCATGACCTCGCGCCATGACGTCGAGCATATCGATCTCAGTGATGACCCGGCAGAGATTATGTCGCGCCTCGACCGCAACCAGCACACACGCATCCTGATAACCGATAACTCCAGCGAACCGCTGGGCGTGGTGCACGTCATCGATCTGCTGCACCAGTCACTGCACCATAACTCGCTCGATTTGCGCGCCCTGATTCGTCAGCCGCTGGTCTTTCCTGAGCGGCTGACGCTGCTGCAGGCGCTGGAGCAGTTCCGCCAGGCGCATACGCACTTTGCCTTTGTGGTGGATGAGTTTGGTTCAGTAGAAGGCGTAGTGACGCTGAGCGATGTGATGGAGACCATCGCCGGCAATCTGCCGAATGAGGCGGGTGAAATCGATGCCCGTTATGATATTCAGATTCAGGGTGAAGGTCACTGGATTGCCAACGGCCATATGCCACTGGAAGATCTGGCGCTCTATGTGAAATTGCCGCTGGATGAACAACGTGACTATCATACGCTGGCTGGATTACTGATGGATAAGCTGCAACACATCCCGCAGGAAGGCGAAGTGTTGCAACTGGGTGATTATCTGCTGCGCACCCTGCAGGTCGAGAACCATCGGGTGCAGAAAGTGGAAATCCTGCTGCAACCGGCGAGTGATTACGAGGTTTAAGCGATTATCCCTTGAGAAATGCGCCCGCTACGGGCGCATGATTTTCTTCAGGTTCTCTTTGTTCTCGCCCTCTTTCTGGCGATCGATCCACTGATTCAGTCGTGACTTCGCCTCACTCTGCAGACGGTTACGCAGAACGTCATCCACCGGCAGGGAATATTGCAGGCTGTTCCAGTCGCCATACATGCGCAGCGGGACAGGCTGATCGGAGAGCGCCTTCACCAGCGCGTCATCGCCATGCCAGCCACTGATTTTCAGGCCCAGCGTCACATCCAGCTGTTGCTGCACCATGTCAACTTTGCCCGCACCCTGCAGGCCCAGATTCTGACCGTTGCCATTGATATCGCTGAAGCTGAGTACGCCTTTATTCAGTGCGACCTGGCCGCTGATCGACTCAATGCCTTCATCGACGGCTTCCTGGCTGCTGACCTTGTCGCTGACCCGCGCCACGGCACGCTGCACCATCTGCTGCAGATTGAGCTGTGCCAGCTTCAGGTTGCTGGCGCTGATCGTTGCCCTGCCCTGCCAGCTGCGCTTCGCCGCATCAACCGTCAGCGTATTACCCGACAGTTCGCCATCGAGACTCAGATTCCCCTGCAGGCTTTCCGGCAGTTCAAACGCTTTTAGCAGCGGCTGGATCGCAATTAACCGGAGTTGCGGTTTCAGGCTGACCCGCGTCTCTGGCTGACGAATATCGATGCTGCCGGGAACCGAGAAGCTGCCATTGCCCAGCTTGCCGCTGAGGGTAGTCAGCGTCATCAGTCCATGCTGGTTGCTGGCGTTAACCGCAAGGCCGGTCAGGGAGAGACCGCGCCATAACGCATTGTCCGCCTGAAACTTCAGGGCCAGATCCATGTCGTTGAGCGGAGAGTCCGCGTTGGTGCGTTCGCGCGGCGCAGCAATCACCGGCGAACGGGCCACGGTGGCATGCTGCACGCCAGGCGCTTCAGAGACAGGCGCGCTGGTGAGCAAATTATCGAGGTTCAGATTGCTGGCTTTCAGATCCAGTGCCAGCTGCTGCGGCGGCACAACATGACCACTGCCCTGCCCGGTCAGCGTGCTGTCATTGGCGGTAAGCTGCAGATTGCTGAAAGAGAACTGCTGGCGGTCGCCATTCCACTCGCCCTGCAGGCTCAGCGATCCTTTAATCCCCTGAACCGGAATATCGGCGCCGGATAAGGTGTAATCCAGCTGCTGCAACTGGCCGCTGAGACGATGCGGATATTGCGCGGCATCGAGCTGACCTTTGAGATTCAGGGTGGCGTTGCGCTGGTTGCGCATCAGTGTGGTGCTCAGCGACAGGGTCGCCAGCTTGTTCGCGTCCTGTTCCATATCAATGTTAAGGTCGCGGAAATTATATTCGTCGCCGCCGGGCTGTTGCCAGATCAGCAGGCTGTCGGCTACGCGGAGTTTAGCGATATCAAAAGACCAGCCAGTCGAAGGCGTGGCCGGTTCCGCATCACGCGGACCCTGAGGGGCATTTCTGGCGCGCTGTGCGCTGCTGTCGGGCGTCACCCGCACTATCGCGTTTTTCAGCAACACCTGGCTGACGCTAAGCTGATGGGACAACAGTGGCCAGAGATCGACATCGAGTCGCATATTTTCCGCCGAAACCAGCGGCTGACTGGCGCCCGGCGCGGTGAGACTCATCCGGCCAGCCAGAATGCTGAGCTGCGGCCAGACGTGCCAGCGCAGATCGCTGCTGACCTCAAGGCGATAACCACTGCGTTGCTCGACCTGTTGCACCATATAGGCACGAAAGTCGTTGGGATTGACCAGCAGCACCAGTGCGCTCATTCCCGTTACGACCACCACTAAAAGGATGGCCAGCGTGGTTATCACTCTTTTCATTACATCCTCAGATCAGTCTTTATCAATACGGCTGGCATCAGCACCCTGCTGACCGCGGTATTTCGCATCTTCACGCCGGTTGTAGGGACGCGCAGCCGGGCCGGAAAGGGGTTCAAAACTCAGCGCACCGATTAACATGCCTGGACGCAGAGCCAACGGCAGTTTACCTGAATTGTAGAACTCCAGCACGATTCGGCCCTGCCAGCCTGGATCAATGCGGTGTGCCGTCACGTGAACCATCAGCCCAAGGCGTGCCAGCGATGAACGTCCATCCAGCCAGCCGACCAGATCGTCAGGCAGCGTCACGGACTCCAGCGTGACCGCCAGCGCCAGCTCCCCCGGATGCAGGAAAAAGGCTTCACCATCAGGCAGCACGATCTCATCGCTCATGACCCGATCCAGTGCCGCGCTCACTTCCTGTTTCGGGCCACTCAGATCGATAAAGGCCGCGGTGTGGCCGCTGAAGGTGCGGAACTGATTACCCAGGCGCACATCGACGGTGGCCCCATTAATGCGCTCGACTGGCGGGCGTGGCTCAATGGCCAGTTTGCCATTGTCCAGCCAGGCTTCAATATCGCGATCGCATAATCTCATTGCGGTAACTCCATGACATAAGTGTAGCGAACCGGCGACAGTGTGCCCGCCGCCGGTCTGCACCACGTCCGGACGGACGTGCGTTATTCAAAAAACTGGTTGATTTTCGCCTTGAGGATATCGATGGCGATACGGTTTTTTCCGCCGCGCGGCACAATGATATCGGCGTACTGTTTTGATGGCTCGATAAACTGCAGGAACATCGGACGTACGGTCTTCTGATACTGACTCATCACCGAATCCATGGAGCGGCCACGCTCATTAACATCACGCTTCATACGGCGCATCAGACAGATGTCGAGCGGCGTGTCCACGAAGATAGAGAAGTTGAGTTCCTGGCGCAGACGGGCATCGGTTAACAGCAGAATGCCTTCAAGGATGATGACCTTTTTGGCCTTCAGGTGTTGCGTCTGCTGGGTGCGGGTGTGCTCCACATAGCTGTAAACCGGCAGCTCAATATCCTGCCCGGCTTTCACCGCCTGCAGATGCTGCAACAGCAAATCATGATCCATCGCACTCGGATGGTCATAGTTGGTTTTAACCCTCTCTTCCATGGTGAGGTGACTTTGATCTTTGTAATAAGCATCTTCCGGGATCACCCCGATGTGCTCGTCACCTACCTGATCACGGATTTCACGATAGAGCGTGCTGGCAATTAAACTTTTACCGGATGCGGAAGCGCCGGCAATGCCTACAATCACGCACTGATGAGACTTGTCAGTCATACTATTTTAGGACCTGATAACTGGAGCCTGCCACTGGTCACACATTACGCGGGCAGCGGACGGGCCGAAATGGAGAGGGTGTGTTCGCGCTAAGTATAGGGATTTCGGTCTTTTGATGCCAGAAAAATGGCGCTGGCGTCTTTTCAGACTTTCTCCTTTGGACGCCACTCATTTCACCGATAAACTAACGGCACACCATACTATAAAAAAAATGGCCTGCGCGGCACGCTGTTCAGACAACGCGTGTCGCAAACATGACGACCGAATGATGCATCAGGAGTGGTATGCACTGGAAGACTTTGACTTATTTTGGCGACAGCATGCTGTTGATTCCGACAGCGGTAATTATTGCGCTGATTTTGCCGTGGAAAAGTGACAACCGTCTTACGGTCTTTTACTGGATTCTGGCCTTTGGCCTGGCTGGCCTGACCGTCAGCATCTCTAAAATTCTGTTTCTGGGGTTTGGCATCGGCAGTGCCCGCTTTAATTTCACCGGTTTCAGCGGCCACAGCGCCATGTCCGCCACGCTGTGGCCGGTGATGCTGTGGCTGATTTCCGGCCGCTGGTCTGCGAAGTGGCGCATTGCAGCAATTGGGGTCGGTTATCTGATTCCGCTGATGGTCGGGTTCTCGCGTCTGGTGATCCACGCCCACTCTAAAAGTGAGGTCGCCACCGGTCTGCTGCTGGGCTTCACGCTGAGCACCGCGTTTCTGATTTCCCAGCGCCGCACCTCACTCAAAGGCTTTAGCTGGCCGCAGGTCGGTGCGGCGTTATTAGTGCCGTTTGTTTTGATGAGTCACGGCCGCGTTGCCACCACGCAGCAGTTCCTTGAACGTTTCTCTGCCAGCCTCGCCGGGATGGAAAAGCCCTATACCCGCGCCGATCTTTTCCGCCAGTAATCAACACGCTGGCAATCAATCCTGCCGTGCCCGTCAATTCGCCGAATAACGGGCAATATTGATTTCTCCCCTTTTTTCTTTGCCAAATGTGCTAGCATGCCGTCAGAGAATGACTGGTGCCTGATTCGCCGTTGCGGAGCGTTGCACCCTGCCGGAAGTCCGCATGACGATTGAGATCCTGTCCCCGCAAAATAGCACGCCAAACCGCTGGCTCTCGGCGCTGATTCTTGGCTGCGTGGTATTTGCCCTGACACTGTTCTGTCTTGAACTGATCGTCGTCAGCGGAAAAATTTCCCCGCTCTGGTTCCCGACCACGTTAATGACTGTGGTGGTTTTTCGCTGCCCGTCACGCCAGCTGCCGCTGCTGCTGACCGCCTGTGTGCTGGGCACCGCCGGGGCGAATGCCATCATCATCGGGCCTGCCCTCTCCAACATTAAATTTGCCCTGCTCAATCTAATCCAGGCCGGTGTGGGCGGCATGCTGCTGCGCGCCCTGCTGAATCGGCGCGCGCCGCTGGATTCGCTTAACGACTGGGCCAGGATGGTGCTGTCGGTGGGCATTGTGACGCCGGTACTCGGCGGTCTGCTGGCGCTCTGGACGTTGCAGGTCAGCGGCCATGCCTCGTTTCCCTTCTTTTATACCTGGGTGATCTCCGAGATCATCGGCATGCTGGTGTTAGGCCCGATGCTGCTGCTGCTGCCCTGGCCGCTGCGATGCGCACAGTTCAGCGATCTGCGTCTGGCCGAATCCCTGCTGACGCTGCTGCTCACCCTGGGGGCCAGTTATCTGGCGCTGCGCTTTTTGCCGTGGCCCTTTACCTTTATTGTGGTGATCCTCTTCTGGTGCGCCGTCCGCCTGCCCAAGCTGCAGGCGTTTGTGCTGTTCTTCATTAACGCCAGCTTTATCTCGATACTGCTCGCCTTCGACCTGGTCAGCGTGGCTAATAATAACGCTGCGCTCGGTCCGGTCTCCAGCTGGCTGCCGTTTCTGCTGGTTTTAATACCCAGCCACATTATGTCGCTGGTGATGGATGCGTTCCGGCGCGAAAAGCTCCACATTACCGATAGCGAAACCCGCTTCCGTCACGCCATGGAGTACTCCGCCATTGGCATGGCGCTGGTCGCGCCGCAGGGTAACTGGCTGCAGGTTAACCGCTCGCTGTGTCAGATTCTGGGCTACCCGGCTGAGGAGCTGAAGCGACTGACCTTCCAGCAGATTACCCATCCCGACGATCTCAGCCTCGACCTGCAACAGGCGAACCGGTTGCTGGAGGGTGAGATTGATACCTATACCTTCGAGAAGCGCTATTTCCGTAAAGATGGTGAGATTGTCTGGGCGCGCCTGACGGTGTCGCTGGTGCGTGATGGCAGCCAGGAGCCGCTCTACTTTATTGCGCAGATTATCGATATCTCTGAGCTAAAACAGAGCGAGCAGGTGAACCGCCGTTTGATGGAGCGGATTACGCTGGCTAACGAAGCGGGCGGCATCGGCGTATGGGAATGGAACCTGCTGACCGGCGAGATGCTATGGGACAAGCGGATGTATGCGCTGTTTGGCCTTGCCCCTCATGAGTCGCCCAGCTATGACCTCTGGATCCATCTGCTGCATACCGCCGATCGGGAATACGCCGCGATGACGGTACAGCAGGCAATAGAGCTGCGCAGCGCGTTTCATATGGAATATCGCGTGGTCAATGCGGAAGGACAGCGCTGGATTCGCACCCAGGCTAACCGGCAACTGAGCAAAGAGGGTCGCATTGAGCGCATGCTGGGCATCTGCCAGGACATCACGCCGCTCCGTAATCTGAATGAAGCGCTGTTTCAGGAGAAAGAGCGCATGGCGATTACCCTGGATTCGATCGGTGAAGCGGTGATCAGCACCGACAAAGAGATGCGCGTGGCCTTTATGAATCCGGTGGCGGAGAAGATGAGTGGCCTGTCACAGGAGCAGGCCGCCGGTCAGCCGCTGAGTGAGCTGCTGCATATTACTCAGGGACGTAACGGCCCCGAGGTAGAGAATCTGCTGCTGTGCCAGCTGCCGCCGGAAAAAATCACCCCCAGCCTGGCGGAAGATCTGGTGCTGCACACCCCGGACGGCGCCCACATCGACATTCACTACAGCATCACCCCTCTGCGCTCGGAAGCGGGTCTGGAACAGGGTGCGGTGATGGTTATTCAGGATGTGAGCGAGTCGCGCAAGTTGATGAAGCGCCTGAGCTACAGCGCGCTGCATGACACCCTGACCCGCCTGCCTAACCGCGCCAGCTTTGAGCTTCAGCTGAAGCGTCTGCTGTTTGATGCCGCTGAACATCAGCATCAGCATGTGCTGGTGTTTATCGACCTCGACAAGTTTAAAGCGGTCAACGACAGCGCCGGCCATGCCGCAGGCGATGCGTTGCTGCGCGAACTCTCCGATCTGATGCAGCACCATCTGCGCAGCAGCGATTTCCTGGCCCGACTGGGCGGCGATGAGTTTGCGCTGCTGATGCCTGATTGCGATGTCGATCAGGCGCATGACGTGGTGCAGCGCCTCGTCGCTGCGGTAAACGACTACCGCTTCCAGTGGCTGGGTCGTCTCTATCATGTGGGCGCCAGCGCGGGTGTCACACAAATTTCACCCGAAAACTGTCAGAGCAGCGACGTGCTTTCGCAGGCGGATATCGCCTGTTACAACGCCAAACGCAGCGGACGCGGACGACTGATGGTTTACGAACAGCATCGCTTACCGCTGCCGGGCAACCATCGGGATATGGATGCCGCCATGATTGACGCGCTGCAGATTGAGCTGCCCGCCTGGGCCGTTGCGCCGCCAAAAACGCCGCAGGCGGCCTTTATCTGGCTGCTCGATGTGCAGCTGTTAACCGCAGACGGGTTGCTGGTGGATGAGACGCTGCTGCGCAATAACCTGCCTGATGAAACGCTGCGACGCCGCCTGGATAACAATATTCTTGAC
The DNA here is from genome assembly GCF_030062155.1 of Pantoea sp. Lij88. NCBI lineage: Bacteria > Pseudomonadati > Pseudomonadota > Gammaproteobacteria > Enterobacterales > Erwiniaceae > Pantoea > Pantoea sp. Lij88. Next base: position 1,448,719 of record NZ_CP118269.1, on the reverse strand, counting down.
GCTTTTTTCCGCCATGACGTAGAAAAGCTCAATCACAAAGGCATTCCGGTGATTCTGCCGCTCAATGCCCAGCTACTGAGTGATACCACTTTTGTGCAGCAACTCTGTCAGCGCTTCGCCGCCGCCGGTCTCTCCGAAAGCCACTGTGGTTTCGCGTTCCCTGCCGCCAGCGTGCTGAGCAAGGGCGATCGGTTCTATGCCGCGCTGCTGCAACTGCGTCAGTGTGGCTGCCGCATCGTCCTGCAGAATTTTGGCCGGAACCTCGAGGCCTTTAATCTGCTGAGCGATGAGGTGGTCGATTATCTGGTGCTGGCACCGGAGCTGGTCGCCAACGTTCACAATAATCTGATGGATGAGATGCTGCTCACCATCATTCAGGGCCAGGCAACGCAGCGCAATATTTCGGTGCTGGCCGGTCCGGTCTCGGTGCCGGCTCTGCTCAGCAGCCTGGCGACCCTGGATGTCGATGGCGTCTGGGGCAGCGCGGTGGCCGAGCGTCAGCCGTTGCGCTCACTGGCCGAAGATCGCATCTTCGCTATCCGTTAATTCCCGCGCTGCCTGCTTGCTACCCTGCTGAAGCTGCGCTAAAGTCGCCCCCTTTTTTCCGGCATGGGGGCGAAAATGTTCATAGGATTCGATTACGGCACGGCTAACTGCTCTATTGCGGTCAGCGAAAATGGCACGCCACGTCTGTTAACGCTGGAAAATGATCAGCGCCTGCTGCCGTCGATGATCTGTGCGCCGACCCGCGAGTCGATCAGCGAATGGCTCTATCGTCATCATCAGGTGGCGACACCCGACAGCGAAACCACCGCGCTGCTGCAGCGCGCGCTGCGTTACAACCGCGAAGAAGATATCGACGTCCAGCCCAGCAGCGTGCAGTTTGGCCTCACCGCGCTGCAGCACTATATGGTCGATCCCGAAGATGTCTGGTTCGTTAAATCCCCCAAATCATTCCTCGGTGCCACTGGCCTGAAGCCACAGCAGATCGCCCTGTTTGAAGATCTGGTCTGCGCCATGATGCTGCACATCCGTAAGCAGGGTGAAAGCCAGCTTGATCACACTATCGATCAGGCGGTGATTGGCCGTCCGGTTAACTTCCAGGGCTTAGGCAGTGATGAGTCTAACCAGCAGGCTGAAGGCATTCTGCTGCGCGCCGCCCATCGCGCCGGTTTCCGCGACGTGGAGTTTCAGTTTGAACCGGTCGCCGCCGGACTCGATTTCGAAGCAACGCTGAAGCAGGAAACCACGGTTCTGGTGGTGGATATCGGCGGGGGGACGACCGACTGCTCGATGCTGCTGATGGGGCCAAAATGGCGTGATAAGGCGGACCGTCGTGAGAGCCTGCTGGGCCATAGCGGTTGCCGCGTGGGCGGTAACGATCTGGACATTATGCTGACGTTTAAGACCCTGATGCCGTTACTGGGTCTGGGCGGTAATACCCTGAAAGGCACCGCGTTGCCTGCCCTGCCGTGGTGGAACGCTATCGCCATTAATGACGTTCCGGCACAAAGCGACTTCTACAGCCCGGCCTGCGGCAAGTGGCTGCGGGATTTAGTGCGGGATGCTGAACAGGGTGATGTCGTGGCTCGCCTGCTGAAAGTGTGGCAGCAGAAGCTCAGTTATCGCCTGGTGCGTGCGGCGGAAGAGAGCAAAATTGCGCTGTCCGCCAGCCCGGCGCATACCGCCTCCCTCGACTTTATTGCCGCGGCATTAGAGACAGAGATTGGGGTGGATCAGCTGCAGGACGCGATCAGTCAGCCGCTGGAGAAAATCCTTGAACAGGTGCAGCTGGCGTTAGCCACCAGCCAGATTAAGCCCGATGTGATTTACCTGACCGGCGGCAGTGCGCGTTCACCGTTGCTGCGCGCGGCACTGCAGCAGACGTTGCCGGATACGCCGATTGCGGGCGGCGATGATTTCGCCTCCGTCACCGCAGGGCTGGCCCGCTGGGCGGAAGTGATGTTCCGCTAAGCGGGTACTGCAATAATAAAAACGGCACCTGACGGTGCCGTTTTTATTGAGAATCAGAATGCAATATTGGCGCTGATACCGCCGATAAACGCATCCTTCACTTCGCTTACCGCGCCCGGTGCAACCACATACTGCAGGTTGGGTCTCAGTGACATCCAGTTGGTCACTTTGGCGTTGTAGTAAACCTCATAGTTGTACTCTGAACCTTCCTGAATCGGCAGATACGTCGGGCTGTCAAAGCGGCTCTCGCCATTGGCCTGATTCTGCTGACGCAGTGAGCGGGTATAGTCGCTGTTCACATGAATACGCGACGCGCCTACGCCGATCTCATCCTGCGGACGGGCATCAAACGGTCCTGTCCAGGTAAAGGCGATAGACTGGTAGTTATCGGTCTTCGACGTCTTGTGATCGTTCATCACCGCCTGCACCCGCACGCCCAGACCACGATTCACATCGCCATCCTGCGCGGTCAGCTGTTGCTGTAACAGCAGATAGCCGCCATAAGAGTGCGCCTGATCCTGATAGCCGCCGTTGCGCCAGCTGCCATAGACATCGCCATCCACCGACGAATAGTAGTAACCGATGCGGTAATTACCCGGTAAGTTCGCCGGCCCGAAGGTCGGTTTCCAGCCCAGTTCGACCGGCACCAGATTGCCCTCGGAATTGCTGGTGTCCAGACGGAAGCCATCACCCCGATCGTAGTTAGCGCGGTTCTGATTATAGAAACCGACCTGGAAGAAGACGTCCGGCGTGATATTGAACTTAACCCGACCGCCCCACTGCGAAACCGGCCAGTTGAACCAGCGGTCGCCGCGCCAGTTACCCGCCTGCCCGCTACCCAGCGCCAGGTTCTGGAACAGATTACCGTCGAAATTATCGAAATCTTCACCGACCGTCACGCGTCCGGCTTTCAGATCGACGACATCGTTAAACAGCCCTTTGCGTAACCAGAACTGCGTCAGACGCCAGGTCTGGCCGCGACCGTAAACTTCCTGTACCGACGAAAGCATCCCGGTGCGCTGATCGGCGACCTGATCCGAAAGATTCTGTCCGTTACGGTTAGTCACGGTCATCTGGAACTCGGCATCCTGCCAGTCCAGCAGCTTCTGCAGATCGAAATTGGTGCCGAACGTCCACTGATCGCTGTAGCGCATGGTCGTGTTGGTATTTGCACCGCCGCCTAAATTCGCCGCGCTCTCCATGGTGTAGTTGACGTCAAACTTAATGCCGTCGTCCTGTAACTGCGTTCGGTAGCCACCCCAGTCACCAAACATCCATTCGGAGTCCGGACTCAGGGCGTCAGCGGCCAGGGCCTGTGAAGAAAACATGGCCACAATCAGGGTGCCGGTTGCCACACGGGCAACGGAAAAAGCATGTGCTTTTCTGTTTTTCATCTTGTTTATTCTTATGTGAGTTACGGAAAGGGACGCGCAGAGGATAGTGCTGGCTAACCTCTGCTTTTTATAAATACGTGCGCATAGTTCCCCGTAACATCCGTTTATTAATGCAAGTGTGATCGGGATCTCTGAATGGTTATTCTTTGGGCGGGAGGCGCATTTTTTAACAGGCGCAGAGTAAAAAGGGGGCTAGCGCCCCCTGACGTTAACGGCTTGCCTGGTCCAGCTGATCAATCTGCGCCGGGGTCAGCGTCAGCTGCATCGCGCCAGCCAGATCGTCGAGCTGTTTAAGCGACGTGGCACTGACGATTGGTGCGGTGATGCCCGGACGGGCAATCAGCCAGGCCAGCGCGACCTGCGTCGGCGTCACCTGATGCGCTTCACTGATGGCATCCAGCGCATCCAGAATCCGCAGGCCGCGCGGGTTAAGGTATTTCTCCACCACGCCCTGACCGCGTGCGCTTTTCCCGGCATCTGCCGCATCACGGTATTTACCACTGAGGAAGCCGCTGGCGAGCGAGTAGTAGTTAATAACGCCTAAGCCGTGGGCTCTCACCACCGGCTCCAGCTCAGCCTCATAAGGCTGGCGGTCATACAGGTTATATTGCGGTTGCAGGGTCTCGTAACGCGCCAGCCCCTTCGCTTCACTCACCTGCAACGCCTCCTGCAGCCGCGCCGCACTGTAATTCGAGGCACCAATGGCTCGCACTTTGCCCTCGCGGATCAGGCTGTCAAAGGTGCTCAGGGTGTCCGCCAGCGGCGTATCCTCATCGTCGCGGTGTGCCTGGTAGAGATCGATGTAGTCGGTCTGCAAGCGGCGCAGAGAATCCTCGACCGCCTGCCGGATATATTGCGGTTTCAGCCCGGTTTTCTCAGGCGACAACTCCATACCGACTTTAGTTGCCAGCACGATCTGGTCGCGTTTGCCGCTTTTTTTCAGCCACTCACCAATAATGGTTTCCGACTCACCGCCTTTATTGCCCGGTGCCCAGCGGGAATAGACGTCGGCGGTGTCGATAAACCACAGCCCCCGCTCCACCAGCGCATCCAGCAGAGAAAACGAGGTGGCTTGATCCACCGTCCAGCCAAACACATTGCCGCCAAACGTCAGCAACGGCACCGTAATACCACTGTCACCCAACTGCCGGGTTTGATTCTGACTCATTATCTGCTCCTGATTTACCTGAAAAACGGCCTGTCTCTCAGCATAGCAAAGTGATTTCATCCCTTTATGACGATTGTGCTGCGATTAATGTCAGAACAGGCATAATTACCCGGCCCTGACAGATATCCTTATTTCCTTCAAATTCTGCCCGTCAGAGGCGACTACACTCTGTCGTTTGCAGGCTAACTATTTCATGCCTGCGCCTGGGACTACGTCACTGCTGGAGAGCATCAACAATCATGAGCACCCGACATCCTGTTATGAAGAAAACCCTGATCGTGCTGGCCCTGATCGCCGTGGCCGCGGGCGGCTATTATGCCTGGCAGCACAACGCCCAGCTGCAGGACAGCAGCCCGTCTGATTCCCCTGCGCCGCGTGGCGGCAAAGGCGGCGGTGACGGCGCTCATCGCCCCCTGGCACCGGTTCAGGCGGCGACCGCCACCAGCCAGAGCGTGCCGCAATACCTCAGCGGACTGGGAACGGTAACGGCGGCTAACACGGCCACGGTGCGCAGCCGGGTCAATGGCGATCTGCTGGCGATCCACTTCACCGAAGGCCAGCAGGTCAACGCAGGCGATCTGCTGGCAGAAGTCGATCCACGGCCCTATCAGGTAGCGTTAACTCAGGCTCAGGGCCAGCTGGCAAAAGATCAGGCGACCCTGGCTAACGCCCGCCGCGACCTGGCGCGCTTCGAGAAGCTGGCAAAAACCTCGCTGGTGTCGCAGCAGGAACTGGATACCCAGCGCTCACTGGTGAGTGAAACGCTTGGCACGCTGAAAGCGGATGAGGGCGGCGTCGCCAGCGCACAGCTCAATCTGACCTACAGCCGCATCACCGCGCCGATTGCCGGCCGGGTCGGCCTGAAACAGGTGGATGTCGGTAACTACGTCACCAGCGGCGACACCACCGGTATCGTCGTGATTACCCAGACACACCCGATTGATGTGGTCTTTACCCTGGCGGAAAACAGCATCAGCGACATTCTCAGGGCGCAGAAAAGCGGCCAGCCGCTGCTGGTGGAGGCCTGGTATCGCAGCAATAAGAATCTGATCGCCAGCGGCAAACTGCTGAGCCTCGATAACCAGATTGATGTCACCACGGGCACCATCAAAATCAAAGCGCGATTTGATAATCAGGATGACACGCTGTTCCCCAATCAGTTCGTGAATGTGCGACTCAAGGTCAACACCCTGCAGGATGCGGTGGTGATCCCGCCTGCCGCGTTGCAGATGGGCAACGAAGGCCACTTTGTCTGGGTGGTGAACAGTGACAACAAGGTCAGCAAGAAAAGCGTGGTGGCTGGCTTGCAGGACAGTGAGAAAGTGGTGGTCAGCGCCGGTCTGGAGGCAGGCGAACGCGTAGTGACCGATGGTCTGGATCGCCTGACCGAAGGTGCGAAAGTCGAGGTCGTTGCGCCGCAGAGCAACGCACCGCGCGCCACCCGCGCGACCCTGCCGTCAAAAGGAGAGCGTGAGTAATGCAGGTCATGCCTCCCGATCACAGTGGCGGGCCGTCACGCCAGTTTATTCTGCGTCCGGTCGCCACCACGCTGTTGATGATTGCGATTCTGCTGGCCGGGGTGCTGGGCTACCGCTTCCTGCCGGTTTCGGCATTGCCGGAAGTCGACTATCCGACCATCCAGGTGGTCACGCTCTATCCCGGTGCCAGCCCGGATGTCGTTACCTCCTCCATCACCGCCCCGCTTGAGCGCCAGTTTGGTCAGATGTCCGGCCTGAAACAGATGGCGTCGCAAAGCTCCGGCGGCGCCTCGGTGGTGACGCTGCAGTTTCAGCTGACGCTGCCGCTGGATGTGGCAGAGCAGGAGGTGCAGGCGGCCATTAACTCCGCCACTAACCTGCTGCCCAACGACCTGCCCAATCCGCCCGTCTACAGCAAAGTCAACCCTGCCGATCCACCGATCATGACGCTGGCTGTGACTACGCGCAGCATGCCGCTGACGCAGGTGCAGGACATGGTGGAAACGCGGGTCGCGCAGAAAATTTCGCAGGTCAGCGGCGTCGGGCTGGTCACGCTTTCGGGCGGACAGCGTCCGGCGGTGCGGGTAAAAATGAATGCGCAGGCGCTGGCAGCGCTGGGTCTGACCAGCGAAACGGTGCGGACTGCTATCAGCAATGCCAACGTCAACTCGGCTAAAGGCAGCCTGGATGGCCCGACCCGTTCTGTCACCCTGTCAGCCAATGACCAGATGAAATCCGCGGAGGATTATCGCCAGCTGATTATCAGCTACAAAAACGGCGCACCGGTGCGTCTGGGTGACGTGGCCACTATCGAACAGGGTGCCGAAAACAGCTGGCTCGGTGCCTGGGCTAACCGCGATGCGGCGATTGTGCTTAACGTTCAGCGTCAGCCTGGCGCCAATATTATTGCCACGGCAGATAATATCCGTGCCATGTTGCCTGGCCTGACCGCCACGCTGCCTAAGTCGGTAGAGGTTAAACTGCTCACCGACCGCACCACCAATATCCGCGCGTCGGTCAACGACACCCAGTTTGAGCTGATACTGGCGATGGCGCTGGTGGTGATGATTATCTATCTGTTCCTGCGCAACGTGCCCGCCACGCTGATCCCGGCGGTGGCGGTGCCCCTGTCGCTGATCGGCACCTTTGCGGCGATGTACTTTCTCGGCTTTTCCATTAACAACCTGACGCTGATGGCGCTGACCATCGCCACCGGCTTCGTGGTCGATGATGCCATCGTGGTGATTGAGAACATCTCGCGCTACATCGAAAAAGGGGAAAAACCGCTGACCGCCGCGCTGAAAGGTGCCGGTGAGATCGGCTTCACCATTATCTCCCTCACCTTCTCGCTGATTGCGGTGCTGATCCCGCTGCTGTTTATGGGCGACGTGATTGGCCGCCTGTTCCGCGAATTCGCCGTGACGCTGGCGGTGGCGATTCTGATTTCCGCGGTGGTGTCACTGACCCTGACGCCGATGATGTGTGCCCGGATGCTGAGCGCAGAGTCGCTGCGCAAACAGAACCGTTTTTCGCGGGCCAGCGAGGCGATGTTTGATCGTATCGTCGCCGCCTATGGCCGCGGCCTGAAACGGGTGCTGAACCACCCCTGGCTGACGCTGTCGGTGGCGCTCGGCACACTGGTGCTGACGCTGCTGCTGTGGATGGTGATCCCGAAAGGCTTCTTCCCGCAGCAGGACAACAGCATTATTCAGGGTACGCTGCAGGCACCGCAGTCGGTCTCCTACGCCAGCATGGCGCAGCGCACCCGCGACGTCGCCTCCATCATCATGAAAGACCCGGCGGTTGAGAGCATGACCTCCTTTGTCGGCGTGGATGGCACCAATGCCTCGCTGAACAGCGCGCGGCTGCAGATTAACCTCAAGCCGCTGGATCAGCGCGACGACCGCATTCCTGCCATTCAGCAGCGCCTGCAACAGCAGGTCAGTCAGTTGCCTGGCGTGCAGCTCTGGCTGCAGGCGGTGCAGGATCTCACCATTGATACTCAGGCGAGCCGCACGCCGTACCAGTTCACGCTGCAATCGGGGTCACTGTCGTCGCTCAGCACCTGGGTTCCGGCGCTGCTGACCCGCCTCAGCACCCTGCCACAGCTGCGCGATGTCAGCAGTGACTGGCAGGATCAGGGGCTGGAAGCCTATGTCAACGTTGACCGTGACAGCGCCAGCCGCCTCGGTATCAGTATGGCTGACGTCGATAACGCGCTCTATAACGCCTTTGGTCAGCGGCTGATCTCCACCATCTACACCCAGGCGAATCAGTACCGTGTGGTGCTGGAGCAGGACAATAACGCTACTCCGGGACTGGCAAGCCTGGATGCGATTCGCCTGAACAGCAGCGACGGCGGCAGCGTGCCGCTGAGCGCCATCGCCCGCATTGAACAGCGTCACACGCCGCTCAGCATTAACCATCTCGACCAGTTCCCGTCGGCGACCTTCTCCTTTAACGTAGCTGACGGCTATTCGCTGGAAGATGCGGTGAAGGCGGTTTCACAGGCGGAAGCGCAGCTTGGCATGCCCGCCGAGCTGATGACCCAGTTCCAGGGCAGCACGCTGGCGTTTGAGGCGGCACTGAGCAGCACCGTGTGGCTGATTGTCGCGGCCATTGTGGCGATGTACATCGTGCTGGGCGTACTCTATGAGAGCTTTATTCACCCGATCACCATTCTCTCAACGCTGCCCACGGCGGGTGTCGGCGCACTGCTGGCGCTGATGCTCAGCGGCAATGAGCTGGATATCGTGGCGATCATCGGCATCATCCTGCTCATCGGCATCGTGAAAAAGAACGCCATCATGATGATCGACTTTGCGCTGGCGGCTGAGCGCGAACAGGGCATGAAGCCGGCAGATGCCATCTATCAGGCCTGCCTGCTGCGCTTCCGTCCGATTCTGATGACCACGCTGGCCGCCCTGCTCGGTGCGCTGCCGCTGATGCTCAGCACGGGCGTCGGCGCCGAACTGCGTCATCCGCTGGGGATTGCGATGGTCGGCGGCCTGATTCTGAGTCAGGTACTGACGCTGTTCACCACCCCGGTGATCTACCTGCTGTTTGATCGCCTGGCGCACGCCACCCGCCGCCGCTTTGGCCGCACGGAGGCCGCAGAGTGAAGTTCTTTGCCCTGTTCATTCATCGGCCTGTCGCCACTACCCTGCTGACGCTGGCCATCGCCCTGGCCGGGATTCTGGGTTTCCGCCTGCTGCCGGTCGCGCCGCTGCCGCAGGTCGACTTCCCGGTGATTGTCATCTCGGCGTCACTGCCGGGTGCGTCACCGGAGATCATGGCGTCGTCGGTGGCCACGCCGCTGGAACGCTCGCTGGGACGCATCGCAGGCGTCAGTGAAATGACCTCCACCAGTTCGCTGGGCAGTACCCGCATCATTCTGGTGTTTGATTTTGATCGCGACATCAACGGCGCGGCGCGCGATGTGCAGGCTGCCATTAACGCGGCGCAAAGCCTGCTGCCGACTGGCATGCCGTCCCGCCCGACTTATCGCAAAGTTAACCCCTCAGATGCGCCGATTATGATCATGACGCTGACCTCGGATACCTACAATCCCGGTCAGCTCTATGACTACGCCTCGACCCAGCTGGCACAGAAGCTGTCACAGATTGAGGGTGTGGGCGACGTTACCGTGGGCGGCAGCTCACTGCCTGCGGTGCGCGTGGCGCTGAATCCCCAGGCGCTGTTTAATCTGGGCGTCTCGCTGGATGCGGTGCGCACCGCCATCTCCAACGCCAATCAGCGGCGGCCCCAGGGCGCACTGGATGATCTGCAACAGCGCTGGCAGTTACGCACCAATGACGCGCTGCAGACCGCCCATGAATATCAGCCGCTGGTGGTGCACTACAACAACGGCGCGGCGGTCAGGCTGTCGGACGTGGCGACCGTTGAGGATTCGGTTCAGGACGTGCGCAACGCCGGGATGTCACGCGGTAAACCCGCGGTGCTGCTGCTGATCCGCAAAACCCCTGAAGCTAACGTCATTGATACGGTAGATCGGATTCGCGCCGAAATGCCGCTGCTGCATGAGGTGATCCCGGCCGCCATCGACCTGGAGATTGCTCAGGATCGCTCGCCCACCATTCGCGCCTCGCTGCATGAAGTGGAGCAGTCGCTGATCATCGCCGTGGTGCTGGTGATTCTGGTGGTGTTTGTGTTCCTGCGCTCGGGCCGCGCGACGCTGATCCCCGCCGTCGCCGTGCCGGTTTCGCTGATCGGCACCTTCGCCGCGATGTATCTGTGCGGCTTCAGCCTGAATAACCTGTCGCTGATGGCGCTGACCATCGCCACCGGCTTTGTGGTGGATGATGCGATTGTGGTGCTGGAGAACATTGCCCGCCACGTGGAAGCGGGCATGAAACCGCTGGCCGCCGCGCTGAAAGGGGTGCGTGAAGTCGGCTTTACGGTGCTGTCGATGAGCCTGTCGCTGATTGCGGTGTTCCTGCCGCTACTGATGATTGGCGGGCTGATTGGCCGCTTCTTCTCTGAGTTTTCCATTACGCTGTCGGTGTCGATTCTTATCTCGCTGTTTATCTCGGTCACCCTGACGCCGGTGATGTGCGCATATCTGCTGAAGCCGCACGCGCCACGCAGCCAGCCGCGTCAGCGCGGCGTGGGGCGGCTGCTGATGGCGATCCAGCAGGGCTATGGCCGATCGCTGAACGTGGTGCTCAACCATGCACGCTGGGTGCTGCTGCTGTTTTTCGCCACCATCGCCCTGACCGGCTGGCTGTTTGTTCATATCCCGAAAACCTTTATGCCCGAACAGGATACCGGGCGACTCTCCGGCTTTATCTCTGCCGACCAGAGCATTTCGTTTCAGGCGATGCGCAGCAAGCTGCAGGATTTCATGGAGATCGTCGGGGCCGATCCGGCAGTAGAAAGCGTAGTGGGCTTTACCGGCGGGATGCGGACCAACAGCGGCTCGATGTTTATCTCGCTGAAGCCGCTGTCGGAGCGAAAAGAGAGTGCCCTTGAGATCATCGCCCGACTGCGCACTAAACTGGCGAAAGAGCCGGGTGCCAGTCTCTATCTGAATGCGGTGCAGGATCTGCGCGCAGGCGGCCGGGAATCGAATGCTGCTTATCAGTATTCACTGCTGTCGGACGATCTCGGCGCGCTGCGGACGTGGGAGCCGAAAATCCGCGAGGCGTTCTCCGCCCTGCCGCAGCTGGCCGATGTGAACTCCGATCAGCAGGATAAGGGCAGCGAGATGGCGCTGACCTACGATCGCGAAAGCATGGCGCGGCTCGGTATTGATGTCTCTCAGGCCAATGCTCTGCTGAATAACGCCTTTGGTCAGCGTCAGATCTCCACCATCTATCAGCCGCTTAATCAGTACAAAGTGGTGATGGAGGTCGATCCGCGCTATACCCAGGATATCAGCGCCCTGTCGCAGATGTTTGTGATCAATAGTGACGGCAAAGCGATTCCGCTGTCGTGGTTCGCCCACTGGCAGCCCGCGAATGCCCCGCTGTCGGTAAACCACGAAGGGCTGTCGGCCGCCTCGACGATCTCCTTTAACCTGCCAGAGGGTGTGTCGCTGTCGCAGGCGTCGGAAGCGATTGAGCGCACCATGACCGCGATTGGCGTGCCGTCCAGCGTGCGCGGCAGCTTTGCCGGAACGGCACAGGTGTTTCAGCAGTCGCAAAGCAGCCAGCTCTGGCTGATGCTGGCGGCGATTGCCGCGGTCTATATCGTGCTGGGTATCCTCTACGAGAGCTATGTTCATCCGCTGACGATTCTCTCTACCCTGCCCTCGGCGGGTGTCGGGGCGCTGCTGGCGCTGGAACTGTTCGATACGCCCTTCAGCCTGATTGCGCTCATCGGTATTCTGCTGCTGATCGGTATCGTGAAAAAGAACGCCATCATGATGGTCGATTTTGCGCTGGAGGCCGAGCGCAATGGCCAGCTCAGCGCGCGGGAGGCGATTTTCCAGGCGTGCCTGCTGCGCTTCCGGCCGATTATGATGACCACGCTGGCGGCGCTGTTTGGCGCGCTGCCGCTGGTGCTGAGCAGCGGCGACGGTGCCGAACTGCGACAGCCGCTGGGGATTACCATCGCGGGCGGTCTGGTGATGAGCCAGCTGCTGACGCTTTACACTACGCCGGTGGTCTATTTAATGATGGATAAGCTGCGGCGCAAAAAACGCCCACTGGCCGCCGCGCAGCAGTCGTAATGGGTGCGAGCAGGCTCCGGGCGTGCCGCCTTTATCGGGGGGATCGATGACTTCGCAAAACACTAACGTCCGCTGGCAACTGTGGATTGTTGCCATCGGCTTTTTTATGCAGACGCTGGATACCACCATCGTGAATACCGCGATCCCGTCGATGGCGCACGACCTGGGTGTCAGCCCGCTGCACATGCACTCGGTGATTGTCTATTACGTGCTGACGGTGGCCGTCATGTTGCCGGTCAGCGGCTGGCTGGCGGATCGCTTTGGCGTGCGAAACATCTTCTTCTGCGCGATTCTGTTGTTCAGCCTCGGCTCGCTGCTCTGTGCCCTTTCCGGCACGCTGGATCAGCTGGTGCTGTCGCGCGTTGTTCAGGGAATTGGCGGGGCCATGATGGTGCCGGTGGGTCGCCTGACGGTGATGAAGATCGTGCCGCGCGAGCAGTATATGTCCGCCATGACCTTTGTGACCCTGCCCGGCCAGATCGGCCCGCTGCTGGGTCCGGCGCTGGGCGGTGTGCTGGTGGAGTACGCCAGCTGGCACTGGATCTTTCTGATCAATATTCCGGTGGGCATCGCAGGTGCTATCGCTACCCTGATGCTGATGCCCAACTACAGCATGCAGACGCGGCGCTTTGATTTCGGTGGCTTTATCCTGCTGGCCGCCGGCATGGCAACCCTGACACTGGCGCTGGATGGTCAGCGCAGCAGCGGCGGCTCTCCGCTGCTGCTGGGGGCGATGATCCTCACCGGCATGTTCTCTCTGCTGTTCTACCTGATGCATGCGCGCGGCAATGAGAATGCGCTGTTCAGCCTGAAGCTGTTTGATAATCGCGTTTACGCCATTGGCCTGCTCGGCAGTTTTACCGGCCGCATCGGCAGCGGCATGCTGCCCTTTATGACGCCTATCTTTCTGCAGCTCGGCATGGGCTACAGCCCGTTTCACGCCGGTCTGATGATGATTCCGATGGTACTGGGCAATATGGGGATGAAGCGGATTGTGGTGCGCATCGTCAATCTCTATGGCTACCGCAACGTGCTGGTGATGTCGACCGTGGCGCTGGCGCTGGTGGTTCTGCTGTTCCCGCTGGTGGCGCTCATGGGCTGGGTCTGGCTGCTGCCGCTGGTGCTGTTTCTGCAGGGGATGGTCAACGCCATTCGCTTCTCTTCGATGAATACCCTGACGCTGAAAGAGTTGCCCGATGAACTGGCATCCAGCGGCAACAGCCTGCTGTCGATGATTATGCAGCTCTCAATGAGTATCGGCGTGACCGTCGCCGGGCTGCTGCTGGGCGCCTTTGCTCACGAGAGCGCGGCGAACAGTGCGGCGGAGCATCAGATGTTTATTTATACCTACCTGTGCATGTCGCTGATCATCATCCTGCCTGCGCTGGTGTTCTGGCGCGTCCCGCCACAGGTAAATACCAACGTCGATCTGCGACGCCGGAGAAAAAAATGAGACTCAACCTGCGCCTGGGCATCGGTGCCAAACTGTTTATGGCGATTTTCGCCACCTGCATGCTGGTGCTGATCACCATGCACTGGGGCGTTCGCCTCAGTTTCGAGCATGGCTTCGTCGACTACATTAAGCGCGGCAATCAGCAGCGTCTGAACCTGCTCAGCGATGCGCTGGCCGATCAGTATGAGCAGCACGGCAACTGGGATTTTCTGCGCCACAACGATCGGTTGATCTTCACCATGCTGCGTTCGCTGGAGCAGAATCCTGACAGCAGCAGTCAGCTGCCGCCACACGGCTGGCGCACCCAGTTCTGGGTTCTCGATCAGCAATATAAAGTGATGGTCGGGCCGCCGGGGCCGGTGCCGCCGGAAGGCACAAGGCGCAATATCACCACCAGCACCGGCAAGGTGGTGGGCTGGGTGATTGGCTCGCCGCCGGAGCGGCTGACGCGCAGCACCGATATTAACTTCGATCAACAGCAGCGGCGCACCAGCTGGATCATCGTCGGCCTGTCGACGTTACTGGCGGCGCTGGCGACCTGGCTGATGGGGCGCGGCCTGCTGGCCCCGGTCAAACGGCTGGTGGATGGCACCCATCATCTGGCGGCCGGTAATTTTGCCACCCGCGTCGAGGTCAGCAGCCGCGATGAACTGGGCCAGCTGGCCGGTGACTTTAACCTTCTTGCCAGCTCGCTGGAGAAAAATGAAAGTATGCGCCGCGCCTTTATGGCCGACATCTCCCATGAGCTGCGCACGCCGCTGGCGATCCTGCGCGGTGAGCTGGAGGCGATGCAGGATGGGGTGCGCAAACTGACGCCGGAAGCGATCGCCTCGCTGCAGAGCGAGGTGGTGGTGCTGACCAAGCTGGTCGACGACCTGCACCAGCTGTCGCTGTCGGATGTAGGCGCCCTTGCCTACCGCAAACAGGCCACCGACCTGGTGCAACTGCTGGAAGTGACGGCGGGCAGCTTTGCCGAACGCTATCGCGCGCATGGCCTGACGCTGAAACTGAATCTGCCCGATAACGCCCCGTTCTTCGGCGATCCCGACCGCCTGATGCAGTTGTTCACCAACCTGCTGGAGAACAGCCTGCGTTACACCGACAGCGGCGGTCGGGTTGAAGTGACACTAAAGTATGAGGCGCCCAACTGGCGCATCGATTTTGATGACAGCGCACCCGGTGTTGAGAGAGAACATCAGGCGCAGATTTTCGAGCGATTCTTCCGTACCGAAGGCTCGCGCAATCGCGCCAGCGGCGGTTCGGGCCTGGGCCTGGCCATCTGTAAAAATATCGCTGACGCCCATGGCGGCGATATTCATGCAGCGCACTCTGATTTAGGTGGACTGAAAATCGCGCTACACTTGCGCTATGTTCCCCTTGTATAGACGCTTATGAGCCAGGAAAACCATGACCCGCTGATTCTGGTGGTCGAAGATGAGCCGAAACTGGCGCAGCTGATGATCGACTATCTGCACGCCTCGAACTACCGTACCCACCACATCGCCGACGGCAACGCAGTGCTGGAGTTCGTGCGCCAGACGCCGCCCGACCTGATGCTGCTGGATTTGATGCTGCCGGGCACCGATGGTCTGACGCTTTGTCGTGAAATCCGCCGTCATTCCGAGCTGCCGATTATTATGGTCACCGCCCGCACCGAAGAGATCGATCGGCTGCTGGGGCTGGAGCTGGGCGCGGATGACTACATCTGCAAACCCTTCAGCCCGCGTGAAGTGGTGGCGCGGGTCAAAACGATTCTGCGCCGGGTAAAACGTTCGGCAGAAGAGCCGCAGAGCGCCTCGTTACTCCGGGTCGATGAGAGTCGCTTCTTCGCCAGCTGGCGTGAAAAGCCGCTGGATCTCACGCCGGCGGAGTTCCGCCTGCTGAAAACGCTGTCGCTGGAACCGGGTAAAGTCTTTTCACGTGAACAGCTGCTCAACCATCTCTATGATGATTACCGTGTGGTCACGGACCGCACTATCGACAGCCATATCAAGAATCTGCGGCGCAAGCTGGAGAACCTCGACAGCGAGCAACCTTTTATCCGCGCCGTCTACGGCATGGGCTATCGCTGGGAAGCCGATGCCTGTCATTTGATCTAGTTTGATCCCGATCAATTTACTTCCCTTTTCTCACTGCCTACAATTCCGCACCTTTTGCAGGGCTTAACGGCCCTGCACCTGCCGCTTCAGGCGGCATACTGACCTGACATCAGTGAGAACATCATGAAACCCGAACTGCTTTCTCCCGCTGGCACGCTGAAGAACATGCGTTACGCCTTTGCTTATGGTGCCGATGCCGTGTATGCCGGCCAGCCACGCTACAGCCTGCGGGTGCGCAACAATGAATTTACCCACGAAAATCTCGCACTGGGTATTAACGAAGCGCACGCGCTGGGCAAGAAATTCTACGTGGTGGTCAACATTGCGCCGCACAACGCCAAACTGAAAACCTTCATCCGCGACCTGACGCCGGTGGTGGCGATGCAGCCCGACGCGCTGATCATGTCCGATCCCGGCCTGATCATGCTGGTGCGGGACGCCTTTCCGGCGATGCCGATTCACCTGTCGGTGCAGGCCAATGCGGTCAACTGGGCCACGGTAAAATTCTGGCAGCAGATGGGGCTGAGCCGGGTGATTGTGTCACGCGAGCTGTCGCTGGAAGAGATCGCCGAGATCCGCCAGCAGGTGCCGGAGATGGAGCTGGAAGTGTTCGTTCATGGCGCACTCTGTATGGCCTACTCCGGGCGCTGCCTGCTGTCGGGCTACATGAACAAGCGCGACCCGAATCAGGGTACCTGCACCAACGCCTGCCGCTGGGAATATAAAGTGCAGGAAGGCCAGCAGGATGAGGTAGGAAATATCGTCGGGTTCCACGAGCCTATAGCCGTGCAGGAGGCCACGCCCACGCTGGGCATCGGTCAGCCGACCGACAAGGTGTTTCTGCTGGAAGAGAAGATGAAGCCCGGCGAGGTGATGAGCGCGTTCGAAGATGAGCACGGCACCTACATCATGAACTCGCGGGATCTGCGCGCGGTCGCCCACGTTGAGCGGCTCAGCGAGATGGGCGTTCAGTCGCTGAAAATCGAGGGACGCACCAAGTCCTACTATTACTGCGCCCGCACCGCGCAGGTTTATCGCCGGGCGATTGATGATGCCGCTGCCGGTAAGCCGTTTGATCCCTCACTGCTGTTAACCCTGGAAGGCCTGGCCCATCGCGGCTATACCGAGGGCTTCCTGCGCCGTCACACTCACGACAGCTACCAGAATTATCAGCAGGGCTTTTCAGTTTCCGATCGCCAGCAGTTTGTTGGCGAATTTACCGGTGAGCGCCGGGGCGAATGGGCGGAAGTGGTCGTGAAGAATAAATTTATGCTGCACGACAGCGTGGAGATCATGACGCCCGAAGGGAACCTGAATTGCCAGCTGGATGCGCTGCAGAATGCGCGCGGTGAAGCCACTGAGGTTGCGCCGGGCGACGGCCATCGCGTCTGGCTGCGGGTGCCTGAAGAGGTCGATCTGCGCTTTGCTCTGCTGCTGCGCAACTTTGATCACGGCGAAGATACGCGTGACCCACATAATCGTTTACTAACGGAAACATTTTGAGGAAATCAGAACAGGATCACAGACCCCTGTGCAGGGCTGCTTTATAGTCCCGCCTGCTGCTAATGAGTAACAACAAACGGCAGATTTAACTGGAACCACCTCATTTACCCGCCCGGCTCCCCCGTGCGGGTTTTCTTTTTTCTCTCTTTCGCCAATTATTTACTGCTGGCAGCTATGTTATAAATTCCCTTCTTACTCTGTAGATCTTCAAGGAACGCAAAATGGATAACAAACCGCTTACGCTGCTCATCCTGAATGGGAAAGGCGCGGGTAATGATGATCTGCGCGAAGCCATTACTACCCTGCGTGAAGAAGGCTTCGATATTGCGGTGCGTGTCACTTTTGAAAAAGGTGACGGCGACAGGTACGTCAAAGAGGCGATTGCGCTGCAGGCCGAAACCGTCGTCGCGGGTGGCGGCGATGGCACCATCAACGAGGTTGCAACCGCGCTGGCGGCATCCAGTGCCGATCATCGGCCGGTGCTGGGCATTCTGCCGCTGGGCACCGCCAACGACTTTGCCACCAGCGTCGGCATCCCGGAAGAGATGGAACCGGCACTGCGTCTGGCGATTCAGGGCAAAGCCAGCACCATCGATCTGGCCCGGGTGAACCAGGATCACTACTTCATCAACATGGCGACCGGCGGTTTTGGCACCCGTATCACGACAGAAACGCCGGAAAAGCTGAAGTCGGCGCTGGGCGGCGTCTCCTACTTTATTCACGGTCTGATGCGCATGGATACCCTGAAACCGGATACCTGCGAGATCAGCGGTCCCGATTTCGCCTGGCAGGGTGATGCGCTGGTGATCGGTATCGGTAATGGGCGTCAGGCAGGCGGCGGGCAGCGTTTATGCCCTTCTGCCCTGATCAACGATGGCCGACTGGACGTCAGTATTGTCACCGCGCAGGAGCTGCTGCCAACGCTGCTGCACTCGCTGACCGGCGATGATGATAATCCCGGTATCGTGACGACGCAGCTGGAGTCACTGACCATCCGTTCGCCGCATGAGATGACGTTTAACCTTGATGGCGAGCCGCTCTCCGGGCGGGAATTCGTGATTGAGGTGATGGCAGGCGCGCTAAGCTGTCGCCTGCCGCCGCAATGTGACCTCCTTTCCTGAATATCACTAAAGGGGCGAAAGCCCCTTTTTTATTGCTGCTCATCCCGTTTTTTATTACTCCCACTCAGCTTTTATAACCTCCCTGCGCTTCCGCTCACAACGCCATTTTGTCTCTGAAAACAGTCTGTGATTGGGTTCACAACTCTGCCAGTGCAACTTGTATGGTAGTATTAAAGCGCGTACTTTTTCGTCATTGAAGGCTGATTTAAGGCAAACAGGATGAAAATTGTTAAGGCGGAAGTATTTGTAACCTGCGCAGGCAGAAACTTTGTCACCGTGAAGATCACCACCGATCAGGGACTGACCGGCATTGGCGATGCCACGCTGAATGGCCGTGAATTACCGGTCGCCTCCTACCTGAAAGATCACGTCTGTCCGCAGCTGATTGGCCGCGATGCCCATCAGATCGAAGATATCTGGCAATATTTCTACAAAGGCGCGTACTGGCGTCGCGGTCCGGTGACCATGTCCGCTATCTCTGCGGTTGATATGGCACTGTGGGATATCAAAGGCAAAGCCGCCAATATGCCGGTTTACCAGCTGCTGGGCGGTGCCTCACGGACTGGCGTTATGGTCTATTGCCACACCACCGGCCACTCCATTGACGAAGTGATGGATGACTACGCGAAGCACAAAGAGCTGGGCTTCAAAGCGATTCGTGCACAGTGCGGCGTGCCAGGCATGAAAACCACCTACGGCATGGCGAAAGGCAAAGGTCTGGCTTATGAGCCTGCCACCAAAGGGAACTGGCCTGAAGAGCAGCTCTGGTCAACCGAGAAATACCTCGATTTCACCCCAAAGCTGTTTGCCGCTATCCGTGACAAATTTGGTTTTGATGAGCATCTGCTGCATGACATGCACCATCGCCTGACGCCCATTGAGGCGGCGCGTTTCGGCAAGAGCGTGGAAGATTATCGCCTGTTCTGGATGGAAGATCCGACGCCTGCTGAAAATCAGGAGTGTTTCCGTCTGATCCGCCAGCACACCGTTACGCCGATTGCGGTGGGCGAAGTTTTCAACAGCATCTGGGATTGTAAGCAGCTGATTGAAGAGCAGCTGATCGACTACATCCGCACCACCATCACGCATGCGGGCGGCATTACCGGTATGCGCCGTATCGCTGATTTTGCCTCGCTCTATCAGGTACGCACCGGCTCGCACGGTCCGTCTGATCTCTCCCCGATTTGCATGGCGGCTGCACTGCACTTTGACCTCTGGGTGCCGAACTTCGGCGTGCAGGAGTATATGGGCTTCTCCGAACAGATGATGGAACTGTTTGAGGCTAACTGGACCTTTGATCAGGGCTACATGCATCCGGGCGACAAGCCGGGCCTGGGCATTGAGTTCAACGAGAAACTGGCAGCGAAATATCCCTATGAACCTGCCTATCTGCCGGTCGCCCGTCTTGAAGATGGCACCCTGTGGAACTGGTAAGGAGAAACAGATGAAATGCGTTGTTATTGAACAGCCAGGTGAGCTGGTGATAGCTGAACGTCCACTGCCACAACCGGCAGCGGGCGAAGTGCGGGTCAAAGTCGCTTATGCCAGCATCTGCGGCTCTGATGTGCACATCTGGCACGGCCATAACCCGTTCGCGAAATATCCGCGCGTGATTGGTCATGAATTTTTTGGTGTGATCGATGCGACAGGCGACGGTGTTGACGCGGCCCGACTGGGTCAGCGCGTGGCGGTCGATCCGGTGGTGAGCTGCGGCAACTGCTATCCCTGCTCGGTGGGCCGTCCTAATGTCTGTACCACACTGCAGGTGATTGGTGTGCACCGCGACGGCGGTTTCAGCGAGTATGCGGTGGCTCCGGCAAAAAATGCCTGGCCGTTGCCGGACGCGATTCCCGATAAACTCGCCAGTCTGGTCGAGCCTTTCACTATCGCCGCCAACATCACGGCATTTCTTAAACCGCAGCCTGATGATGTGGCACTGATTTATGGTGCCGGTCCGATGGGCCTCACCGCCATTCAGGTGCTGAAAGGCGTCTATAAGGTGAAAACGGTGATGGTGGTGGATCGCCTGCCGGAACGGCTGGCGCTGGCAGAACAGAGCGGTGCCGATCGGCTGTTTGATAACAGCAACACGCCGCTGGGCGCACAGCTTGAGGGCGTGCAGCCGACGCTGATCATCGATGCGGCCTGCCATCCCGCTATCCTGGCGGAAGCAGTGGCGCTCGCCTCACCGGCCGCGCGCATTGGCCTGCTGGGCTTCTCCGGTGAACCCTGCAGCCTGACCCAGCAAAGCCTGACCAGCAAAGAGCTGTCGCTGTTTACCTCACGTCTTAACAGTAACCGCTTCCCACAGGTGATCGGGTGGATAGAAAAAGGGTTAATCCAGCCGGAGAAACTGGTCACTCACTACTTCCCGCTGCAGGAGATTGAACGGGCGATGACCCTGTTCGAAAAAGATCCCCGCACCTGCTGCAAAGTCATTCTTCAGATGGATTAAGTCTCTGCTCAACACCAGGTCTCCTGAGCCGGCGTTCGCGTCGGCATAACGATAATGATAAAACAGATCACGGAGTGTTTATGTTCAAGAATCTGCGCTGGACCCTCGTTTTATTGCTGTTCCTGGTTTACATGATCAACTACCTCGATCGTGTTGCCCTGTCACTCACGGTACCGCTGGTTGAGAAAGATCTGGCGATCAATGCTGAGCAGTTCGGCATGATTTTCGGCAGCTTCTTTTTCGGCTACGCGCTGTTTAACTTTGTCGGCGGCCTCGCCACTGACCGCTTTGGCCCGAAAATCGTGCTGGCTGTGGCGGTGGGTGCCTGGTCCATTTTCTGCGGCATGACCGCACTGGCGACGGGCTTCTGGTCACTGCTGATCCTGCGGGTGCTGTTCGGTATGGCTGAAGGCCCCATCTGCTCCTCAGCCAACAAAGCGATCAACGGCTGGTTCCCGAAAAAACAGGCCGCCACGGCGATGGGTCTGCTGAGTGCCGGTTCACCGCTGGGTGGCGCGGTCGCCGGTCCGATCATTGGCTATCTGGCCCTGGCCTATGGCTGGCGTCCGGCGTTTGTGATCGTCTGCTGTATCGGTCTGGTGTGGATGGCGTTCTGGCTCTTCTTCGCCGCTGACAACCCGGCGAAGAGCAAACGAGTGAGCGAAGAGGAGCGTCTGCTGATTGATCGCCTGAAAGCCACAAACCCGAATGATGAGGTCGATCTGGCCGAGACGCCGCATCCGTTTGGCTACTACCTGCGCCAGCCGATTATCCTGGTCACCGCTTTTGCCTTCTTCTGCTACAACTACATCCTGTTCTTCTTCCTGAGCTGGTTCCCGGCCTATCTGGTGCAGGCGCACGGCCTGGATATCAAATCCATGAGCATCACCACCATGATCCCGTGGATTGTCGGCTTCGTCGGTCTGGCGCTGGGTGGCTGGATTTCCGATAAAATCTTCAACATCACCGGCAAACTGTTGTTGTCCCGTAAAATTGTGCTGGTGGTCTCACTGCTGGCAGCCGCAATTTGTGTGGCGCTGGCGGGTACGATAAAAGAGGTGGTTCCCGCCGTCATGATGATGTCGGTGTCGATTTTCTTTCTCTACATTACCGGCGCGATTTACTGGGCGATTATTCAGGATGTGGTGCACAAGAGTCGTATCGGCAGCATCAGCGGCTTCATCCATCTGGTGGGTAGCCTCTCCGGCATCATCGGGCCGATCGTCACCGGATTTATTGTTCAGCACACCGGCAAATTCGACAGCGCCTTTGTGCTGGCCGGCTGTGTCGCCGCGCTGGGTGCCTTCCTGGTGTTGTTTGTGATTCGCAGTCCGAAAACTGAAGATAAACCGGTTTCGGTCTGAGTGTTGTTCCACTAACAGAATGATGATTCTGGGGCGCTACGCGCCCCGTTTTCCATTAAGGATGGATTATGTTACAGCTTGATCGCCTGCCCGCTGAAGTACAGCGCCCCGCTTATGACCGCAGCAAATTAAAAACCCGCATGGTACATATTGGTTTCGGTGCCTTTCACCGCGCCCATCAGGCGCTTTGCAGCGACAGGCTGGCCGAAGATCAGGGCAGCGACTGGGGCTACTGCGAAGTGAATCTCAACAGCGGCGAACTGATTCAGGCACTGCGTGAGCAGGAACTGCTCTACACCCTCACCGAAATGGCCGATGATTCACAGCATACCCGGGTGATAGGCGTGATTACTCAGGCGCTGCATGGCAAAAGTGACGGTATTGAGGCGGTGATCAAGGCGATGAGTCAGCCTGATGTGGCGATTGTTTCAATGACCGTCACTGAAAAAGGCTATTGCCACCAGCCCGCCAGTGGCAATTTGAATCCCGATCATCCCGATATCGTACATGACCTGCAGAATCCGAATTCTCCCCGTTCGCTGCCGGGTCTGATTCTGGCCGCAATTCGCCGCCGACGCGATCAGGGTTTGCCTGCCTTCAGCGTGATGTCCTGTGACAACATGCCGGAAAATGGTCACGTCACCCGCAATGTGATTGTGCAGCTGGCCCGGCAGCAGGATCCGGCGCTGGCGGACTATATTCAGCAGCACATGACCTTCCCCTCCACCATGGTGGATCGCATCGTTCCGGCCATGACCGGCGCGGCTTTTGCCGCATTGACCGAACGCCTGGGGTCAAGTGACCCGGTAGCGGTTGAAGCGGAACCCTTCTTCCAGTGGGTGATTGAAGATAACTTCGTCAATGGTCGTCCGGCGTGGGAAAAAGCGGGCGCCGAGCTGGTCAGCGATGTCCTGCCCTATGAAGAGATGAAACTGCGCATGCTGAATGGCAGCCACTCTTTCCTGGCCTATCTCGGCTTCCTGGCAGGTTATGAGTACATCAGCGACTGCGTGGCCGATCCCCATTTCCGCGCCGCCGCCCGCTCACTGATGATCGATGAGCAGGCACCGACGCTGCGCACTCAGGGGGTGGATCTCAACGCCTATGCCGATTCACTGATTGCCCGCTATGAAAACCGTGCCATTAAGCATCGCACCGGCCAGATTGCCACTGACGGCACCCAGAAACTGCCACAACGCATGCTGGATAGTCTGCGCTGGCACCTGCAGCGCGGCAGCGACTGCAACCTCCTACTGCTGGGCGTGGCGGGCTGGATGCGCTATGTCGGCGGCGTGGATGAAAAGGGTCAGCCGATTGAGATCCGCGACCCGATGCAAAAGCAGCTGGCTGAGTGCGTTGCCGCCAGCGACGATGGCGAGGCCCGCGTGCGGGCACTACTCTCTCTTCGCGAGGTATTTGGTGAGGACCTGCTGCAAAATGGAGACGTGGTTGCCCGACTGACGGCCTGGTATCAGCAGCTGACTACGCAGGGCGCTCGCGCCACGGTGCATCGGTGTCTCAACCACGGCTAAAGGCGCTGAAACAAAGCGCTGGCGCAGATGCAGCACCCTGATTAGACTGACACTTTCCCATCGTGCTGGCCTCTGCCAGCCGTAATATGGATATTGCTGCATGTCGATCGCCTATACCATTACTACCAGCGAACCGGTGAATCAGCAGATTTACCGTTATCTGCGCAAAGATATCGTCACCTGCGCAATTCAGCCGGGCTCGCTGCTCTCTGAAAAAGAGGTGTCCGCGCGCTTCAACGTCTCACGCCAGCCAGTGCGCGAAGCGTTCATCAAGCTGGCCGAAGCCGGACTGGTACAGGTATTGCCGCAGCGCGGCACTTTCGTGCGCAAAATCTCCGCTAAGCGGGTGGCGGATGGCCGCTTCATCCGTGAAGCAGTGGAAGTGTCTGTGGTTCGTCGCGCGGCGCTGGAGATTAATGATCCAGCCCTGATGGCGCTGGAACACAATCTGCAGCTGCAGCGCATGGCGGCTGAGCGGCATGACAGCCAGGGCTTTCTGACTCTGGACGATGAATTTCATCGCCTGATTGCTGAAAGCATTGACTGCAAGCTGGCCTGGGAGACGGTGGAGAACATCAAAGCCGCCATGGACCGGGTGCGGTTCCTGACGCTGAGTGAGGTCTCTCCGCCGGAAAAAGTGATTGAGCAGCATGAAGAGATTTATGCCGCGCTGAAGCGTCACGACGCCGATGCCGCGGAAGCGGCAATGCGTCATCACCTGCAGGAGATGATCTTCTCGATCACCCCGATTGCCGAACGTAACAGCGCCTGGTTTGAAGCACCCTGAACCTGAAACCGCCCGCACCGCCTGATCAACAGGCCGATGCGGGCCTTCGTCGTTACCACCATTGATGAAAATGGTGAACCGGCCCGATACCCTTTCCGACCTCCAGCGAATCCGCCTGTAACAGCGCCTGCTGTAACCAGTTTTTAGCTTCCCCTATCGTCTCTGCCCAGTCAGCATGACGCGGACGCAACGCGGCTAACGCAGCCGACAGCGTACAGCCGGTGCCATGTGTATGACGGGTATCCACGCGCGACGTACTGAATCGCTGCTCTGCTGAAGGCGTAAGCAGCCAGTCCGGGCTTTCGTCCGCCGCCAGGTGACCGCCCTTCATCAGCACGGCCTGACATCCCAGGGCCAGCAAGGCTCGTCCCTGCTCGCGCATCTCCGTCTCATCTTTGGCAATCCCGCAATCCAGCAACGCCGCCGCTTCCGGCAGATTAGGCGTGATCAGCGAGACCTGCGGCAGTAACAGCTCCCGTACGCTGGCCACGGCATCTGGCGAGAGCAACGCATCACCACTTTTCGCGACCATGACCGTATCCAGCACCACAAAGGGGATCGCCGCATGCTTTAGCCGGGCGGCAACCTGTTCCACGATGGCCGTTTCTGACAGCATGCCGATTTTTGCGCTGTCGATGCGCACATCATCCAGCACCGAGTCGAGCTGGGCGGCAACAAAGTCAGGTTCAATGCGATAAACCGACTGCACGCCCTGCGTATTTTGTGCCACCAGCGCGGTAATAACGCTGGTGCCATAGGCTCCCAACGCGGAAAAGGTTTTCAGATCGGCCTGAATACCTGCGCCACCGCTGGGATCGGTACCGGCAATCGTCAGGGCATTAATGCGCTTCATGATTTCGCCTCCAGCGTCCAGAGTGCATCGATAAACGCCGTGGCAAAGCTGCCCGGCCCGCACGTCTGCGCCGCTGCCTTTTCCCCCGCCAGGGCCATGACCTGGCAGGCAGCAGCGACATTCAATAAACGATCGCCAGGCAGACTGCTGAAGCCCGCGACCACAGCCGAGAGCGCGCAGCCGGTCCCGACCACCCGCGTCATTAACGGGCTTCCCCCGCTTATGGCGAGGAATCGCTGACCATCGGTGGCATAGTCCACTTCTCCGGTAACGATCACCAGCGTGTTCCAGGTCTCAGCGAGATGCTGTGCCGCATCGAGTGCCGCATCGGCCTGATGCAGCGTATCGACACCGCGCCCGCCGCTGGCCTGCTGTGCCAGCGCCAGAATCTCTGACGCATTTCCCCGGATTACCGCCGGTTGCTGACTTAGCAACTGCTGGCAGAACTCACTGCGTAGCGTCAGCGCACCGACGGCAACCGGATCGAGTGTCCAGGGTGTGCCCGCCTCTCTGGCAGCGATGACCGCAGCCTGCATCGCCTGCTGGCGTTCGCGGGTCAGGGTGCCCACGTTAATCAGCAGCGCATCGGCAAAGCGGCTGAACTCTGCGGCTTCCTCAGCATCAATTACCATTGCAGGTGAGGCATTAAGTGCCAGCAGTACATTGGCGGTGAAGTTCTGAACCACGTCATTGGTCATGCAGTGCACCAGCGGTGACTGACGGCGGAAAGTGTGCAGGATGGGCGCGAAGTGCGCGGCAGAAAGGTGTTGAGATTGATGTGTCATCGTAGCTCCCAACCGGCGAACAAGAAGGCGAATGCGGTCAGGCATCAGACTTCCCTACGCTGGCATTATCCAGTTCAGGTCAGCGGGTTTTTCTCAGCCCTTTCCGTGTGGAAAGCGGCACCCCGAGTCGTGTTACGGCTTGCAGCATAGGAGAGCTGTGCGGCGAAAGCAAGCGACACCAGCCCGGCAAATAATCAGAGCTGAAACAATTCACATGATCCCGATCAACTCATGACGGTGGAAAAAAAGGCTTAATGCTGCGGGCTCACGGGATACCTCTTTATAGGTAACTCTGGTTATTACCCGAACGGGTAATATTTCCCGCAGTCATTCTGGTTTCTCCATAATAATTAACCTGCTCGCAGCGTCATCGTAAAAAACAAATTATTTCATTGAGTTAGAAAACTTCTGAAGCGGAACTTCATACTATTCAGGATGTATGATGCGATTGTCAGCGCTTATTCCACACCGCCATCGATGGCAGGACATTATTATTGAACGTCAGGGCGCCGTCGCGCCAAATGGCAGACATTACCTTTCCACCTATCTTTCCGCGCGTTGTCCGGGCTGCGGCGAAATAATCCATCGTGTCTATTACCGGGATATCAGCGACCAGCAGGCGCGTCGCTGGCTCGGGTAGCGTCCCGGCTACGGTCAATCCAGACACTGTTACAGTTAACAGTTAGTTAGCAATTTGTTAGTCTGATAACTAATCATCGTCTGACCAGACTCTCTCTATGCCACTGCTGTTTGAAAGCTTAAGCCATCAAATTTATCTGTCAGCCCCGCTGTTTATCCTGATCCTGCTGGGATACTGCCTGACGCGCCTCGGAAAATGGCCCGCCAGCATCAGCGAAGGAATGAACCGCTTTGTGTTTAACGTCGCCCTGCCCTGCATGCTGTTTCGGGTGATGAGCACGTTCTCGCAGAGTCCGCCGGTGGATGCACGCCTGTTACTGGCTTTCTTCGGCAGTTGCCTGCTGGTGTTTATCGTGGGGCGACTGCTGGCAACAAGGCTGTTTAATCTGGATGGCGTAGCAGCTTCGGTGTTTGCGCTGGGCGGCATCTTTTCCAATAACGTGATGCTGGGGATCCCGGTGGCCACGGTGCTGCTCGGGCCTGAAGCCCTGCCTCCGGTGGCACTGGTGCTGGTGTTTAACAGCCTGATCCTCTGGACCTTACTGACTGTTTCGGTCGAGTGGGCAAAACAGGGAAGTTTCTCGCTGGAAGGTCTCTGGCGCACCCTGATCGGCGTGCTGAAGAATCCCCTAATCATCGGCATTCTCAGCGGGACGGCCTGGAGTTTTCTGCAGCGCCCGTTGCCGCTGCTGGCCGCGGAACCGCTAAAGATGCTGGCTTCGCTGGCAGCGCCCCTGTCGCTGGTCACCCTGGGCATGAGCCTGGCGCACTATCGGGTGCGGGATGGGTTAAAAGAGAGCTATACCATCTGCCTGCTGAAGCTGGTGCTGCAACCGATGACGGTATGGGCTATCGCGTGGCTGACCGATCTGCCGCCGCTGGAGAGTAAAGTGGTGGTGCTGCTGGGATCGATGGCGGTCGGGGTTAACGTCTATCTGATGTCGCAGAAGTTCAATGTCATTACCGGTCCGGCGGCGGCCAGCATGCTGTTTTCAACGGTGTTTGCGGCAGTGACAACGCCGATATGGATGATGCTGATGACGCTGGCGGGCTATTAACAGGCCAAAAAAAGCCCCTCAGCACGGATGCTGAAGGGCTATTGTCTGGCTGACTAAACGTTATTCAGCTGATTTGGTGCGAATCAGATAGTCAAAAGCACTCAGTGAGGCTTTTGCACCTTCGCCGCTGGCGATGATGATCTGCTTGTACGGCACGGTGGTGCAGTCGCCCGCTGCGAACACGCCTTTCAGGCTGGTTTCGCATTTACCATCGATGATGATCTCACCCATTTTGTTGCGCTCAACCGCGCCTTCCAGCCATGGGGTATTCGGCAGCAGACCGATCTGAACGAAGATACCCGAGAGCGGCAGCTCATGGGTGGTCTGCGTCGTACGGTCAAGATAGTGCAGGCCGGTCACTTTGGTCCCGTCGCCTTTCACTTCAGTGGTCTGTGCGTTCAGGATCACATCAACGTTCTTCAGGCTGCGCAGTTTATCCTGCAGTACCTTGTCGGCACGCATCTCACCGGCAAACTCCAGCAGCGTAACGTGTTCAACGATACCCGCCAGGTCAATGGCCGCTTCCACGCCGGAGTTGCCGCCACCGATCACGGCCGTGCGCTTGCCTTTAAACAGCGGGCCATCACAGTGCGGGCAGTAGGTGACGCCTTTGGTGCGATATGCTTCTTCACCCGGCACACCCATGTTGCGCCAGCGTGCGCCGGTCGCCAGGATGATGCTGCGTGATTTCAGCACGGCGCCGGAGGCGGTTTCGATGGCGTGCAGTCCGCCCTCTTTCGCCGCCGGGATCAGTTTGATGGCGCTCTGGCTTTCAATCACATCCACGTTGTAATCATCTACGTGTGCACGCAGTGAACCCGCCAGTTTTGCCCCTTCGGTTTTCGGTACGGAGATATAGTTTTCGATATCCACCGTGTCCAGCACCTGGCCGCCAAAACGTTCGCCCAGCAGGCCGGTACGGATACCCTTACGCGCTGAGTAGATGGCTGCCGCTGCGCCCGCCGGGCCGCTGCCGATAATCAGGACTTCATAGGCGTCACGCTTGTTCAGCTCTTCCGCTGCACGTTTATCCGCGTTGGTATCCACTTTGCTGACGATTTCCGCCAGGCTCATGCGGCCCTGACCAAACTCTTTACCATTCAGGTAAACCGCTGGCACGCCCATCACGTTGCGTTCCTGAATCTCGTTCTGGAACAGGCCACCGTCAATAGCGGTGTGGCTGATGCGCGGGTTAATCACCGCCATCAGGTTCAGCGCCTGAACGACGTCAGGGCAGTTATGGCATGAGAGTGAATAGTAGGTTTCGAAATGGAAGTCGCTATCCAGCGCCGCGATCTGATCCAGCAGGCTCTGTGCTTCCTTCGACGGATGCCCACCGGTCTGTAACAGCGCCAGCACCAGTGAGGTAAATTCATGACCCAGAGGGGAACCGGCAAAACGCGGGCCGCTGTTCGAACCTGGGTTGGTGATCAGAAATGAGGGCTTACGCACCTGACGATCGTTCTCTTCGCGGAAGCTGACTTTGTCAGACAGGCCGGCGATATCAACCAACAGTTCACGGATCTCGGTTGATTTTGCACCCTCATCCAGGGTGGCAATCAACTCAACAGGTTTGGTTAATTTCTCAAGGTAGGCCTTGAGCTGAGTTTTCAAATTTGTGTCGAGCATAGTGATATCCTGGTCAAAAAATCGGGTGCCGCAGCACCCGATTGGAGAATGATCGAAAGGGCGAAGCGGGATTAGATTTTGCCAACCAGGTCCAGGGACGGAGCCAGCGTTGCATCACCTTCTTTCCATTTAGCCGGGCACACTTCACCTGGGTGAGAAGCCACGTACTGAGCCGCTTTCACTTTGCGCAGCAGGTCAGAGGCGTCACGGCCAATGCCTTCAGCAGTGATTTCGATTGCCTGGATAACGCCTTCCGGGTCAACAATGAACGTACCACGGTCAGCCAGACCTTCGTCTTCACGCATGATTTCGAAGTTACGGGTCAGGGCGCCAGTCGGGTCACCGATCATCGTGTATTTGATCTTCGCGATGGTGTCTGAAGAACCGTGCCAGGCTTTGTGGGTAAAGTGGGTGTCGGTAGAAACGGAGTAGATGTCTACGCCCAGTTTCTGGAACTCTTCGTAATGGTCAGCCACGTCGCCCAGTTCGGTCGGGCAGACGAAGGTGAAGTCAGCTGGATAGAAGAAGAACACACTCCATTTACCTTCAACGTCTTTCTCGGTTACGTCGATGAATTCGCCGTTTTTGAATGCTGCGTTTTTGAACGGCTTGATTTTGGTATTGATAATAGACATCTGGTGGCCTCCGTTAAAATATGTGATGCAGGTTACATAATTTTCGGGCCAACATCTAATATGCGGACGTTATCAATCTGATAAACGAAAGCTATCAAACGCTGAGAGCCTGATGCTCTCTGGCCCGGCAGGCAGTGTACAGCGATTTACGTGACATTTAACCCGCTTTATCTTTTCGCGCGTCTGCGTGAATCGCTGCTAGTTTTGAAAGACCGGATTAAAAGGGAGCTGACCTGTGGAGATTCGTCCGTTTACGGAAGCCGATCGTCCTTTTCTGCGCACGCTGTTTCTGGCGGCGCGACGACACAACTGGCGCTGGCTGGATGGCAGCGAGTGGCAGCTGGAAGATTTTGATGGCGTCATTCTGGGGGAAACCGTGCTGGTCGCGGAAGCTGACGGCCAGAGGGTCGGTTTTGCGGGCCTGCTGGAGAACGATAATTTCCTGCACAGCCTCTATGTCGATCCTGCCTGGCAGGGTCGCGGCGTGGGCAGTGCGTTGCTTGAGGCGGTAGAGGCGCGCTTTACCTCGACCGGCGCGTTGAAGTGCCTGCAGAAGAACAAAGCGGCGCAGGCGTTTTACCTGAAGCATGGCTGGAAGATGATTTCACAGGGCGAAGGCGAGCACGGGGGTTACGTGTTGATGCACTACCCGCTGGCCTCGCAGTATGCCAGCGGGTCGGGTCGGGCTTAAAGCGCGCGGAAGGCGATATCGCCGGGGATCACTTCGCCCTGCCAGTAAAGCTGAGCCGCGACGCGTCCGGCCAGCTGGCGATAGAGCGCGGTAAACTCGCTATCGGGCCGGCGAATCACCGTCGGCTCGCCTTCATCGAGATCTTCGCGCAGGTCGATGTGCAGTGGAAGCTGAGCCAGCAGCTGCGTCTGATAATCTTCGACCAGTTTCTGCGCGCCGCCGGTGCCAAAAATCGGCTCGTGGAAGCCACACTGACTGCAGATATGCAGACTCATGTTCTCCACCACGCCCAGCACCGGCACATTGACCTTTTCAAACATCACCAGCCCTTTGCGGGCATCAATCAGGGCGATATCCTGCGGCGTCGTGACCACCAGCGCACCGGTCACCGGCACGTTCTGCGCCAGCGTCAGCTGAATGTCGCCGGTGCCTGGCGGCATATCCAGCACCAGATAATCCAGCTCCGGCCACATCGTCTCATTGAGCAGCTGCATCAGCGCTTTGCTGGCCATCGGCCCGCGCCACACCATCGCATTGTCATCCGTCACCAGATAACCAATGGAGTTAGTTGCCAGGCCGTGCGCCATGATCGGCGCCATATGGGTGCCATCCGGCGAGGTCGGCCGCTGATCCTGGGTGCCGAGCATGTTTGGCACTGACGGGCCATAGATATCGGCGTCAAGAATACCGACCCGCGCGCCCTCAGCGGCCAGCGCCAGCGCCATATTCACGGCGGTGCTGGATTTACCCACGCCGCCTTTGCCGGAGCTGACCGCAATAATGTTTTTCACGCCGTTCACACCCGGCTGGTTTTTCACCCGCTTCAGAGTGGCAATGTCGTGGCTGAGTCGCCAGTCGATAGCTTTTGCGCCGGTCTGACGCAGCAGTTCGGCGCTGACCTGCTCTTTCAGGTCGTCAAAGCCGCTGGCCCAGGCAAACGGCATCAGCAGTTCCACATGCAGCGTGCCGTCAAGCTGCGCCACGTGATGCAGCGCTTTCAGCGCGGTGAGATTCTGTTTAAGGGTCGGATGCTCAAAGCGTCTCAATACGCCCGCCACGATGGCGCGCAGACCCTCTGGCGTATGCGGTTCCCGGGATTGTGCAGTCATCCCCTGCTCCTTATTTCTGCTGTGCTTACGCTGTGTTTCAGCGATGTATTGTCAATGATATCAGATGCTCGTGGATCTGCGGCGACTGGCGGGGCGAATCCCTTGTGTTTACGCAGGAGAAGCCTTCAGTTACCATCTAAGCCCGTTTTTTCAATCAACAGAAAGCTACGCAAACTATGACTCAAGTCGCTAAAAAAATTCTGGTAACGTGCGCACTGCCTTACGCGAACGGATCAATCCATCTCGGCCATATGCTCGAGCATATCCAGGCAGACATTTGGGTGCGTTATCAGCGAATGCGTGGCAATCAGGTTTACTTCATCTGCGCCGATGATGCGCACGGCACGCCTATCATGCTGAAAGCTCAGCAGCTGGGCATTGCGCCGGAGCAGATGATTGCAGAAATGAAAAGCGAACATGAAGCCGACTTTGCCGGTTTCAACGTCAGCTATGACAACTATCACTCGACTCACGGCGACGAAAACCGTGAGCTGTCTGCGCTGATTTACGGCCGCCTGAAAGAGAACGGTTTCATTAAGAACCGCACTATTTCCCAGCTCTACGATCCGGAAAAAGGGATGTTCCTGCCGGACCGTTTTGTGAAAGGCACCTGTCCGAAATGTAAATCTGCCGATCAGTATGGCGATAACTGCGAAGTGTGTGGCGCGACCTATAGCCCGACCGAGCTGATTGAGCCGAAGTCTGTGGTCTCTGGCGCGACGCCAGTGCTGCGCGACTCTGAGCACTTCTTCTTTGATCTGCCCTCCTTCAGCGCCATGCTGCAGGCCTGGACCCGCTCCGGTGCGCTGCAGGATCAGGTTGCGAACAAAATGCAGGAGTGGTTTGAATCGGGCCTGCAGCAGTGGGATATCTCCCGCGACGCACCTTACTTCGGCTTTGAAATTCCGGACGCGCCAGGCAAGTATTTCTACGTCTGGCTGGATGCGCCTATCGGCTACATGGGCTCGTTCAAAAACCTGTGCGACAAGCGCGGCGACATCGACTTCGACGAGTTCTGGCGTAAAGACTCCACGACCGAGCTGTATCACTTCATCGGTAAAGATATCGTCTATTTCCACAGCCTGTTCTGGCCAGCCATGCTGGAAGGCAGCAACTTCCGCAAGCCAAACAACCTGTTCGTACACGGCTATGTCACCGTTAACGGTGCCAAGATGTCGAAGTCGCGCGGCACGTTTATTAAAGCCAGCACCTGGCTGCAGCATCTGGATGCCGACAGCCTGCGTTACTACTACGCAGCGAAACTCTCTTCACGTATCGATGATATCGACCTGAATCTGGAAGATTTCGTGCAGCGCGTTAATGCTGACATCGTCAACAAAGTGGTTAACCTGGCGTCACGTAACGCGGGCTTCATCACCAAACGCTTTGACGGCAAACTGGCGGCAGAGCTGGCCGATCCGGCGCTCTATCAGACCTTCGTGGACGCGTCAGAGAAGATTGGTGACGCCTGGGCCGCGCGCGAATACAGCCGTGCTATCCGCGAGATCATGGCGCTGGCCGACCTGGCGAACCGCTATGTCGATGAGCAGGCACCGTGGGTGGTGGCGAAGCAGGAAGGCCGTGATGCCGATCTGCAGGCGATCTGCTCAATGGGCATTAACCTGTTCCGCATTCTGATGACCTGGCTGAAGCCGGTGCTGCCGTCACTGAGCGCCCGTGCAGAAGGTTTCCTGAACTGTGAACTGAGCTGGGATGCCATTGCGCAGCCGCTGCTGGATCATCAGGTTGCCCCATTCAAAGCGCTCTACAGCCGCATTGAAATGGCGAAGGTTGAGGGACTGATTGAAGCCTCGAAAGAGGATGCCGCCGCAGCGAGCGCACCGGCCGCAACCGGCCCACTGGCTGACTCGCCGGTCGGTGAGACCATCACCATCGACGATTTCGCCAAAGTCGATATGCGCGTCGCGCTGATTGAGCAGGCGGAACTGGTGGAAGGTTCGGACAAGCTGCTGCGTCTGCAGCTCGATCTGGGCGGTGAGAAGCGTCAGATCTTCTCGGGCATCCGCGCCGCCTATCCAGACCCCTCTGTGCTGGTCGGTAAAATGACCATCATCGTGGCCAACCTCGCGCCGCGTAAAATGCGCTTCGGTATCTCCGAAGGCATGGTGCTGTCAGCGGGTCCGGGTGGGAAAGATCTGTTCGTGCTGTCCGTCGACAGCGGTGCTGTGCCGGGTATGCCGGTTAAGTAATCGCTGGCGGCTTAAACCGCTTAGCGCAGTGCCGTTCTGAAACCCTTCTCGCCTTTTCTCTGGTGCGAAGGGTTCTCTCCTCCTCAACATCCCTTTACTACTGCAACTCCGTTTCCCCGGAACTGTTTGCCAGTTTCTGCCACTCCACCCCATAAATGTGATCGCTAGCACGCTAAGCGGTTAATGCGTATGATGAAGCTCAGTGAAAACAGGAGCCTGCCATGCTCACCGTGCTGTCTGTCTGCGGACGTTATCTTCGCGCCTTTATCATCATTTATCTCTGCTTATACGCCGGCGTCGGCATCGCCTCGCTGCTGCCCATTAAACTGCCCGGCAGCATCCTTGGGATGTTAATTCTGTTCGCCCTGCTCGCCTCGCAGATCCTGCCGGTCAGCTGGGTAAAACCGGGCTGTCATCTGCTGATTCGCTACATGGCGCTGCTGTTTGTGCCAATCAGCGTCGGGGTAATGAGCTACACCGATATTCTGACCGCGCAGTTTGGCCCGATCGTTGTCTCCTGCGTCGTCAGCACCCTGCTGGTCCTCTCTATTGTCGGCGTAAGCGCGCATCAGATTCACAGCCGCCGCCCGGCCGGAGAGTCTGCCGATGAGTGAAATGTGGTGGTCACTGCCACTGACGCTGGCGGCCTTTTTTCTGGCGCGCAAGCTGGCGATACGGCTGAAAATCTCGCTGCTTAACCCGCTGCTGGTCGCGATGGCGATCATTATCCCGATACTGCTGCTGTTACAGCTGCCCTACTCGCGCTATTTCGCGGGCAGTGAGATTCTCAATCAGCTGCTGCAACCGGCCGTGGTTGCGCTGGCACTGCCGCTGTATGAGCAGATGCATCAGATCCGCGCCCGCTGGAAGTCGATTATTGGCGTCTGCTTTATCGGCAGCCTGACTGCCATGACCTCGGGCACCGCCATTGCCCTGTGGATGGGTGCCACGCCTGAGATTGCCGCCACTATCATACCTAAATCCGTGACCACGCCCATTGCGATGGCCGTCTCGGGTTCGCTGCACGGTATTCCCGCCATCAGCGCCATCTGCGTGCTGATTGCCGGGGTGCTGGGTGCGGTGTTCGGACACACGGTACTGAATCTGTTGGGCGTGAAATCTAAAGCGGCGCGCGGACTGGCGATTGGTAATGCGTCACATGCCCTCGGCACGGCGCGCGCGGCCGAACTCGATTACCAGGAAGGGGCATTCAGCTCACTGGCGCTGGTGATCTGCGGCATCATCACCTCCTTGCTGGCGCCGTTTATTTTTCCGCTGCTGCTGCACTGGTTTGGCTGAAAGTTTGCGAGAGATCTCGCAAAGTTGAAACATGCAACACAGGTTACATTGTCAGAGCGATGTGGATCACATATAAACCGGTGACTGGCACATCGCCTGCTGAATTTAATGAGGCTCACATGCAATCCCGTTTCCTCTCCGCTTTTGAGGCATTGCCGTCAACGCTGCAAACTGCACTTACCCCCCTGCTGAACGATCCTGACTTTCATGCGGTGCTGAGCGCCGACCAGGTCGCCTCACTGCAACAACAGACTCAGATGGATGCCGATGCGCTGGCGCTGGCGCTGCTGCCCCTGGCGGCGTCCTGTGCCGTTGCTACCGTATCGCATTTTAATGTCGGGGCGATTGCCCGTGGCGTCAGCGGCAACTGGTACTTCGGGGCCAATATGGAATTTGTCGGCACGCCAATGCAGCAGACAGTGCACGCCGAGCAGAGCGCCATTACCCATGCCTGGCTGCGTGGCGAACGCCAGCTTGAGACCATCACCGTTAACTACACGCCGTGCGGTCACTGCCGTCAGTTTATGAACGAGCTGAACAGCGGCACCAACATTCGCATCAGCCTGCCGCAGCGTGCAATCAGCACCCTGGCGGATTATCTGCCGGATGCCTTTGGACCACGCGATCTCGACATCACCACCTTCCTGATGGACAACGTCGATCACGGTTATGTGGCCGCAGGCGATGAACTGGTGCAGGCTGCGGTTGCCGCCGCCAATGCCAGCCACGCCCCCTATAGTCAGTCTCACGCCGGTGTTGCCCTGCTGACCACGGATGGCACGATTGTCACCGGTCGCTATGCGGAAAACGCCGCGTTTAACCCGAGCTTCCCGCCTCTTCAGGCGGCGCTGGTCCTGCTGAACATGCAGGGCGGCGATGTTCGTCAGATAAAAAAAGCGGTATTAGCGGAAGTGGAAAATGCCACGTTAAGCCAGTTCGCCGCCACGCAGGCGACGCTTGCGACATTTGGTTGTGGTGAGCTGCTGCAGGTAACGCTGTACAAAGCATAACCCGCTGTCATAGAGACCACAGTTTTGTGAGCTTTTATGAACAAACGCTGTACTTCTGTGGGAAATTTCATAGGATCTGGCGCCAGAATTCACGTCATCACAAATTACTCTGAATAATTCAGGTTGCAGGATGGCAGCACGGTCGTGAATGTTTCCGCAGCGGTTACCCTGCCGCTGCCGGGCCTGCAGTCTGAGCTATAACGGGTAAGAAAACTGGCGCTACCTTTCCGGCGTGACGCCAGACAACACTGCAACCGGAGCATCACTGCATGGAACTCGACTACGAAAGTAAACGCCCGCTGTATATCCCTTATGCTGGCCCGATTTTGCTGGAATTTCCCCTGCTGAACAAAGGCAGCGCCTTTAGCATCGAAGAACGTAACGAATTCAACCTCAACGGTCTGCTGCCAGAAGCGGTGGAATCGATTGAAGAGCAGGCGCAGCGTGCCTGGCGTCAGTTCCAGGACTTCAAAAACAATAACGATAAGCATGTCTACCTGCGCAACATTCAGGACACCAACGAAACGCTGTTCTACCGCCTGCTGGATAACCATCTCGAAGAGATGATGCCAATCATCTACACCCCGACCGTTGGTGCAGCCTGCGAACACTTCTCTGAAATCTACCGTCGTGCGCGTGGCGTGTTCATCTCCTACCCTAACCGCGACCGCATCGAAGATATGCTGCAGAACGCCACCAAGCAGAATGTGAAGGTGATTGTGGTGACCGATGGCGAGCGCATCCTGGGCCTTGGCGATCAGGGCATCGGCGGCATGGGTATCCCGATTGGTAAGCTTTCACTTTATACCGCCTGTGGCGGCATCAGCCCGGCTTACACCCTGCCGGTGGTGCTGGATGTCGGTACCAATAACCAGCAGTTGCTGAACGATCCGCTCTACATGGGCTGGCGTCATCCGCGTATTACCGGCGAAGAATATGATGAGTTCGTGAACGAATTTATTCAGGCTGTTAAGCGCCGCTGGCCGAAAGTGCTGTTGCAGTTCGAAGATTTCGCCCAGAAGAACGCCATGCCGCTGCTGAACCGCTATCGCGACGAAGTCTGCTGCTTTAACGATGATATTCAGGGCACCGCCGCCGTAACGGTAGGCACGCTGATTGCCGCCAGCCGCGCAGCCGGAAGCCGCCTGTGCGAGCAGAAAGTGGTGTTCCTGGGTGCCGGTTCTGCGGGTTGTGGTATCGCTGAACAGATCATCGCGCAGATGAAATCAGAAGGTCTGAGTGATGATGAAGCACGTGGCCGGGTGATGATGGTGGATCGCTTTGGTCTGCTGACCGACAAGCTGCCTAACCTGCTCGATTTCCAGAGCAAGCTGGTGCAGAAGAGCGAAAACCTGCAGCAGTGGGATATCACCAATGATTCCATTTCGCTGCTGGACGTCGTGCGCAATGCGAAGCCCGACATTCTGATTGGTGTTTCCGGCCAGCCGGGTCTGTTCACCGAAGAGATCATCCGTGAGATGCATAAGCACTGTAAGCGCCCTATCGTGATGCCTCTGTCGAACCCGACATCACGCGTGGAGGCGACGCCAGCTGATATCATCGCCTGGACTGACGGTGCCGCACTGGTCGCCACCGGCAGCCCGTTCTCGCCGGTGAGCTGGAATGGTAAGACCTACCCGATTGCGCAGTGCAACAACTCGTACATCTTCCCTGGCATTGGTCTGGGTGTGATTGCGTCGGGTGCCAGCCGCGTCACCGATACCATGCTGATGACCGCCAGCCGTGCGCTCGCTGACTGCTCACCGCTGGTGAACGAAGGTGAAGGGCCGGTGCTGCCTGAGATCAAAGATATTCAGGGTGTGTCGAAGATTATCGCGATGGAAGTGGGTAAAGCCGCTCAGCTGGCGGGTGTCGCCGTGGTGACTTCAGAAGATGTGTTGTCGCAGGCTATCGCCAACAACTTCTGGCTGCCGCAGTATCGTCACTATCGTCGTACCTCGATTTAATCGTCAGACTGCCGGATCGTCTGCGATCCGGCAGTGTTCAAAAAGAGCACAGCCAGCCGGCAGTAACTTGCTTCGCTGCGACAGCTCAAGTAGCCTTGTCCCATCTCAAAATTCTGACATCGAGTCTCCAGGCGCATGCTGAAACGCGTTCTCATTGGTCTGCTTTTCATCATCTTACTGATGATGGCAACGGCGCTCGGCCTTGATCGCTGGATCAGCTGGAAAACTGCGCCTTTTATTTACGAAAATGTCGCTTCTTTGCCGCATCGTCAGGTCGGTGTGGTACTGGGGACCGCTAAGTATTATCGTACCGGCGTCATCAATCAGTATTACCTCTATCGTATGCAGGGCGCGCTGAATGCCTACAACAGCGGCAAGGTCAATTATCTGCTGCTGAGTGGTGATAACGCGCTGCAAAGCTATAACGAGCCCATGACGATGCGTCGCGATCTGATCAAAGCCGGTGTCGATCCGGCTGATATCGTGCTCGATTATGCCGGATTCCGCACGCTGGATTCGATCGTGCGTACCCGCAAAGTGTTTGATACCAATGATTTCATTATTATCACGCAGCGTTTTCATTGTGAGCGCGCGCTGTTTATTGCCTTACAGCTGGGTATTCAGGCGCAGTGTTATGCGGTGCCCTCACCCAAGAACATGCTGAGCGTGCGTTTCCGCGAGGTCGGTGCCCGGCTGGGCGCGCTGGCGGATCTTTTCCTGCTTAAGCGCGAACCCCGTTTCTTAGGCCCGCTGGTGCCGATTCCTGCTGTACGCGACGTCCCTGACGATGCGCAGAGTTACCCGGCGGTGACGCCGGAGCAGTTGCTGGAGCTGGAACAGAAGCTGCGGAAATAGCTGGCGCTCAACAGCTTAATGAAACTGTGCTGAAAGCTGTTATGTGCGCTGAGCTGCAGTCTGGCAGTAAGGTACAAGACTCAGGGAGCATACGCCTTTCGCAAAGACGCAAAAGACGCCATCCCTGGCAGGCTCAGCGCGGCCCGTCCCTGGCCCGCTATGCTTTGCTGCAGGCGTATGCTCCCATCGTTTTAAGTGGGTGAGTCGTCTGTTTGATCTCTATGAGGCAAAGGTGATTCTGACAGCAACGACTAAGTTCAGCGCGCAGGGAGCAGGGTCAGAAGAGGAAAGCGTCCCGCGCCAGGACGGCGCGGGCCGAGCGTGTCATGGAATGGCCTTTGCGTCTTTCCGATCTGACCCTGTTCCCTTCGCAACCTCGATCTCGCAGCAATGTCCCCCAACATCTGCCCATAAAAAAAGCGACCCGAAGGTCGCTTTTTTAGCGTTGAATAAAACTTACTTCTTACGTGAATATTTCAGTGAATCCAGCGCAACGGCGAAGATGATGATGCCGCCCTTAATGATGTACTGCCAGTAAGGGTTGACGCCGATATAGGTCAGACCGTAGTTGATAACGGTGAAGATCAGTACACCGGTCACGACGCCTGCCACGCTACCCACACCACCGGCGAAGGAGACGCCGCCGACCACACAGGCCGCAATCGCATCCAGCTCATACATAAAACCGAGGTTGTTGGTGGCAGAGCCGATACGACCCGCTTCCAGCATCCCGCCAAAGGCGTAGAACACACCTGACAGGGCATAAATCATGATCAGGTTCAGGTTGACGTTAACGCCTGACACTTTCGCCGCTTCCGGGTTACCGCCGATAGCAAAAATGTTTTTGCCAAAGCGGGTTTTATTCCACAGCACCCAGACGAAAATAATGGCAATCACAGCGTAGAACGTGATGAACGAGAGTTTGAAATCACCAAAGCGTAAAAAGCCCTGCGTAAATTTCGAGAACCCGGCATCAAAACCAGCAATCGGTGAGGCGCCAACAAAGTCGTAATACAGTGAGTTAATACCGTAAACGATAATCATGGTGCCCAGCGTGGTGATAAATGGCGTTACCTTCAGGTAAGCAATAATCACACCGTTCACCAGGCCAATCACACCGCCGATGATACACACGGTCAGGATAACCAGTGGAATCGGCACCGTATCCAGCGTCGGGAAGACCTTGTTCGCGTTATCCATCGCCTGCAGCAACGTCGCGGCGACGACCGCTGCCAGACCCACCTGACGTCCGGCTGACAGGTCAGTACCCTGGGTCACAATCAGACCCGCCACACCCAGTGCAATAATAATGCGCACCGAAGATTGGGTCAGAATATTACTCAGGTTCATTAAACTTAGAAATGAGGGATCCTGGAAAATAATAATAGCCAGCAATACCAGCAGAACGACATAAATGCCGCCCTCTTTTAACCAGGTTAGCGCATTCTTTTTTGTAGTCGCTTTCATGTTAACAGCCCTTGCTTCATTAAAGGTGTAATGACGCTAAACGCAATATTTCGTTCTGCGTGGTCGTTTTGGTATCAACTATGCCTGCTACCAGACCATTACTCATTACCAGAATACGATCGGTAATGCCTAACAGCTCCGGCATTTCGGATGAGATAATAATGATGCCCTTTTCTCTTTTCGCCAGCTCAGCAATCAACTGGTAAATTTCGAATTTCGCACCAACATCAATACCGCGTGTTGGTTCATCAAGCATCAGGATTTCAGGCTGGGTCAATAACCAGCGGCCAATAATCACTTTTTGCTGGTTGCCGCCCGAAAGCGAACCAATTTGAGTATGATGACCGGGTGTTTTTACACGCATGGAATCGATCACCCATTGGGTATCACTCTTCATACGTTTATTATCCAGCAGTCCCATACTGTTTTTATATTTTTTGATATTGGAAATAAGCGAGTTAAAACCAATGTCGAGGAACGCATAAATACCGGTAGAGCGACGCTCTTCCGTCACCAGCGCAAAACCGTGGTTAATGGCTTCATTGGCGCTGTGATTATTAATCGGTTTGCCATGCAGTTTAATGGTGCCGCCCGATTTTTCGCGAATACCAAACAGCGTTTCAACGATATCGGTACGTTTGGCGCCCACCAGCCCGGCAATGCCGAGTATCTCCCCTTTACGCAAATCAAATGAGATATCGCGAATAGACGGCTGACGCAGTGACGTCAGATTGCGAACCTCAAGAATCGTCTCGCCTGGCACGTTGGTACGGTCAGGGAAACGCTGGTTCAGTGAACGGCCGACCATCATCGAGATGATCTTATCCATATCCAGCCCTTCCAGCGGCTGAGAGGTGATCCACTGACCATCACGCAGAATCGTGATCTCATCACACAGCTGGAAAATCTCTTCCATCTTGTGCGAAATATAAACAATGCCACAGCCGCGATCTTTCAGCTTACGGATAATCGTAAACAGGTGATTAACCTCTTTCTCGGTTAACGAGGAAGTCGGCTCATCCATAATCACAATTTTTGCGTCATAGGAGAACGCTTTGGCAATTTCAATCATCTGCATCTGTGATACAGAAAGATTGGCAACTTTGTCGCGCGGATCGATATCGATATCCAGCTCGTCAAAAATCGCTTTGGTGTCCTGGTACATTTTATCCTGATCGACAAAGAAGCCTTTGCGCGGATAACGCCCCAGCCACATGTTGTCCATCACGGTACGCTGCAGAACCAGGTTTAATTCCTGGTGCACCATCGACACGCCATTTTCCAGCGCCTCTTTGGAGCTTTTATAATCGATCTCATTACCCTGAAACAGGATACTGCCGGTATCTTTTTTATAAATACCAAACAGGCATTTTAATAAGGTGGATTTCCCGGCACCGTTCTCGCCCATTAATGCATGAACAGAGTGAGGCCGCACTTTCAAATTCACATTATCTAACGCTTTAACGCCGGGAAATGATTTTGAGACATTCGTCATTTCCAGCAAATATTCTCGCTGCGCGGTCGTATTATCACTGGCCATATTTTACCTGGCTAAAAAACGGTGGTGACATAAAAAAGGCGCGACAGCGGTCGCGCCCGTAATCGATCTTATTTCACGAACTGAGACAGATTTTCTTTATCAACCGGCACGTAAGGAACGCGGACGATCTTATCGACCATCTTGAAGTTCGTTCCATCGGTTGCCGCTTTGCCGTTCGCCAGGTTGTTGGCGATATCCAGCGTAGCTTTCGCCTGGTTTTCCGCATCGTTCAGCACGGTACCGGCCAGCGCACCTGATTTAACCAGCGCCAGTGCTTCTGGCAGCGCATCGACACCGAAGACCGGGATTGAAGTCATGTTGTGCGCTTTCAGCGCTTCAACTGCACCCATCGCCATGGCATCGTTGTTGGCAATTACGACTTCGATTTTCTTCGCGTTCGGGCCTGATAACCACGCATCCATCTTATCTTTAGCCTGCGCGGTATCCCACATTGCAGTATCCATCGCTAACTGCTGGGTTTTCAGACCATCTTTGTTCAGGGTGTCGATCACATATTTGGTACGGGCTTCAGCATCAGGATGGCCCGGCTCGCCTTTCAGCAGCACGAACTGAATCACGCCATCTTTGTTCAGATCCCAGGCTGGGGTCGCTTTCCAGTGTTTCTCGATCAGCTGACCCTGAATGATGCCAGACTCTTTAGAATCGGTACCCACGTAGTAAGCTTTGTCATAACCGGCCAGCACTTTGGCGTTCGGTTCTTTGTTGAAGAAGACAACCGGCACGTCGTTAGCACGCGCTTTGTCTACCACCACGGCAGCAGCAGCCGGGTCAACCAGGTTAATCGCCAGCGCTTTCACGCCTTTTGCCATCAGCACGTCAACCTGATCGTTCTGTTTGGACTGGTCATTCTGTGAGTCATTCATCAGCAACTGCACGCCACCGATCGCTTTCGCTTCTTTCTCGATGTCTTTGCGTACCATTGACATGAAGTTGTCATCATATTTGTAAATGGTCACGCCGATACGTGTGTCAGCTGCGTGAGCGGTTGCACCAAACATCATGCTGGCAACCAGTGCTGTAAGCGTGAAAACCTTCTTATTCATGGTATCTCCGGTTTTATTATGCAGGGTCTTTTTAGCGCTACCGCGTAACGTGCGGGAGGGCAATCGGTAAAACAGAGCGACGCGTGGGCTAACGTAATGAGGATGCTAAGCCATTGAACGCCGTCTAAAACCTGACTTCCCTGTACCAAAATGCTTCCATGAAGAGGGGGTGAACCCTTTAACCGGCTACTGAGACCACAACTGGTGCCGTTACACTGGCGTTACATAATGTTTCAGTCCGGTAAGACGCTGCCATCATAGTGAGAGCAATGTTAATTAACTGTGAATGTAATCACAGATTGAAAACGGTTACATGCCTGAATCGCCTGAATTAGTGACGGACTCCACATTTTGCCGCTGCGCGACCGAATGACGCCGCACCAGGGTTGGCATAAAGATGTGTGTTGCAGTGTCATCCAGCAGTCCGGCAGCGCCCTGCAGCGCCAGTTCGGTGGCGATTTTTGCCATAGATACAATGGGATAGCGGACGGTGGTTAACTGCGGATCGGTGTACCGGGAAATCGGGATATCATCAAAGCCAATGACAGAAAAATGCTGTGGCACCTGGATGCCGTTGTCTTTCAGCGCAGTGAGTGCGCCCGCCGCCATGCCGTCGTTATAAGCAAACACCGCAGTGAGGTTGAGATTGCGCCCCAGCAGCTCCACCATCGCGGCTTCACCGCCCTGCATGTCAGGCTCTGCGCTGGCTATCCAGCTCTCCTGCGGCCGGATGCCCTGCTCTGCCATCGCCTGCATCCACCCTTCACGGCGCTGTGCCACATCCTCAATCGGATGGCTGGAGCAGAGATAGCCAATGCGGCTATGTCCCTGTTGTAACAGGGTTCTTGAGGCCATTAGTGCACCAGTGACGTTATCCAGACTGACGCTGCGGTGTTCGAAGCCGGGGACGATGCGGTTAATCACCACCATGCCGGGCACGTGCTGCATAAAGTCCGCCAGTTCCGCGTCCGGCAGCGTTTTCGCGTGTACGACCAGGGCGCTGCAACGCTGACGGATCAGCACTTCAATCGCATGACGCTCTTTCTCTTCCTGGTGCCAGGAGTTGCTGATCAACACATGTTTGTGTACGCGCTGCGCCACGGTATCCACCGCCTTAACCAGCGCCCCGAAGAAGGGATCGGAGACATCCATCACCACTACCCCGATCGTGTCGCTGACCTGCGTCGCCAGCGCCTGAGCGTTGGCGTTAGGGCGATAACCCAGCGCTTCAACCGCCAGTAACACGGCGTCGCGGGTGTCAGAGGTCACGGCGTTGCTCTGATTGAGGACGCGCGACACGGTCGCCACTGACACGCCAGCCTGACGGGCAACATCACGAATAGTTATCATGCAGCAGTTCCAGAAAGGAAAAATAGGGCATCACGCCGGGTTGTACACCGGCGCTATTCTGTCAGGGGCGGGAGGCGTGCAGCGTGAATTGCGTCACATCAATGAAAACGGTTACATACAATTCTGTAACCTTTGTGATGGCGGTCATTATCTGGCGTTGTCAGTGATGCGTGATTTACCGGCAGAGAGCTGCGTAAACCGCCGCCACAGC
The DNA here is from genome assembly GCF_030062155.1 of Pantoea sp. Lij88. Taxonomy (NCBI): domain Bacteria; kingdom Pseudomonadati; phylum Pseudomonadota; class Gammaproteobacteria; order Enterobacterales; family Erwiniaceae; genus Pantoea; species Pantoea sp. Lij88. The sequence goes on along the minus strand of NZ_CP118269.1, from coordinate 1,403,826 downwards.
CATTCCAGCGGACCCTGTGCGAAGAAATGTAACCAGATGAGTGAAAACAGGATATTAATGAGCCACACCGCAGGCACCATCATGACCAGTTCCAGCCGGGTGAAGTGCATATAGAAGCCAAAGCGATAGAACAGCGTGGTGCAGATCAGCGTCTGAAGCAGGTAGTTGGTCAGTGCCATGCGGCCCACGCACTGGATGGCGTAGCTGATGCGCCAGCGTGCGATCTGTGGCCAGTAAGCCAGACAGAGCGCGGCATAGCCCAGGCTGATCAGCGGACTGGCCAGATCGCGCGGCGCCTGCAGGTAAAACGCAGTCCAGCGGAATTCCCAATGTAACAGCCACTGCGCTGCCACACCGGCCACCGCAATGGAGAAGCCCATCGTCAGCAGCAGCGCCGCCGCCTGACGGTAATGCTGTGCAGGAAATTCGCCGATCAGCCAGCCGCTGCGCAGCAGTGCGGCACCGATCATCATCAGGCCCGCCAGCTGCCAGCCATACTGCGCTGCCAGCGCCATCAGCCCCGACGAAAGATGATCCAGCCGGTTCTGTATCGCTTCCCAGCCACCAGCGAGTTTCCAGTACTGTTCATATTGCAGATCGGCTGCGCCCGGCAGCCAGGAGTTGGTCGGTTCAGGATCGGAGATCGACCCAAACACCAGCAGTACCCCGCAGCCCAACAGGTAGAGCAGAATACCGGTATTCATCAGGCTTCGGGTTGACGGGACATCGCGCAGCACCCGCCACATCACCAGTCCGATAATGCCGTAGTCCAGCAGGATGTCCCCTTCCCAGAGGAAAATCCCGTGCACAAAACCAATCAGGACCAGAATCGAAAGTCGGGCAGTCAGCCAGCGACTGCCGCGCGGCAGCTGCATTTGCAGACCCGCGCCAAACAGCAGTGCAAACAGAGTGAGGAATTTGAGCTGAGCAAAGGCGTCAGAGAGCGCCCAGGTCCAGGTATCGGAGAGGCTGACGCTGCCCTGCCAGGCGGGATTCAGATAGGCGGCAGAAGGCAGGCCGAAGCCGACAATATTGAGCAGGAGAATGCCGAGAATGGCACATCCACGAATGAAATCCAGCGCGTGATAGCGTTGCATGCGGCACCCTGCATTGACGAGGCGGGCAACGTTATGCGCCCGCCGTTGACTCAACTATGGCGCACCGCGCGCAAAAATTCCTGACGGGTATTCTGACTGGACTTGAACAGGCCGCCCAGCGACGTCGTGGTGGTGGCGCTGGTGGCATCTTTTACGCCACGCGCTTTAACGCAGTAGTGCACCGCATCAATCGACACGGCCACATTATTGGTGCCCAGCAGCGTCTGCAGTGCGACCAGAACCTGCTGCGTCAGACGCTCCTGCACCTGCGGGCGCTGGGCGAAGAACTGCACAATGCGGTTGATTTTCGACAGGCCAATCACCTTTTCCTTGGGAATATAGGCGACGGTGGCTTTGCCATCGATAATCACAAAGTGGTGTTCACAGGTGCTGGTCAGGGTGATATCACGCACGGTCACCATCTCATCAACCTTCATTTTGTTCTCAATGACGGTGATTTTCGGGAAGTTGGCGTAGTCGAGACCGGAAAAGACCTCATCCACATACATTTTGGCAATGCGATGCGGCGTTTCCATCAGGCTGTCATCTTCAAGATCCAGATTCAGCAGCTGCATAATTTCGGTCATGTGCCCGGCAATCAGGCTTTTACGCGTTTCGTCATCTATGTCGCGCGTCGGTGCACGTAACGGCGTTTCCAGTCCACGCGCAAGCAGCGCTTCGTGAACCAGGGCAGCTTCCTGACTTAGGGTGCTCATGTACTCTTCTCCGGCTGGTGTTGCGCCCGCGTGCTAATGCCAGCGGGCCCTGTAATCAGGCGCGTATTGTGAAACTTTCTTTGCAGGGAATCCAGCAATCAATCAGATTGGTGATGAAAGCTTTTCACTCAATTCTTCGCCAGACCAGCAGGCCCGCCCAGACCAGGCTGACCCCGGCCACCCACAGGGCTGGCTCCAGCCGATGTAACAGGGCCGTGGAGAGAAAAGAGAGCAGCGGGCCGACCAGTTGTCCGACCGCGTAGCCGGTGGTCAGCAGGCCAGCCATATAACGCAGATGATTGGGTGCCAGTTCGCGGGCGCAGAGCATTGAAAGCTGCACCACGCTGAGGAAGCCACCGCCCACCAGCAGCGCACCGGCCAGCAGGCCACTGAAGCCGGGCAGCAGTGCCGCAGCAAATACGCCCAGCGCCTGTGCCCAGAGCACCACGGCCAGGCGGACATGGCTGTGCCCCCAGCGCCGCGTCAGGATCCCCAGCACGATGCCGATCATCGCCGCGCCGCCAAATATCGGCCAGACAAACTGCGCGAAGATGCCATCAGGAAAGCGTGTGGCGGCCATCTGCGACAAAAAGGTGGCGGGCAGAATGTAGCCAAAGCCCGCCAGACTGTAACTCAGCACCAGACGTTTAAGGTTGCGATTCAGCACCAGCGGCGCGGGGGCCTGATCCGGGCGATGCAGTTCGCCGCGACGCGGCAGGTTACGGGTAATGAGCGCAATCAGCAGCAGCGCCAGCGCGCCGTAAGCCGCCCAGGCCAGACCGGCAGAGACCTGGAATGTGTGCAGCGCTACCCCCAGCAGACCGCTGACAAAAATTCCGCAGCCCGGCCCGGCAAACACGGCTGCCGAGAGGCCTGCCCGGCCATGCCGGTGCAGCTGTTCATTGCTCCAGGCTGCCACCAGCACCATCGCCCAGCCGCTGGCCCAGCCAATCAGAAAGCGGATGGCGCCATGCAGCCAGGGCCCGGTTGCCAGTGCCGAAAGCAGCGTCAGGATCACCGCCCCCCACACGCCCGCCTGCAGCCGTAACTCGACCCGCCGGTGCGCGCGCATCGCATCGAACGATCCACACAGATAGCCAAGATAGTTGAGCGCTGCCACCAGGCTGGCACTGGTGAGTGTCAGCTGGTGTGCCTGAATCATCAGCGGCACCTGCGGCGTAAAGGCGAATCGCCCAATGCCCATCGCCACGAATAAAGTTAAAAATGCGCTGAGCGCGACGCGTAACGCCATTGCTGAACTCCTGTTGTTCTGCCCTGAGATCTCTTCTGACTTGCTAACAGCATGCAGGATGACTAAACTCACGGAAAGTGAATAATATTAACCAACTTGCTTACGGGAAGAGAAGATATGGATTTAGTTCAGCTGCGTATGTTCTGTTCCGTCGCCGAAACAGGTTCTCTGGCGCGGGCAGCTGAACAGCTGCATCGCGTCCCCTCTAATCTCACCACGCGGCTGCGCCAGCTGGAAGAAGAATTGGGTGTGGATCTGTTTATTCGTGAGAAGCAACGCATTCGCTTATCGCCGATGGGCCATAATTTCCTGAATTATGCGCAGCGTATTCTGGCATTAAGCGAAGAAGCGATGAGCATGACCCGCACCGGCGAACCGGCGGGCAACTTTGCGCTGGGCTCTATGGAGAGCACCGCGGCGACCCGCCTGCCCGGCCTGCTCGCCGCCTATCATCAGCGCTTTCCTAAAGTGGCGCTGTCGCTGATTACCGGCACCTCGGGCGAAATCATCGATCGGGTCCGTGAAGGCACCCTGGCCGCTGCGCTGGTGGATGGCCCGGTTTCTCATGACGATCTGAATGGCTGCATCGCTTTTCGCGAGGAGATGGTTCTTATCACCGGGCTGGATCATGGGCCAATCACCACCGCGCGCGATGTGCAGGACGATACCCTGTTTGCCTTTCGCAACAGCTGCTCTTACCGGGTGAAGCTGGAGAGCTGGTATCGCGACAGCCAGACCGCGCCCGATAATGTGATGGAGATTCAGTCCTATCACGCCATGCTGGCCTGCGTGGCGGGCGGTGCAGGTGTGGCGATGATCCCGGCTTCAGTACTGAAGCAGATGGCGGATCGGTCACGGGTGCAGGCGCATACCTTACCCGCCGCTTATCGCGACACCGCCACCTGGCTGATGTGGCGACGCGACGCCTTTACGCCGAATGTTGAAGCGCTGAAGTACCTGATTATTGAACAATTTGAAGATCGCCCGCTCAACGATGAGCTGATCCACCCATTACAGGCGGCGGAATAAGCGTTCCACGCTATGTTTAAATCACGACAAACTGGCGCTATTACGCGTCACAATCTGACTGGAAGAGGGATTGCATGAACATGATCAAAACCCGTGCCGCTGTTGCCTGGGCTGCTGGCGAACCGCTGAAAATCGAAGAAGTGGATTTGATGCCACCGCAGAAAGGCGAAGTGCTGGTGCGTATTGTCGCGACCGGTGTCTGTCATACCGACGCCTACACCCTCTCCGGCACCGACCCGGAAGGCGTGTTCCCGGCCATTCTCGGCCATGAAGGCGGCGGCATCGTGGAAGCCGTGGGCGAAGGCGTAACCAGCGTGGAAGTGGGTGACCATGTCATTCCGCTCTACACGCCGGAGTGCGGCAAATGTAAGTTCTGCCTGTCAGGCAAAACTAACCTCTGCCAGGCCATTCGCGCCACCCAGGGCAAGGGCCTGATGCCGGACGGCACTACCCGCTTCTTTAAAGATGGCAAACCGATTTTCCACTATATGGGTACCTCGACCTTCTCTGAGTACACCGTCATCCCGGAGATCTCACTGGCGAAAATCAGTAAAGAAGCGCCGCTGGAAGAGGTTTGTCTGCTGGGCTGTGGCGTCACCACCGGCATGGGCGCGGTAATGAATACCGCCAAAGTGAAAGAAGGCGACACCGTGGCGATCTTCGGTCTCGGCGGCATCGGTCTTTCTGCGGTCATCGGCGCCAAAATGGCAAAAGCCGGCCGCATCATCGCGATTGACCTCAACACCAGCAAATTCGATCTGGCGCGCAAACTGGGTGCCACCGATCTGATTAACCCGAAAGATTACGATAAGCCGATTCAGGATGTGATTGTCGAACTGACCGACGGCGGCGTGGACTTCTCGTTTGAGTGTATCGGTAACGTCAACGTGATGCGTTCCGCGCTGGAGTGCTGCCACAAAGGCTGGGGCGAGTCTGTGATTATCGGCGTTGCCGGTGCCGGTGAAGAGATCTCTACCCGTCCGTTCCAGCTGGTGACCGGTCGCGTCTGGCGCGGTTCCGCCTTTGGTGGCGTGAAAGGCCGTTCACAGCTGCCGGGCATCGTGCAGGATTACCTCGACGGTAAATTTGCCCTGAACGATTTCATCACCCATACCATGCCGCTGGAAGAGATCAACGACGCCTTTGATTTGATGCACGAAGGAAAATCGATTCGCTCGGTCGTGCACTTTAACAAGTAATCAGGAGGCGTTATGGCATCCACTCTGGAGCTACTGGAAGAACACCGTATTTTTGGCGGCTGGCAGCAGCGCTGGCGTCATCAGTCAGGCGTACTGAACTGCCCGATGACCTTCAGCATCTATCTGCCGACCCCGCACGGTGATGCACCGCCGCCGGTGGTCTGGTTTCTGGCCGGGCTGACCTGCAACGATGAGAACTTCACCAGCAAAGCGGGCGCACAGCGTGTGGCGGCGGAACTGGGTCTGGTGCTGATTATGCCGGACACCAGCCCGCGCGGTGACGGTGTGGCGAACGATGAGGGATACGATCTGGGCCAGGGCGCGGGATTTTATCTCAATGCCACCCAGCAACCCTGGGCCAGTCATTTCCGCATGTTCGACTATCTGAGCAGCGAGTTGCCCGCCCTGATTGCGGATAACTTCAAGGTCAGTGAACGTCAGTCGATTATGGGTCACTCCATGGGCGGACACGGTGCACTGATGCTGGCGCTGCGTCTGGGTAATCGCTTTGCCTCGGCGTCTGCCTTTGCGCCGATTGTGAATCCCATGCAGGTGCCGTGGGGCCAGAAAGCGTTCCAGGCCTATCTGGGCGACGATCGTGCGGCGTGGCGGGAATATGACAGCTGCCAGCTGATGGCGGAGGTGTCCCATCGGCTGCCGATGCTGATCGATCAGGGCGACAGCGATCAGTTCCTGGCCGATCAGCTGCAACCGGAGCGGTTAGAAGAGATCGCTCAAGAGGTGGGCTTCCCGCTGACGCTGCGTATTCAGCCGGGTTATGACCATAGCTACTTCTTTATTGCCAGCTTCGTGGAAGATCATCTGCGCTTCCATGCTCAGCATCTGCTGGCGTAAATAATCAGGGCCGCATTTGCGGCCCTGAACTTTTCTGCATGCTGTACTGGCGGAACGCGGGCTTAAACCCAGGCCCCGCCCGATTCTCAGACCAGTGCCGGACCGGTCAGCCCATCGATCATCACCTGCGGAATGCCGCGTGAGCAGTGTTCGATACGGCCATTCACGCCATACACTTTTGCCAGCGTAGCCGGGGTAATCACCTTATCCGGCTGCCCTTCCGCCACCAGCGCACCCTGCTTCAGCATCAGCGCATGCTGCGCATGACGCAGCGCGATGTTGATATCATGCACCACCACCACCGTCACGATGTTGCGCTGAGCGGTTTCACGGCGTACCAGATCCATGACGTGGAACTGATAGTTAAGATCCAGTGCGCTCAGCGGTTCATCCAGCAGCAGCAGCTTAGGACGACGAATCAGGGACTGCGCCAGACCGACCAGCTGCTTCTGTCCGCCAGAGAGCTGATCGAGGTAGCGCATCGCCAGATGGGCAATGCCGAGCTGCTCCAGCAGATGCATGATTTCCGCTTCACTGCTGGCGCTGTGCAGACCCCCAGAGGCACGCTGCGCCACGATGATCGACTCCAGCACATGCAGATGCACGCCCGCAGGCAGTGACTGCGGCAGATAGACCACGTTCTTCGCACGGCGGGCAAACGGCTGAGTCATGAGATCCTCACCGTTGAGCCACATTTCGCCCTGACCTTTATTCAGCCCGGCCAGCGCGCGCAGCAGCGTCGATTTACCGCAGCCATTGGGCCCCAGCAGCACGGTGATTTCACCGCGCGGCAGCGGTGCGATATTGAGATTATCGATGACTTTGTTTTTTGGGTAACCGGCACTGAAGCCGCGTAACGTCAGACCCTGTTCCATCATACCGTCCCCCGATGACGCAGAATAATACTCAGGAAGAACGGCACCCCAATCAGTGAGGTGACGATGCCGACCGGGATGATCACGCCGGGGATCAGGTTTTTCGAGGCGACAGACGCCAGCGACAATACCAGCGCGCCAACCAGCGCACTGGCTGGCAGGTAGAAGCGGTGATCTTCGCCAAACATCATGCGGGCAATGTGGGGAGCGACCAGGCCAATGAAGCCGATCGGTCCGACAAACGCCACGGCCAGCGCCGAGAGGATACTGATGCGCAGCAGGGTCGTCAGGCGCAGACGACGCACGTCAATGCCAAAGCTCACCGCACGGTCTTCGCCCAGACGCAGCGCCGTCAGTTTCCAGCTGCTCAACATTGAGAACGGCACCAGAATGGCCAGCGCCACGGTCAGCACGCCCAGCTTCTCCCAGGAGGCGCGCGCCAGGCTGCCCATGGTCCAGAACACCAGGCCCTGCAGGGTATCTTCGCTGGCGATGAACTGCATCATTGAGACCAGCGCGTTAAAGGTGAAGACCAGCGCAATACCGAACAGCACCACGCCCGCCGAGGAGACCTGCGTCCAGCGGGTCACCGCATCCAGCATCAGCGCAGCAAACAGCGCAAAGACAAAGGCGTTGGCAGAGATTAACCACTGATCCGGAATACCAGGAATACCCACGCCGAGGATGATGGCCAGCGCGGCACCAAACGCCGCCGCCGATGAGACACCGAGCGTAAATGGGCTGGCCAGCGGGTTGTTCAGGATGGTCTGCATTTCTGCACCGGCGAGGCCCAGCGACAGACCCACCACCAGCGCCATCAGCGCATAGGGCAGACGAATGTCCCAGACAATGACGCGGGTGCCGGCATCAACGCTGTCGGGGTTAAGCAGCGTGTTCCACAGCGTATCAAGTGAGAGTCCGGCCGGACCCAGCGTGAAATCGAGAATCAGCGAGGCAACAATTGCCACCAGTAATACGCCAATCCAGATCAGGCGGCGTCGCAGCACCTGATGGTAATTTTGCATGGTGTGGTGAAGCGTCTCTTCCCCCGCCAGCAGCGAAGTTTCGGTAGTCATGTTTGAACCCTGTGTGGCTATCACGTCAGAAAACGCAGCCACAATAGTGCAGGTGATAATAATTATCAATTCGAGAACATAAGCGAGACGTGAAAAAACAGTAAAAAATGGTGTTGTTATAGGCAGGATACCGGCAGACACGGCGCTTTGAGGCTGCTCCAGTACTTAAAGCGATGGGAGCATACGTCTGGAGCAAAGCATCGCGGGCCAGGGATGGCCCGCGCTGAGCATGCCAGGGATGGCGTTTTTTGCGTCTTTGCGAAAGACGTATGCTCCCTGAGCATGTGGCTCATCTGCAACCTCAAAGCGCTGTGGCAGGCATCTGCCTCAACAGCGCCAGCGCACAGATCTAATCTTTGTGAACCGGGAACTCCATCTCGCTGTACTTCACGAAACGACTGCCGCGCGTCAGCCTGAATCCGAACCAGATAATCAGGAACAGCGGAAGACCAATGTAGGTTGCCGCTACGCCGTACCAGTCGATGCTGTCGTTGAGGAATGCCTGATAGTTCTGGCCCAGCGTGATGATCAGGCAAAGCACGAAGGCAAAGATCGGTCCCAGCGGGAAGAAGCCGGAACGGTAAGGCAGATCGTTCAGGTCATGTCCCTGAGCGACATAGCCGCGACGGAAGCGATAGTGACTGATGGCAATACCCAGCCAGGCGATAAAACCGGTCATGCCTGAGGTATTCAGCAGCCACAGATAAACTTCCTGATTACCAAACTTAGAGGTCAGGAAACACAGCCCGGCCACCACGGTCGTCGCCCATAAGGCATTGCGCGGAACGCCGCCCTTAGAGAGCTTCGCGAAAATGCGCGGCGCTTTGCCTTCGGAGGCCAGGTTGTACAACATGCGCGTTGAAGCGTACATACCGGAGTTACCGGCTGACAGCACCGCCGTCAGGATCACCGCATTCATCACTGCTGCCGCAGAGAGCAGACCGGCGTTCCGGAACACCAGCGTGAACGGGCTGACGCTGATATCGTCAATGTCGTTATGCAGTAACTGCGGATCGGTGTACGGCAGGATCAGACTGATAATCAGGATGGCGAACACATAGAACAGCAGGATACGCCAGAAAATCTGCCGCACCGCGCGCGGGATATTTTTCGCCGGGTCTTCAGATTCGCCCGCCGCGATACCGATCAGCTCGGTGCCCTGGAAGGAGAATCCCACAATCATCGCCACGCCAATCATCGCCGCAAAGCCGCCTGCAAATGGCGCATCACCCACCTGCCAGTTCTGCCAGCCCGCATGCTCCGCACCGCGCATAATACCGGTGATCATCAGCACGCCCACGATGATAAAGATAATCACGGTGGCGACTTTAATCAGCGAGAACCAGTATTCTGCCTCGCCAAAGCCTTTTACCGAGATGTAATTGAGCAGGAATATCAGGCCCAGGAACAGCGCGCTCCAGATCCAGCCAGGCGTATCGGGGAACCAGTAGGTCATCACCAGCTGTGACGCGACCAGGTCAACCGCGATGGTCACCGCCCAGTTGTACCAGTAGTTCCAGCCGAGCGCGAAACCAAAGCCCTCTTCGACATATTTCGCGCCATAAGTGGCGAAAGAACCCGATACGGGCATGAAGGCGGCCAGCTCACCGAGACTGGTCATCAGGAAGTAGACCATCAGGCCGATCAGCATATAGGAGAGGAGAGCCCCGCCGGGGCCAGCCTGAGCGATAGTTGCGCCGGAGGCGACAAACAGGCCGGTACCGATGGAACCGCCGATGGCGATCATCGTCAGATGACGGGCTTTTAACGCACGTCGTAATGCAGGTTGTTGTGTTGTTTTTGAGTCATTATGCATGTGTTAACGCTACGCTGGGTAAAAATGAGGCGCGATTGTAGCAGCCAGACCGCCTCTGTATAGCGATGCCATGCTGTTATTAGTTAAGTTCATGATCGCGCCCGGATTATTAGCAGTCACTCACGGCAATAGGACAAAAAGCGCGTCAGTGCCTTTGAAATATGCTTCTGCCGGTGATGAATACGATAGAGCGTCCGGGTCAGTCGCGGCAGCGGAATGGTCAGTTCTGTCAGCGTGCCCGCCTCCAGCAGATCGGCAATTACCCGGCGAGAAAGACAGCTGATACCCATGCCGTGCCGCACCGCATGTTTGATCGCTTCGGAGTTGCCCAGCTCCATGCCCAGCTGAAAACTCGGCAGGTGCGACAGCAGCAGATAATCGACGATTTCACGGGTTCCGGAGCCGCGTTCGCGCAGGATCCACGGCGCTTCCGCCAGCGTTTTCAGCGTGACCGGCTGTTGCAGAATTGCAGCATCGGGCGCAGCAAACACCACCAGCTCATCTTCCAGCCAGGGTTCGCTGACCAGCTCGGTCATGTGGCACGGTCCTTCAATCAAACCCACATCTACACGGAAATCGGAAACCGCCTGAATCACATCCTGACTGTTGCCCACGCTCAGCTCCAGCGGCAGACCGGGAAAATCACGACGATAAGCCGCCATCATGCCCGGCAGCAGATAGTTACCGATGGTGCTGCTGGCGAAGATGCGGATCGCGCCGTTATCCTCTTTAAACAGTTGCTCAATTTCCCCTGCCTGCTCCAGCAGCCCGACCGCTCGCGGATAAAGCAGCCGCCCATGCTCATTCAGCACCAGCCGTTTGCCAACGCGGTCAAATAACTGCACCCCGAGCTGGCTCTCCAGATCGGCCAGCGCTGCGCTGACCGCCGACTGCGACAGCGCCAGCAGTTGCGAGGCCTGGGTCGTGGAACCGCTCTTAAGCACTTCGGTGAACACTTCGATTTGCCGCAGCGTAATGTGCATCGTCGCCTCTTAACTCAGTGAATGCCTGACAAGGTAAATGATTAACGCCAGCCAGATCAGCCCAACTACCACCAGCCAGCCTGCCATTTTTTTGCCGCGGGAACGCTGGGCCTGCGCCCGCTCGCTGCTGCTGATGCGCACCTCTCGCGGCAGTAACCGCAACAGCACCATGACGCCCGTCGGGATGATCACCGCATCATCCAGCAAACCGACAAACGGGATGACATCCGGGATGAGATCGATCGGACTGACGCCATAGGCGACCAGCCCCAGCATCGCCAGCTTGTTCCACCAGGGCGTGCGCGGATCGCGAAAAGCGAACGCCAGCACTAATACATCTCTTTTGATCAGCGTCGCCCAGCGACGCAGACGCGAAACTATCATGATGGCTGCCTTATCGTTTATTCTGGTCAATTATAAATATATTATCAATTTCACTTTTAAGCCAGTCGCCGTCATGATCAGGACTCAACCACGAGGAGTGACCATCATGACCGAACTGAGCATCGCTAAAACGCATCATCCTGTTACGCTCTGGTTCCCCGGTCTGCTGCTGACCGCCGCGATTGCCGCCGCTGCCAGCTGGCTGGCGCAGCAACCGGCAATTGCCGCGCTGGGGCTGGGTTCACTGACCCTGGCGATTATGCTGGGCATCCTGGTCGGCAACAGCGTTTATACGCCGCTGGCGTCGCACTGCGACAGTGGCGTGGTGCTGGCGAAACAGAAGCTGCTGCGACTGGGGATCATCCTGTTTGGTTTTCGCATCACCCTACAGCAAATCGCCGACGTCGGTTTCAGCGGCATTCTGATTGATGCACTGACGCTGAGCAGCACCTTCCTGGTGACCTGCCTGCTGGGCATCCGGTTGCTGAAACTGGACCGCGATACCGTCTGGCTGATTGGCGCGGGCAGCAGTATCTGCGGGGCTGCGGCCGTACTGGCGACCGAGCCGGTGGTGAAAGCCGCACCATCGAAAGTCGCGGTGGCTATCGCGACCGTGGTGCTGTTCGGTACGCTGGCGATCTTTATCTATCCGCTGCTGTGGCCGCTGGCGCATCACCTGTTTCCGGGCCTGAGCGCGGCACAGTTTGGGGTTTTCACCGGCTCTACCATCCATGAAGTGGCGCAGGTGGTGGCCGCCGGACACAGTATCAGTCCGGATGCCGAGAACAGCGCCGTGATTGCCAAAATGCTGCGGGTGATGATGCTGGCGCCGTTCCTGCTCTGCCTGAGTGCGGTGTTACGCGGCAAACGCAAAGCGAGCAAAGCCCGTCAGCCGGTGACGTTTCCCTGGTTCGCGCTGCTGTTTATCGCGGTTGCGCTGTTTAACTCGCTGCAGCTGCTGCCTGCCACGGTAGTTGCCACGGTGAACGAGCTGGCGGGTCTGCTGCTGGCGATGGCGATGGCGGCACTGGGATTAACGACCCGTTTTGGCGCGTTGCGAGAGGCCGGCGTTAAGCCGCTGCTGCTGGGCGCGCTGGTGTTTGGCTGGTTAATCGCGGGCGGCGGCACCATCAATCTGCTGGTGCAACATTTCATGGGCTAGCGGCATCGGGTATCATGCCGTTTCATCCGTGCATAGCCCCAGGAGAAAGGCATGAAATATATTGGCGCACATGTGAGTGCGGCAGGTGGCGTGGATCAGGCCGTGATCCGCGCCCATGAAATAGAAGCCACCGCCTTCGCGCTCTTTACTAAAAATCAGCGTCAGTGGAAGGCCGCCCCGCTCTCCACTGAGATGATTGATGCTTTTCGCGCCGCCTGCGAGACGTACAAATTCAGCCCGCAGCAAATCCTGCCGCACGACAGTTTTCTGATTAACCTCGGTCATCCGGTTGAAGAGGCGCTGGAGAAATCCCGCGCTGCCTTTATTGATGAACTGCAACGTTGTGACCAGCTCGGCCTGACGCTGCTGAACTTCCATCCTGGCAGCCATCTGCATCAGATTGAAGAAGAAGCCTGTCTGAAGCGGATTGCGGAGTCGATCAATATCGCTCTCGATCAGAGCCAGAACGTGACCGCCGTGATTGAGAATACCGCCGGTCAGGGCAGTAACCTGGGGTTCCGCTTTGAGCACCTCGCCACCATTATTGAACATGTCGAAGATAAGTCGCGCGTCGGCGTCTGCATTGATACCTGCCATGCATTTGCTGGCGGTTATGACCTGCGCACCGAAGCGGACTGCGAAGCGACCTTTGCTGAGTTTGAGCGCATTGTGGGCTTTGATTATCTGCGCGGCATGCATCTTAACGACGCTAAAAGCGCCTTCGACAGTCGCGTTGACCGCCATCACAGCCTGGGTGAAGGCAATATCGGCAAAACGGCGTTTAGCTGGCTGATGAAAGATCCGCGGTTTGATGGCATCCCGTTGATTCTGGAAACTATTAATCCTGATATCTGGAAAGATGAGATTGCCTGGCTGAAAGCCGAACAGCAGGGTTAGAAAAAGGGAGCCAGCTGGCTTTTTCAAACGGCTGAGAAGTTTAGAGCGATGGGAGCATACGCCTGGAGTAAAGCATCGCGGGCCATGGACAAAAACGCCGGGAGCGTTTTTGAACAACGCAACGCGTTGGCCCGGCAACGGGCGCACCTCATGGGTGAGGTGCGTAATCGCCCGCGCTGAGCCCGCCAGGGATGGCGTCCTTTGCGTCTTTACGGAAGGCGTATGTTCCCTGAGCCTATACCTCACAAAAGCAAACAGGGAGCCATCCGGCTCCCTGTTATTTTCACTTCAGCAGATTATGCATTTCTGCACATCAGGCTTTCGCCAGCTGCTCTTCCGGACGTTTCAGTACCGCATAGCTCAGACCTGCAATCGCGGTGCCGATGATAATTGCCATCAGATAGCCGACAACCGGGGTAATCGCGCCAGGGATCAGCAGGACAAACAGTCCACCGTGCGGAGCCATCAGTTTCGCGCCAATCGCCATGGAGATCGCGCCGGTGGTTGCACCACCCACGATACAGCAAGGCAGAACGCGCATCGGGTCACGGGCTGCGAACGGAATCGCACCTTCAGAGATAAAGCAGAGACCCAGAACCAGTGCCGCTTTACCGCCTTCCTGCTGACCTTTGTTGAATTTACGACGGGCAACCAGTGTTGCCAGACCCATCGCCAGCGGTGGCACCATACCGGCTGCCATGATGGCGGCCATCGGTGCATACGTCTGCGAACTCAGTAAGCCAACGCCGAATGCGTAAGCCACTTTATTCACCGGACCACCCATATCGGTACACATCATGCCGCCCAGAATTGCACCCAGCAGGACCGCATTCGCCGTACCCATGTTAGCCAGCCAGTGCGTCAGGCCATTCATGATGCCCGCAACCGGTTTGCCCACCACGTAGATCATCAGCAGGCCGGTGATCAGGCTGGCGAACAGCGGAATAATCAGTATCGGTTTTAGCGCTTCCATACTTTGCGGCAGTTTAACTTTGCCGCTGATCAGCTTCGCCGCATAACCGGCAATAAAGCCGGCGATGATACCGCCTAAGAAGCCTGCGTTGATGCTGGTAGCGATCATACCGCCAATCAGACCTGGCGTCAGACCCGGACGATCCGCGATGGAGAAGGCGATGAAACCTGCCAGCACCGGAACCATCAGGGCGAAGGCGCTGCCCCCACCGATTTGCATCAGCGCAGCGGCCAGTGTGCCCTGCTCTTTAAAGGCTGTGATACCAAAAGCGAAAGACAGGGCGATGCTCAGACCACCCGCGACCACCATCGGCAGCATGTAAGAAACACCGGTCAGCAGGTGACGATAAGCCCCTGCTCCGCCTTTCTTCTCTTCTTCACTTTCATTGCTCTGACCGCCAGCCGCCGCTTTATACGGCTTCGCTTCTGCGACGGCTTTATCCAGTTCCTGCGCGGTTTTCTTCAGCGCCAGACCGGTTGAGGTGCGGTACATCGGCTTGCCGGCGAATTTCGCCAGATCGACTTCGATATCCGCGGCGACGATCACCAGATCGGCAGCAGCGACTTCTTCCGGGGTGATCGCGTTACCGGCACCCACTGAACCGCGGGTTTCCACTTTCACCCACCAGCCGCGACGGGTTGCTTCAGCCTGAATAGCTTCGGCAGCCATAAAGGTGTGCGCCACGCCAGTCGGGCAGGCGGTAACGGCAACCACGCGTTTCTGCGCGCCAGCCTGAGCCGGTGCCGCAGCAGGTGCGCCTGCCGGTGTTGCCACCGCAGCCGGGGCCTGCCAGGTTTTAGCTTCGGCTTTCGCGCGGTTCAGGAACGTTTCCGGCTCGCGTACTGCCAGCTGGATATCACCCAGCCAGACCGCTTTGCCGTTCAGCGCCGCGTCGTCAGGCACGTTTTTACCCAGCACAATCGCCAGTTCAGCGTCGGCAGGGTTATCAGTCAGGGTCAGGCCCGCAGCAGCTGCGGCAGCAGCCAGACGTTGTTGCGCCATGTATGCGGAAGCCAGTCCCAGTGTAGGGTCTTTAATCAGCAGCGTTTTCATTATCGCTCTCCTGCTGTCAGTTAACGGGTTGTAAGTCGACGCGCGCCATCATTGCGGCCAACTGAGTACGATCGGAAACGCCAACGTTGCTCTGGCTGACGGCCATAGCCGCCACGGCAGTCGCAAGACGCAGCGTGTGTTCGCTGGATTCACGCATCAGCAGGCCATAAATCAGGCCGCCAACCATTGAATCACCTGCACCCACCGTGCTGACAACTTCACACACCGGCGGTTTAGCAATCCATTCGCCAGAGGCGTTGACCCACAGCGCGCCTTCAGCGCCCAGCGAAATCACCACATGGGCGATGCCCTGTTCGCGCAGTTCATGCGCAGCACCAATCACATCCTGCAGGGTTGGCAGTTTGCGGCCAGCCCAGATTTCCAGCTCACGGCGGTTAGGTTTAACCAGCCACGGTGCGGCTTTCAGTCCTGCCACCAGCGCCTCGCGGCTGCTGTCGAAGATGATGCATGGGCAGTGGGTGCGCAGTTCGGTCATCCAGCGGGTGAAGGCATCGTGATCGACGCCTTCTGGCAGGCTGCCGCTAACGCAGACCATATCGAACTGGCCCAGCCAGGTCAGAGAATCCGTGGTAAAACGATCCCAGTCCTGAGCCGTTACCTGAAAACCGGAGAAATTCAGATCGGTGACGTCGCCGGTCTGTTCAGTGAGTTTAACGTTGATTCGGGTACGGCCTGGCACGACCTGGAAACGGTTAGCGATGCCCAGCTCGCTGAACAGCTGCTGGAAACCGTCCTGATTCTCTTTACCCAGGAAGCCACCCACGGTGACATCGATACCCAGATCTTTCAGAACTTTAGCGACATTGATGCCCTTGCCCGCTGCATGCAGCCCGGTGGTTTTCACCAGGTTGACTTCGCCGCGTTCAATTTCAGGGGTATATCCCACCAGGTCATAGGCCGGATTCAGCGTGATGGTGGCGACGCGTCTGCTCATGATGCCCCCTCACCCAGACCGCTGGTGATCGCTTCTTCAATCGCGTTCAGCGCCTGCTGTGCATCGTCACCGCTGGCGGTAAAGCGCAGGCGATGGCCTTTCTTCACGCCCAGTGCAACCACTTTCATCAGGCTGCGGCCGTTAGCCGGTTTACCGCTGCCGTCGAGATTGGTCACGGTGATGTCGCTGTTGAACTGCTTGATCACGCTGACCAGCGCGGTGCCCGGACGGGCATGCAGGCCATGTTCGTTGCGAATAGTGTATTCAGCGGTCAGCACGTCAGCCTGCTCATCAACTTCGCTAGTCAGCAGAGCATAGACGCCTGCCGCATCAGCTTTCAGCAGACGATCCGCTTTGCCCTGCTGCAGCAATGCGCTGAGGTAACCCAGCACTTCCAGCGGACGTTCATCGGTCGCTGAAACACTGATTAACAGCGCCGCGGATTCGCCCTGATGGTCGAATGCATGTTCAGCGCGGCTGATGGCAACGCCGCTGCGCAGGTTACCGAGGCTGCTGTCGCTGAGCCAGATGCCCTGACCCAGATTCAGCGGAGCCGTTGAGACCACGTCTGCAACGTAGCTGGCATCCACCACGCCTGCGGACTGCAGCCGGCCAGCGTTCATCGCCTGCAGGGTGATCAGATCGCTGGCTGCGACGTTGAGGGTAATTAATGAGGTGTCGAAGCTGAACTCGGCGGCTTGTTTCTCGCCCATCAGCAACGCACGAAGGTCTTCAGCAGAGGCGGTTTTAAGCTGTTCGGCGATGGTGTCATCGCTCAGAACATGCGTCAGCTGACGCAGCAGCGCCAGATGTTCATCCGACTTAGCGGCAATCCCGATGGCGACATAGGCAGTCTGATCGTCACCCCAGGCAATGCCCTGCGGGAACTGGAACACCTGAACACCGGTTTTCAGCACCATATCGCGGGTATCGGTGGTGCCATGAGGGATTGCGATGCCGTTGCCGAGGAAGGTTGAGGTCTGCTGTTCGCGCGCCAGCATGCCGTTGACGTAGCCTTCCGTCACATTGCCCGCTGCGGTTAACGCGGCAGCAACCTGACGAATGGCCTCTTCTTTGTTCTGGGCGCTGGCTCCGGTATGGATGGCCTGCAATTCGAGCTGGAACATAATTCTCCTCGCTTGCTGAGATTGAATCGTTTCAGCCAGTGGGGATTTTTTTACGCCATGCTGTTAAAAACAGGTGGCGCGGTCACCGCTGAAACGTTTCAGGGATTGTGGTACAGCAATTTTCCACAGGCAAGAAAATGCGCAAACGGCATAACAGATTTTTGACGTTACGCACATTTCGGGGTGATTAAGGGGAATAAAAAGTGAACAGGCTGACGCGGTTGCTGTAAGCCAGAGATTACCGGACTAAAAACTTCAGCAGCGTCAGCGCGTCAGGACGCCATTACCGCCCGGATTACAGCAGAAACGTAACGGCCTGATGGCGGGCATCGCCTCATGAGCTGTGTGCCCGAATATTTTTGAAACCGGCCTGGCGATGACAGTCATCGCAGTAGCATATGCCTGACCTATACATTTACGGAAGGCTGGCATAAACTGAGGCAATACGCCGTTATTGACGTTACGCCTGCGTTCGGGCCAGATATTTTAAGAGGAGTGTCCAGTATGAGAATCGTATCTGTGTTCAGAAATGGTAATAATCGCGCGATTCGCCTGCCCCGCGATATGGATTTTGAGGGGGTGAGCGAGCTGGAAATTATCAGGGAAGGAGATGCCATTATTCTGCGTCCTGTCAGACCCACATGGCGTTCATTTACCCAGTTTGAAAAAGCTGACGCTGATTTCATGACAGAGCGTGAAGACGTTGTCAGCGATGAGGGGCGTTTTGATCTGTGAACAAGACCTATATGCTCGACACTAATATTTGCTCATTTATTATGCGTGAGCAGCCTGAGGAGGTCATCCGGCGACTGGAACAGGCGGTGCTGCGCAACCATCGGATTGTTGTCTCTGCCATTACTTATGCTGAAATGCGTTTTGGGGCGATCGGAAAGAAAGCTTCACCACGGCATATGCACCTGGTAGATGCATTCTGCGCCCGTCTTGATGCTGTCCTTTCCTGGGACCGCGCAGCGGTAGATGCAACCACTGAAATCAAAGCCGCGCTGGCTGCTGCCGGAACGCCCATTGGCCCCAACGACACCGCGATTGCCGGACATGCCATTGCGGCCAGGGCTATTCTGGTGACTAATAACACACGCGAGTTTCAACGGGTGCCCGGATTGCAGCTGGAAGACTGGGTCAGATAAGCGCTGATGCTGCATTTAATCTAAGCGGTGAGAGGGGTCTCAGGCACGTGTGCTGGCTTCAAGCTCAATCAGGTACGTCATGGCAGAGTTACGGTCTGAAAGACACATATCGCCAGAAGGTTGCAGACTTCCGCACACTTTCGGCCTTAAGTCTGAACCGAAAATCATGCACAAATTTTCTTCCGATAACTGAATGCATCGGACATTCGCGGGTTTACCCTGTGGCATTCCGGGGATGGGGCTGGAGATGGAGGGCGCGATGCAGCAGGCACCACAATCAATACGACACTGCATTAACACCTCATACGCGACGTTCAGAATACAAAAGACAGTAACAGAACCTCAGAGGGATCGACACTGCACCCTTAAACACTTCACTTCCCGCTTTAATCGCTTACTATCAGGCATGCCCGGAATCGATGAAGAAACAGAGGGCACTGTGCAACAGGCATCGCATTGCATGGTTTGCGCCAGCAGAGAAAGTCGCGGCGACAATAGCAGTCCACCCCACTAATTGCCATGAAACCCCCGGCCTGACACAAAATTTCGCATCCGCCATATTGCCAGTTTTCACCGGCGCGAGTAACGTTGCGCGCACTTCACTCTCAAGATAGCGAGAACAGCAATGCCAAAAGCCAATGAAATCAAAAAAGGGATGGCCGTCACACACAACGGTAAACTGCTGCTGGTTAAAGACATTGATGTCCAGAGCCCCAGCGCACGCGGTGCCGCCACCTTGTATAAAATGCGCTTTACCGATGTGCGCACCGGCCTGAAAGTGGAAGAGCGCTTTAAGGGCGACGAGATTATTGATGCAATTTCGCTCAGCCGTCGCAGCGTGACCTTCTCTTATATAGATGGTGACGAATATATCTTCATGGATGATGAAGATTACACCCCCTACTCTTTTAAACAGGAGCAGATTGAAGAAGAGCTGCTGTTTATCCCTGAAGGCGGCATCCCTGGCATTCACGTGCTGACGATGGAAGGTCAGGTGCTGGCGCTGGAACTGCCACAAACCGTGGATATGGAAATCGTGGATACCTCACCAGGCATTAAAGGGGCTTCCGCCAGCGCCCGCACTAAACCAGCCGGAATGAGTACCGGCCTCTCCATCCAGGTTCCGGAATACCTCAGCAATGGTGACCGCATCCGCATCCATATTGCTGAACGCCGTTATATGGGCCGCGCAGACTAACCCCACGCCCGTTGCCGATCGTGATAGTGTTATAGTATTACATTATCACGCTATTCTCAGGCAGGAGTCGGTCCCATGACGCGCGTTAATCTGATCACCGGTTTTCTGGGCAGCGGCAAAACTACGCTGCTCTGCCATCTGCTGGCAGCCCGGCCCGCCGGTGAAAAGTGGGCGGTGCTGGTCAATGAATTTGGCGAGATTGGGATCGATGGCGCCCTGCTGGCCGATCGGGGTGCCACACTTAAAGAGATCCCCGGCGGCTGCCTCTGCTGCGTGAATGGCCTGCCAATGCAGGTCGGGCTGAATATGCTGCTGAAGAGTAAGCCCGATCGGCTGCTGATTGAGCCCACCGGCCTGGGCCATCCCCGCAAGGTGTTAGAGATGTTAAGTGCGCCGATCTATCAGACCTGGCTGCAACTGCAGGCCACCCTGACGCTGCTGGATGCGCGCCAGCTGGCCGATCCCCGTATCGTTGCTAATGAAAACTTCCGCGATCAGCTGGCTGCGGCCGATATCATCATCGCCAATAAACGCGACTGCTGGAATGAAGCAGACCGTCAGCGCCTGGCTAACTGGCAGCAGCAGATGCAGCCACCGCGTCCATTACTACAGACAGAATTTGGTCAGATCCCCCTTTACCTGCTGAATACGCCCCTTAAGCCCCGTGAACTTCCCGTGCCCCATCACCATCATCCGGCGAACCCCACCAGCGGCGTGGCGGCGTTACGACTGAATGGCGAGGCGCGCTGGCGTCGGGCGCTGAACCACGGCCAGGGCTATAGCGCCTGCGGCTGGCTGTTTGATGCGGATACGCTGTTCGACAGTGAGGCATTGCTGGAATGGGTCCGACAGGCAGAGGCAGATCGCATTAAAGGCGTCATGCGCACAGCAGAAGGCACAATCCGTATTAACTGCCAGGCAAAAGATCTGCAAAGTGAAACGCTCACCTCACCGCCACCCGATAGCCGCATTGAGATCATCCATTCGCAGCAGGCTGACTGGAATCGGCTACAATCGGCGTTGTTGAAGTGCCGTTTACGCTAAGACAGGTATTGTCGGCGGTTATTTTTTTTAAATGAGTTTTTGATTATGCGCGCAACCCGCCTTATTACTATCCTGCTGCTTAATGCACTGGGCATAGTGCTATTTCTTTCGTGGTATCTGCCGCCGGGACATGGTTTCTGGTCTGGCATCGATAAATCTGTTTTCTTTGGCTTCAATAATCAGATGGTGACCCATCCGCTGTTCGCGCTGATCGTCGCTATCACCAATTTCCGGGGTTTTGATGCGGTGTCACTGCTGGCGATGGGCCTGCTTTATCTGTCGATCTGGCGGCGCGAAACGCCACAGGCGCAGCGGCGGATGCTGGCTATCGGCATCACCATGCTGCTCACCGCCGTGGTGCTCAATCAACTGGGCCATTTGCTGCCGGTGAAACACTCCAGTCCGACGCTGGTCTTCGAAAACGTGCATCGCGTCAGTGAACTGACCGGTATCCCTGCAAAAGATGCCTCAAAAGACAGCTTCCCTGGCGACCACGGTATGATGCTGATTATTTTCGCCTGCTTTATGTGGCGTTATTTTGGTTTCAGCCGTTTTTTAATTGCCGCCGCAATTGTGATTCTATTTTCACTGCCGCGCGTCATGGCGGGTGCACACTGGTTTACTGATATTGCCGTCGGTTCGCTATCCGTAATATTAGTGGGTCTGAGCTGGTGGCTATTAACGCCAGCCAGTGACGTGCTGGTAAACTGGTTTTATCGCAAATTACCGGGTAAATATAAGCCCGTGATGTAAATGTTAAGCGCGGTCGGTTAAATCGCCCTGGTCTTAACCCTCCGCGCTTATAAAAAACTGCTCATCACTATTAGCCTGCTAATTAAAATCACGAAAAGAAAAGGTTATGACACGCCTGGCAGGTTAAATAATCACCAACCTCCTCTGTCAATAAAGAAAAATCTAAAAAAATGGGCTATGCCCTGAATTAGCGCCCCTTTCATCCCCTGTTCTCTTCATCATTTCACCACAATTGTCGCTAAAGTAGTCAGTGTGTTACGGTTTGATTCTCATCAAAAAAACCTATATGAAATTGATTAAAAGCACTCGCCACGGCGTCTGTAATCAGTTAACCTCAGTCGCAGTGAGGCTACAGCGGCAGAAAATTCGGATTTTTCACCGTTAAAGTGTGTCCATTAACACATTTTAGTAATTAAGGATTTGTCTTAGTCTGTTGCGCTTATTAATCTCCCTGTTTTGTCATCTGGCTGGCGACAATTTTGTCGTAAGGAAATCGAAGGAAAACCCGAATAATGGTCAAGTCTCAACCAATACTGAGATATATCTTGCGGATCGTGCCCGCCCTGGCGCTGGCAACACTCCTCTCAGCTTGTAGCAGTACCCATAGTAGTCAGAACGCGAATAACGAGAATCATGAAGTTAACAACCACAATGGTTTTTTACTTCAGGCGTCTCAGGATGAGTTTGAAGAAATGGTGCGGAATGTCGACGTTAAGTCGCGCATCATGGAACAATACGCCGTCTGGAAAGGTGTGCGCTATCGCCTCGGTGGCGATACCAAACGCGGGATCGATTGTTCAGCCTTTGTACAACGCACCTTCCGCGATCAGTTTGGCTTAGAATTACCGCGCTCGACCTCTGAGCAGCAGGATACCGGTAAAGAGATTACCCGCGGTAAACTGCGTCCTGGCGATCTGGTGATGTTCCGTGCCGGTTCAACAGGTCGTCATGTCGGTATTTATCTGGGTAACGATAACTTCGTTCATGCCTCCACCAGCAGTGGCGTCATGATCTCCAGTCTCAATGATGACTACTGGAAAAAGCGTTACCGTGAAGGACGCCGTGTATTAAGTCGTAACCCGACCTGATTACCGCCTTCGATCTTCCTTCTCTTAGCCAGAGAACATGAAACGCTGCTTATGCAGCGTTTTTTTTCGTCTCTTATCTTTACGGCAGCAGATAGATAAGATAAATGCATTGTCATTCAGATTAATAACGAGACTTTTCAGACACTCTCGTTATATTCTCGGTCGCTTAAACCGAAGCAGTCGTGCGCAATAACATAATAATAATTTGATCAGGGGAAGTTCCTCATGCCACTGTCGGGGGCGTTACAGCGCCATGCAACCTATCCTCGCCGTATCGCATGGACTAGCGCGATGGCCGGCGGCTTATTCTTTCTTTTATTTACCGCACTGTCGCTTCACCAGACCTGGCAGAAGCGCGAACGACAACATCAGCAACTGCTTGAGAACAGCCGCACAGCCTTACAGCAAACGCTCTCCAGTCTGCTCAACAGCACCCTCAGTCCTCTGCTTCCGTTTACCCATACTGCCTGCCATAACATTAATCGTGAACTCACCTCACGCGCCGCCTTTGCCGGTAATCTTCGCGCTATCCTGCTTGTAAATGACGGCAATGCGTTTTGCTCCTCAGCCACCGGCAGTTTCAGTCTGCCGATTAATGTGATTGCGCCTCACAGCGATATCTCGCGTGATACCGATCTACAGCTGATGTCAGGCACGCCGTTGCAGCCAAATAAACCGGCGCTGGCGTTATGGATTAAAAATCCCGGCAGCGAGCAGTCAGGCGTGTTCGCGACGCTGAATATCACCCTGGCGCCCTATCAGCTGCTGGCGTCACGGCATCCCGAAATCACCGGTATGGCACTGATGGCCCAGCGCAGTGCCTTAACCAGCTGGCAGTCCGGCGTCGTTGAGAATACAAAGCTGCCGCAGGCACTGCACCAGCAGGCGCTGACAGGTTATCCGCTGCAGTTTGTATTGTACGGTTCCACGCTAGCGTTCAGCGATTACCAGACGATTGTGCTGAGCGGCCTGCTGCTGTCGCTGCTGGTTGCTGGCGGCTGCTGGTTGTTACTGTCGGTTTATCAGCGCCCGGGTAAAGAGCTGATTCGGGGCATGAAGCGCGGCGAATTTCATGTTGAATACCAGCCGCTGGTCACCTCGCATGATGGTCATCCTTATGGCATGGAAGCGTTACTGCGCTGGACGCATCCGACGAAGGGCCCGATTCCACCCGATGTGTTTATTCCCTATGCCGAGTCGCAGAACCTGATTATTCCGCTGACGCGGCATCTGTTTCAGCTGGTGTCCCGTGATGCGCACCTGCTGTGTCATACCATTCCCCGTCATGCGTGCCTGAGCCTTAATATTTCGCCGCTGCATCTGGCTGATAACGGCTTCCGTCAGGATGTCCTGCACTGGCTTGATACCATGCCTGCGAACCACTTTAATTACGTGTTTGAGATTACCGAGCAGGCCATGGTGCGTGGTGAAAACGTCGGAGAACTGTTCGACTGGCTGCATCAGCAGCAGATCCACATCGCCATTGATGATTTCGGCACCGGCCACAGCGCGCTGATCTATCTGGAACGTTATGACTTTGATTACCTGAAAATCGATCGCGGCTTTGTTCAGAGCATCGGCACAGATACCCAGACCTCACCGGTGCTGGATACGGTGCTGCAGCTGGCGAAAAAGCTGAACCTGAAAAGTGTGGCCGAAGGCGTGGAGACTGGCGAGCAGGCTGCCTGGCTGGTTAACCGCGGTGTGACTCATCTGCAGGGTTACATCTTTAGCCGTCCGCTGCGGCCGGAAACGCTGATAGACTATTTCCGGCGTCATAACGCCTGACCCGGTCCGGCCGAAAGGTGCCGGACATTTAACAGGAGAGAACATGCTGTTTCGTTCCGGTTTTCTGCTGCTATGCAGCCTGCTCAGCACTCCGCTGCTGGCTGCCACGGTTCTGCAAAGCTACGCCTTCACTCAGGCCGGTGACGCGAAATATCCGCCTGGCTTCAGTCATTACGATTACGCCAATCCCGACGCGCCCAAAGGCGGCAGCATCACGCAGGCGGTGACCGGCACTTACGACAACTTCAACCGCTATGCCTCACGCGGCAATCCGGGCATTAACACCGGCTCGCTTTATGACGGGCTTTACACCAGCTCAGATGATGAACCGGGCAGCTATTATCCGCTGATTGCCGAATCGGCACGCTACGCCAGCGATTTTTCATGGATTGAGATCCACCTCAATCCCCGCGCGCGTTTCCAGGATGGCACCCCAATCACCGCCCGCGACGTGGCGTTTACCTTTCAGAAATTCATGACTGAGGGCGTGCCCCAGTTCCGCGTCGCCTATCGCGGCTTTACCGTTAAAGCGCTGAACGACCTCACGGTTCGCATTGAGGCACAGAAGCCGGATAAAGATCTGATGCTGGGGTTACTGACGTTTCCGGTGATCGCGGAGTCGTTCTGGCACGATAAGAAGTTTAACGAGCCGTTAAGCGCACCGCCGTTGTCGAGTGGCCCCTATCGCATTACCCGCTGGAAGCTGGGTCAGTTTATTGAGTTCAGCCGGGTAAAAGATTACTGGGCCGCCGACCTGCCGGTGAACCGCGGACGCTTTAATTTTGATCGCATGCGCTACGACTACTATCTGGATGACAATGTGGCGTTCGAAGCCTTTAAAGCGGGCGCGTACGACTGGCGTGAAGAGACCTCGGCGAAGAAATGGGCCACTCAGTATCGCGGCCGCAATTTCGACGATGGCAGCATCGTCAAAGAGACCGCGCCCAATGAAGCCGCTATCGATACCCGCTGGCTGGCATTTAACAATGAAAAACCGCCGTTCCAGGATCGTCGCGTGCGCCAGGCCTTTTCACTGATGTTCGATTTCGAGTGGATGAAAAAGGCGCTCTATTACGGGGCCTGGCACCGCGCCAGCAGCTACTTCCAGAACACAGAGTATGCGGCCAGCGGCGTGCCGGATGAACAGCAACGGGCGCTGCTTGAACCCTGGCGCGCGCAACTGCCGCCTGAGCTGTTCAGTCAGCCTTATCAGCCACACCAAACCGATGGCAGCGGCTATGACCGCGCCAGTCTGTTGAAAGCGTTTGATCTGCTGAAACAGGCGGGCTGGCAGATTAAAAATCGCCGCCTGGTCAATGACAAAACCGGTCAGCCGTTCACCGTCGAGTTGCTGTTGCGCAGCGGCACGAACAACGACTGGGCGTTACCGCTGCAGCACAATCTTTCGCGGCTCGGCATCACGCTGAATCTGCGGCAGATCGACAGCTCGCAGTATCTGCGCCGCCTGCGTGAAGGCGACTACGACATGATTGCCACGGTCTATTCAGCGATGCCAGTTCCGACTTCCAGCCTGCAGATTCTGTGGCAGTCCGACTACATCAACTCGTCATGGAACACCGCGCGGGTCAAAGATCCGCTGGTCGATCACTTCGTAAAACAGATTGTGGCGCATCAGGGTGATCTCACTGCACTGCGGCCGCTGGCTCAGGCGCTGGATCGGGTGCTGCTGTGGAATGCGTATATGATCCCGATGTGGTACAACGCTGAACAGCGGCTGGCGTACTGGGATAAGTTTTCTCACCCTGCCCGCAAGCCCGCCTATAGCGTCGGGCTGGAAAACTGGTGGTACGACACAAACAAAGCCGGACGCCTGCCGGCCAGCAAACGCTAAGGAGATAACGTTGGCCGCTTACTTTCTGCGCAGACTGCTGCTGATTATCCCGACCTTATGGGCGATCATCACGCTTAACTTTTTTATCGTGCAAATCGCGCCCGGCGGCCCGGTCGATCAGGCGCTGGCTAACATTCAGTTTGGTCAGACAACCGGCCTGCCCGGCAGCGGCGCGGAGAGCGCCAGCTCACGCGCCAGCTTCAGTCATCTCAATCCTGCCGATAATCAGTACCGTGGCGCACGCGGGCTGGATCCCGAAGTGATTGCGGAGATCAAAAAGCGTTACGGCTTCGATAAACCGCTCTGGCAGCGCTACGGTGAGATGCTGTGGAATTACCTGCGTCTGGATTTTGGCGACAGCCTGTTTCGCAGCGCCTCGGTGATCGGGCTGATCAAGGAGAGCCTGCCGGTCTCGATCAGTCTGGGACTCTGGAGCACGCTGATTATCTATCTGGTGTCGATTCCGCTGGGGATCCGCAAAGCGGTGCGCAATGGCAGCGCCTTTGATGTCTGGAGCAGCGCCTTTATTATTATCGGCTACTCCATTCCGGCCTTTCTGTTCGGCATCATGCTGATCGTGCTGTTTGCCGGTGGCAGCTACCTGGACTGGTTCCCGCTGCGCGGACTCACCTCTGCGCAGCACGACACGCTGCCCTGGTATGGCAAAGTGCTGGACTACTTCTGGCATATCGCCCTGCCGGTGCTGGCGACAGTGATTGGCGGCTTCGCCACGCTGACCATGCTGACGAAAAACGCCTTTCTGGATGAGATCCGTAAACTCTATGTGGTGACCGCGCGCGCCAAAGGGGTACCGGAGCGCCGGATTCTCTATCACCACGTGTTTCGCAATGCGATGTTGCTGGTGATTGCCAGCTTCCCCGCCACCTTTATCAGCATGTTCTTTACCAGTTCGGTGCTGATCGAAGTGATGTTCTCGCTCAACGGGCTTGGGCTGCTCGGCTATGACGCGACGCTGCAACGTGATTACCCGGTGATGTTCGGCACGCTCTATATTTTCACGTTGATCGGTTTGCTGATGAATATCCTCAGCGATCTGACCTATACGCTGGTCGATCCCCGCATCGATTTCGGGAGCCGCTCATGACGCTCTCTCCGCTTAATCAACAGCGCTGGCAGCGCTTTCGTCACAACCGACGCGGCTACTGGTCGCTGTGGATCTTTCTGGTTATTTTTCTGCTGTCGATGGGTGCTGAGCTGATTGCCAACGACAAGCCGCTACTGGTGCATTACCAGCAGCGCTGGACGGTGCCGCTGCTGTCTGACTACAGCGAAACCGATTATGGCGGCGTGCTGGCGACAGCGGCGGATTATCAGGATCCCTGGCTGCGGCAGCGCATTGAGCAGAACGGCTGGGCTCTCTGGGCACCGATTCGCTTCAGCGACAGTACCATCAACTTTGCGACTCAGGTGCCCTTCCCCTCTCCGCCCTCGGCACAGAACTGGCTCGGCACGGATGCCAACGGCGGCGATGTCCTGGCCCGGCTGCTCTATGGCACGCGCATCTCCCTGCTGTTCGGCGTGCTGCTGACGCTGCTGTCCAGCGTCATCGGGATTGTGGTCGGTGCGGTGCAGGGCTATTTCGGCGGCAGGATTGACCTGATTGGCCAGCGGATGATTGAAGTCTGGTCCGGAATGCCGTCATTGTTTCTGCTCATCCTCCTCTCCAGCGTCATCCAGCCAGGCTTCTGGTGGCTGCTGCTGGTCACCGTGGCTTTCGGCTGGATGAGCCTGGTGAGCGTGGTCCGGGCCGAGTTTCTGCGCACCCGAAACTTCGATTATATCCGCGCGGCGCAGGCGCTGGGCGTCAGCGACGGACGCATTATGCTGCGCCACATGCTGCCTAACGCGATGGTGGCTACCCTGACCTTTCTGCCGTTTATTTTGTGCGGATCGATCACCACGCTCACCTCACTCGACTTCCTCGGTTTTGGTCTGCCGCTGGGATCGCCCTCGCTGGGCGAGTTACTGCTGCAGGGCAAAAATAACCTGCAGGCGCCCTGGTTGGGCCTGGCGGGCTTTTTCACCCTGGCGATCCTGCTTTCGCTGCTGATTTTTATCGGCGAAGCGGTGCGCGACGCCTTTGATCCGGGCAAAGGAGCCTGAATGACGACGCCACTGCTTGCCATCAATCATCTCTCCGTCGCCTTTCGTCAGGGCGAGCAGCTTCGCCAGGTCGTGAATGATGTTTCACTGCGCATCGACGCGGGCGAAACGCTGGCCCTGGTGGGCGAATCGGGTTCCGGCAAGAGCGTCACGGCGCTGTCGGTAATGCGACTGCTGCATGAGGCTGCGGTGGTGTATCCCCGCGGCGAGATTCTGTTTAACGGTGAAGATCTGCTGCGCGCCCGCGAGCAGCGCCTGCGGGGTATTCGTGGCAACCAGATCGCGATGATTTTCCAGGAGCCGATGGTATCGCTGAATCCGCTGCACACCGTAGAGAAGCAGCTGGTTGAAGTGCTGTCGCTGCATCGCGGGATGCGTCGTCCGGCGGCACGCGGTGAGATTCTCAGCGTGCTCGATCGGGTCGGTATCCGTCAGCCCGCCGCCCGCCTCAATGATTTTCCCCACCAGCTTTCAGGCGGGGAACGCCAGCGGGTGATGATTGCCATGGCGCTGCTGACTGAACCGCAACTGCTGATTGCCGATGAGCCCACAACGGCGCTGGATGTGACAGTACAGGCGCAGATCCTGACGCTACTGCGCGAACTGCAGCGGGAGCTGAATATGGGCATGCTGTTTATCACCCATAACCTGAATATCGTGCGTCAGCTGGCGGATAACGTCAGCGTGATGCGCAATGGTCACATTGTGGAGCAGAACCGCTGTCAGACCCTGATGAACCAGCCGCAACACCCTTACAGTCAGCAGTTGCTGGCTGCCGAGCCGGAGGGAAAAGCGCTGCCGCTGCCCGCGGACGCGCCGGTCATTCTCACCGTCGACCAGCTTCAGGTCAGTTTCCCGCTGCGGCGCGGGCTGTTCCGGCGACAAAAGAGTGAAAAACAGGTGCTATCCGGGCTAAGTTTCAGCCTGCGGCGCGGCGAAAGTCTGGGGCTGGTGGGTGAGTCCGGCTCGGGGAAAAGCACCACCGGGCTGGCGCTGCTGCGGCTGATTGCCTCGCGCGGCGAAATCTGGTTTGACGGCCAGCCGCTGCATCAGCTGTCACGCGGGCAACTTCTGCCGTTGCGTCGGCGCATTCAGGTGGTGTTTCAGGATCCGAACTCTTCACTCAATCCGCGTATGACGGTGCAGCAGATTATTGCTGAAGGTCTGGCGGTGCATCAGCCTGAACTGAACGGTGCGCAGCAGGATCAGCGGGTCATTGCGGTAATGGCAGAGGTGGGGCTTGACGCGGAAAGTCGCCATCGTTATCCGGCCGAATTTTCTGGCGGTCAGCGACAGCGTATCGCGATTGCGCGGGCACTGATTCTTGAGCCGGAGTTGCTGGTACTGGATGAACCGACGTCATCGCTGGATCGGACGGTGCAGAAGCAGATCCTGACGCTGTTACGCCGTTTACAGCAGCAGCGGCAGCTCAGTTATCTGTTTATCAGTCACGATCTGGATGTGGTCCGCGCCCTGTGTCACCAGCTTATCGTGCTGCGTCAGGGAGAAGTGGTGGAACAGGGAGAGTGTGAAAGGTTGTTTGCTTCACCCGAGGCAGACTATACCCGCGAGCTGCTGCAGTCGGCGCAACTCAATTTGCGATAAAGGTTTCCGCAATCGCCACGCCCTGATTTTTCAGGCAGCAGTTGGTGGCGCTCTCGTCACCACGCCGGATGAACAGGCAGGGCTGCCCTTCGCATTCGGCAATTTTGCAGTCGACCTGAATATCGGCCAGCACCTCTTTTAACTGCTGCAGAATCTCCCACGCCGGAATGCCGTCATGGCTGATGAGTCGCAGCGCAACAAAATCCTGCTCATCCAGCGTCGTGTCATCGGATTCGATGGCACTATGCTGATCGCTGGCCCAGCGAAAATGCTGTGGCAGGCGATGCACAATTGAAAGTTGCAGCATGGTTTACTTTCCCCGGATGAGTTGATGTCGCAACACAGCAGCCCGGCTGAAAACGGGTTGATCACCGCCAGGACCGGACAGGCAGTCATGCCCCGTCCGTGCGGATGACAGAAGCGCATTTTTTGCGACTTACCTCGCACTTCAGCCTATATGTACCGCGTTCACACGCCGTTAACAATCATTTTAGACGCATTGTGGTTACTTTTTTAACTAAAAATTTTCACAATCACGAAACATAACCGGCGGAATGTGCATCACTGCGGGCAATCGGAGAGAACCACTGCGCCCGATTAACGGGGCGCAGTACGGGGACGTGAAGCGTAGAAAAAGAGCAGCAGAGAGATTGTCGCGCACAGCGCGATGGTGCCGACCATCGGCCAGGCACTGTTGAAACTCACCAGCGACAGCAGCGCACCCACAAAAGCGCCGACGCCAAAACGCAGCGTGCCCGCCAGAGAAGAGGCCGTGCCGGCCATATGTGGAAACTCATCCAGGATCACCGCCATCGCATTCGATGAGACCATCGACACGCAACCGATAAACATCGCGATCCCCATCACTAACGGCAGGAAGCCGAGGCTGAAGGTGCTGACAATCAGCAACCAGATCCCCATGCAGAACTGTATCAGCAGGCCCAGCCGGAACATCGCCACCGGGCCGAAGCGGCGCACGGCGCGGCTGTTAATCAGCGTCAGCAGAAACAGAAACACCACGTTGAGGCC
This sequence comes from Pantoea sp. Lij88, assembly GCF_030062155.1. NCBI lineage: Bacteria > Pseudomonadati > Pseudomonadota > Gammaproteobacteria > Enterobacterales > Erwiniaceae > Pantoea > Pantoea sp. Lij88. The sequence goes on along the minus strand of NZ_CP118269.1, from coordinate 1,372,748 downwards.
AAAGTAGTAGCCAAAATTTTGCGGTGAGACGTGATTCAGCTCGATGTAGACAAAGGGACCGGCATTGAGAAAGGTAAAGAGTCCGGCAAAGGAGAAACCGCTCGACAGCATGTAACTGAACGCCCGCTTGTGGCGGAACAGCGTCACGAAATTGCCGAGCGTCGTGCGCAGATGAAACCGCTGTCGCTGCTCCGGCTTCAGGGTTTCGCGGATCTGCGTGGTCACCAGCACGGTGGTCACCAGTGCCGCGCCTGCGAGCGCCCAGAAGATGGCGTGCCAGCTCCAGAGCACCAGCAGCCAGCCACCGATGATCGGGGCCAGCAGCGGCGCAATGGTGGTAATCAGCATCACAAAGGACATCATGCGCGAGAAGTCCTCTTTCGAGTAACTGTCACGCATCAATGCGTTGATCACCACACTGGCGGCGGCGGCCGACAGGCCATGCAGGAAGCGCATCAGAATCAGCTGATCGATGGTCTGTGACAGCGCACAGGCCGCAGCGGCGCAGGCAAAGATCAGGGTGCCGAGCGCGATCACCGGCTTACGCCCATAGCTGTCTGCCAGCGGGCCATAGATAAGCTGGCCAATCGCGAAGCCAAGAATGTAGAGGTTAAGCGACATCTGCACGCTACCGGCTGACACGCCGAACTCACGCGCAATCTGCGGCATGGCAGGCAGATACATGTCGATCGACAACGGCATCAGCATGGCTAACAGACCGAGGATAACCACCAGCCCTGTTGGCGAGTTCTTTTCCTTACGCACATCTTCTCCTGCACGAATGAGTCTGGTACGGGCCATCTGACCCGACCGGTTATCTGGTCTGCAGCTCTTTTGGCACACCGATGCTGGCGATCTCTTCTTCCGTCAGCGCGCGGTATTCGCCCGGTTCCAGATCGTCGTCCAGCACGATGTCACCGATGCGTTCGCGATGCAGCTCAATGACCCGATTGCCGACGGCGGCAAACATCCGTTTCACCTGGTGATAACGGCCTTCGCTCAGCGTCAGACGCACGTCTGTGGGGGTAATCACCTCCAGCTGTGCCGGTTTCGTCAGGCTCTTCTCGTTATGCAGCTGCACGCCCGCGGTAAACTGCGCGGCCGTATCGTCACTGATCGGCGATTCCAGCGTAACGCGATAGGTTTTCTCGCAGTGATGACGTGGCGAGGTAATGCGGTGTGACCACTGGCCATCATCGGTCAGCAGCACCAGTCCGGTGGTGTCGATATCCAGACGCCCTGCCGCGTGCAGTTTGAATGACATCGGCTCTTCGATGAAATAGATGATGGTCGGATGATCGGGATCGTCGGTTGAGCAGACGTAACCCTGCGGTTTGTTCAGCATAAAGTAGCGTGGACCGGTCTGCATCTGCAGGACGTTGCCGTCATAGACGACTTCGTGGTCGGGCAGCAGTTTGAACGCGGTATCGCGTACAATTTCCCCGTTGACGGTGACACGCTGGCCACGGATCTCGCGATGAGCGATGGCGCGGCTGATTTCCAGTTGCTGAGAGATGAATTTGTCGAGTCGCATGAATTCGTTTTGCCTGTTACTGCGGAGGGAATCTGAAACGGCCTGGTTAACCGTTGAAAATGTGCGGGAAGTATAACGTGATCCGCGCCAGCCTGACAGCGCGTTTACCGCCCTTTCATGGCATAATTGCCACCAGTTATACAAAAGTGAGCAACATGTCTTTTACCTTACGCCCCTATCAACAGGATGCGGTGAATGCCACCGTCGCCCATTTCCGTCGTCATCAGGAGCCTGCCGTCATTGTGCTGCCGACCGGTGCCGGAAAGAGTCTGGTAATTGCCGAGCTGGCACGGCTGGCGCGTGGCCGGGTGCTGGTGCTGGCGCACGTCAAAGAGCTGGTAGCGCAGAACCACAGCAAATATCAGGCCTATGGACTGGAGGCGGATATCTTTGCCGCCGGACTTCAGCGCAAAGAGAGTCAGCGCAAAGTGGTGTTTGGCAGCGTGCAGTCGGTGGCGCGTAACCTTGACCTGTTCGACAGCGCCTTCTCACTGGTGATTGTCGATGAGTGTCACCGCATCGGCGATGACAAAGAGAGTCAGTATCAGCAGATTTTTAATCATCTGCGTCAGCACAATCCTCAGCTGCGTTTACTGGGCCTGACCGCCACGCCGTTCCGGCTGGGTAAAGGCTGGATTTATCAGTTCCACTATCACGGCATGGTGCGTGGCGACGAAAAATCGCTGTTCCGCGACTGTATCTACGAGCTTCCGCTGCGCTACATGATCAAGCATCAGTTCCTGGTGCCGCCGGAGCGGCTGGATATGCCGGTGGTGCAGTATGATTTCAGCCGTCTGACAGCACAGTCCAATGGCCTGTTCAGCGAAGCCGATCTTAACCGTGAACTGAAACAACAGCAGCGCGTCACGCCCCATATTATCCGGCAGATTGTGGAGTTCGCCGAAGATCGGCTGGGGGTGATGATTTTCGCCTCAACGGTGGAGCATGCACGGGAAATCCTGCGGCTGCTGCCGGAAAACAGCGCGCTGGTCTCCGCCGAAACGCCCGCCAGAGAGCGCGATGCCCTGATTCTGGCGTTTAAAGCGCAGCAGCTGAAATTCCTGGTCAATGTCGCCGTACTGACCACCGGATTTGATGCCCCGCACGTGGATCTGATTGCGATCCTGCGTCCGACCGAGTCGGTCAGCCTCTATCAGCAGATCGTCGGACGCGGCCTGCGGCTCTCGCCCGGTAAAACCGATTGCCTGATCCTGGATTACGCCGGGAATCCGCACGATCTCTTTACGCCCGAAGTCGGCGCGCCCAAAGGGAAGAGCGACAACCAGCCAGTGCAGGTTTTCTGTCCCGCCTGCGGTTTCGCCAACACCTTCTGGGGCAAGGCGACCGAAGATGGCATGGTGATCGAGCATTTTGGCCGACGCTGTCAGGGCGTGCTGGAAGATGATGAGGGCGGGCGCGAACAGTGTGACTTCCGCTTCCGCTTTAAAAGCTGCCCTGACTGCGGCGCAGAAAATGATATTGCCGCGCGGCGCTGTCATCAGTGCGACAAAATTCTGGTCGATCCCGACGATATGCTCAAAGCGGCGCTGAAACTGAAAGATGCGCTGGTGCTGCGCTGCGGCGGTATGACGCTGGAACAGGGCCATGACGCCAAAGGCGAATGGCTGAAGGCAACCTATTTTGATGAGGAAGGCACCAGCGTCAGCGAACGGTTCCGCCTGCAGACGCCCGCTCAGCGTAAGGCGTTTGAACAGCTGTTTATGCGTCCGCATCAGCGCGCACCCGGCGTGCCGCTGGGCTGGCAGACGGCTGCTGATGTTCTGGCGCTGCAGCCGCTGCTGCGTCATCCCGACTTTGTCGTGGCGCGGGCCAAAGGCCAGTTCTGGCAGATACGCGAGAAAATGTTCGATTATCAGGGCCGCTATCGCCGCGCCAATGAGCTGCGTTAATGCATGATGCGTGGCAGGGCTGACCGGATGCCGAACCCGGCGGACGGGTATATCGTTTGCTACCACCCGGCATAACGGCTATACTGCCGCCCGCTTTTGCATGTGCATCAGCGGTATTGAATAACCTGCCTGTTACTGGGTCGCCTGTAGCAGGATTTAAATAAAGAGATATATTAATGCTCACTATCAATGCAGTAGAACGTAAAGAGCAGGGTAAGGGTGCGAGCCGCCGCCTGCGTACAGCAAACCGTTTCCCGGCCATCATCTACGGTGGTTCTGAAGCGGCTGTTGCCATCGATCTGGATCACGACTCAGTAATGAACCTGCAATCTAAACCAGGTTTCTACGACGAAGTTCTGACCCTGTCCGTTGACGGTAAAGAAACTAAAGTGAAAGTTCAGGCTGTTCAGCGTCACCCGTTCAAGCCAAAACTGTTCCACATCGACTTCGTTCGCGCTTAATCGCGAATGACGTTGAAAGGTAGAAGGGCCGGTTGAGAAACCGGCCCTTTTATTTTGTCCCTGATACACCGAGATAATCGATGTGTCAGAGAACAGAAGCCGGGCTAAGCCCGGCTTTTTTATTTGCTGCTGGTACGACGCTGAAGCTGGTCGCGCAGATTGGGGGGTGTGCCTTTAATCGTCAGGGTGTCCGTGGCCGGATCCCAGAAAATGCGTTCGCCCAGTAACATCGCATCGAAATTCAGGGTCAGTCCCCCGCCGCTTCCGGCAAATTTCGTCAGCTGACGCAGCGTACTGCGATCCGCCGGGAAGCTCTCTTCCAGTTCGTAGCCCTGCTCCTGGGTAAAAGCCTGGAAGGTTTTTTCGCCCAGCGGTGGCAGTTCGCTCGACAGATCTTCCAGCGCAATCTCCTCGCCCGCCTGCAACTGCTCGTTGCAGTAGCTGTAAACCTGCTGGCAATAGTTCTGGCGCTCCTGCTTATCCAGTTCCGACTCGTTGCAGTAGTCATCGACGGCCTGCAACAGACCGCGGTTCTGCGCCTTGGTGTCTAATCCCACTTCGGCACCGAGGAAGTCCATAAAGAAGTCAGCCACTTTACGGCCGACGCGGCCGCGCAGGAAGGTCAGGTAACGGGTCGATTCCGGGTTGGTTTCCCACTCGGTTAAATCAATACGCGCCACGATGTCCGCATGGTTGATGTCGAGATAATGGGTGCTGCTGATATCCATCTGCTCGTTGACGCGCATGCTGGACTGGCTGTTCAGCACCGCAATCAGCAGATATTCCACCGCCAGATAACGGTAGTGAATAAATAGCACCACGCCGCCTTCCGCAAACGGATATTTTGCCAGCTCGTCACGCAGACGGCCGGTCGCGGCACGGCTAAAAGCGAGAAAATCATCGTTGCCCTTACGACAATTACGCAGCGCTTCGGCCAGTTCACTCTCTGCATTGAACAGGCCATAGGCTTTGCTTTTTGCGCTGTAAACCCGGTGTAACTCCTCCACCATCGCGTTAACCGTGTTGGTGGCAGGCAGCAGCGAATCGCGCAGCGCCAGCTCAAGCTGGTTTTCATCGCGTTTGATTAACTGATGCAGGGCAATCTGGTCGATATCCAGACTCATGGTAGACTCTCCTTTTAGCACAGGCGCGTATTCAAACACCGCCAGCATCGGCTTTCAACTCTATGCGTGAAGCGAACAGGCTGCTTTCGATAAAATTGCGGTAAAAAGTACGCTGTTCCGGTAATATATCGCCTTTTGAAATGAGCTTAGACGACGATATGGCACAATCATCCCGTTACAGTGACGAACGCGTGGAACAACTCCTCGCGGAAATGGCCCAAATCCTGCACAAGGACAAGGCCCCCACCGATCTCTCCCTGATGGTTCTGGGAAATATGGTGACCAACTTAATTAACAGCGATGTCGCCCCGGCGCAACGTCGTTCTCTGGCACGTTCTTTCGCCGATGCCCTTCAGGCATCAGTGCGTGACGATAACGCCCATTAATTGGCTGATTTGACTTCATAATATGGTAACCAACCGGCAGCGCTACCGCGAAAAAGTCTCCCAGATGATTAGCTGGGGGCACTGGTTTGCTCTGTTTAACATCTTATTCGCGCTGATTTTAGGCAGTCGCTACCTGTTGGTCGCCGACTGGCCTTCTTCGCTGGCGGGGCGCATCTACGCCTATACCAGCTGGGTTGGCCACTTCAGTTTTGTCGTATTTGCCGCCTATCTGCTGATTATCTTCCCGCTGACCTTTGTGGTGATGTCGCAACGGCTGATGCGGGTGCTCTCTGCGGTGGTCGCTACCGCCGGGCTGACGCTGGTGATGGTCGACAGTGCGGTGTTCAGCCGCTTCCACCTGCACCTTAATCCGGTGGTGTGGGAGCTGGTCATCAACCCCGATCAGAGTGAGATGGCGCGCGACTGGCAGCTGATGTTTATCAGCGTGCCGCTGATTTTCCTGGTCGAGATGCTGTTTGCGACCTGGAGCTGGCAGAAGCTGCGCAGCCTGAATCGCCGTTCGTTTGGCAAGCCTGTCGCCGCGCTTTTTATCAGCGCCTTCTTTGCCAGCCACCTGATGTATATCTGGGCTGATGCCAACTTCTATCGCCCGATTACCATGCAGCGCGCCAATCTGCCGCTCTCCTATCCGATGACCGCCCGCCGCTTCCTTGAGCGTCACGGCCTGCTGGATGCGCAGGAGTATCAGCGTCGGCTGATTCAGCAGGGCGACCCGGAAGCGGTGGCAGTCGAGTATCCGCTGAGCGACATTACGTTCCGTGATGCCGGCACACGTAACAATCTGCTGGTGCTGACTGTCGATGGCCTGAACAACGCGACGCTCGCCAAAGCGCTGCCGGAACTGAATCAGTTCGCCAGCGAGAACGTGCGTTTTACCCAGCACTACAGCGCGGGTGATACGCCGGAGAAAGGCTTGTTTGGCCTGTTCTACGGTATCTCCTCCAGCTATATGAACGGTATTCTGGCCTCCCGAACGCCGTCGGCCCTGCTGGGCGCGCTTAGCACCCAGGGTTATCAGTTTGGCCTGTTCTCCTCGGAAGGCTTTAATCCACCGCTCTACCGCCAGGCATTGCTGACCGATTATTCGTTGCCTGCGACAAACAGCCAGCCTAACGCCAGTACCGTAGCGCAATGGCAGGACTGGCTGGAGAAACAGAAGGGTTCACAGGCACCGTGGTTCTCATGGGTTGCCCTGAATGGTCCTGATGTCACCGGCGACAGTGCCAAAGCCCGTCAGCGCAGCTATCTGCGCCAGGCACCGGCCGTTGATGAGCAGATTCATGCGGTACTCGACAGCCTGAAGGCGCGTGATTTGCTGAAGAACACCGTGGTGGTGATCACCGCGCAGCGTGGACTCGCACTGGATGGCGATCCTGACAGCGCCGGAAACCGCCAGACCCTGCAGGTGCCGTTAGTGATTCACTGGCCTGATACCCCGGCGCAGACCGTTGATCGTCTTTCTGATCATCAGGATGTGATGGCGACGCTGATGCAGCGACTGCTGCATGTGCGCACCAATCCGGTGAACTATTCACAGGGTGAAGATCTGTTTGCTGCGCGTCGTCGCCACGACTGGGTCGCGAGCAGTGAAGAGAACAAGCTGGTGATTACCACGCCGCAGGTGACGCTGGTACTCAACAACAACGGCAGCTATCGCGCTTATGATCCGCAGGGCAACACGCTGAAGGATCATAAGCCAGAGCTGGCGCTGCTGTTGCAGGTTCTGACCGAAGAGAAGCGGTTTATCGCTAACTGATTAATTATCAGGCAAATAGTCGGTGGGTATATTGCTTTAATGACGATAACCAGTAGACTTATCTTCCAGTGTTCGGCACGTAGCGCAGCCTGGTAGCGCACGGTCATGGGGTGTCCGGGGTCGGAGGTTCAAATCCTCTCGTGCCGACCAAATTCCCTGAAAAGCAGCCCAAAAGGCTGCTTTTTTCGTTTCTGTCATCAGACCTTAACTTTCCTCGCACCTCTCGCAAATCGATCTATACTTTGGATGTGTGGGTAACAAGAGGAGAGTTCATGACAGTTATTGAAAAAGACGATCCAACCGAAGCACCCGAGTCCGGCGATAAGCAACCTTCCCCGCCAGACCAGAAGTAACCCACAGGGCCGCGTCTGACGCGGCCTTTCTCTGTCTGATATCGGTGCCCCTCCCCCTCTCAACATTCAGAATCGTCCCGTGCAGCAGTTAACATTTATCTAACAATCAGCAGGTTAACGCTTGCATCAGAATCTGATCCGCCTCACAAAATCGGCCTGCCGTCGCGCTTTTTCATCAAACTGAAACAAAAATGTCACAGAAAATGACTACCCTGAACTCCCCAGAAATTGACGGATAATTTTTATGGCGATCAAAGCGAAAAGCCTGAAAGATGCAGAAGCGTTACTGCATTCGGGCATTAGCAAAGTGGAACTGGCGTATGACATTGGCAGCGACGATTTCTTTCGTCTGGCAAGCCACTGGTGCGACCGGGGTGCACGTATCAGCAGGGGTCACCACCATTTCGTAGTTTCTCTGAAGAGTTTTGCCATTCCTCCCAACGACTGATTCCGGCGGGCTGCTTGCCCTGATCCATCGAGCCTGATTTAATGCCGTTTTGGCTTTAATGGTTTCGCATGCGCTATCCCGACCTGCCGCTGCCGCCTTCTACAGGCGGCTTTATCCTTTCCGGCCACCTGAACCGCAGCGAGCCCTTGCTGGCGGTGAGTCACTTTGATCCGCAAAAATATCGTGACGCGCTGGCTGCCGAATCGGGTATTCCCCTGCCAGCCCGGCTTCAGCAGGCAGTCAGAAAACGGCGTGCCGAATACCTTGCCAGCCGACTGCTGGTCCGGTCAGTCATGGCAGAGCTGGGGATTCCTGATTTCATTCTGACCAACGCTCCCGATCGGTCTCCCTGCTGGCCCGCTGGCGTTCAGGCATCGCTGTCGCACAGTGGTGGCGTCGTCGTGGTGGCGGCAACCCGGCAGCCCTGGGCCGTTGGGGTCGATGTCGAACAGGTCATGCCGGAGACGACGGCGCAGGAAACAGCAGAGCTCTTGATGAGTGAGCAGGAGCAGGAACTGTTGCGGACGTTGCCCATCTCCTTCAGTGCGGCCGCTACTCTGCTCTTCTCACTTAAAGAGAGCCTCTACAAAGCACTGTGGCCACAACTGCATCAGCCGATGGACTTTCTGGATGCGGCACTGGTTTCAGCAGATTTCGCGCAGCAGCGGGCGACGCTGCAGCTGACTCAGGACTTCGGTGGGCGTTTTACGTCAGGGACATTACTGGAGGCGGGCTTTATGTGGCGGGATACTCAGGTAATCACGCTGATCACCCATCGGCTTTAAAAACCGGCTAAACAGGTAAGATGCGTTCTGCAGGCGACAGGCATATTTCATCACCGAAAAACAGCAACATGCGATAATTGCTGGATTTATCTTGTTTTGTGAGCCAGACATCACGGTGCACTGCGACCTTTCAGGTATAAGGAATATTTCCCTGGAACAAGGTACGCATGAAAAATTCTATACCCAGATTATCCCGGACATTTTTACTCTTTTTGGTTGCCTCTTCAGCCACTGCTCAAAATATCTCCCCTGAGATTACGACGCAATTTGGCAAAGTGAAAGGCGCTGACCATCACAATACGCTCTCCTGGACCGGGATTCCTTATGCGAAAGCGCCGGCCGGAGAACTGCGCTGGAAAAAACCGGTTTCTCCTGACGCATGGCAAACCGTCTTCGATGCGACCCGGCCCGCGACTAACTGCATCCAGGTTTCTCCGGACGGAGCCAAAGGTAATGAGGATTGCCTGAATCTGAATATCTACCGCCCGAGTGGGACCCACTCCCCGCTTCCGGTGTTGGTTTATATTCACGGTGGCAATAACCAGCTGGGCAGCTCCAGTGAATTTGCTCCGGCATTTATCGCTGAAAAATACAATGCAGTGATTGTTACCGTAAATTATCGGCTGGGCGCACTCGGCTTTAATCCCTTAAAAGCCCTGAACGATGGCAATCCGCTGGATGATTCCGGTAATTACAGCTTACTCGACATCAAAAAATCGCTGGATTGGATCAAAGCTAATATTGAGGCTTTTGGCGGTAACAAAAATAATATCACCGTATCCGGATTTTCGGCTGGCGGCAGGGACGTGATGGCGATGCTTATCTCACCCTATTTTAAAAATACTTTCGATAAAGCCATTGTTTTCAGTGGTGGCATGACCACCTCTGACAAAGATGAAGCGGAAAGCATTTTTGCACAAAGACTGGCACCTCTGGTCGTCAAACAGGGCATTAAGCCGGATGCCAGCGCGGCGAAAACCTGGCTCCTGTCAGGTTCAACAGACGTGCGTCAATTTCTCTATCAACTCCCGGCAGCAGAACTGGCCATGCTTTTTGGCGATGCGGGAATCCGCATGAATCAATTTCCGCATCTCTACCGCGATGGTGTGGTGATCCCGAAAGATGGCTTTGAGACCAAAAAATATAATGCTGTCCCCGCCATCATGGCCACAGGACAACAGGAGTTTTCTTTCTTCGCTCGTAACGACCCTATGTTTGCAGAACAAGTGAAAGATGGAACGCTTGTAAACAACACCACGTTGCTGAATAAATACACCTTTGCGAATCACTATGGCGGGCTGCTATACAGCCTGTTTAATGTTAATCAGTCTGCTGAGATGATGTATAAAAATTATAACGCGCCGCTGTATGGCATGGAGTTCCGATATGGCACGGATGCGTTTGTCACGGGTGATAAATTATCCGCCATCGGTTCTTTTCACGGCGTATTTATGCCTTTTTGGGATAAAAATAAGTATGCTGAATTTACGCAGGATGCCCTGAAGCTGAAAGGCTCTCAGGCATTAGGTCAATCTTTTAATACCTACATTAAAAACTTCCTGGCAACAGGGTCACCAAACGATCAGACCCTTCCGGAATGGAAGAAATGGACGCCGGAAAATGCCGCTGCGGGGGAATCGCTGTTAGTGATGGATGCTAATAAGCAGAAAGCCATTATCTACATGAGCAATAAGACTTATAGCTATAAAGATATTCTCACCCGTATTGATCAGGACAACTCCCTGTCAGCTGCAGACAAAAATAGTGTTATCAAAAACGTGCTGAACAATCGCTGGTTCAGTGCACCGCTTGATCAACATTTCGCCCACTAATCGGATGCCTCCTGCATTGGCAGGAGGTACATCTGGCAATAGGCGCGGCAGCTTGCTGCTGACGCTTAGAGAAATGTTAAACACAACGTTCAGCGACATGCACAGAACTTAACACGGTAGCGGCTAAGTTTTGCCATCTGCCGTCAAAGCCCGGTGTCGGTGCGTTTTACCGAGTCGAGCGTGGCGAGATCGCGCTCGTTACCGGTCAGCTCTGTCAGCTGGCCTTCACGCATCTCCAGCAGCCGATCGGCATGAATGAAGTAGTGATCGTCATGGCTGATAGCAAATACCGTTTTACCCGCCTGCTGTAGCCAGGGTAACAGCTCACGATAGAAGATGCGCCGGAAGTGGGGGTCCTGATCGGCCGCCCACTCATCCAGTAGCAGCACATCGCGCTCTTCTGCCACCGCCAGCAGCAACGCCAGTCGCTTACTCTGCCCTTTTGACAGCCGCAGATTGAGCACTTTATTGCCTTCAATCTTCAGCTTATCCTGCATCTTCAGCCTTTCCAGCCACTGCTGCACCAGCGCCGGATTGGCCGGAACCCCTTCCCGCCCGATTAACCGGTCAAACAGATGCAGGTCGGTAAACACCGCCGAGAACTGACTGCGCCACACATCCAGCTCATCCGCCGTTATCGGCTTGCCATCCAGCAGCAGCGTGCCGGACTGAGGCTGATACAGCCCGGTCAGCAGCATCGCCAGCGTCGATTTCCCGCTGCCGTTGCCGCCAATCAGAAACACCAGTTCACCCCGGCGCAGCGTCAGGTTAATCGGCCCGACCTGGAAGCCATTATCACCATAGTGAAAAGAGACGTCCCGCAGCTCCAGCGTTTGCCAGTCAGAGGAGGCCGATGGCGCGTGGAACCCGGCCTGATAAGGGGCAAGGTCAAAGGCGTTGAGCTTACGGAAGGCAACCTGGGCACTGAGTAAAGTAGGCAATGCGCCCACCGCAGAAAGCAGCGGCGTGCGTAAGAACAGCAGCGTCAGGGAGAAGGTGGCGGCGACCGCGGTGTTGGCCCAGCCCAGGCTGTTAGCCATGAAGAAGACCATGCCGATAGCGCCCAGGGTCATGATATTTGACCAGTTGACCGCACTGAGATGATAAGTATCGGCACGCACAATATGGTGACGCCAGGCGCGGGCATCTTCCTGATAAACCGTGTCGTAGACCTGCTGCGCGCGTGAGCGGTTAAGCTGCAGCTCTTTACGCCCTTCAATCACCGTCTGGTAATCGCGATAGAGGTTATCTTCAATTTCCCGCAGCTTTGCCATGTGCTGGTAAACGCGCGAGACCAGCAGCCAGCCGCCTACCAGCGTGACACCCAGCCAGACACTGGTCACCAGCAGCATTTTTGGCGACAGCCAGGCGAGATAAATGGCTGAGCCGATGGTAATGATGACACCCTGAAACAGCTCCGGCAGGCGCACAAAGGCCAGCGTAATCGCCCGCACGTCGCTGGTCAGTCCCGCCAGCAGCTGCGCACTGCCGAGCTGCTCGATGCGTTCAACCCGGCTATCGAGGATTCGCTTGATAAACTCGCCGCGCAGTCGCCAGACAAACTGATGCCCAAGCATCGTCAGCGCCAGCTGCGAGGCGAGCGTCACCGCCATCAGCACCACCAGCTGTAACAGGAACTGCGGCAGTACCGCAAACGAGGTGTTAATGGCGACAATCATTTCGCGGTTGATAAAGGCGATCATGCCGATACCCAGCACGGCGCTTAACAACGTCAGGGCAATCACCCCGATAAAAGGCCAGCGGAACTGGCGAAAAACAACGCGTAACAACGTCATGCAGGCAATCCATCAGCTAAAAAACAGCCTGCAGTGTAATGGGATGCCAAATGATAGCAATAGTTATTCTCACCACGTCGTCACCGGCGTGGCGGGTTAAAAGGCGCGACGAAACGTCAGGTTATAACGCCACGGACCGGCCAGCGGATGAACGCCTGGCTTGAGTGGCAGAATGCCGTGGTAACGCAGGCGCGATGGCCCGCCCCACACCACAATATCGCCATGTTCCAGCAGCACACGCTGGGTACTGTCACCGCGCTCGAAGCCGCCAAACTGAAACACCGCCGGTAATCCCAAAGACACCGAAACGATAGGCTGGTGCAGGTCTTTCTCATCTTTATCCTGATGCAGCGTCAGCTTTGCACCCGGCTCATAGCGATTAAGCAGGCAGGCATCCGGATTGAAGCCCGGAAAGCCCGCTTCTGCCGCGGCCTGCTGCGCCAGGGTCCGAAACAGCGGCGGCATGGGCGGCCACTTGCGCCCGTTGAGGTTGTCCTGCTGCTGATAATTGTAGCCACGTGAATCCACCGACCAGCCAAAATCGCCGCAGTTGGTCATCGCCACCGACATGCGATGGCCGCCGGGCGTGATGCGATGGGCAAACGGGTTCTGCTCCGCAATCGCCAGTATCTGCTGATACAGCGCCTCTGCATCTTCACGCGCGCGTCGTCGCAGGATCACGGCACCTTCAGCCAGCGGCTCCTGCCAGGGTTGCTCTTCACTAAAAAGATCTAACATCAGGGTTCTCCGGATTCAGCGGGGATCAGGAAAGCAGCAAACTGCGGCGACATCCAGCTGACAAATTTGTCGCCCTGCCTGCTGATCAGATAGACCGCCAGGTGCTGTTCAATTGCCAGCGCTTTGGCTTTCTCCGTGCCGAGTACCATCAGTCCGGTATCCCAGCCATCGGCTTCCAGCGCCGTAGTGGCGATTACCGTGGCAGAAACCAGTTTATGCTCAATAGGCCGCCCGGTAACGGGATCGATCACATGAGAAATGCGCTTGCCGTCCAGTTCATAATAGTTGCGATAGCTGCCGGAGGTACTGATACCGTGTCCCTGCAGACTGACGCGCGCCTGAACCGCATTCTCACGATCGGTCGGTTTCTGAATCGCCACCCGCCACGGCTGCTGCTGCGCATTAAGGCCACGACTCAGCACGGCGCCCCCCACCGATACCAGATAATTGTTGATGCCGAGCTGCTCCATCAGGCGTGCCAGATGATCGGTGGCGAAGCCTTCCCCCACCGTCGAGAGATCGACATAGAGGCCCGGCAGATCTTTCTGCAGCCACTGGCCATCGGCGCCCTGCAGTACCCGCAGATGCTGCAATCCGGTCTGCGCACGGGCGGCGGCGATCTGTGCCGCATCCGGCGTATGGACAGGCTGTTTCGTCGGACCAAAGCCCCATAAGTTGACCAGCGGTCCGACGGTGATATCCATCGCCCCGCCGGTTTTACGGCCAATCCGCAGCGAGGTCGTGACAATATCCGCCATGTTTTCACTCACCGGCTGCGGTGACAGGTCACGACTCTGGTTGAAGCGCGATAATGCGGAGTCGGGCTTCCAGGTTGAAAGCTCAGCATCATCCGCATCCAGCTGCTGCTGAATGCGCTGCTGCAGTTCCGCTTTGCGCGCGCGCTCCACACCCGCCAGGCTGACCCGCCAGACGGTGCCCATGGTTTTCCCTTCCAGCACCATCGACGGTGTCGGGGCAGATTGATCACAGCCCGCCACCATCAGAATTAAAAGTGACATAAACAGCAGATTAATCTTATAACGCATCATTCCTCGCTTGTAACACTTTATGAAGAGCCACTACAAAGCATAAAATTCGGGTAAATTAGCTTAAAGAGAGTTGAATCTTTTTCTGAATCACGAGAACATTCACCGGTCATCTATCCTGATCCCGCCTCTTACCAGGCGATTAACATTAACAACGTAAGGAGTTACAGATGATCTATATGATTCTTGTCGTTGCCCTGGGTCTGTTTGTCTACGGCAGTTATAAAGTGGTCGAACAGCGCCGTCATCGCCATATGACGCCTTCACGGCCGCGCCAGTAACAGGCTTAGCTGCACCGATTTGGGGCATCCGCTCTCTGACGCGCGCGGCAAGTGTACCAAAACGGGCGTAATGTCTGTGGCTGTGAGAGCGGTAAAGCTGGCATGAATTCTGCACTGTTGAAACAGTGTTTATCTCTGAGAGGTGCAGAATGAAAAATTCACAGAAGTGGCAGTCAGCATGGCATCACTGGCTGAGCTTTTCAGCCTTCACCCTGGCAGGCGTGGCGTTTGAAGGGGCACGATTCGGCAGTGTGATGTCGTCAGTGAGGACGGCGCCGGAAGCCACGACGTGGCCAAAGGCTGAAGCGCTCAGCCCGGAAGATAACGCAGGAGCGCAGCCGTAACTGCGCTCCCCGACAAATCAGAACTGGTAAACCAGGCCTACACCCACCACGTCGTCGGTATTGATACCGGCTGCGTCGGTGAATTCGTTGTCGTCCAGCAGGTTGATCTGGTAATCAACATAGGTGGACATGTTTTTGTTGAAGTAGTAAGTCGCGCCAACATCAATGTATTTTTTCAGATTCTGTTTGCCGAAGTTCTGAACATCGGTGCCGCGTGAGGTGACATACGCCAGGGACGGACGCAGACCGAAGTCGAACTGATACTGCGCAACCAGTTCCCAGTTATCCGCTTTATCCGCATAACCAAAGACTGAAGAGTCGTTGCTGCCGAAGCGCGTTGCGTTGAAGGAGCGTGAGTACATCGCCGCCAGATAGACGTTGTTCGCGTCATATTTCAGACCGCCCGTATACACCGCCGCTTTGTCGCCACGGCCCAGGATGCCTGATGTTGTGCTGTTCTGATCGTTGGTACGGTCAGACTGGAAGGTTGCCGCACCAATGCCGAAACCTGAACCCAGATCATACGTTGTGCTCAGACCCCAGCCGTCGCCGTTCTGCCCCAGTACGTCACGGCCATTCGGTGATTCGCTGCTGTTGCCATTCTTGCCCTGATACTGGACTGCGAAGTTCCAGCCATCCACCAGACCAAAGAAGTTGTTGTTACGGTAGGTCGCCATGCCGTTACCGCGCTGATACATGAAGTTATCCGCGCCATAAGTATCGCCGCCGAACTCTGGCAGCACGTCGGTCCATGCGCCGATGTCGTAGTTAACGCCGTAGTTACGACCGTAGTCGAACGATCCCGCATCACCAAATTTCACACCCGCAAAACCAACACGGGTGAAGCTGTTGGCTGTCCCTTCATCTTCAGAATTGTTCAGTGCTGCCTGGTATTCCCACTGGCCGTAACCGGTCAGCTCATTGCTGATTTCCGTTTCGCCTTTGAAGCCGAAGCGAACATATGACTGATCGCCGTCGGAACTGCTGTTGTCAGAGAAGTAGTGCAGGCCATCAACTTTACCGAAGAGATCTAATTTGTTGCCGTCTTTGTTATAGATTTCAGCTGCGTTTGCTGATCCTGCTGCAACCAGCAATGCAGGGATCATCAGGGAGAGAACGCGACGTTTCATTTTATTACCCTCTGTTATGTGCCTTTATTATTTGCCACTGCTAACTGAACGATTAAAAATTCAGCCGGCAGGCCATTGTTGTTTTATAGCGGGTAATAATCCACCAGGAAAATGCTACTAAATTTCCAAAACTGTTTCATACATCGAAACAGTTATTTCAAAATGTAAATATCGGGGAACTAATAAGCAGCACGGATCGGTAAAAAATGGCGCACAAAATGATAAACCCGATCTGAACTCATTTTTATCAACAGGTTACATAAGAGTATTCCGAAGCACTGAATGATAAAACTTATACGGCATCTGGTAATAGAATAGACCCCGCTATCATCATTTATTCCATTATTACCTTCATTCTCCCCGAATGAGATGTACAACTTATTATTTCCCGCCGGACAATTTGTCCGGCATTTTTTTGCCCGCCATTTGCCGTTGCGCTATATCTTCGTAAACTTTCTTTATCGGGTTAAATTAACTTCGGCCTGACTCCGCACAGATTGTTAAATTGCGCACGCTTTGCGCCAATATTGCCCAAATATCCGCCATGTTAATTTATCACCGTAATTAAGCAGGCGGAGAGTCAGGCTGGCGCGGATTCTCAGCGCTCGCGCAGCGATTCTTTGACTTTATTCAGCGGCTTAATCAGATAATCCATGACGGATTTCTGACCGGTTTTAATCTCCACATTGGCGACCATTCCGGGCACAATCGGGAATTTTCGTCCGGCGCGGTTGGTCAGCTCGGCTTTCTGGGTACGAACGTAGACGCGATAGTAATACTGATCACGTTTTACCTCATCCTGCAGCGTATCTGGCGAGACCGTTTCGACTTCACCGTGCAGATCGCCATAGATAGAGGAGTCATAGGCGGTGACTTTCACGGTAGCAGCCAGACCCGGCCGGATATAGGCAATATCGCGTGGGTTGATACGCGTCTCAATCAGCAATTGATCCTCCAGCGGCACGATTTCCATCAGTTTACCGCCCGGCTCCAGTACGCCCCCCACCGTGGTGACCTGAATATCTTTGACGATGCCGCGCACCGGCGAGTAGAGCGTGGCACGCGTCAGCTGATCCTCTTTGCCTGCGGCAACCTGCAATTGCGCATCCAGTTCAGCATTGTTTTTCACCTGCTCTTCGTGAGCACGCACCAGATAGTCATTGCGCGCCTCATCAATTTTACCGCGCAGATCGCTGACCTGACGACGCAGACGAATTACCTCAACCTGCCCTGCCGCGCCTTTCGCCACCAGCGGTTCGGTCAGCCGCAGCTCATCCTGCACCAGTTTCAGCGACTGCTGCAGGTTACTGATGGTTTCGGTGAGATTACGACGTCGCGACTCATAGAGCTGCCGCTCACGGGTGACCAGATTCGGCTCCTTCAGCGTTTCGGCACTGAACTTCAGCGGCGTGCCCGACAGCTCCGCCTCCAGCCGCTCGGACGAGGCACGCAGCGTACGCACTTTGGCCTGCGCTTCACCGAAATTTGACTGGAAGCGTGTCGGATCGAGGGTCGCCAGCACCTGCCCTTTCTCGACGATATCGCCCTCATGCACGTTAAGCTGCTTAACGATGCCGCCATCCAGGCTGTCGATCACCTGCGCGCGGCTGGAGGGCGTGACTTTACCGGTGCCGACGGTGACCTCATCCAGAATGGCGAAGTGCGCCCAGATCAGAAATATCGCCAGCGCGGCGGTGCAGAGCCAGATAATCGCCGATGTCCGGCGCTCATGACGGGCAAGATCTTTATCAACAATCACCAGACTCATGCGGCATCTCCTTTACCTGGCGTCGCGGGCGGGGTTGCACGGCGCAGGATCTCGTCACGCGGGCCATCGGCCACGATGCGGCCGTTGTCCATCACCACAATACGATCGACCATCTTCAGCAGCGCCGGACGGTGCGTCACCAGCACCAGCGTCCGGCCGCTAATCCAGCCCTGCAGCTGACGGATAACATGCTCCTCCAGCTGTTCATCCATTGCCGCCGTGGGCTCATCCAGCAGCACCACCTGCGGCTGACGCAGGATCAACCGGCTCAGCATCACCATCTGGCGCTGCCCGCCCGAAAGCCCGCGCCCGCCTTCGTTGATAATGCGATCCAGACTGGCGGCATCCTGCTGAACCAGCGACAGCGCGCCGCTGATACGCAGCGCCTGCAGCATCTCCTGTTCGCTGGCATGCGGGTTGCCCAGCATCAGGTTCTGCCGCAGCGTGCCGAAGAAGAGGCGGGAGTCGTGCGAGAGCCAGCCGAGCTGACGGCGTAAATCGGTGGGATCGATACGCTCAATATCGACGCCATCGACGATCACCTTGCCCTGGCTGGCCTGCGCCTGACCGGCGAGGATCTTCAGCAGCGTCGATTTCCCTGCCCCGACCTTGCCCAGAATGGCAATCTTCTCGCCGGGTTTAATCTGCAGCTGCTGCACGTTGAGCACGTTCTTTTCATTCTCTTCGTCATAGCTGTAATGCACATTGCGCAGATCGTACTGGCCGGTGAGCGTGGGACAGTGCGCCAGCGTGGCGGCTTCAGGCTGATCGAGCGGCTTTTTCAGCAACTCATCCAGCCCTTTCATCGCCATTTTGGCGTGCTGCCAGCGCGAGAAGACCATGGTCAGCTGCATCAGCGGGGCGATGGTGCGTGACGAGAGCAGGCTACAGGCGACCAGCGTACCGGTGGTAATTTGCGAATCGAGCACCAGATAGACCCCAAACACCAGCATCCCCGCATAGGTGAGCTGCTGCACCGTCGAGGCCCAGCCGGTAAGGCGCGCGCCCCATAACCGCTGCTGATTACTGATGGCGGCGCTGACTTCATGGGTCTGCTCCCACTGACGCTGAAAATAGGGTTCCGCCTGCAGCGCCTTGATATCCTCAATGCCTTCGATGGTCTCCACCAGCACCGCATTGCGCAGCGCCCCTTCGCGTAGCCCCTCTTTCGCCAGCCGCGCCATCGGGATCTGCACCAGCATGCCGGGAATAACGATCAGCGGGATGGCCGCCAGCGGAATCAGCACCAGCCAGCCGCCCACAAACGACATGATAAACAGGAACAGGATGACAAACGGCAGATCGGCCGCTGCGCCGACCGTGGTTGAGGTCAGCAACTCGCGCACCTGGTCGATCTCACGCAGCTGCGAGATAAAGGAGCCGGTCGATTTTGGCCGGGCTTCATTACGGATGCTCATCGCCCTGGCAAACAGCATGGCCGAGACTTTCAGGTCGATGCGTTTGCCCATCAGGTCAGACACCTGGGTTCGCATCAGCCGGATCAGATACTCAATGGCCGCCGCGATCAGCACCCCGACAAACAGCACCCACAGCGTGGACTGCGACTGCGCCGGAATAACCCGATCGTAGACCTGCATCGAAAAGAGAATACCGGCCAGCGCCAGCACATTGCCGATCACCGAGGCCAGCGAGATCTCGGTGATGCGGCGACCCATGCCGCGAAAGTTTTTCCAGAACCAATGTGGCTCATAGGGCTGAACAAATTCGTCGATGCGCGCATCACGGCCACGCGCCGCCACGCCAATCACACCGACATCGCCCTGAGCGCGTGCCAGCAGTTCCGATAAGGCGCTTTCACGCACTACATCGCCGCCTTCACTCAGCCAGTAGCGCGCGCTGCCGTCGGAATCGATGTTCTCCAGCACCGCCACGCTGGCATTTTCCAGCACCAGCACCACGGGCGTGATCTCCTGACGCCAGCGCAGTTTGTTCTGCGGCACCATAGTCAGATGCAGTCCCAGCAGGCCGGAAAGCCGCTCCAGCTGCTGTGACACCGGCAGATGTTCAAACCAGCGCATCTGCTGACGCAGGGTTTTGCCATCGGCAGGTTTACCGAATCGCGCAGCGACGCGCAGCATGGCGGCAATCCAGTTATCGGTATTCAGGGTGGATGTACTCATTATTAACACCTTATCGCTATTGCAGCGAAGGAAGGAGATCGCCGCTGCTTTTCTGGCGATCGATACCCATGATATCGAGCAGATTGTCTACCGCGGCGGCATACCGCACGGTGGCGTCCCAGCCATCGTAAAGCGCGGTGATACGTGAGCTGTCCGCCTGAAACACATCCTGTTCCACGCTCAGCAAATCATTCAGGCTGCGCTTGCTCAGGCGATATTCATCGGCGTAGACATTGCGGGTATGGTCGGCGCTGGCCAGCTGCACTTCCCCGGCAGCCTGCCGTTGCTGTGCGCCAATCATGTCGGCATAGGCGGTCGAGGCGTTCTGATTGATGGCGAGTTTGGCCTGCTGAACGGCAGCCTGAGCCGCTTCCCGATCGCCCTCTGCTGACGCGGTTTTGGCATTCACCATGCCGCCCTGGTAGAGCGGCGCTTCCACCTGCAGCTGCACTTCATCATCCCAGTAAGACGAACGATCGTTTTCATAGCGGGTCCGGCCCGCCTGCACTTTGATGGTCGGCCAGTGACCGGACTCTGCCTGGCGCACCCGTTCACGGGCGGCCTCCTGTTTAGACTGCGCGCTGCGCACCGCCGCGCTGCTTTCATAGGCGATTTTATCGAGGGTGATCTGCTGTTTCAGCAGCGCCTGGGGGAGTTCTGGCAGCGTGGCGGGCACCACGCCGGTCAGGACGGTCAGCTGCGCAGTGGCGGAACGCAGCTGGGCGCGATATTGCTCCAGCGTCGCCTGCATCGCGGCGATGCGGGTTTCCGCCTGCAGCACGTCTGACTGGGAGTTGAGCCCGGCATCGGCGCGCAGTTTCGCGATATCCCGCACCCGCTGCAGTGAGGCGATATTGGTATGCGCAATATCTGCCAGCGCCTGGTAGCGTTTGACTTCGAGGTAGGCCTGCAGCGTATCTTCCGCCACGGTGGTCATGGAGTCGAACAGGCCGAATCGATAAGCATCCGACAGCGCATGCTGTTCATCGATGGCGCTGCCGGTACGGCCAAAATCATAGAGCAGCTGGCTGAGCGTGATACCGCCGGAGCCATTGTTATTCAGGCTGCCCGCGGAGTCGGTCTGATGGGAACGCCCAGCTGCACCCTGCAGGGAGATCTGCGGATACCAGGCGCTGCGGGCGGCATCAAGATCGCCCTGCCCCACGTGGATCTGTGCCGCCGCTTCCGAGATTTTCGGATTGCGGGCGAAGGCCCGGAGAATGGCATCGCGCAGCGTTAAGCTGGCAATCTGTTCTTCGGTCGGCGCGGCGCGCCAGTTAAATTCAGCTTTCGGTAAGGGTGCGGCAAAGGCCGCATTGACTGCCACGCCACTCAGGGCGCACAACAAAAGAGTTAATCGCGCTTTGTTCATTATCCATACCAGCAGGGGTTCTTATCATCATGGTGTTTTTCCTGGTGAACAAAGCGAGCAAAGGGGGTACGACTCAGAGCCTGACAGATTTATTGCGTTATTTTATTTATGGTTCGCAAGCGAGACGCTGAACGACCTTTAACATTATTAGATCAGAACCCGGGCTTATTCCTGCTAAAAACAGATGAAATCGTTAATATTTCTTCTGAGCGTTCGAAAAGTAACCACATGATGATGCCACACCAATCCAGACGGGCTTAACAGACCCGTCCGGAAGGCAGTGCGTTTACTAATGAGTTGGCGTCAGACGATGGGTTGCGCCGCAGGATGCAGCAGCAGGTGATCGGCAAGCGTGTAAGACACATCAGAGAAGAGATGGCTCTCCTGCGGCACGGCAGCAGCAGCAGATGCCTGTGCGAGGTGCGACGTCTCCGTCTGCTGGGTCAGACTGACCGTTTCCAGCAGTTGATCCACCGTCTGACCTTCCATCAGGCTGGCCGTGTCGGTATGCGAGGCCACCTGCACCGTCTGGCTGGCCGTCGCCACATTACCGGCGCTGTCTTTGGCACTGACCGTCATCGGGTATTCACCATCATCCAGCGGGGCCAGCTGTCCGGCCAGAATGGTCAGCGCCCAGCCGCCATCCGCTTTGACACTGGCGCTGTAGTGCTGATCGCCCAGGGTTAATTCCACCTGGCTGCCCGGTTGCAGATTACTGGAGCTGCCCTGAATCAGATGCCAGCTGTTCACATCGGCAGCATCGATTTTGTTGTCACCAAACGCGGTGTCCAGCGTCAGTGTGGGTCGCTGATGCACGGCGACGGTAAAGAGCGTGTCCCAGCTCTGGGTGTCGCTGTTGCCATAGTCATCCTGGCGATGGAAAGTAGCGGCGACCGGACCATCCGGCAGCGCCATGAGTTCGCTGGAGGTGAGCGTGACCATGCCTTTCGCGTCGGGCTGATAGGTTATCCCGTTGATCTCCAGGGTTCTGCAGCCCTCAATATAGAAGCTCAGATCGTGCTGCGCTTCCTGATAGTTGAGGATCATGTCGCCGCCGATATCCATTTCGGTGTAGATCTGCTGTAAGTCCGTATGAATATTCAGTTCATGCGTGACGTTGGTGTAGTTTTTTGCACCATCAATGGACCAGGCACGGATCTCACCGGAGCTGATAAACGCGTTCACATCTTCAGCCGGGATGACCACCTGCCAGTGTCCTTCCTGGCCCAGGGTGGCGTTGTAATCTTTTCCGTTAGCGCCACTGATCACCAGCTGATGGCCCGGCATGACGGTGCTGAGCGTGCCGCTCAGCAGCAGATCCTGCTGGCTTTCCGCCTCGTTAATCACATCATCCGCAGTAATATTATCGAAGGTAATGAACGGCAGGCTGCTGACATGGGTGATCAGCGTGACATCATGATAGTCGGTCGCCGTTTTGCCATTGGGATCAGTGGCCGTGACTTTCAGGCTGTAAACGCCATCCGCCAGCGCTTTCATGTCACTTTCATTAAATGAGCCATACCACTTGCCGTCGCTTTCCATGTGGGCAATGGCGGTTTGCGTGCCCAGAGTCAGTTTCACCACCGATCCCACCGGCAGGTGCGTTGCGCTGCCGCTGATCTCAACGCCATAAATGCTCTCGGCAATACTCACCGCGTTGTCACCACTGACTGTGTCCACAGTCAGGGTCGGTTTGATGGTGCGATCAACATAGAGACCAAAGTCGACGTCGGTAGTAGTGCTGTGGCCCCCTTTATTGGTGATGGTCAGCTCCAGGCTGTGATTACCATCCGCCACGCCCTTGAGCGCCTCCGCTGGCATCGAAGCGTTCCAGTAGCCCCACTTATTCACCGTGCTGTGCCAGCTCTGATCGTTGAAGGTGAGCGTGACGGTGGAGCCCGCTTCGCCTTCGGCCCGGCCACGCAGATGCACCGGCTTTTGCGCTTCCCAGCCCGCGATCACGCCATCACTGGCGACAGGTTCGTACGGCCGCAGTGCGGCGGGCGACGAACTCTTAACCGTGGCCAGCGTGTTGTAATTAACCGGGCTGCTATCCAGCGACTCCGCAGAGAACGTGCTAATCGGCAGGTTAAGGCTTTGTGTCGCAACAGGAAGGCTCAGGCTTTGCAGGGGGAGTGACGCAATGGCTGGCAGAGTGCTGTCGGCAACGGCAAAGTCGCTGACTGCCGTCTGGAAAATGGATTCAAGGCGAATATGACGAAGCGTATCGCGTGATGACATGGGTAACCTCAGTTCAGAACAGAAACGCAGAGCAAAACCCTCTGATAAACAGATTGTTAACTCTGACGACGTGATAAAGGGTCAGCTGTTGCTGCCCGTTTCCGCTGGTCGGAACTGATTACCCGCAGGTAACAAAGATCAGGAAAGAGAACGCTAATAAAAGCGACAAATGGAGCCAGAATCGTTAATTTACGGCTTGATGCCGTTTGCTGCGCCTACCCTAATCGTTCATTCCGCTAATGAATATTGGCGATTGTCTGGAAAATGGAATTATCAGGTGACTAAAACAAAAAAAAGCGGGTGCTTTCGCACCCGCTTCTCAGAGCAGCCTGACAGACGTGAAATCAACTACACGACATGTACCTGCAGGTTCTGCTGCACCAGCACATCACCCAGGGTGTTTTCACTGGTCAGCGCCGAGTTGTGGTAGATCTCGAACACCCTGCCCTCCACCGTGCGCTCGCCGGTGACTTCCCAGATCCCACCGTTGCTGTTCGCCAGGGTTACCTGACTGCCATCCGCCCCTTTGATCATCAAGTCATCACTCTGTTTATCCGTAATATTGAGTGCCTCATTGAGATCGAGTTTCACGGCGTTAGTGCCGGTTTTACCCAAATCGAGCACTTCAATGTGTTCGACTTTCAGGCCCAGCGCGGTGAGATCCAGATTGAGATGCTCTCCGTTAAGCACCAGGGTATCGGTGCCTGCGCCGCCATCAATATGAGTAAAGTTAAGGTCACTGACCGTCACGGTATCCGCACCGCTGCTGCCGGTGACCGTGGCGCCCTCAGCTGTGGTGCCATCAGCCAGCGTAATGACGACGCCGCCGATGGTGTAACCCACCTCCTCAACCGGTGCTGCCGCCACAGCGGTGTCAGTAGCCACCACGGTTTCACTGCTGCTGACCGGCGTCACCGTATCCGCTTCGGTAATCAGCGTCGAGGCCACTGCTACATGGGCGCTGTTATCGTCGCTGCTGGTGCTGCTGTTGTGCTGCGTTTCCGTGCTGGCACTGGCGACCGTGGCGCTGTCATCCGCCACCGAGAACAGAGCAAGCGACTCAGTTGCCGCCAGTGTCACCGGCAGCAGTGAGCCGAGCAGCAACGTGTTGGTGGTGGTGTAGCTGTTACCCGCCACGTCGGTGATGGAGACTTTTGCCAGCGTATTCAGCGACAGCAGCAGGCCCCCCACTGACAGCAGTGACGGTGAGAAGTTAACCGCGTAACGTCCCAGCGCATCGGTGGTGGTCGTCAGCGTCGGTCCGTTGTTGCCGTTAGCCAGCAGCAGCGTGACGGTGACTTTCGATCCCTGCGCAGCATTCAGCGAACCGCCCTGCACCACCAGACCGGCAAGCAGCGATCCGACGATGCTGAGCACCGGATCGACCCCCACCAGCGGCTGATTATGCGACAGCGCGGTAAAGCTGCTGGTGCTGGTTGCGGTGTTGCCCCCGATGTCTGCCACCGTCACGGTCAGCGGATGGCTGCCATCAGAGATCCCTTTCAGCGTCGCTGACGGCACGCTGATGCTCCATGCGCCATTCGCACCGATGGTCGTAGTGAGAATATTGCCCGCCACGTTCACCGTGACCGTGCCGCCCGCTGCGTTGGTGCTGGTTCCTCTGATGGTTTCAGGGGCATTGGCTTCTGAGATGTTGAGGTAACCATCGCCACCAAAGAAGCTGTTCACGCTGACTGTCGGCGTGGTGTGACTCACTACGCCCAGCGACGCCGAAGTGGAGCCGCTGGTGCCTGCACCGTTGATGACGCTGGCGGTGACGGTCTGCAGACCATCCGTAATGGCGGCGAGGTTAGCTGCCGGAACAGAGAGACTCCAGTTGCCGTTGCTGCTTACGGTCGTGCTGTAAGTCTGGCCACCCAGCGTGACGCGCACCACCGATCCCTCCGCGTTGCTGGCGGTACCGGAGATAGTCTGTGCGGTTTTCACGTCCACCGCGCTCAGCGCACCGTCACCAAACAGTGAAGTAATGGCGACGACAGGCGTCGACTGACTGATGACGCTCAGCGTGCCGGTGCTGTTCACCGTGTTGCCGTACGTATCGGTGCCGGTGACCGCCACGGTTTTCGTGCCGTCAGTAATAGCGGCAAGATCCGCTTTCGGCACGCTGATGCTCCAGTTGCCGCCACTCACCACTTTGGTGGTGTAGGTCAGACCATTCAGCGTGGCGCTGACGGTAGAACCCGCTGACAGGCTGGAGGTGCCACTCAGGGTCTGGTTAGAGGCCAGATCAAAGGCGCTCAGTACCCCGTCGCCAAACACCGTATTCACTGTCAGGGTTGGCTGGACCAGTCCCAGGGAGACGCCCGCGCTGGTGCTGCTGACGTTACCGACCGTGTCGGTGACCGACGCACTGACGGTGAAGTTACCGTTAAGCAGCGTCGAGAGCACCGCTGGCGAGACGGTCGTCGAGAAGGTGCCGTCGGCGTTGACCAGCGCGGTGACGTTGGTACTGCCAATCGCCAGCCTGACGCTGCTGCCCGCCGCCAGCCCGGAGACGGTGCCGCTGATAGTCTGCGTGACCAGCGATTCGGCCAGGTTCAGCACGCCGTCACCAAACAGCGGATTGAGCGTCACTTTCGGCAGATTGTGAATACCCACCAGCGCCCCGGCAGTGGTGCTGGTGGTGTTACCGGCGCTGTCGGTGACGCTGACGCCCACTGTCAGGTTGCCATCGGCAATCCCCTGCAGCAGCGTTGGCGTCAGCGAGACGTTAAAACTGCTATTCGCATCGGTCGCCGTCACAAACTGCTGTGCGCCCACCGACACCACCACGCGCGATCCTGTTTCGGCACCGCCCACGACGCCGCTGATGATCTGCGTCGACAGCGCATCTGCCACGTTCAGCAGACCATCACCGAACAGCGGATTCACTGTGATGGTCGGCAGCAGCGTATCGACGCGGACACCGGCGCTGGTGCTGGCGGTATTACCCGCTGCATCGGTAACCGAGGCCCCTACGGTCACGTTGCCCTGTGCCAGCGTGCCCAGAATATCCGGCGTCACCGTGGTGCTGAAGGCGCCGCCCGCACCCACGGTCGCGCTGAGCTGGCTATTGCCCACCGAGATAGTGACCACACTGCCCTGCGCAACGTTATTTACCACGCCGCTGATCACCTGTCCGGTGGCGATATCGGCCAGATTCAGCACGCCATCGCCAAACAGTGAGGTCAGTGAAATCGATGGCGCCTGGGTAAAGATACCGATCGACGCGCTATTCGTGGCGACGTTACCCGCCGCATCCCGGACACTGACGCCCAGCGTCAGGTTGCCATCCAGCAGTGACGTGAGATCGCTGCCCGGCAGGTTAACGCTCCACGTTCCGCCCGCCTGCACCGTGGTGCTGTAAGTCTTGCTGCCAAAGGTGACCGTCACCTGTGATCCCTCAGCCGCATTGCTGATCACGCCACCGACCAGCTGTCCGGCGGCGGCTTCAGCAATGTTCAGCAGGTTATCACCGCCAAACAGCCCGGTGAGCGGGCCTACTACCGGCACCGAATCGACAATCGCCGTGACGGTTTCACCCAGGGTGCGGGTGTTACCTGCGGCATCCGTCAGGGTGACGTTAACGGCAAGGTTGCCATCGGTGAGCAGATCAAGCACGGCAGGTGGCACTACGATGGCCCATTTACCATCCTGGCCCACTGAGGCAGAGAGCGTGGTCCCGCCCAGTACCACTGAAACTGTGGCACCGACGCCCGCCGAGAGCGCGGTCCCGGAAATCGTCTGCGCGACGGTGGTATCCAGCGCGCTGAGCGTGCCGTCGCCGAACACCGAATCAACCACCAGCGTCAGGGCAGTATTGGCGACTTTGTTGACCGTTAGCGTGGCGTCAGTCTGGTTGCCTGCAAGGTCATTGACCCGCACGCCAAACACCAGCGCACCGTCAGTGAGGTTCGACAGGACGTTCGGCGCAAGATCGATGCTCCAGCGTCCGTCAGCCCCCACCGTCGCGGTGGCGATCGGCGAGGCATCACCCAGGTAGAGACCGATAGTCTGGCCTTCGGCTCCCTGCGCAGTACCGGTCAGCACCTGACCAACCACCAGGTCTGCGGCGTTGACCACGTTGTCGCCGA
The DNA here is from genome assembly GCF_030062155.1 of Pantoea sp. Lij88. Lineage (NCBI taxonomy): Bacteria > Pseudomonadati > Pseudomonadota > Gammaproteobacteria > Enterobacterales > Erwiniaceae > Pantoea > Pantoea sp. Lij88. Next base: position 1,345,187 of record NZ_CP118269.1, on the reverse strand, counting down.
GGAAAGCGTCAACCTGCACCAGCGGCGCGGCGGTATCTACCGTCACTGTCTGGGTGGCCGTCCCCACGTTACCGGCGACATCCGCCAGCTGCGCGGTGATGACCGACGTGCTGCCATCGGGAAGTGCCTGCATCGCGCTGGCAGGCACGGTAGTGGACCAGGTGCCGTTGCTCTGGACCACCGCGCTGTAGGTCTGGTTATTGAAAGTCACTACGACCGTACGGCCTGCTTCAGCGATATCGGCGGTGCCGCTAATCGCCTGGCTGGTGGTACTTTCATTGCCATTGACCTGGTTATCACCCGCGAAGGCGTTGATCGTCAGAGTAGGTGGCGTCAGGTCGATCAGGACGTTACCGCTGGTGGTCACCGGTGTCGTGCCATCAGTGGCCGTCACGGTGATGCCGACGCTGCCGTCCGCATTGCCAAAGGCGCTGACCGGCAAGGCCGCCGTTGACCAGTTGCCCGATGCATCCAGCGTAGTGGCATAGGTCTGACCGTTAATAGTGACCGTCACTGAACCACTCGTGCCGAGGTTAGCCGAAGTACCACTTAACACCACGCCACCCGCCACATCCTGGGTGCTGATAATGTTGTCGCCCGACACCGTACCCAGCGTCACCAGCGGGCCTGGCGGTGGTGTCAGATCCACAGTGAGATTGACCGGCACCGCTGCGGTATTGCCAGCCAGATCGGTCACTGCCAGCGTAAGGGTGGTCGATGGCGTAAAGGTCACCATCTGCTCTGGCGTCAGCGTCACGCTCCAGTTGCCGCTACCGTCAACTATTGCCGTGCCGAGGGTTGTGGTATTCAGCGACACCGTGACGACGGCGCCCGTTTCAGCGCCTGTCGCGGTACCGCTGAGGATCTGCGGCTGAATGCTCTCGGCGTAGTTCAGTGCGTTGTCGCCAGCAAAAGCAGTGAAGCTAAGCACCGGCGGGGTTTTGTCCAGCACCAGCGAACTATTAATGGTGGTGCTGTTGCCCGCCGCATCCGTTGCCGTCACGGTGACCGGATAGGTGGCATCCGGCAGCGCTGAAAGCTGCGCCTGTGTCAGCGGCACTGTCCAGTTGCCATTGGCATCGACGGTTGCAGGGTAAGCCGTGCCGCCCAGCGTGAGCTGCACCGTCTGATTCGCGCCCGTCTCGCCGGTGGTGCCGCTCAGCGTAATGCCTGTGGCAACATCGGCGCTGTTCACATAGCCGCCGAGGAATTCCGGACTGACCACAGGCAGCGGCGCGGTGAGATCCGCAGTGAACGGCAGCTGTGCCGACGCGCTGTTGCCCGCCGCATCCACCACGTTAACCGTCAGTGACTGCGGGCCATCACCCAGAGAACTCAGGGCATTCGGCGGAATATCCACGCTCCAGTTACCGTTGCTGGCTACGGTGCCAGAATAGAGGCTGCCGTTGACATCCACGGTAATGCTGACCGCCTGGTTCGCCCCCACGCTGCCGGTGTTGCCGGTCAGAGTGAACCCTGCTGCGGCTTCACCGATGTTCAGCAGGTTATCGCCGCCAAACGCGCCAGGGGTGAAGGTCGGCACCGGCACGGCCACTTCGGTTACCACACTCAGCGCCGTGTTGTCGCTGTTACCCGCGACATCGGTCGCGGTCACGGTCACGGTGTGGGCACCGCTGGTAAAGGTGGCTAGCTGCGCAGGCGACAGGGCCAGCGACCAGCTGCCATCGGTCTGCACCGTGGCGGCCAGCGGCTGATCGTTGTTAAAGCCGGAGATCAGCACCGAGACCGTCTGACCGGCACCGGTAATGCCGGTGGTGCCAGTGAGGATCTGTTCAGTTCCCGCCTCGGTGGCGTTCAGCGCACCGTCACCAAATGGCAGATTCAGCGTGACATCCGGCAGCGTATTAACCGCCACCAGCAGCGTGCCGGTGATGCTGGCCGTATTGCCGTTATCATCGGTGACGGTCACCGTTACCGGCAGGTTGCCATCCGGCAATGACTGCAAGACGGCAGACGGCAGTTCCAGTGACCAGTTCGCTCCCCCATCAATGAGCGTCGCGGCATAGACGGTGCCATTGATGGTCACTGCAACCGAGGCCGGATCACCACTGCTGACGGCACCGGTCAGGATACCATCCGCTGCCGCTTCCGCCGCATTAAGACGGCCATCCGTAAATGGCGTATCCAGCGTTGGCGCAGCAATCGGGGTAATCGCGGAGGTAAAGGTCTGCGTGTCTGTGATGCTGTTACCGGCCCGATCCGTAGTGGTGAGGGTCAGCGTGTGGACACCGGCCCCCAGGCTGGCAATCACCTCGGGTGTCAGGCTGGCCGTCCAGTCACCATTGGCATCGACCGTTACCGACAGCGGAATATTGTCATCACCCACCGTGACGCTGAGAGTCTGGCCCGCCACGACGGTAGAGGTGCCGGTCACCAGCTGAACCGAGGCCGCTTCAGTGATGTTAATGATATTGTCGCCGAACTGCGTAGCAGCGAAGCTTGCGGAAACCGGCAGGGACTGCAGGATCTCAACGTCTGCTATGGCCTCCGCCGGATTTCCGGCAGCATCCACAGCAGTGACGACAACCTGTGTCAGTCCATCAGCCAGAGCATCCAGCGCATCCGGAGCCAGATTCAGCGTCCAGTTGCCACTGGCATCCGTCGTGGTGCTGAACGTCAGATTGCCGACAGCGATGCTGACCACGCTGCCTTCCGGCAGATTGGTACTGTCACCACTCAGCGTTATTGCACCTTCTGTCTCTGCCACATTGAGCAGCGAATCGCCAAACGGCGTATTCAGAGTCAGCGCTGGCAGCGTGTTAAACGCCACATCCAGTGAGGTGCTGGTATCCGTGGTGATATTGCCCGCCGCGTCGGTGACCGAAACGGCGATCGCGTTAGGGCCATCCGCCAGTTGCTGTACGTCGGCCGTCGGAATGGTGAGGGTCCAGTTCCCGTCAGCATCTGCCGTGGTGGTGTAACTGACGTTATTCAGCGTCACCGTCACCGGCAATGCGCCCGTAGTGGTGCCGCTGAGGGTGAGATCCTGCAGCGACTCCGCCAGGTTAAGGGTGTCACCCGCATTGACCGTGATATCCGTCAGCACAGGCGGTGTCGTACTGAAACTCACCTCCTGCGTGGCGGTCGCCGGGTTACCCGCGACATCCGTGGCCGTCACAGTAAAGGTTTGTGTGCTGCCCGGCGCGACATTGTCAAAGGCCGCAGAGGGTACATTCACCGTCCAGTTACCGTCAGCGTCGATCGTGGTGGTGGTGCTGAAAGCCGCGCCACTGGAGACGCTCATGGTCACCGTCACCACCGTTCCCGCTGCCAGCTGGGTGCTGCCGCCGCTGACCGCAACCTCCGCGGTGGCCTCGGTGGCATTAATCACATCATCGCCTGCGACCACGTTCATGGTCAGCGTCGGCTGTGCCTGTGCGCTGGCCAGCACAACCAGGCTGGCGCTGCTGCTGGCCGGATTGCCAGAGGCATCCGTCGCCACCGCCTGCACCAGTTGATCGCCATCCGGCAGCGTCCCCAGCGCGGCGGCCGGAACGGTCACCGTCCAGCTGCCATCCGCGGTTACCGTGCCGCTGTACTGGACGCCGTTCAGCGTCACCGTCACCAGCTGGCCTTCAGCCAGATTAGTACTGGTGCCGCCAACGCTCAGATCCTGCTGCGACTCCGCCAGATTAAGGAAGTTATCCTCACTGAGCGTTCCGATGGTCAGAGTCGGCAGGTTCAGACTGTCAGCATCGCGCGTCAGGGTGGTCTGAACCGCAACCGCCGGGTTGCCCGCCGCATCGGTCATTGAGACAACAACCGGATAGCTGCCGTCTGTCAGCCCCTGCACGACGCTGGCAGGCAGCGTCACCTGCCAGGTGCCGTCAGAGAGCACCAGGGTGGTGTAATCAACATTCTGGAAACTGACCGTAACGGTCTGTCCGGCGTCGGCCTCCGTCGCCGTGCCGCTGATGGCGACCGCTTCCAGCACCTCCAGGGAATTAATGATGTTGTCGCCGCCAATGGGGTTGACGGTCAGCACCGGCGGTGTGAGATCAACCGTGACGGCGCTGGTCAGCGAACCACTGTTACCGGCCGCATCACTGGCATTGACGACCAGGGTATTGATCCCCTCGGTCAGCGTCTGCATCTCCGTCGGGGTTAAGTTCAGCGTCCAGTTGCCCTGCGCATCGACCGTAGCGGTGTAATCATTTCCGCCCAGCGTCACGGTGACGGTCTGGCCGTCGCCGGCCACACCGGTGCTGCCGGTCAGCGTCTGTCCGACACCCTGTTCCGCCAGGTTCAGGTACCCATCGCCAAACGGCGTGTCAATGCTGACGGCCAGCGCCGCCGTTGACACGGTGAGGTCACGCGTTTCTGTGACCGGGTTGCCCGCCGCATCGCTGACCGTGACCGTCAGGATGTAGGCGCCGGCCGGAATACCGGCCAGCGATCCCGCAGGCAGCGTCAGGCTCCAGTCGCCATCCTGGGTAACAGTAGTGGTCCAGACCTGGTTGTTAAGGGTAATGGTGACCTGCTGTCCGGCTTCAGCATTGGTGCTGCCGCTGAGGACAATCGGTGCGAGGCTTTCGGCGATGTTAACGCTGTCATCGCCCGCAACCGCGTTCAGGGTCAGGGTCGGTGGCGTCAGATCCACCGTTACGCTGCCCGGCGCGCTGCCGGTGTTACCCGCGGCATCCTGCACCGTAACGGTATAGTTCAGACTATCTTCCGGCAGGCCTGCCAGCGCCGTGGCTGGCACGCTGATCTGCCAGTTGCCGTTGCTGTCGACCGTGCCGTTATACGTGACGCCATTCAGCAGCACGCTGACGCTCTGACCATCACCGGTCACCCCTGTGGTGCCGCTCAGCGTCTGTGCTGTGGCGATCTCGCTGCTGTTGAGCAGACCATCGCCGAAAGCAGAGACAATCTGCGGTGCTGGCAGCGTCGCCAGCACGCTAAGCGTTGCTTCACTGTTCAACGTCGCCCCGCCGCTGTCCGTGGCGGTAACCGTCACGGTGTAAGGCCCGTCGGCGAGCGCCGTCAGTGACTCAGCCGGAACGATCACGCTCCAGCGGCCCGTGGCCGAGACCTGCGCGGTGTAGCTGACGTTGTTAAACAGCAGCGTAACCGTGCTGCCCTCAGTCACGTTCGCTGAGGTGCCGGTCACGATCAGCGCCTGACCCAGCTCCTGCGCATTCAGATAGTTATCCTGGCTGATCGCATCCATCGCCAGACCAGAGGCGTTGCTGTTAACGTCAAAGGTGAGGTTACTGGAAGTTGTATTGCCCGCCACGTCGCTGACTGCCACGGTGAAGCTGGCGGTGCCATCATTAATGGCCGCCAGCGCACCGGCTGGCACGGTCAGGCTCCATGCGCCGCTCGCCTGCACGGTGGCGCTGTAAACCGTCCCCTCAATATTGACAGTGACCAGCTGGCCCGCTTCGACATTGGTGGTGGTGCCGGAGAGACGCTGATCGGTGAGGCGTTCCGCGCCATCGACCACGTTGTTACCGGCAAACGCATCCAGCGTCAGGGTGGGCAGCGTGGCTGGGTCCACTTTCAGCGCCAGGTCGCGGCTGGTGGTGGTGGCATTGCCTGCCGCATCGCTGGCGGTCACGGTCAGTGGGTAGCTGCCATTGCCCAGCCCGGTGTAAACCGTGGCGGGCAGTTCCAGCGACCAGCTGCCGTTGGCGCCAGCGGTGGTACTCAGCGTGGTGCCGTTGAAGCTGGCAACAATCAGCGCGTTCGCTTCGCTGCTGCCGTTCAGCGTCAGCGGCTGCTGACTCTCGGCGGCGTTGATAATGCCATCGGATGGCGTGATGAAGTTCAGCACCGGCGGCACGGTATCCACCACAACGGTGCCATTGGCCTGGCTGCTGTTGCCCGCCACGTCACTGACCACCACGGTGTAAGGTGTGTTGCCCTGAGGCAGCGCAGCCAGAACATCAGCCGGAACCGCGACCTGCCAGTTGCCCTGAGCATCGACCGTGCCGCTGTAGTCAGTGCCGCTTAGCGTTACGACAACGGTCTGACCGTCACCGTTGACGCCGGTGTTGCCGGTAATGAGGCCGACGCTGGCCGCTTCCTCACCGTTGAGAATGCCATCACCAAAGGCCACGCCTGGCGTCGCTACCGGCAGTGCACTGGCGAGGATCGTCAGCGTGGTGTCACCGGTCGCCAGCTGTGTGCCGTTAACATCGGTGACGGTGGCGGTGATGGTCTGCGGGCCATCCGCAGTTCCGGTAAAGGTACCTGTCGGTAAGGTCAGGCTCCAGCTTCCATCTGCCGCTACGGTAGTGCTGACCGGCGTTCCGTTAGCCACTACAGTGACAATGCTGCCGTCAGGCAGACCGCTGGTGCTGCCGCTAACGACGACGGCGCCATTCTGCTCAATAGCATTCAGGTAGTTGTCGTCGCTGATCGGTGCCAGCGCGATCGACGGCTGGGTGTTATCCACGCTGAAGTTCAGCGGGCTGCTGGTGGTATTGCCGACGAGGTTGATCACGCTGACGTTCAGCGTCTGATTGCCCTCACCCAGCTCCGCCAGGGCGCCCGCAGGCAGAATAATGCTCCAGCTGCCGCTGGCCGCGACCACTCCGCTGTATTCGGTGCCGTTCAGGGAGATGATGACCTGCTGGCCCGCCTCGACGTTGCTGCTGCTGCCGCGCACCGTAATCGGCTGCAGTTGCTCCGCCGCCGTAACGATGCCGTCACCGGCAAAAGTGCTGCTGTCGATGGTCAGTACAGGCAGATCGTCAGGCGAGGTGGCGACATTCAGATCCACCACCTGGCTGGTCTGATTGCCGTTTGCACTGTTTTCGGTGACGGTCACCAGATTGCTGCCCGGAGGCAGTGCCGCCAGGGCTTCCGGCGCGATCTCCAGCGTCCACTGACCATTAACACCGACGGTCGTGCTGTAAAGCTGGTCGTTAAGCTGGACCGTGACCACATCGCCGTTCTGACCGCTGCCACTGACTACCAGCGGCTCAGCCAGCTCGCCGACGTTCAGCGCGTTATCCCCGCTGATCGGTGCGACCACCAGCGGAGGCGGCGTTGTGGCAACTGTCAGCGCACTGTTCTGGCTGTTGCTGTTACCCGCCTCGTCGGTGACGGTGACCACCACCGGATAAGTCGTGCCATTGGTCAGACCGGCCAGTGCCGCTGGCGGTACGGCCAGCGTCCAGCTTCCGTCACCCTCAACGTTGCCGGTGTAGGTCACGCCATTCAGCGTCACACTGACCCGATCGCCTTCCGTACCTGCGCCGCTGAAACTGAAGCCTGCGGCCTGTTCCGCAATGTTCAGCACGCCATCGCCAGCTGGCGGATCAATGCTGAAGTCAGGTGGCGTGGTGTCCACGATAACTCCGACAGGCGTGGTGACCACGTTGCCGCCCACGGTCGTGACGGTCACGTTGAGATCGTAACGTCCATCTGGCAGCTGTTGCAGATCGGCAGACGGCACAGAGGCGGTCCAGCTGCCATCGGCGGCAACCACCGCGTTATAGGTCTCACCATTCAGCGCAAGGCTGACGCTGCTGCCCGGCGCAACGGTGCCGCTCAGGGTCAGATCCGTGGCCGTTTCAGCCTCATTGATAATGTTATCGGTGGCAATCGGGTTAACGGTCAGCGCCGGAATGCCGGTATCCACAGTCAGCGGTACGCTGGAACTGGTGCTGTTACCCGCCGTGTCGCTCACCGTCACGGTAATCGGATTACTGCCCTGCGCCAGCGCCTGGAGTGCAGCCGGTGGCAGCGTGACGCTCCAGAGACCATTGGCATCGACGGTTGCCGGATATGTCTCGCCGCCCAGGGTCACGCTGACGGCCTGGCCTGCCTGGACTGTGCCGGTCAGCGTCTGCGCGACGCTGGCTTCCGCGGTGTTAAGTATGCCGTCAGTGAACGGCGTATTGATTTCCGGGGCTACCAGCGGCGTGGTCGCCACCAGCAGCGTCTGGGTGCTCTGCACCTCCCCGGAGGTCACCGTAACCGTGGTGTTGCCCTGTGCCAGATTCGCCAGGTCGGCGGCGGGCACAGTCAGGGTCCAGCTGCCACTGGCATCGGTGATCGTTGAGTAAACAGTGCCGTTGGGTTCCAGCGTCACGCTGATTGGGCTGTTAGCGGGCAGGTTAGCGGAACCGCCGCTAAGGATGAGATCGCTCTGCACTTCCTCCGCATTCAGCGCATTATCGCCACTGATCGGGCCAATCGACAGCGACGGTGCGGGTGAGGTCACCACGCTGAACTGCCCTTCCGCAGGCTGCGCCGGGTTACCGGCTACGTCGGTAATCGCGACGGTAAAGGTTTTTTCACCTATGCCGCCCAGCGATCCGGCGGGCAGCGATACACTCCAGCGACCATCTGCCAGAACCACGCCATCGTACGACTGACCGTTGAGGGTCAGTGATACCGGCTGACCGGCCGGTACGCCCGTGACGCTACCGGTGACCAGAATATCGGTGAGCTGTTCCGCGCTGTCGACCTGGTTGTCGCCGGTCACTGGATCGATGGTCAGCGCTGGCGACGTGGCCGCCAGCACGACGACGCTGGTCGATTGCGTGGTGGTGTTGCCATACGCATCGCTGATTTGCACGTTGATCGGGTAGTTCTCATCGCCCAGCTGACTGACGATTGCGGCGGGCACCGTCACACTCCACGCGCCACTGGTATCCACGATGGCGGTGTAGGTTTCATTGTTGAACGTCACCGTGACCGTATCGCCCTGCGCACCGCCGCGCCCGTCGAGTATCAGATCCTGGGTGTGCTCAGCGATATTGATATAACCATCGCTGCCCGGCGTCGAGATTTCCAGCAGCGGCGCCGTGGTGGCGAAAATCAGTGAGCTGCCGGTTTGTGTCGTGTTGCCATCGGCGTCAGTAGCCACCACCGATACCGTCTGAGTGCCGTCAGAGACAGCGGCCAGATCGGAGGCCGGAACATTGACACTCCAGCTGCCATCCGGCGCCACCACGGCGGTGTAAGAGACCTCATTCAGCGTAACGCGAATGATGTCGCCTTCGTCGCCGGTGCCGCTGATGGTCAGCGGCTGCTGCGCGTCGCTGTTGTTGATCACGCCATCATCGGTGAGCTCGTTCAGCGTCAGCGCCGGTACCGCCGTCGCGACCCGCAATGCCGTATCCTGCGTGCTGCTGTTACCGGCCGGATCGGTCACGGTGACCGTGACCGGATAGGTCTGATTGGTCAGCGAGCCCAGATCGGCAACCGGAACCGAGGCACTCCAGATTCCGTTCTCATCGACAATCGCGTTATAGGTCTTGCCGTTTAACGCCACCGCCACGGTGTCGCCCGGGGTGCCGGTACCGCTGATCAACAGCGGCTGGGTCAGTTCATTGTTGGTAAGAACGCCATCACCACCCGGTGCGGTCACGGTCGCAACCGGTGGCTGCGTGCTGACGGCCAGTGTCTGGGTCTGAGTGGCGATGTTGCCGCTGGCGTCGGTCAGTGTGACGGTCAGCGCATAGCTGCTGCCATCTGACAGCGCCTGCAGCGCCGCTGACGGCAGTGGCACTGTCCAGTTGCCCTGCTCATCCACGGTCGCGCTATAAACTTCGTTGTTCAGCGTGACCGTTACCACGTCGCCCGGCAACGCACCTGAACCGCTGACCGGCACGCCTGCCGCTACTTCACTGCTGTTGAGAATGCCATCGCCGCCTGCGACCTCTGCCACAATCAGATTCGGTGGCAGCGTGTCGACGCTGAAGTTCACCAGCTGGTCCACGCGGTTGCCCGCCTCGTCAATGGCGGTGACGGTCAGGCTGTTAGCACCCTGCGCCAGTAAAGCGAGATCGGCGGCAGGCAGCGGCAGGCTCCAGCTGCCGTCGGTATTGACCGTGGTGCTGTAGGTTTTGCCGTTGAGCTCGACTTCAACCAGCTGGCCTGCCACGGCTTTACCGGTGCTGCCGCTGAGCAGCAGATCGCTGCCCGATTCTGTCTGGTTGAGAATGCCGTCGGTAATCGCGCTCTCGTTCAGCGTGATTTGCGGCAGCGTGGTCACAACCACATTCAGCGGCGCGGAGTCAGTCAGCAGCGCACCCGTGGTGTCGTTGGTGGTTACTGAAATCTGTTTCACACCGTCCGTGATGCCCCCGAGATCGGCTGCCGGAACGGTGACGCTCCAGAAGCCATTGCTGCCCACCACCGCGCTGTAATTGATGCCGTTAAAGTTAAGCTGCACCGTCTGGCCCGGATTAACGCCCACCGCAGAGCCGTTGATGATCAGATCACTGTTCAGCTCCTGCTGGTTAAGGAAGCCATCCACGCTGACCGGTTCATTAATCGAGACCACACCAGGTTCGCCTGCCGCAGGCGCGACGTTGATGTCGCGGGTGTCAGTGGCCAGGGTACCGGCTACCGTGCTGACGCTGACCGCGATTGAGCTGCTGCCCGCCGCCAGTGCGCTGAGCGCCTCAGACGGAATCTGCGTGCTCCAGCTGCCGTCTGGATTGACCGTGGCGCTGTAATTCTGACCGCCCAGGGTGATGGTGACCGTCTGACCCGCCTCCACGTTGCTGGTGCTGCCGGAGAGCGTCTGATCGACGGCTTTCTCGCTGTTATCTACCAGATCGTCACCGGCAAACACGGCGATGGTCACCGCTGGCGTCCCCGGTTGCGCCGGGGCATCCACCAAAATCGGCCGATCTTCAATGGCGTTTACGTTCGCCTGATTGCTGACCGTGGCCTCGATGGTCGCGCTGCCCGCCGCCAGGGCTGAAAGCGCGCTGGCGGGAACGTTCAGGCTCCAGCTGCCATCCGCGCCGACCGTGGCGCTGTAAGTCTGGTCGCCCAGCGTGACCGTCACGATCTGACCCGCCTCGACATTGGTGGTGCTGCCGCTCAGCAGCTGTTCGCTGGTTTTTTCCTCGTTGCTCAGCACGTCATCACCGGCGAAGGGGTTGATGGTGATGGTGGGCTGGCCCGGCTCAGTCACCGGTGGCTCCACGGTGATCGGCACGGTGTCGCTGACGGTGGTGCCCGCCGCGTTGCTGACCGTCACCACCAGCGAGGCCGTTCCTGCGGCCAGCGCATTCAGTGCATCGGCCGGAATCGCGATGTTCCAGCTGCCGTCAGGATTGACCGTGCCGCTGTAGCTCTCTCCGCCCAGCGTCACGGTGACAATCTGGCCTGCTTCGACGTTGGTGGTGCTGCCGAAGACCGCCTGCGCCTCCTGCTTTTCGTCGTTGCTGAGGATGTTATCTTCAGCAAAGGGATTGATGGTTAACGTCGGGGCATTCGGTGAAGTGCCGGATGACTCCACCCGGAAATCGCGGGTTTCAGTGACCGGCGCGCCGAGCGAATCGGTGACAGTCGCGTTCAGGGTCACGCTTCCGGTGGCCAGCGCCGCCAGCGAACTGGCTGGGATTGGGACGCTCCAGCTGCCATCCGCGCCAACCGTGGCGATAAAGGTCTCCCCGTTCAGGGTGATAGTAACCTGTTGGCCCTCAGCGATATTGGTGGTGGTGCCGCTCAGCAGCTGATCGGTGGCTTTCTCGCTGTTGCTGAGGATGTCATCCCCGGCAAATTCGTAGATGGTGAGGGTCGCTTCACCCGGCTGCGTCGCCGGGGCTTCCACGGTGATCGACTCCGCGTTCGTCGCGGTGTCGCCCGCCGCATTGCTGACTGAAGCGGTCAGAGTGGTGGTGCCTGCTGCCAGCGCGTTCAGCGCGGCGGATGGCACGGTGACGCTCCAGCTGCCGTCACCCTGCACGCTGGCGCTGTAGGTCTGACCGCCCAGCGTTACGGTAACGATCTGACCGGCTTCAACGTTGGTGGTGGTGCCGCTGACAGGCTGATCGGACGCTTTCTCGTCGTTACTCAGATCGTTATCGCCGGCAAAGTCATTCAGGGTCAGGGTCGGCACGCCTGGCTCTGTCACCGGCGTCTCAACCGAGATATCGCGGGTTTCGCTGGCGCTCACGCCATCGTTGTTGGTAACGGTGGCGCTGATGGCGTTGGATCCTGATGGCAGGTTATCCAGCGCAGCGGACGGAACGACCACGCTCCAGTTGCCACTGCCATCCACGGTGCCAACGTAAGTCTGTCCCCCTAAGGTGACAGTGACCGTCTGGCCTGCTTCGACATTGGTGGTGGTGCCGGAAAGCGTCTGAGCCGTGCCTTTTTCGTCGTTGCTGAGGATGTCATCCCCGGCAAACTGGTTGATGATGAGGGTCGGTTCGCCCGGCTGTGTGGCCGGGGCTTCCACGCTGATGGGCAGGCTGCTGGTCACGGTATCACCGGCCGCATTGCTGACTGAAACCGTCAGCGTCGTTTCACCGGCCGCCAGCGCACTCAGGGCCGCCGATGGCAGCGTCACGTTCCAGTTGCCCTGTGCATCTACGTTGCCGCTGTATGTCTGACCGCCCAGCGTGACCGTCACGACCTGTCCGGGTTCGATGTTGCTGGTGCTGCCGGTAACGGTCTGGTCGGCGCCTTTCTCCGCATTGCTCAGCTGGTTATCACCGGTAAACGCCTCCACCGTGACTGCAGGCGGGCCTGTAACGACTGGCGTATCGACGCTGATGTCGCGGTTTTCACTGGCCTCAGTGCCAGCCTGATTGGTGACGACCGCAGAGATCGCAACTGAACCGCTATTCAGCGCATTCAGCGCTGCTGGCGAGAGCGTGACGCTCCAGTTGCCCTGCGCATCCACCACTGCGCTGAAGGTCTGATCGCCCAGCGTGATGGTGACAACCTGTCCCGCTTCCACGTTGCTGGTGGAACCGCTCAGCAGCTGGTCGCTGCTTTTTTCCGCATTGCTGAGGACGTCATCACCGGCAAACTGATTGATGGTGATAACAGGCGTTCCCGGCTCGGTCAGGGGCGGCTCGACGTTAAACGTCACGCTGCCGCTGGCAGCGGTTCCCGCCTGGTTAGTAACGGTTGCCGTGGCCGTGGTGGTGCCGGAGGCGAGTGCAGCCAGCGCATCCGCAGGAACGGTGATGCTCCAGCTGCCATCGCTGGCAACGCTGCCGCTGTAGCTCTGGCCGCCCAGGGTCACGGTGACCACCTGCCCGGCCTCGACGTTGCTGGTGCTGCCGGAGAGCGTTTGTGGCGTGGTTTTTTCGCTGTTATCCAGCTGGTTATCGCCTGTAAACGGATTCAGGCTGACAGAAGGCCCGGCGGGTGTGCCGGGATCGGCGGCAGCGACGGTAACCGGCAGGCTGCCGGTAGCGCCGGTGCCCGCCGCATTAGTGACGCTGACGTCGATGGTGGTGGCGCCAGCCGGAAGCCCTGCCAGCACGGCGGCCGGAATGGTGACGCTCCAGCTGCCGTCCGCGCCGACGGTGGTGTTGAAGGTCTGCCCGCCCAGCGTGACTGTGACAATCTGACCGGCTTCGACGTTGCTGGTGGTCCCGCTCAGCACCTGATCGGTGGTTTTTTCCGCGTTATCCAGCACATCATCGCCAGCGAACGTATTCAGGGTAATGGCAGGCGTTCCCGGCGTGACCGGAGTTCCCGGTGTTCCCGGATCGGTGCCACCGGCGTTACCGCCGCCGTTACCCCCACCACCTCCGCCGCCACCACCGCCGATGCCAACGGCCAGTCCCGCTAAGCCGAGCACACCCAGACCGCCCGCGGTGATCACACCCATTGAGGTGTTGGCGTTATCCGCCAGCAGCAGCGGCTCTACGCTGTCGAGCGATTCATAGGTTGGTGTGACAGAGCTGGACGCGAGTTCAGCCCCCTCTGCAGTCTGCGGAAAGAGCGCATGCTCCGGTGGATTGACGCCATCATCGAACACCAGTTCGCTGTGCTGGCCATCGGCGTCGTCGAGGAAGAATTTCTGATAGCGGACCGTCTGGCCGTCACGCATGTGCAGCACCAGATCGTTACCCTGACGCTCGTACTGCGTCACGATGTCGCGGGTGCCGCTGATGCGGACAACGCTGGGCTCTGTGAGGTTAATGGTTTGTGACGAACTGCCAACAGACTGCGAGATGAGGGTGCCGTTTTCGCGCGAGATGATGTCTACACGGCCTTGCGTGAGTTCTGCCATTTGTAACCTCTGTTCCACCAGATTAGCTAATATACTGAATCCATAAACATAAAATTATTTTATGCTTACAGTCTTCACTCATAGTTTCACCTTCTGAAGTTCAGAAAGTGTCTTAACCTGGTGTATGCAGATACGGCAAAGCAAAGCCGCGTCACAAACCCAAAGGAAGCGGTGGATGACGGTATTATTGTTAGTTTTAGTTGTACAGACTCAAGCAAACTGTAACGGTTCTGACAGCTTAATTTTTAGCGTAACGGTCTCAGAAATCAATTTCAATATGCAGAATTTATTATGTTTTAATCTTTATTACTTAAGCACTGCCTGAGATAAGGTTTTCAGAAAATGCGCTTTGCCTTTGTTTTTTCATGTCAATTTATTACTGACTGTTTCCATAAATGATGCGAAAAGGTTAAAAAACCACCGTTTCATAAACATGAGGGCTGCAAAAAAAATTTGTTAATTATGCGATTCAGCCATCATTTATGCGTGGTCCTGATCCGCTTTTTCCAGCCGCAAGCCGTTGAAAAGAGAAACTGAAATTTGAGTTAAGTCACCTCGGGCGGTGGGTGGTCATACCAGGAAAGTTCTGGAAAAAATTCGCGGCGCAACAAAAGTCGGTAAACTCCCGGTTTTGTCATTTATACGATGTTGCTGCACCCCTTCGGATAAGAGGCGAAACGGCCACTGACTCGCGGCCAGTGCTACACTTTTCCGCTTTACCATTGATGAATCTGACCTATGACTGCACTGGACGCTGCACAACAACATAAACATCAGAGCCGCCTGAACTGGGGCACGCGCACCATCTTCTTAATCAATGGGTTAGGGATGTCGGCCTGGGCGCCGCTGGTCCCCTTTGCCCGCGATCGTCTGCAGCTCAGCGGGGCCTCACTGGGCGCGTTACTGCTCTGTCTGGGGGTCGGTTCGTTAGCCGCGATGCCGGTGACCGGCACACTGGTGGCGAAGTTTGGCTGCCGCCGGGTGATGTGCTTCTCTACCCTGTTAGTGCTGATTATGATGCCGCTGCTGGCGACGGCTGACTCTCATCTGGTGATGGCGGCTGCGCTGATGCTTTTTGGTGCCGGGCTGGGCATGCTGGATGTGGCAATGAATTATCAGGCGGTTCAGGTTGAGCAGGCGGCGGATAAGCCGATGATGTCGGGCTTCCATGGATTCTTCAGTCTTGGCGGGATTCTGGGCGCGGGCACGGTCAGTCTGTTGCTGAGCCAGTCTTTCACCCCGCTGACCGCCACGCTGGTCGTGATGGCAGTGATGTTGTTACTGCTGCTGTGGCGACTTCCGGTGTTAATGAACGAACGTCTGCACCAGCCCGATCAGCCCTGGCTGGTGATCCCACGTGGCTGGGTGGCCTTCCTGGGCCTGCTCTGCTTTATCCTGTTTCTGGCGGAAGGGGCGGTTCTGGACTGGGGCGCGCTGCTGCTGTTGCAGAATCCGGAAATGACACCCGCCTCGGCCGGACTCGGCTATGCGGTCTTCTCCGTGGCGATGACGCTGGGCCGTTTCAGCGGCGATAAGATCATCCAGCGTTTTGGTCGCTACCCGGTAATGCTGACCGGCGCGCTGACCGCCGCAGCGGGCATGAGTCTGGCCGTCTGGCTGCCGTGGCCGGAGATCGCCCTGCTCGCTTTCCTGCTGGTCGGCTTTGGTTTATCCAACACGGTGCCGATGTTGTTCAATGCTGCCGGGAATCAACAGGATATGCCTGCGAACCTGGCGATTTCTGCCATGACAACGCTGGGATATGCGGGTATTCTCTCAGGTCCGGCTTTAATCGGATTCATTTCGCAATGGATCAGCCTCAGCGGCGCATTTATAGTCATCGCCCTGTTGCTGTTAGCGGTAGCCGCCAGTGCGCGAAAAGTTGCGCGATAATTCAGGTACCCGACACGCTATGTTGTATAAGTTTCCACTGACCTCCGGCAATGTCACCCGCTTTTTTGTGGTTTTCAATCTGGTGCTCCTGCTGGCGCTGGGCTTTATGGTGCATAACTCGGTCAACGCCTGGCTGACCGGGAAACGCTATGCCATGGACGATCTGGCGCGCGACGTGCAGAAGCGCATCGACGCCTATCGCTTTGCCACCTGGCAAATCTATGAAAACCTTTCGACCAGTGCCGCCGGTGCGACGCCTGGCAGTAACCTGCAGGAAACGCGGTTGCGTCCTGACGTCTATTATCTGGAAAAAACCCGCCGTAAAACCGAAGCGCTGATTTTCGGCTCCCATGACAGCAGCACGCTGGACATGACCATGCGGATGTCGAACTATCTCGACACGCTGTGGGGCGCGGAAAATCCGACCTGGTCGATGTACTTTTTAAATGGTCAGGACAACAGCCTGATCATGATCTCGACCCTGCCGCTGAAAGATATGGCGACACGCTACAAAGAGAGCGCCATCAGTTCCATGGTGGATGGCCGTCGCGCTGAGATGCTGCAGCAGGCCAATGCGCTGGATGAGCGCGAGAGTTTCTCGCCGCTGCGCCACCTCGCCTTCCAGAACGATCACTATTTCACGCTGCGCACCACCTTTAACCAGCCAGGCCATCTGGCCACGGTCGTCGCCTTTGATCTGCCGGTTAACGATCTCGTTCCGCAGAACATGCCGCTGGAAAACTTCCAGCTGCGACAGGATAGCTCGATGCCGGCCAGCAGCAGTGAACAGCAGGAAGTGGAAAACACCCGTGTTTCACTGGTTAATCCCAATATTGAGATTGCGGCCACCCTGCCCAGTACCTCGCTGCAGCTGGTCTATCAGGTGCCGATTACCCGCCTGATTATCGATACCCTGCACAACTTGCTCTGGCCGCTGCTGATCAACCTGCTGCTGTTCCTGCTGTCGCTGGCGGGTATCGTGCTGCTGCGCCAGCAGTCACTGCGTCCCAGCGAGAATCAGAGCGCTGAACTCGACTCCCTTCGGGTTCTGAATGAAGAGATTGTCGCCAGCCTGCCGGTCGGCCTGCTGGTGTATGACTTTGCCAGCAACCGCACCCTGCTGAGCAATAAGATTGCTGAACATCTTTTGCCTCACCTCAATCTGCAGAAGATCATTAATATGTCCGACCAGCATCAGGGCGTGCTGCAGGCCACCATCAATAACGAAGTGTATGAGATTCGCCACGCCCGCAGCGTGCTGTCACCGCATACCCAGCTGTTTATGATGCGTGACCAGGATCGCGAGCTGCTGGTGAATAAAAAACTGCAGAAAGCGCAACAGGTGCTGGATCGCAACCATCAGATGCGCCAGCAACTGCTGCATAATCTGGGCCATGCGCTGAATCAGCCCCTGGAGAAAATGGTGACGCAGCTGGTGCAGCTCAGCCAGCGTGATGCCGATGAAACCGTGCTGGACCTGCTCGATGAGAGTCAGGGCCTGGCCCGACTGGTGGATGATATCGTGCTGCTGAACCGCCTTGAAGCGCATGACTGGTCACCCGATGCGACGGTCTTTAACCTGCAGGAACTGCTGGATGAAATCGCGCTGGAAAGTCTGCCGCTGATGCGCCGCAAAGGGCTGTCGCTGGTGGTGAATAATCATCTGGCGAATGACGAGACACGCTTTGGCGACCGTCGCGCTCTGCGTAAAGTGCTGACCACGCTGATGCACTACGCCCTGACCACGACCCGCTGGGGCAAAATCACCCTGGAAGTTAAGGCTGCCGAAAAGCAGGCCGATAGAGTGATCATCGAACTGGTGGATACCGGTGCCGGTTTGACGGTGGATGAACTGGCGAATGTGGACTTCCCGTTCCTGGGCGATACCAGTCAGGATCGCTATGGACAGGCTTCCGGTATGGCGTTCTTCCTGTGTAAGCAGCTCTGCAAGCAGATGGGTGGCAGTCTCGATATCGTGGCAAAAGCCGATATCGGTACGCGCTACAACATGCAGCTGCCGCTGGTGCTGGAAGAGAAGCGCGAAGAAGAAGAGGAAAAAATTCTGGATGGTGTGACCGCGCTGGTGGAGATCACCGTGGAGGACGTGCATAAAATCGTCTGCCGCCATCTGGAGAACTGGGGAGCGCGTTGTCTGACGCCTGATGAGCGTATCTCCGGACAGGATCACGATGTCATGGTGACCGACGATCCATCGAAGCTTAGCGGCTGGGCACTGCTGCTGGCGGAAGATGAACTGGGTCATCATGCACTGAACGACCAGCAGTATCGGGTCAATTTCAATCTCAGTAATGCGATGCTCGATGCATTGCTGGCCCTGATTGAGAAACAACTGTCGCATGATGTGATGGATAACGACATGGAAGACGACGCGGCCACGCCATTGATGAGCGGCGGCTATTTCCAGCTGTTTACGGAGACAGTACCGGTTGATGTGAAGAGACTGTATACTGAGTCGGCGGAAAAGGACTACGCCTCGCTTGCTCAGACAGCGCATCGCCTAAAGGGCGTGTTTGCCATGCTCAATCTGACTCCCGGCAAACAGCTTTGTGAAGAGTTAGAACACCACATTAAAGCGTGTGACGATTCAAACATTACAAATACCACCAGTGATATTGACGCTTACGTCAATCAACTGCTGCAGCAAGGTAACCAATAAGATGAATAACTTAAACGTAATTATTGCCGATGACCATCCAATTGTCCTTTTCGGTATCCGAAAGTCTCTGGAGCAAATTGAATGGGTCAACGTTGTAGGTGAGTTCGAAGACTCAACAGCACTGATCAACAATCTGTCCAAGCTTGACGCCAACGTCCTGATCACCGACCTCTCTATGCCAGGTGAGAAGTATGGCGATGGTATTACGCTGATTAAATATATTAAACGCCACTATCCGGATCTTTCGATTATTGTTCTGACCATGAACAATAACCCGGCGATTCTGAGTTCGGTGCTTGATCTCGATATCGAAGGGATCGTCCTGAAACAGGGCGCGCCTACCGATCTGCCAAAAGCACTGGCTGCACTGCAGAAAGGCAAGAAATATACGCCGGAAAGCGTTGCGAAGCTGCTGGAGAAGATCAGCGCGGGTGGTTATGGCGACAAGCGCCTGTCACCGAAAGAGAGCGAAGTGCTGCGTCTGTTCGCAGAAGGTTTCCTGGTCACCGAAATCGCCAAGAAACTGAACCGCAGTATCAAAACCATCAGTAGCCAGAAGAAATCAGCGATGATGAAACTGGGCGTGGATAACGATATCGCGCTGCTGAACTACCTCTCCTCTGTCAGCCAGAGTCAGGTCGAAAGAGACTAAGTGACTTAAAGGCGGTGCACCCTGCACCGCCTCTCCTCTGCCTTATCCTGTCCGCGTTTTACGCACCCGATCTGCATAGATTGCCAGCGTCACTTTCAGTACATCCAGCGTCACCGGTTTCGACAGACAGTTATCCATTCCCGCATCCATACAACGCTGTTTCTCTTCCGCCAGCGCATTCGCCGTCACGCCCACCACCGGGAAGAGATGGCCCAGCTGACGTAAACGCTGCGTCAGGCGATAGCCATCCATGTTCGGCATGTTCACGTCGGTCAGTACGATATCGATCTCATTGCGGCTCAGGACATTCAGCGCATCAACACCATCCTGCGCGGTTTTCACCTGAT
Source organism: Pantoea sp. Lij88 (assembly GCF_030062155.1). Classification (NCBI taxonomy): domain Bacteria; kingdom Pseudomonadati; phylum Pseudomonadota; class Gammaproteobacteria; order Enterobacterales; family Erwiniaceae; genus Pantoea; species Pantoea sp. Lij88. The sequence goes on along the minus strand of NZ_CP118269.1, from coordinate 1,325,640 downwards.
AGCCCAGCGTGCCGAGCTGTTCCGACAGCAGCATACGGTTAATCGGATGGTCATCGACAATCAGCACCATGATGTCGTCGTTATGCACTTTCTCCTCAACCGGTGCCGCCAGTAACAGCGCATCCGCCGCGTCGTTGCCCAGCGCGATGCGATAGATGCGCGCCAGCAGTGCCGGCACTTCATGCAGCGTGGCGGTCGAATGGATCCAGCGCCCCGGCTGACGTTCACGCGGCATATCCACATGCGATCCATCAAACGTGATCAGTGCGCGCAACGGTGCATCAATCTCCACGTCGTAATCGGTCATCACCACATCGTCTTGCCCTGGCTTGCCGTTATACTCCGCGACCTGAATGCCCTGCTGCTCCATCTGACGGGTAATAAACGCGGCAAGATAGTCGTTGCGCATTGCCAGCCAGATTTTCGTCTCCTGTAAATCCTCCAGCAGCATCAGTGACGGCTTCTGTCCTTTGTAGATCGGGATTCGCACAATGAACTGGCTGCCCATGCCCGGCTCTGAGTCGACCTCAATATCCCCGTCCATCATATTGATCAGCTTTTCACAAATCGCCAGTCCCAGCCCGGTGCCCTGGAAATTACGCTGCACGCCATTTCCCACCTGGAAGAAGGGATCAAACAGTCGCGGCAGCTCTTTGGCCGGAATACCGACGCCGGTATCACGGACGCGGAAGGCCAGATAGCCCTCAGCCACATAGGCGTGGAGGATAATGCAGCCGGTGTGTGTGAACTTAATCGCGTTGTTCAGCAGGTTAGAGATCACCTGCTGCAGGCGCAGCGGATCGCCGTCCAGCACCTGCGGAACGTCATGTTCGATAAAGCAGTAGAGCGTCAGGCGCTTCTTCACCACCAGCGACAGATAGTTGCCGACGATGTGCGTGACGATTTCACGTGGGGCGAACGGACGCGGCTCAATTTTCAGCTGCTCGGACTCGATTTTGGAGAAGTCGAGAATATCGCTGATGATCTTCAGCAGCAGGCTGGAGGAGTTGTTCATCGCCGTCACCAGCGAGTCGATACCGCTGGGCAGCTCTTTGGTCTGCAGCAGATCGAGGTTACCGATAATGCCATACAGCGGCGTGCGCAGTTCGTGACTGACGGTGGCAAGGAACATCGATTTCGACTGGCTCGCCTGCTCTGCCGCGTGGGCCATCTCCTGCAGAGACTGCTCCATCCGCACACGTGCCGAGACATCGACCAGCACGCAGATCGCCACGTTTTCATTACGATAGCGCGAATGCACAAAACTGATTTGCAGGTTGGTATTGCTGCCGGTCAGCACATCGACGAAGTTGACCTGCTGGCCGCCGATAATCTCATTCAACCGCAGGCGATCTTCCTGCGTCAGCAACGTCAGATAGTTGTGCGCCAGCTCGTTACTCAGAATATTGGTGCCGTCGCTGGTGCGTAAAATACAGATCCCGACCGGCGCAGAGGCGACAATCTTACGGTTAAACTGCTCATGCTCTTCCAGCCGGTGCGCATTCTCTTCTGCGGGCAGGAACATCCGCCGCTCAAACACCCAGGCGAGCGTAAACAGGATCACCGCAGTGAAAATATTCAGCAGCAGCGCATTAATGATCATCAGCTTGAGCTGATCCACCATTACGTCGGTGGGTATCGACCACACCACGTTAAGATCGGAAGGCGGCAATGGTTTTTTCAGGACCAGCTGACGATAACCATTCAGATAACCGAACCAGGTTTTATCATCCGGCAGATTATCAAGCGAGAAGCCCAGCCCGCCGCGCCGTGAGTTCAGCAGTGGACGATAATTTTCATCGGTAATAGAGGCGATAATTGGCAGGCTGCCCGGCTGGATAAACTCATCCAGACGGATATTCTGCTCAACACCCAGCAGTGCCTGTAACTTATTGGCGACGTAAACCGGCACCACCATGTAGAAGGTTCCGACACCGGGCTGAGCACTGCTGTTGATCCAGTACATCGGATTACGGCGCTCTTCTTCGCTGCTATTGCGATAGCGCAGCACATTCTCACGCAGCGATTTCAGGCTGCGGTCCCGATCCGCATTGTTGCTGCCAATCGTAAAATCGGCCAGACACTGACTCTCGCCACCGATAAAGAACACCCGATTGAGTTCATACGATGAGGCGAAGTTACTTTTCCAGTAATTGATGTAGTAGCTGAGTGAATCGAGTGAGTTGCGCCAGGTATTGCTCATTGAGGTGCAGTCGCCATCTGAGAACAGCGGCGTAAACTGCGGCTGGGTGGCTTTGCCCGGCATCATGCCGGTCAGCACATCCAGACCACTGCTGGCGTTGGTTAAGCGGTTCTCGGTGATATATTTCAGCTCACGCATCATGTCCGCCGAATGGCGCACATACCACTGAATGGTGCCGTAGTTACTGGCGAACTCCTGCCGGACCTGCGTCTCTTTGTTATGCAGCACGCTGATGATGTAAAACGCCGTCAGAACAGCGCCCAGCGTCCAGATTAGCAGCGCCAGCGCGCGGAAAAGATAGCGCGAGATGCGAAGCGTAGTGCGGAAAGAGACAGGATATTTCAAAGGTAACTCGCAGTTGGCAAGGTTAGTCGCATCATCGATTTTTAATGCCCATACACTAGCTTTATCGGGCGAAAAAAGCCAGCCAGCCGCAGGCTTAGCGGAAGGTTTGGGAATCTTTTAGGATAGTGAAAGCGGCATCTGCATTTACTCAAAGCAATTCCACCATCCCAACAAGAAAGACCCGCTAAGCCCGAAGAGCAAAGCGTCCACGCCAGGGATGGCGTGGCCGATCCGCAGGGATGCGGGAATCCTTTGCGATCGGGCATAGCGGGTCTTTCGGCGGCTCCCGACTCACAGCCACCCACTCCTGTTCCCCAGCCACCCCGACCCTGCCCCACTTAAAGCAACGCAGTAATCCCAACAAGAAAGACCTGCAATGCCCTAAAAGCAAAGCGTCTGGCCTGCGATGGCGTGGCCGATCCGCAGGGATGCGGGAATCCTTTGCGATCGGGCATAGCGGGTCTTTCGGCGGCTCCCGACTCACAGCCGCTTTTATCCAGCCCCTGTCCGCAGGCACAAAAAAAACGGCAGGCCGGGTTTCCCCTGACCTGCCGTTTCTGCAACGAACCTCAGCTTACCTCAGACAAATTACTCTTCGTCTTCAGCCGCGTCGCCTTCGTCTTCTGCATCCGCTTCCGGTGCAATCTCTTCATCGTCGATCTCGGCTTCCGGCGCGATATCATCCTCGCCTTCCGCCACGCTACCGTCGATTGAATCCAGCTCTTCTTCTTCAACCGGCTCAGCAACACGCTGCAGTCCGACTACGTTCTCATCCTCTGCGGTACGAATCAGAATCACACCCTGGGTATTACGACCCACGACGCTCACTTCTGACACGCGTGTACGCACCAGCGTACCGGCATCGGTGATCATCATAATCTGATCGCCATCAACAACCTGAACTGCGCCAATCACCGGACCATTACGCTCGGTCACTTTGATTGAAATAACACCCTGCGTCGCACGCGACTTGGTCGGGTATTCGCTGTTGGCAGTACGCTTACCGTAGCCATTCTGCGTCACAGTCATAATTGCACCCTCTTCACGCGGCACAATCAGAGAGACAACGCGATCGCCTTCAGCCAGCCTGATGCCGCGTACGCCAGAGGCGGTACGACCCATCGCACGGACTGCGGTTTCTGCAAAGCGCACCACTTTACCGGCCGCTGAGAACAGCATGGCTTCATCGTTACCGTTGGTCAGCGCCACACCGATCAGCTCATCGTCGTCACGCAGATTCACGGCAATAATGCCGGCGCTGCGTGGACGGCTGAACTCTTTCAGCGCAGTCTTCTTCACGGTTCCCAGAGCGGTCGCCATAAAGATATTGAAGCCTTCGGTATACTCACGTACCGGCAGAATCGCCGTAATACGCTCGTTGGCTTCCAGCGGCAGCAGGTTGACGATTGGACGTCCACGCGCGCCACGGCTTGCTTCCGGCAGCTGATAAACCTTCATCCAGTAGAGACGGCCACGGCTTGAGAAGCAAAGAATCGTGTCATGGGTGTTCGCCACCAGCAGACGATCAATGAAGTCCTCTTCTTTGATACGTGCGGCTGACTTGCCTTTACCACCACGACGCTGCGCTTCATAGTCGGTCAGCGGCTGATACTTCACATAGCCCTGATGCGACAAGGTCACCACAACATCTTCCTGATTAATCAGGTCTTCGATATTAATATCTGCGGTGTTGGCCGTAATCTCTGTGCGACGCTCATCGCCGAACTGATCACGCATCAGCTCCAGCTCTTCGCGAATCACTTCCATCAGACGATCGGCGCTCGACAGAATGTGCAGCAACTCAGCGATCTGCTCCAGCAGCGCTTTGTACTCATCCAGCAGCTTCTCGTGCTCAAGGCCGGTCAGTTTCTGCAGACGCAGATCCAGGATCGCCTGAGCCTGCTGCTCGGTCAGATAGTACTGACCATCACGGATGCCGTACTGCGGATCCAGCCACTCCGGACGGGCGGCGTCATCGCCTGCACGTTCCAGCATCGCTGACACGTTACCCAGATCCCACGCCTGAGCAATCAGACCCGCTTTCGCTTCAGCCGGGTTAGGTGCACGACGAATCAGCTCGATAATTGGATCGATATTCGCCAGCGCAATCGCCAGACCTTCCAGGATATGCGCACGGTCACGGGCTTTACGCAGTTCGAAAATGGTACGACGCGTAACGACTTCACGACGATGGCGAACGAAGGCGTCCAGAATCTCCTTCAGTGCCATAATCTTTGGCTGGCCCTGATGCAGCGCCACCATGTTGATACCAAACGAGGTCTGCAGCTGGGTCAGTGAATAGAGATTATTCAGAACCACTTCGCCGACTGCATCACGCTTAATCTCAATCACGATACGCATGCCGTCTTTATCAGACTCATCGCGCAGTGCGCTGATGCCTTCGACACGCTTCTCTTTCACCAGCTCCGCAATCTTCTCAATCAGGCGTGCTTTGTTAACCTGATACGGCAGCTCATGAATAATGATGGTTTCGCGGCCCGTTTTAGCATCGGCTTCCACTTCGCCACGCGCACGAATATAAATCTTACCGCGTCCGGTGCGGTACGCTTCTTCAATACCACGGCGACCATTGATAATGGCAGCGGTCGGGAAATCTGGCCCCGGAATGTGCTCCATCAGCTCTTCAATGCTGATGTCTTCATTTTCAATGTACGCCAGGCAGCCGTTAATCACTTCACGCAGGTTGTGCGGTGGAATGTTGGTTGCCATACCCACGGCGATACCGGATGAACCGTTCACCAGCAGGTTAGGGATTTTGGTCGGCAGAACTTCAGGGATCTGCTCAGTGCCGTCGTAGTTCGGGACGAAATCGACGGTCTCTTTTTCCAGGTCAGCTAACAGGTCGTGGGCGATTTTCGACATGCGAATTTCGGTGTAACGCATCGCCGCGGCGGAGTCGCCGTCGATGGAACCGAAGTTGCCTTGTCCGTCCACCAGCATGTAACGCAGGGAGAAAGGCTGGGCCATACGTACGATGGTGTCGTAAACGGCGGAATCACCATGCGGGTGATATTTACCGATAACGTCACCGACGACGCGGGCAGATTTTTTATAGGGTTTGTTCCAGTCGTTACCCAGTACGCTCATCGCAAAAAGAACGCGACGGTGAACCGGCTTCAGGCCATCACGCACATCGGGTAAAGCTCGGCCAACGATGACCGACATGGCGTAACCGAGGTAAGAATTCTTTAATTCTTCTTCGATATTGACCGGTGTAATTTCTCTCGCAAGGTCGCTCATGGAGCCGCTATCCCTCTACTTAATCCCGGATTTTAAAGGTGCGAAAGTATATCACACTGCAATGCTCTGGTGAACGTTAACCACCGATTTCCCCCGCTTTTCATTGCCCCTGAAAGGTGTGCCAACTGCGGTTAAGCGTTTATACTGTGGGCACATTTTGTCAGGAGTTACGATTCAATGAATGCACAACCGCAGAATCATCAGCATAACGTCGATGCGCAGGAAATTGCCAAGTTTGAGGCCGTTGCCTCGCGCTGGTGGGATCTGGAGGGTGAATTTAAACCGTTGCACCGTATCAACCCGTTGCGCCTGGGCTACATCGCGCAGCACAGCAATGGCCTGTTCGGTAAAACCGTGCTCGACGTCGGATGCGGCGGCGGCATTTTATCCGAAAGCATGGCGCGTGAAGGCGCCGTCGTGACCGGCCTGGATATGGGTGCGGAACCGCTGGCCGTGGCGCGCCTGCATGCCCTGGAGAGCGGCGTAACGCTGGACTACGTGCAGCAGACCGTTGAAGAGCATGCTGAGCAGAACGCCGGGAAATATGATGTGGTGACCTGCATGGAGATGCTGGAGCATGTGCCGGATCCCCGCTCGGTGATTCACGCCTGTGCGAAACTGGTTAAACCCGGCGGCGAAGTCTTTTTCTCTACGCTGAACCGCAATCCCAAAGCCTGGCTGCTGGCGATCTTTGGCGCGGAATATGTGCTCCGTATGCTGCCGCGCGGCACCCATGACGTGAAGAAGTTTATCCGTCCTTCCGAACTGCTGGGCTGGGTCGATGAAACGACGCTGCGTGAACGTAACATCATCGGCCTGCACTACAATCCGCTGACTAATCGCTTCAAACTGGCCCCCGGTACGGACGTGAATTATATGGTGCATACCCACCGCGCCGTCTGAACAAACAGCCCGCCTGATTCAGGGCGGGCTCGTTCTTTTCCGGAGACGCTCTCTGCCAGATGGGTCACAACAGAGACGGCTTCCCAGGCATTGTGATATCTGCCAGTGGGTTACGTCAGCCCGTTCAATGTTGCGGCTCCCGCTAGCGGCTTTCCCCCCTTTGGCCCTTCTTTTTTTCCTGAAACCTGCGGATTGAATAAGAAACACGCGCCCGATCATAATAAGAAAAAAAAGTGTGATCCGGTTGACATGATGCCAGGCCTTACAAGGCGTGGGCTAAGAAATTTCGCAAGAATTACAACCCCTCCAGCCATCATTTTTTGCTCTTGTTAAGCGGCCGTAAAATACTAAAATATGCCCCCATGTAGTTATGACTTTTCACATCACCCCCTAGATGTAGTGTTTATCCACACATTATTCACAATGAATAGGCTGTGTATAAACCGGGATTTCTTTTAATTTTTGGATACTCACGCAAAGGTAAATACGCGACATGAACCAGAGTCTGCTCGTTACTAAACGCGATGGCCGCCAGGAGCGCATTGATCTCGACAAAATTCACCGTGTGCTGGACTGGGCAGCTGAAGGGCTGAACAACGTCTCAGTTTCACAGGTTGAACTGCGCTCCCATATTCAGTTCTATGATGGAATCAGAACTTCTGACATTCATGAAACCATCATCAAGGCCGCAGCAGACCTCATCTCTCGCGATGCCCCTGACTATCAGTACCTGGCTGCCCGCCTGGCGATCTTCCACCTGCGCAAAAAAGCGTACGGTCAGTTTGAGCCGCCGAAGCTTTATGACCAGGTCGTTAAGATGGTCGACATGGGCAAATATGATCGCCACCTGCTGGAAGATTACAGCCAGGAAGAGTTCGCACAGATGGACGAGTTCCTCGACCACTGGCGTGACATGAACTTCTCCTACGCCGCTGTGAAGCAGCTGGAAGGCAAATATCTGGTGCAGAACCGCGTCTCGGGTGAAATCTACGAGAGCGCGCAGTTCCTCTACATTCTGGTCGCGGCCTGCCTGTTCTCTGGCTACCCGCGCGACACGCGCATGGATTACATCAAGCGTTTCTATGATGCGATCTCGACGTTCAAAATCTCGCTGCCGACGCCAATCATGTCGGGCGTGCGTACGCCAACGCGTCAGTTCAGCTCCTGTGTGCTGATCGAGTGCGGCGACAGCCTGGACTCCATCAACGCCACCTCTAGCGCGATTGTGAAATATGTCTCTCAGCGTGCCGGTATCGGCATCAATGCCGGCCGTATCCGTGCGCTGGGCAGCCCGATTCGCGGCGGGGAAGCGTTCCACACTGGCTGTATCCCGTTCTACAAGCATTTCCAGACGGCGGTGAAGTCCTGTTCTCAGGGCGGCGTGCGCGGCGGTGCAGCGACGCTGTTCTACCCGATGTGGCATCTGGAAATCGAAAGCCTGCTGGTACTGAAGAACAACCGTGGTGTTGAAGGTAACCGCGTGCGTCACATGGACTACGGCGTACAGCTCAACAAGCTGATGTATCAGCGCCTGCTGAAAGGCGAAGATATCACCCTGTTCAGTCCGTCTGACGTGCCTGGCCTGTATGACGCATTCTTCGCCGATCAGGATGAGTTTGAGCGCCTCTACACCAAATACGAGCAGGATAAGAGCATCCGCCAGCAGCGTGTTAAAGCGGTCGATCTCTTCTCACTGATGATGCAGGAACGTGCTTCTACTGGCCGTATCTACATTCAGAACGTCGATCACTGCAACACTCACAGCCCGTTTGATCCGCGCATCGCGCCGGTTCGCCAGTCTAACCTCTGCCTGGAAATCGCCCTGCCGACCAAACCGCTGGAAGATGTTAACGACGAAAACGGTGAGATCGCCCTGTGTACGCTCTCTGCGTTCAACCTCGGCGCCATCGAAAGCCTCGGCGATCTGGAAGAGCTGGCTACCCTGGCGGTGCGTGCGCTTGATGCCCTGCTCGATTATCAGGATTACCCGATTCCGGCAGCACAGCGTGGCGCAATGGGTCGTCGTACCCTGGGTATCGGCGTGATCAACTACGCCTACTATCTGGCGAAGCATGGTGTGCGCTACTCCGATGGCAGCGCCAACGGCCTGACCCATAAAACCTTTGAAGCGATTCAGTATTACCTGCTGAAAGCCTCAAACGAGCTGGCGAAAGAGCAAGGTGCCTGCCCGTGGTTCAATGAAACCACCTATGCGCAGGGCATTCTGCCCATCGACACCTACAAGAAAGACCTGGACGCGATCAGCAACGAACCGCTGCATCTCGACTGGGAGAGCCTGCGTGAAGAGATTAAAACGCACGGCCTGCGTAACTCGACGCTGTCTGCGCTGATGCCGTCTGAGACCTCGTCGCAGATCTCCAACGCCACCAACGGCATTGAGCCACCACGCGGCCACATCAGCATCAAAGCATCGAAAGATGGCATCCTGCGTCAGGTGGTGCCGGAGTATGAGCGTCTGAAAGATCAGTACGAACTGCTGTGGGAAATGCCGAACAACGACGGCTACCTGCAACTGGTGGGTCTGATGCAGAAATTCATCGACCAGGCGATTTCGTCTAACACCAACTACGATCCGTCACGCTTTGCCAACGGTAAAGTGCCGATGAAACAGCTGCTGAAAGATCTGCTGACGGCGTACAAGTTCGGCGTGAAAACGCTCTACTATCAGAACACCCGTGACGGTGCGGAAGATGCGCAGGATGACCTGGCACCTTCTATCCAGGATGATGGCTGCGAGAGCGGCGCCTGTAAAATCTAATGGTCAGGCGGGAGATTCTCCCGCCTCATTCATTTCACGAGGCCTGGCTTCGTCTACTTTTGGACAACTTTTATGGCTTACTCCACTTTCTCACAGAACAAAAATGATCAGCTGAAAGAGCCGATGTTTTTCGGTCAGTCCGTAAACGTGGCGCGCTTCGACCAGCAAAAATATGACATTTTTGAAAAGCTGATCGAAAAGCAGCTCTCCTTCTTCTGGCGTCCGGAAGAGGTTGATGTCTCCCGCGACCGTATCGACTATCAGGCGCTGCCGGATCACGAAAAGCATATCTTCATCAGCAACCTGAAGTATCAGACGCTGCTGGATTCAATTCAGGGTCGTAGCCCGAACGTCGCCCTGCTGCCGCTGATCTCGATTCCTGAGCTGGAAACCTGGATTGAAACCTGGGCGTTCTCCGAGACGATTCACTCCCGTTCTTACACCCATATCATCCGTAATATCGTTAACGATCCTGCGGTGGTGTTTGACGATATCGTCACCAATGAGCAGATTCTGGCGCGTGCCCAGGATATTTCACGCTATTACGACGATCTGATTGAGATGACCAACTACTGGCATCAGCTGGGCGAAGGCACTCATAAGGTCAACGATAAAGAGGTTGTCGTCAGCCTGCGTGCCCTGAAGAAGCAGCTCTATATCTGTCTGATGAGCGTCAATGCGCTTGAAGCGATCCGCTTCTATGTCAGCTTCGCCTGTTCATTCGCGTTCGCGGAGCGTGAACTGATGGAAGGTAACGCTAAAATCATTAAGCTGATCGCCCGCGATGAAGCGCTGCACCTGACCGGCACTCAGCACATGCTGAACCTGCTGCGCAGCGGTGAAGACGATCCGGAGATGAAAGAGATTGCGGCAGAGTGCCGTGAAGAGTGCTTTGAGCTGTTTAAGAAGGCGGCACTGCAGGAGAAAGAGTGGGCGGAATATCTGTTCAGCGGCGGTTCAATGATCGGCCTGAACAAAGACATTCTCTGCCAGTACATTGAGTACATCACCAATATCCGTATGCAGGCAGTTGGCCTTGATCTGCCCTTCCAGACTCGCTCTAACCCGATTCCATGGATCAACTCCTGGCTGGTGTCTGACAACGTGCAGGTTGCGCCACAGGAAGTAGAAGTGAGCTCCTATCTGGTAGGTCAGATCGATTCTGAAGTAGGCGCTAACGACTTCGACGACTTCCAGCTTTAATCATGAGCCGCGACGTTGTTATTCTGCGCAGTTCCGGCGCCCGGCTGGAGTGCGCAGAAGATCACCCCAATCTGCTGTCCCTTCTGGAAGCTAATAATCTCTGCGTGGAGTTTCAGTGCCGCGAAGGTTACTGCGGCTCCTGCCGGATGCGGCTGCTGAAAGGCGAAGTGCATTATCCACAGCGGCCGCTGGCCTTTGTGCAGCAGGATGAGATCCTGCCCTGCTGCTGCAAAGCCAAAGGCGAGATTGAGCTTGAGTTATAACTGAGGCGGAGCAAGTCTGGCTTGATTTGCTGTGGGATCGAGTCCGCTTAGGGAACACGGTCAGATCGGAAAGACGCAAAAAGCGTCATCCCTGACAGCTCGGCCCGCGCCGTCCATGGCGCGGGACGCTTTCCTCCTCTGCCCGTGTTCCCCGCGCTTTGAGCTTATTTATTGCTGT